>NZ_JAHTBI010000068.1 GCF_019168305.1 Pseudomonas aegrilactucae
TGCCAGCGAAGGGGGCCAGTGAGGGCTTATTCCTCGTGCGGCTCCCAGTCACGGGTACGGTCCACAGCCTTGAGCCAGCCGGCATACAGCTTCTCTTTCTGCACCTCATCCAGTTGCGGGGTGAACTCGCGCTCGATGACGGCCTTGCCGCGCAGTTCGTCCAGCCCGCTCCAGAACCCGCACGCCAGGCCCGCCAGGTAGGCGGCGCCCAGGGCGGTGGTTTCGCGCATCTGCGGGCGCTCCACGCAGGTGCCGAGGATGTCGGCCTGGAACTGCATCAGGAAGTTGTTGGCCACCGCGCCACCGTCCACGCGCAGGGCGCTCAGACGTTCGCCGCAGTCCTGCTGCATGGCATCGAGCACGTCGCGGGTCTGGTAGGCGATCGACTCCAGCGCGGCGCGGATGATGTGGTCGACCTTGACCCCACGGGTCAGGCCGAACAGCGCACCGCGTGCATACGGGTCCCAGTACGGCGCGCCCAGGCCGGTAAAGGCCGGCACCAGATACACGCCATTGCTGTCCTTGACCTTGCTGGCGAAGTACTCGGTGTCGTGGGCATCGTTGACGATCTTCAGCTCGTCACGCAGCCACTGCACGGTGGAGCCACCGTTGAATACCGCGCCTTCCAGCGCATACGCCACCTCGCCACGCGGGCCGCAGGCGATGGTGGTGAGCAGGCCATGGGACGACTGCACGGCCTTGTCGCCGGTGTTCATCAGCAGGAAGCAGCCGGTGCCGTAGGTGTTCTTGGCCTGGCCTGGCTCGACGCACATCTGGCCGAACAGCGCGGCCTGCTGGTCGCCGGCGATACCGGCGATGGCGATGCCGCTCTTGGTGTGGCCGTAGACTTCGGAGGAGGAACGCACCTCGGGCAGCATCTGCTTGGGAATACCCAGCAGTTGCAGCATCTTTTCGTCCCACTGCAGCGTGTGGATGTTGAACAGCAGGGTGCGCGAGGCGTTGGTGTAGTCGGTGACGTGCACTTTGCCGCCCGAGAACTTCCAGATCAGCCAGGTATCCACGGTGCCGAACAGCAGTTCGCCACGCTCGGCGCGCTCGCGTGCCCCTTCGACGTTGTCCAGGATCCATTTGAGCTTGGTGCCGGAGAAGTACGGGTCAGTCACCAGGCCCGTGGTTTCGCGAATGTAGTCCTGGTGCCCGTCACGCTTGAGCTGCTCGCAGATCTCGGTGCTGCGCCGGCACTGCCAGACGATGGCGTTGTACACCGGGCGACCGGTTTCGCGGTCCCACACCACGGTGGTTTCGCGCTGGTTGGTGATACCGATGGCCGCCACCTGATCGTGGCTCAGGCCGGCCTGGGCCAGCGCTTCGACCATGGTCGCGCTCTGGGTGGCGAAGATCTCCATCGGGTCGTGCTCGACCCAGCCCGCCTGTGGGTAGTGCTGGGCGAATTCGCGCTGGGAGGTGCCGACCACATTGGCGTCGCGGTCGAAAATGATGGCCCGCGAACTGGTCGTGCCCTGGTCCAGGGCAATGATGTAGTGCTTGTGCTGGGTGTCGGTCATGTCAGTGGCCTTGCACTAAATAGGTGGAGGTCAGGGCAGTGCGAGCCTGGCTCGCAGGTCCGGCATCAGGATGCCTGGGTCTTGCCTTGAGTGTTGTCGTCGGTCTGGGCGCTCGCGCTGGCTGCACTGGGCAGGTTGCGTGCGATCACGCCGCGATAAAGGGCTGCGCCCAAGGTTGCGCCTATGATCGGCGCAACGATTGGAATAAGGAAATACGGAATGTCGCGTGCGCCCGTAAAGGCCACATCGCCCCAGCCGGCCAGGAAGGTCATCAGCTTGGGCCCGAAGTCGCGTGCCGGGTTCATCGCAAAGCCGGTCAGCGGGCCCATGGCGCTGCCGATCACGGCGATCAGCAGGCCGATCAGCAGCGGGGCCAGCGGGCCGCGCGGCAGACCGTTGTTGTCGTCGGTCAGCGACATGATCACGGCCATCAGAATCGCGGTGATGATCGCCTCCACCAGGAACGCCTGGCCGGTGGACAGTGCCGGGTGCGGGTAGGTGGAGAACACCGAGGCCAGTTCCAGGCTGGCCTGGCTGCCGCGCACCATGGCGTGGGTTTGTTCGTAATCGAAGAACAGGTTGCTGTACAGCGTGTACACCAGCGCCGCACCGCAGAATGCGCCAGCGACCTGGGCGAGGATGTAGAACGGCAGCTTGCGCTTGTCGAAGCCGGCGAACAGGCTCAGGGCGATACTGACAGCCGGGTTCAGGTGTGCCCCCGACACCCCGGCGGTGAAGTAGATCGCCATGCTCACGCCCACACCCCAGATGATGCTGATTTCCCACAGGCCAAAGCTGGCACCGGCGACCTTGAGCGCTGCCACACAACCGGTACCGAAAAAGATCAGCAGTGCGGTGCCCAGGAATTCGGCCATGCATTGGCCGGACAATGTCGGTTCTCGTAGAGCGGTCGTCATTCGTTACCTCGGTTCTTGTTGTTGTGAGGCGCGTGTGCGCTCGATAAAAACCCGAACAGAATCCCCATTCTGGTCGGGTTGACGGCAGAAATGCACCTTGTGAGGGCATCTCAATATTCAGAATCGAAAAAATATAGACAAGAAACGATGATGTCAAAGGTCGAAAGTGAACCACCATTCATAATCTGACTGAAGCCATCGCGCGTGATGCTGTAGGTAACCGGTGGGGTATTGGTTGGCACTGAAGTTTTGCCCTACAGTAGCGAGCGAATGGACACCCTTTACCTTGCCCGGAGCCCTGCATGACCCCCGCCCTGGATTTGCTCAAGAAGGTGCGCGCCGAGCACCGTATCCACAGCTATGAACACGATCCCAAGACGGCCTCGTATGGCCTTGAAGCTGCGGAGAAGCTGGGCCTGGCACCGGCCCAGGTGTTCAAGACGCTGCTGGCCAGCAGCGAGAAGGGGGAGTTGCTGGTGGCGGTGGTACCGGTGGTGGGCAGCCTGGATCTCAAGGCCCTGGCCCAGGCCGCCGGGGTGAAGAAATGCGAAATGGCGGACCCTGGGGCCGCGCAGCGCTCCACCGGCTATCTGCTGGGCGGGATCAGCCCGTTGGGCCAGAAGAAACGCCTGCGCACGTTCATCGATGAATCTGCGCAGCAGTTTGACACCATCCACGTCAGTGCCGGGCGGCGCGGGCTGGAGGTGGAACTGGCGGCCGCGGTGCTGGCCGAGCATACCCAGGCGCGCTTCGCAGCGATTGGGCGCGCTTGAGATCTGTATGCTGCAAATCAGCTGACTCTGTCTATGGAGCCCGGACGCGAGTGCAGGCATGCTCGCTGCCTTCATCTACAGGAGTTGCCATATGCCGCTTGAATTTCACCAGGTCGATGCCTTCAGTACCCAGCCGTTCAGCGGCAACCCGGCGATGGTGTATCGCCTGGAGCAGTGGCTGCCCGTTGAACTGATGCAAAAAATTGCGGCCGAGCACAACCTGGCTGAAACCGCGTTTGTGGTGCGTGAGGGGGAGCGCTGGCGTATCCGCTGGTTCACCCCTGTCACCGAAGTGCCACTGTGCGGGCATGCCACGCTGGCCAGTGCTCACGTGCTGTTCGAGGTGTATGGGGAAAGCGCCGAGCGCCTGCAGTTCGACAGCCAGTCCGGGCCGTTGACCGTCACGCGCGAGGGTGATCGGCTGGTGCTGGACTTCCCGCGCTACGACCCGCAGCCGCTGGCCGAACGGCCGCCGGTGGCGCAGGCGCTGGGGTGCCCGGTGGTCGAGGTGTGGCAGACCGAAGAGTTGTTCGTGGTGCTCGACAGCGAACAGGCGGTGCGCGAGTGCCAGCCGGACATGGCCGCGCTGGCGGCGTTGCCGGGGCTTGGCGTGATCGTCACGGCACGTGGCGTGGAGCATGATTTTGTGTCGCGTTACTTTGCGCCGGGGATCGGCATACCTGAAGACCCGGTGACCGGCTCTACGCATTGCTCGCTGATTCCCTACTGGGCGCAGCGCCTGGAAAAGGATGAATTGCGCGCACGGCAATGTTCGTCGCGTGGGGGCGAGCTGTTCTGCCGGCTGGAGGGGGAGCGGGTGAAGATTGGCGGGTATGCGACGCTGGTGGCGAGCGGCACATTGTTCATCTAGGGGTATCAAGGGCCCTTTCGCTGGCAAGCCAGCTCCCACAGGGGTGGTGGTGATCCTTGTGGGAGCTGGCTTGCCAGCGAAGGGCTGCGTAGCAGCCCAGGTTTTCAGAGCGCCGAGCTGTAGCGCCGCACGCCGTTTTCGACCGCTGGCAGTTGCGCTGGCACCGTGCCGGCCACCGGGAACAGCACCAGATGGTCCGCCGCCACTTCGATCCCTACTTCACCACCGACCTGATGGTCGACATGGCTCGGGAAGATCGCCTCCAGCTGGCTGCCCGTGCCCAGTTGCAGGCGGTACAGCGTCGAGGCGCCCAGGAAGCTCTTGCCGACGATGCTGGCCTTGAGCGCGCTGTGCGGTGCATGCACGATGTCGTCCGGGCGCAGCAGCACGTCCACCGCACTGCCCTGTGGCAGGGTGTAGGCACGGTTGCCGCGCAGCTCGCCCAGTTCGGTCTGCACCGACTCGGGGCTGGTCAGCTGGCCGCGGATGAAGTAACCCTGACCGATGAAGCTGGCCACGAATGGCGTAAAGGGCTCGTGATAGAGGTTGTACGGCGTGTCCCACTGCTCCAGCCGACCTTCCTTGAACACGCCCACGTGATCGCTGACCGCAAAGGCTTCTTCCTGGTCGTGGGTGACCAGGATCGCACTGGTGCCACGGCTCTTGAGGATGTCGCGCACCTCATGGCTGAGGCGTCGGCGCAGCTCGACGTCGAGGTTGGAGAACGGCTCGTCGAGCAGCAGCAGTTGCGGCTCGGGTGCCAGTGCGCGGGCCAGGGCCACACGCTGCTGCTGGCCGCCAGACAGCTCGTGCGGGTAGCGCCCGCCGAGCGTGTCCAGCTTCACCAGCTCGAGCATTTCTTCGACCACCTGGCGCTGGCGCGGGTGCTTGCCGATACCGAAGGCAATGTTTTCGGCCACGGTCAGGTGCGGGAACAGTGCGTAGTCCTGGAACACCATGCCGATGCGGCGCTTCTCCGGGGCCAGGGTGAACCCGGCCTTGGAGATGACGTCGCCCGCCAGGCTGATCTCGCCTGCATGTACCGGTTCGAAGCCTGCGATGGCGCGCAGCGTGGTGGTCTTGCCGCACCCGGAGGAGCCCAGCAGGCAACCGATGTCGCCGGCATTGAGGTGCAGGTTGAGGTTCTGGACGATGCGCTGCTCGCCATAGCCGCAGGCGAGGTCGCGCAGGTTGAGCAGTAAAGGTTGACTCATGCGTGGTGATAGGCCGGTTCAACAAGGTATTCGAGAAGTGCCTTCTGTGCATGCAAGCGGTTTTCGGCCTGGTCCCAGGCGACCGAACGTGGGTCGTCGAGCAGGTCCAGGCTGATTTCCTCGCCACGGTGGGCGGGCAGGCAATGCATGAACAGGGCATCCGGAGCCGCCAGGTCGAGCAGTGCACGGTTGACCTGGTAGGGCGCAAACAGCGCCAGGCGCCGAGCAGTTTCCTCCTCTTGACCCATGGAAGTCCAGACATCGGTGCTCACCAGGTGCGCACCGCGCACGGCATCCTTCGGGTCGCGCACGATCTGCACGCGGTCACCGGCCTGCTCGACGAAGCGCGCAGCTGGCTCGTAACCTTGCGGGCAGGCGATGCGCAGCTGGAAGTCGAACTGGATGGCCGCTTCTATATAGCTGTTGCACATGTTGTTGCCGTCACCCACCCAGGCCACGGTCTTGCCCTGGATCGAGCCACGGTGCTCGAGGAAGGTCTGCATGTCGGCCAGCAACTGGCACGGGTGCAGGTCGTCGGACAGGCCGTTGATGACCGGAACGCGCGAGTTGGCGGCGAATTCGGTCAGGGTGCTGTGGGCAAAGGTACGGATCATCACCGCATCGAGCATGCGCGACATGACGATGGCGCAATCGCCGATCGGCTCGCCACGGCCCAGCTGCGTGTCACGCGGGGACAGGAAAATGGCCTGGCCGCCGAGCTGGATCATGCCCGCCTCGAACGACAGGCGGGTACGCGTCGACGACTTTTCGAAGATCATGCCCAGCACGCGATTTTTCAGGGGCTCGAAGAGTACGCCGCGGTTACGCAGGTCCTTCAGCTCGATCCCTCGGCGGATCACACTGACCAGTTCTTCGGCGGTGAAATCCATCAGGGAGAGAAAGTGCCTAGCGCTCATCATTGACTACCTTTTTGCAACAGACCGCAGATCATCCAATGCCGGTTTTTTAAAACAACGGACGTGACCTGCGGCAGAAGCCGCACGGGGCGACGAAATAGGGAAAGGCGCAATACTATAATTAAATGTCGCGTCTTACCAAGAGGGGGCTGCGAACTCGGCACTGCCGAATGTGTTGCAAGCCGTTGTGGCGACGCTTTTCATTGGCCCTGGACAGGCTTTGTACACTGCCCGCAGAGGCGTTTGCAACGGCGCTCACCCTATCGGTGTGCCTGATGCCGGGCGATTCACGCGGCGAACGTCACTGGCGAGCGGCGCGGGGCGGGGCCATAGTCAGGCCTGGCTCAAGACCCGAAAAAAGAGGCAGCCATGAGCAAGACCGTGCATTACCGCGCCTGCCACCTGTGCGAGGCCATCTGCGGCCTCAGCCTTGAGGTCACCACCGAGGAGGGCCAGGCCCCGCGTATCAGTTCGATCAAGGGCGACCCGCTGGACAGCTTCAGCCGTGGCCATGTGTGCCCCAAGGCGGTGGCCCTGCAGGATATCCAGAACGATCCGGACCGCCTGCGCAGCCCCATGCGCCGCCTGGGCGAGCAGTGGCAGCCAATCGGCTGGGACGAGGCGTTTGCGCTGGCCGCCGAGCAGCTTGTGGCCGTGCAGCGGCGTCACGGCGCCAATGCGGTGGCGGTGTATCAGGGCAACCCCAGCGTGCACAACTACGGGCTGATGACCCACAGCAACTATTTTCTCGGGCTGCTCAAGACCCGCAATCGCTTCTCTGCGACCTCGGTCGACCAGTTGCCCCAGCACCTCACCAGCTTCCTGATGTACGGCCACGGGCTGCTGCTGCCGATTCCGGACATCGACCACACGGATTTCATGCTGATCCTGGGCGCCAACCCGCTGGCCTCCAACGGCAGCATCATGACCGTGCCCGACGTCGAAAAGCGCCTCAAGGCCATTCAGGCACGCGGTGGCAGGCTGGTGGTGGTCGATCCGCGGCGCAGCGAGACTGCGGCGATGGCCGACCAGCACCTGTTCGTGCGTCCAGGCGGCGACGCGGCACTGTTGTGTGGGCTGCTCAACACCCTCTTCGAAGAGGGGCTGAGCCGCCCCACGCACCTGCCGGTGAGTGGCCTGGAAACGGTGCGTCAGGCCATCAAGCCCTTCAGTGCCGAAGCCATGAGCCCGCGCTGCGGCATCGATGCGGCGCAGATTCGCCAGCTGGCACGTGACTTCGCCGCTGCCGACAAGGCGGTGTGCTACGGGCGCATGGGCATCTCGACCCAGGCCTTCGGCACGCTGTGCCATTGGCTGGTGCAGATGATCAACCTGGTCAGCGGCAATCTGGACCGGGTCGGCGGCGCGTTGTGCACCGAACCTGCGGTGGACCTGGTGGCAAGCACCGCCGGTGGGCACTTCAATGCCTGGCAAAGCCGGGTGTCGGGCCTGCCCGAGTACGGCGGCGAGTTGCCGGTGGCGGCGCTGGCCGAGGAAATGCTGTGTGCCGGTGAAGGCCAGGTGCGCGCGCTGGTCACCGTGGCCGGCAACCCGGTGCTCTCCACGCCCAACGGACGCCAGTTGGAACACGCGCTGCTAGGGCTGGAGTTCATGCTCAGCGTCGACCTCTACATCAATGAGACTACCCGCCACGCCGACCTGATCCTGCCGTCGACCTCGGCCCTGGAGAACGATCACTACGACACCACCTTCAACCTGCTGGCGGTGCGCAACGTCAGCCGTTTCAACCGGGCGATACTGCCCAAGCCCGAGGGCGCGTTGCATGACTGGGAGATCTTCGTCGGGCTGGCCAGCGCCTATGCGGCGCTGGTCGACAAGCCGCTCAAGCCGACCCTGGCACCGGCGCAGATGATCGACCTGGGGTTACGTGGCGGGCGCTATGGTGCGGGATCGGCGTTCGACCTGTCGCTGCAGACGCTTGAGCAACACCCGCATGGCATCGACCTTGGGCCGTTGCAGCCCAACCTTGCGTCACGTCTGAAGACGGCCAGCCAGATGATAGAAGCGGCCCCCCAGGTGGTACTGGCCGATCTGGAGCGTTTTGCCGGACAGACGGCCCCCGCCGTCAGCCAGTTGCTGCTGATCGGTCGTCGGCATGTGCGCAGCAACAATTCCTGGATGCACAATTACCATCGCCTGGTCAAAGGCAAGCCGCGTCACCAGTTGCTGATGCACCCCGATGACCTGGCACGCCGGCATCTGCAGGATGGCCAGCGGGTACGGGTGAGTTCGCGGGTAGGCAGCATCGAGGTCGAGGTGCAGGCCAGCAGCGACATGATGCCCGGGGTGGTGAGCCTGCCGCATGGCTTTGGCCATGGTCGGCCTGGGGTGCGCCTGGGCATCGCGCAGGGCCAGCCGGGGGCCAGTGCCAACGATCTGACCGACGAACGTCAATTCGATGCGGTATCGGGCAATGCGGCGCTCAACGGGGTACCGGTGCAGGTGGTTGCGGCCTGAGTGCGGCAAGGCCGAGCGTCATGCTCGGCTTTCCGATACAATGCGTCACCGTGCCGACAACCAGGTCGGAAAGTTCAGCCGCGAGGTGCTTCATGGATATCATCGAAACAATCAAAGAGCAGATTGCCAACAACACCATTCTGCTTTACATGAAAGGCTCGCCGAATGCCCCGCAGTGCGGTTTTTCGGCCAAGGCGGCGCAAGCCGTGATGGGTTGCGGCGAGAAATTCGCTTACGTGGACATCCTGCAGAACCCGGAAATCCGCGCCAACCTGCCCAAGTACGCCAACTGGCCGACCTTCCCGCAACTGTGGGTAGCCGGTGAGCTGGTCGGCGGCAGCGACATCATGACCGAGATGCATGCTGACGGTTCACTGCAGGCCCTGATCAAGGACGCTGCAGCCAAAGCCGAGGCCGCCAAGGCCTGATTTTGCTGTGGTACTGAAGAGCCCCGCATCTGCGGGGCTTTTTTGTGCCTGTCGCCCAAAAGCTTCGCTGGCAAGCCCGCTCCCACAGGGTTTTATGAGTGCCACGACCGCCCCCATAAAAAAGCCCCGCGGATGCGGGGCTTCTCGTTGCAGCCAGACCGGCGCGATTACTCGCCCATCTGCGACTGCAGGTAGTTCTCCAGGCTGACCTTGTCGATCAGGCTCAGCTGGGTTTCCAGCCAGTCGATGTGCTCTTCCTCGGCTTCTAGGATGTCTTCGAGCAGTTCGCGGCTACCGAAGTCGCCCACGGTCTCGCAATGCGCAATCGCAGCCTTCAGGTCGGTCAGGCCTTTTTGCTCCAGGCGCAGGTCGCATTCGAGCATTTCTTTGGTGTGCTCGCCGATCATCAGCTTGCCCAGGTCCTGGACGTTCGGAATGCCTTCGAGAAACAGAATACGCTTGATCAGTTTGTCAGCGTGTTTCATCTCTTCGATGGATTCTTTGTATTCGTGCTTGCCGAGCTTTTCCAGGCCCCAGTCTTCATACATGCGCGCATGCAGGAAGTATTGGTTGATCGCGACCAGCTCGTTTCCGAGGATCTTGTTGAGATGCTGGATGACGCTAATGTCGCCTTTCATGATGGGGTCCTGTCCTGCGTAAGTGTGTCTATAGGCAGGAGTTTGAGCCCGGCAACTTCCGGTGTCAAACCTAAGTTATTGAATAATAAGTGAAAATTAATCGGAATAAGAATGTTTGTGTTCCGCGTTTTAACCCTAACTACTTGAATTACAGGCATAAAAAAACCGGACGCAGGGTCCGGTTCTTCAAATTCGCTGTTTTTACGCCGCTGTAAATTCCACGGGGTAGGGCAGGGCGGCCTGGCTGACCTGCAGTTTGGTCAGGGTTTCACGTACCACTTCCTTGGCCAGGCAGGCACATTTGCCGCACTGGGTGCCTACGTTGGTGGCGGCACGGACTTCCTTGTAGCTGCAGCATCCTTCGTAAATCGCATCGCGGATCTGTCCGTCGGTCACACCAACACAAAGACACACATACATAAGGGAGACCATCGCTGGTAAAGGCTTGATGTCGTGGAGCTTAATGCTAATGAGAATGCTTGTCAAAGTACCTGGCGCAAAGCCGTGTTCCAGAGCGACCGGCGGTACGCATTACTGGCCGGCGGCCATTAACTCGGCGAGTGGCGCAGGTGGTGTATGATGCGCAGTTCTTGTGATGCCAGCCGGCCTCAGGCCCGCTGTGCGAACTGTTCACTACCATCAGGAGATACCGAATGAGCGTACTCGTAGGCAAAAACGCCCCGGACTTCACCGTTCCAGCCGTGCTGGGCAATGGCGAAATCGTTGACAGCTTCAACCTGGCTTCGGCCATCAAGGGCAAGTACGGCCTGGTGTTCTTCTACCCGCTGGACTTCACCTTCGTCTGCCCGTCCGAGCTGATCGCCCTGGACCACCGCATGGACGACTTCAAGGCGCGCAACGTCGAAGTGATCGCCGTTTCGATCGACTCGCACTTCACCCACAACGCCTGGCGCAACACCCCGATCAATGCCGGCGGCATCGGTCAGGTCAAGTACATCATGGCAGCCGACCTCAAGCACGAGATCGCCAAGGCCTATGACGTCGAGTCCGAAGGCGGCGTAGCCTTCCGTGGCGCGTTCCTGATCGACGACAAGGGTGTCGTGCGTTCGCAGATCGTCAACGACCTGCCGCTGGGCCGCAACATGGAAGAGCTGATCCGTCTGGTCGACGCGCTGCAATTCCACGAAGAGCACGGCGAAGTCTGCCCTGCCAACTGGAAAAAAGGCGACAAGGGCATGACCGCTTCGCCAGAAGGTGTTGCTGCTTACCTGAGCGAGAATGCTGGCAAGCTGTAAGCGCCACGCACAAAAAAACCGGCCCTGGTGGCCGGTTTTTTTGTGCCTGTGAAACAGCAGCCCTGCAGCGACGACACTGGCCTCTTCGCTGGCAAGCCAGCTCCCACAGGTGTCCGGTGATCCTTGTGGGAGCTGGCTTGCCAGCGAAGTGGGCGACACGGCCCTCACGGGTCAGTCGCGAAAATCCTGCCAGCCGCCCATTTCCTTCCAGCGGTTGACGATGCCGCAGAACAGCTCGGCGGTCTTTTCGGTGTCGTAGCGCGCCGAGTGCGCCTCGCGCCCGTCAAAGTCGATGTCGGCACTCTGGCAGGCACGCGCCAGCACCGTCTGACCATAGGCCAGGCCGGCCAGGGTAGCGGTGTCGAAGCTGGAGAACGGGTGGAACGGGTTGCGCTTCATGTCGTGGCGCGCCACGGCAGCATTCAGGAAGCCCAGGTCGAAGCTGCTGTTGTGCCCGACCAGGATGGCGCGCTTGCAGCCATTGGCCTTGAGTGCCTTGCGAATGCCGCGGAAAATGTCGGTCAGCGCCGACTCTTCGCTCACCGCCATGCGCAGCGGGTGATCGAGCTTGATCCCGGTGAAGTCCAGGGCCGCCTGTTCGATGTTGGCACCCTCGAACGGCTCGACGCGGAAGAAATAGGTGTGTTCCGGGAACAGGAAGCCTTTTTCGTCCATGCCGATGGTGACGGCGGCAATTTCCAGCAGCGCGTCGGTGGCGCAGTTGAAGCCACCGGTCTCCACATCCACGACGACTGGCAGGTAGCCGCGAAAGCGCTCTGCCATGGGGTGGCGCGAACCGCCGCCTTGACCTTCCTGGTCGTCTTCGTAATCGTCGCTCACACAGTGTCCTCCAGCAGGCGCCAGCGCAGTTGCTCACCGGCGCGCAGCGGAATGACAGTCTGCTCACCAAAGGGCAGGCTGCTTGGGGCGGTCCAGCTTTCGCGGACCAGGGTAATACGGTCGGTGTTCGCCGGCAGGCCGTAGAACGCCGGGCCATGCAGGCTGGCAAAGCCTTCGAGCTTGTCCAGTGCATTGCGCTGTTCGAACGCCTCGGCATACAGTTCGATGGCGGCGTAGGCGGTGTAGCAGCCGGCACACCCGCAGGCCGCTTCCTTGGCGTGCTGGGCATGCGGCGCCGAGTCGGTGCCGAGGAAGAACTTGCTGCTGCCGCTGGTAGCTGCGTCAAGCAGGGCCACCTGGTGGGTGTTGCGCTTGAGAATCGGCAGGCAGTAGAAGTGCGGGCGAATCCCCCCCACCAGCATGTGGTTGCGGTTGTACAGCAAATGCTGCGCGGTGATGGTCGCGCCCACGTTGGCCGGGGCCTCGTTGACGAACTGCACGGCTTCGGCGGTGGTGATGTGTTCGAACACCACCTTCAGCGTCGGGAAGCGTTCGACCACACGGCGCAGGTGCTCGTCGATGAACAGCTTCTCGCGGTCGAACACGTCGATCTCGGGGCGGGTCACTTCACCGTGCACCAGCAGCGGCATGCCCACCTCGGCCATGGCTTCGAGTACCGGGAAAATCTTGTCCAGGCTGGTCACGCCGGAGTCCGAGTTGGTGGTCGCACCGGCCGGGTACATCTTGGCGGCATGCACGAAGCCACTGGCCTTGGCCGCGCGAATGTCTTCGGGCTGGGTGCGGTCGGTGAGGTACAGTACCATCAGCGGTTCGAAGCGGCTGCCGGCCGGCCGGGCCGCCAGAATGCGCTGGCGATAGGCGTCGGCTTCGGCGGTGTTGCGCACCGGCGGTACCAGGTTGGGCATGATGATGGCGCGGGCAAAAGTGCGCGCTACGTCACCGACGGTGTGGGGCAAGACAGCGCCATCGCGAAGATGGATGTGCCAGTCGTCGGGACGCAGGAGGGTCAGGCGGTCGGACATTGGGGATTCCAGGCGGTTCGAACTCCCGGTGAATGCTACCGGAAAAGCCTGATCACGGCACTCGCTATCAAGTTTTGCCGAGGCTGTCCGATAGCTTGCAGGTATGCCGTAAGAAATTTGTGGAGCCGCCCGTGCGCCAGCGTTACCTAGCCCTGCTCAGTATGTTTGCCAGCCTGCCGGCCGTGGCACTCACCTTCCAGACTCGCGTGGAGAACATCGAGTGGAAAGTCGAGGGCGACCAGTTCGAGTGTCGGCTGATCCAGCCGATTGCCGATTTTGGCAGCGGTGAGTTCGTGCGCCGTGCCGGCGAGCAGGCAACCTTCCAGCTGCGCTCAAGCAGCAATGTGCTCGGCGCAGGCTCTGCGACCCTGTTGGCGGCCGCCGCGCCGTGGCAGCCCGGGCGTGGCGATATCAGCCTGGGCTCGGTGCGCATGGCCCGCAGTGGCGTGCTCTTCACCAGCTCGCAGGGACAGGCCAGTCGCCTGATCAACGGCCTGCTCGACGGGCGCAGCACCGTGGTGCGCAACTATGCCGGCGAAGCCGGACGCACCATGGAGGTACGCCTGCTGCCGGTGAAGTTCAACCGGGCCTACGGTGACTACCAGGCCTGTGCCGCCAAGCTGTTGCCGATGAACTACGACCAGGTGCGCCAGGCACGTGTCGGCTTCCCAGGTGGGGGTATCGACCTGGATGCCGATGCACGGGCGCGGCTGGACGTGATCATCGACTTCCTCAAGGCCGACCCGACGGTCAACCACATCGAACTCGACGGGCATTCCGACAACAGCGGCAATCGTCTGACCAACCGCGACCTGTCGCGTCGTCGCGCCCTCGCCGTGCAGGAATACCTCAAGGCCCATGGCATCCCCGAAGAGCAGATCAGCGTGCGTTTCCATGGCGAGCGCTACCCGCTGGCAGCCAACAGCAATGCTGCCAACCGCGCGCGCAATCGCCGGGTCAATATCCAGTTGGACCGCGTGACCCCGGTCGAGAAGCCCAAGGAGGTCGCGCCGCCGGCACCGGCAGCGCCTGCCGGCACTGCCCCGGCACCTGCGCCGACGCAAACCCCGGCGGCCCGCGCAGGCAAGCCTGCCGCCTGATCGATCGGTGCGACGTTGCGTCGCGCCGACGACAGTTACTGTCGCTTTGTCGTCACAAGCTGTCGCCCCACTGTAAATTTTGCGGTAAGGCCGGTAGAATCATCGGCTTTCCGTACAACCCCGTGGAGTGATGGCATGGCGGACGTAAAAAAGGTCGTACTGGCGTATTCCGGCGGCCTTGATACTTCGGTGATTCTCAAGTGGCTGCAAGATACCTACAACTGTGAAGTGGTGACGTTCACCGCCGATCTGGGGCAGGGCGAGGAGGTCGAGCCGGCCCGCGCCAAGGCTCAGGCCATGGGTGTCAAAGAGATCTACATCGATGACCTGCGCGAAGAATTCGTCCGCGATTTCGTGTTCCCGATGTTCCGCGCCAACACCGTTTACGAAGGTGAGTACCTGCTGGGTACTTCCATCGCGCGTCCGCTGATCGCCAAGCGCCTGATCGAGATCGCCAACGAAACCGGCGCCGATGCCATTTCCCATGGCGCTACCGGCAAGGGCAACGACCAGGTGCGTTTCGAGCTGGGTGCCTACGCGCTCAAGCCAGGCGTCAAGGTCATCGCGCCATGGCGCGAATGGGACCTGCTCTCGCGCGAGAAGCTGATGGACTACGCCGAGAAACACGGCATCCCGATCGAGCGTCACGGCAAGAAGAAGTCGCCGTACTCGATGGACGCCAACCTGCTGCACATCTCCTATGAGGGCGGTGTCCTGGAAGATACCTGGACCGAGCACGAAGAAGACATGTGGCGTTGGACCAAGTCGCCAGAGGCCGCGCCAGATGTTGCGACCTATCTGGAGCTGACCTACCGCAACGGTGACGTCGTGGCGCTGGACGGTGTCGAGATGACCCCGGCCACCGTGCTGGCGACCCTCAACCGCATCGGCGGCGAGAACGGCATCGGCCGTCTGGACATCGTCGAGAACCGCTATGTGGGCATGAAGTCCCGTGGTTGCTACGAAACCCCGGGCGGCACCATCATGCTGCGCGCGCACCGTGCGATCGAGTCGATCACCCTGGACCGCGAAGTCGCACACCTCAAGGACGAGCTGATGGCCAAGTACGCCAGCCTGATCTACACCGGTTACTGGTGGAGCCCTGAGCGTCTGATGCTGCAGCAGATGATCGACGCCTCGCAGGCCAATGTGAACGGTGTGGTTCGCCTGAAGCTGTACAAGGGCAACGTGATCGTGACCGGTCGCCAGTCCGATGATTCGCTGTTCGACGCCAACATCGCGACCTTCGAAGAAGATGGCGGTGCGTACAACCAGGCTGACGCTGCGGGCTTCATCAAGCTCAATGCACTGCGCCTGCGCATTGCCGCGAACAAGGGCCGTTCACTGGTGTGAACCGGCTCCTGAGCGCACGAACCCCGGCCTGATGGCCGGGGTTTTTTTTTGCCTTCAGTTTTGCTGTGGCGCCGCTGTGATGGTGCCCGTGGTCAGGGTGGTCTGGGTGCCGGTGTCCAGGTTCTGGAACACCACGTTGCCCGGCGTGCTGTTGTGTGTGATGAGGTGGCGCACCAGATGATCGATCAGTTGCGTGGCGTGCGCGCCGCTCACGATGATGGTCGACCCCAGCGAGAGATCGGCAGGGCGTACGTCGGGCAGGCGCGGCGTGGTATCCGCAGGCGGTGCTGCAGTGACCTCGCGATCGGCATGGGCAGGGCCTTTGAGTTCTTCCACTGCGCCGCCATTGGCCTCCTGATGATCCTGCAGGTAAAGGCTCTTGGTGTTGAAGTTCAAGGTGAGGAAAAACAGGATCGTCAGGAAGGGCGGAAACCCGACCAGGAACCAGGTGTAGATACTCTGGCTGTCTTCCCCGAGAAATGGCAATGAGGCCAACGCCGAGGCTTCGATGATGCCGGCGAAGATGGCAATGATGGTCAGCGGGCTTTTCGGTTCGGCGTTGCTCATATGCGTGCCTTCTGCTCGGCGGGAGCCTGTGCGACGTAGGCGGCAGGGCTCGCCCGCCAACTGTTTTCGCTCACTATGCCGTGCCCCTGTGGCGCTGTTCAGGGGGTGATGGATCACCCGCAGGAACTGTTTCGGCGGGTGTGCCACACGCTGACGCCATGCGTGTCGGATATTGACTTGTACGGCCCGAATATCCCGGATATTTCCTTCAGTAACGGGCGTGTTGTCATATAGCCGGTGCCGGTGGGCAATGTTAGTGTTTGTTGGAGTGTCTAGCCCGCTTATATAGCCGTTAGATGTTTCGAGTACATGCAAACTACCGGGAAGTTTTGTAGGAATAATCTTCTATTTGTGTGGGTTGTGTCTTGGTCTGCAACTGTGCAAGGAAGCTGCAATGCGCTCGGCCAGTTGACTAGGCTATTGTGCGGGCTCAAAAAATCGAACAGCGAAAATTGGATTTTGCCCATGAATAAAGTGCTGATCGTGGATGATCATCCGGTCATTCGCCTGGCTGTACGCATGCTGATGGAACGGCATGGCTATGAAGTCGTGGCGGAGACCGACAATGGCGTGGATGCGCTGCAGTTGGCCAAGGAACACTTGCCCGATATCGTGATTCTGGATATCGGCATGCCCAAGCTCGATGGCCTGGAGGTCATCGCCCGATTGACCTCCAACGGCATTATTCTCAAGGTGCTGGTGCTGACCTCCCAGGCGGCCGGGCATTTCTCCATGCGGTGCATGCAGGCGGGGGCGGCAGGCTATGTGTGCAAGCAGCAGGACCTGACCGAGTTGCTCAGTGCCATCAAGGCGGTGCTGTCGGGTTACAGCTACTTCCCCAACCAGGCCTTGCACTCGGTACGTTCCAACCTGGGCGGTTCAAGTGAAGCGGACATGGTCGAGCGTCTATCGGGTCGGGAAATGATGGTGCTGCAGCAGTTGGCCCGCGGCAAGAGCAACAAGGAAATTGCCGACGGCATGTTCCTGAGCAACAAGACCGTCAGTACCTACAAGACCCGCTTGCTGCTCAAGCTCAATGCCCGTTCGCTGGTGGATCTGATCGAGCTGGCTCAGCGTAACGGTCTGGTCTAGGCGTACGGTGGGCAGCAGGGCCTGCCTGGCGCAGGCTCGCTACCGCGGGCCGACCTGCTGCCAGGGGTAGGGCTCAGAGGTCGAAGTCGTAGTCGGCCAACTGCTTTTGCAGGCGCCGTTCTTCCAGCATGTTGTCGATGGTGCGACGCTTGCTGAGGTTGGTTTTGGCCGCTTCCGGCTGCACCTCGGCTTCCTGATCTTCACTCTGGTCGGACTCGACGTCGATATCCAGCTCTTCGTTATCGGTGCTCATCAGTCACTCCACGCCAAGAGGGCTATTGGCGCACCTTATAACGATATTTTCAAAGCCGGTAAAAAAGATTTTTTCAATCGGCTGTGATCGTTTTCACTATTTGTTCAATCGTCAGAGGTTTTCTGCGGGTACTCGCACAGGTCCTCTATGCGGCAACTTCCACAACGCGGTTTGCGTGCCTGGCAGACATAGCGTCCATGCAGGATCAGCCAGTGGTGGGCGTCGAGCAGGTAGTCCCTGGGTACAAACTTCATCAGCGCTTTTTCTACCTCCAGCACGGTCTTGCCCGGCGCGATCCGGGTACGGTTGCTGACCCGGAAAATATGCGTGTCCACCGCCATGGTCGGTTGGCGAAAGGCTGTGTTGAGTACCACGTTGGCGGTCTTGCGTCCCACGCCGGGCAGGGCTTCGAGTGCCTCGCGGGTTTGCGGCACTTCACCGCCATGCCGCTCGACCAGCAGGCGGCAGGTCTCGATCACGTTCTTGGCCTTGCTGTTGTACAGGCCGATGGTCTTGATGTAGCTCGACAGCCCTTCGACACCCAGCGCATGGATTGCCTGGGGTGTATTGGCCACGGGGTACAGGCGCGCGGTGGCCTTGTT
This sequence comes from Pseudomonas aegrilactucae, assembly GCF_019168305.1. Lineage (GTDB taxonomy): Bacteria > Pseudomonadota > Gammaproteobacteria > Pseudomonadales > Pseudomonadaceae > Aquipseudomonas > Aquipseudomonas aegrilactucae. The sequence goes on from NZ_JAHTBI010000068.1 coordinate 17,869, forward strand.
GACGCCCACGTCGGTGGACTGGGCCGAGAGGATCACGGCAATCAGCAATTCGAACGGGGTGGTGTAGGCCAGTTCGGTTTTCGGGTCCGGATTGTCTTCGTGCAGCCTGCGAAAGATTTCCAGGCGTTTGGCAGCGTTCATGGGCTCAGAGGCTTCCTTGACGGCTAGAGGAGGTGGGCGTGCGCCGCACCCGGTTGAAAAGGGCCAGGGCCAGGCCCAGCAGGATCAAGGCGCCTGGGGCCAGTTGGGCCAGATGCAGCCCGCCATTGCCCAGCAGTTCGCGGCACAGGCCCAGCAATACCTGCACTGTACCGAGCGCGACCAGCAACAGCATGGCCGCTCGCCAGCCATGGCGGCGTCCCAGGCTGTGTTCGAACAGCACGCATTGCAGTGCAATCAGTGCCGGGTAAGGCCCCAGCGTGGTGTACAGCTCCAGTGCCCAGGCGCGCAGGCTCAGTTCCAGGCAGGTCACCAGCGCGCACGCCAGCAGCAGGCTTGCCAGTTCTGCGCCCAGGCCGTGCAGAGCATGGCGCAGCGGCGTCATGCACGCGCGGTGCAGGCTCAGGCTCAACAGGCTGAGCACGGCGATCGTGGCGGCCTGCAGCAGGCTCTGGCTTGCGCCCAGCAGGGGTGCCAGGCTCAGGCTCAACAGGGCGCGGTTATTCATTGGCGGTACCTGTCAGCAGGTAAGGCGCATGCTCGTCAAAGTAGCGCAACGCGTCGTGCACGGCCTGGATCACCGCCCGCGAGGTCACGCTGGCCCCTGCCAGTTGGTCGAACTGGCCATTGTCTCGCTTGAGCGCCCAGGCCGAGTCCGGCGTATCGCTGCGTGACCGGCCGACGAAATGCTGCAGCCAGGTGTTGCCAGGCTCGACCAGTTGGCCGCCCAGCCCTGGGGTTTCCCGTTGCTGCAGTACCCGCGTGGCCATCAGCCGACCGTTGCGGTCAATCGCGATCAGCAGGTGCAGCGGGCCGGCATAACCTTGTGCCTGGCTGTGCAGCAGCACGGCACTGGGCTGGCCTTGCAGGGTGGCGAGGTAGCCGCCCAGCAGGGTGCTGTGTGCCAGCTCGGGAGCCAGGAGGGTAATCGGCTGTTGCAATGGCTGGTTGTCGTAGCGTTCGCTTGGCAAGACACCTAGCCAGGTGCGGGCCTTGAGCTGCTGTTCGGCCTGGCTGATGCGGCTGGCGCCCAGATGGTGCCAGCCAACCGCCATGCCGATGCTCACGCATGCCAGCAGCGCCACCCATAGCGCGGGACGCAGCGCTGCGCTGTTCATGCGGGCTCCGCTTGCCGGCGTGTGGCCCAGCGGTCGAGCGCCGGTACGCACAGGTTCATCAACAGCACTGCAAAGGCGGTGCCGTCCGGGTAGTTGCCCCAGGTGCGGATCAGGTAGATCAGTGCGCCGACACCGGCGCCGAACAGCAGGCGGGCGCTTGCCGCCCTGGGGCCGCTGACCGGTTCGGTGACGATGAAGAAGGCGGCGAACAGTGTCGAACCGGCCAGCAGGTGAAACAGGGGCGAGCCATTGGAGTCGGAGCCGGTGCCGTTCCAGCACACCAGGCTGATCACGAACAGGGTGCCCAGCATGGCGGCCGGCGCATGCCAGCTGAACACCTTGCGTTGCAGCAACAGCAGGCCGCCGGCGAGAAACGCCAGGCTGGCCCATTCGCTGCCTCGGCCAGCCCAATGGCCGAAGCCCGGCTGCAGGCTGAACAGCTCATCGACGGTCAGGCTGCGGTTGTTGCGCAGTACATCGAGCACCGTTGCCTGGGCCCAGGCGTCGACCGCTTCGCCGACGCCGAACACCGCCTGCAGGCTGGCGCTCAGGTCCAGTGGCTGGGGGGCAGGCCACTGGGTCATCTGCGCCGGGTAGGCAATCAGCGCCACTGCGTAACCCAGCATTGCCGGGTTGAATGGGTTCTTGCCCACCCCGCCGTAGAGGTGCTTGCCCAGGGTAATGGCGCTTGCGCTGGCCAGCACCGGGATCCACCCGTTCAGGTAGGCGGGCAGGGCGATGGCCAGCAGCGTGGCGCTGACCAGTGCACTGCCATCGCCCAGTGCACTGGTCACGGCGCGGCGCTGCAGGCGCAACAACAGGGCCTCGGTGGCCAGCGCTGTACTGCTGGTGAGTACCAGCGTGAACAGCAGACCCCAGCCGTGCAGCCACAGCAGCACCAGCAGGCCCGGCAGGCAGGCCAGCAACACCAGGCGCATGCTCGCGTGCAGGCGCTCGCTGGCGTCAGGCGCGGCCATCATCGCTCATCGCCTGCAGTGACTCGAGCTCGGCCTGCGCCTGTTGCTGTGCTTGCAGGAGGTCGGCCAATTGCGCTTGCTGAACGGCATTGGGGGTATCGCCGAACGCGCTGCGGGCCTTGTTCAATTGGGCGCGGCTCATGGCTGCGGCAATCTTGGCTTTTTTCAGGGCGCTGTCCGCTGCAGCGGCTTTCTGTGCCTGAACACGTGCGATCGCGGCCTTGATAGGGTCATCGGGCGGGCTCGGGATGCTGGTGCTGGGGACGGGGCGCTGACTGCGGGCCAGGCGTTCGGCCTGTTTGCGTGCCTCTTCACGTTGCAGCCTGCTGGCGCGCAGTTCGAAGCGCCGCCTGGCATGCTGGCGCTTGGCGCTGCGGGCAGCGTGTTGTGCTTCGGTGTGCGCCAGACCGCCGACAATCGGCACGACGTTGCTGCCTGCCGCCAGTGGCAGCAGGTCGATGCAGTCGACCGGGCAGGGCGCCACACACAGATCGCAACCGGTACATTCGGCGCTGATCACGGTGTGCATCAATTTGGCCGCGCCAACGATGGCATCCACTGGGCAGGCCTGGATGCATTTGGTGCAGCCGATGCATTCGGCCTCGCGAATGAAGGCCACCTGGGCGGGCGCGCTACCGCGTTCCGGGTCCAGGGCGATCACCGGCACCTGCAGTAGCGCTGCCAGTGCGGCGATCGTTTCGCTGCCGCCGGGCGGGCATTTGTTGATCGCTTCGCCAGCGGCCAGCCCTTGTGCATAAGGCTGGCAGCCGGCATGGCCACATTTGCCGCACTGGGTCTGGGGTAGCAGGGCGTCAATGCGTTGAATCAGGTTCATGGGGTAAACAATCCGTTGAAGCCGAGAAAGGCCAGGGCCATGATCCCGGCGCCGATCAAGCTGATGGGCAGGCCACGAAATGCAGCCGGTGCCGCGTTGCTGCGCCGGCAAAGGTCGTCGAACAGGCTCAGGACCAGCCAGAAGCCCAGGCCGCTGCCCAGGCTCAGGGCCATGCTTGCCAGCAGCCCGATACCCGCATCACTGGCCTGCAGCGCCAGCCCGAGTACCGCGGCATTGCCCAGCAGCAACGGCTTCAGCCCCGCAAACGGCCAGTATGGCAGCTGACGTTGCAGCAGGCTCAGCACGGGGGTGACCAGCAATACGCACAACGGCACGAACACGAACAGGCGCAGGTAGTCGAGCGCCAGCGGGCGCAACAGTTGCAGGAACAGCAACTGCCCCAGCGGTATCGCCAGCACCATCATCACCACGGTCGCCAGCCCCAGTGCATGCACACGGTGGCGCTGCGTCGCCGCGGCCTGCTGCAGCAGCGGGTCGAGGCCCAGTGCCTGGTGCAGGACCACGTTGTTGACCAGCGCGGCGCTGATCAGGGTGAGCAACAGTTCAGTCATGGGGGCGCCACAGGCGAGGGGCTGAGCGCCATTATCCGGCAATCACGACGCAATGAGAACGCCCCGGCCGGTGAGGGTCGGGGCGCGGGGCTTACTTGATGCGCTGGCCTGGCTTGGCGCCGCTGTCGGGGCTGAGCAGGTAGATCTCTTCGCCGCCGGGGCCGGCCGCCATCACCATGCCTTCGGAGATCCCGAAGCGCATTTTGCGTGGCTTGAGGTTGGCGATCATCATGGTCAGGCGACCTTCCAGCTTCGCCGGGTCCGGGTAGGCAGACTTGATGCCGGAGAACACGTTGCGCTGCTCGTCACCGATGTCCAGGGTCAGGCGCAGCAGCTTGTCGGCACCTTCGACGGCCTCGGCCTTGAGGATCAGCGCTACTCGCAGGTCCACGGCAGCAAAGGCATCGAAGTCGATTTCGGGCGACAACGGGTCCTTGGCCAGTTCACCGTTGCCGGTGGCGACGCTGGTCTGGCTGGCGGCGAGGTCTTGCTTGGAGGCGTCGGACATCGCCTGCACCTTGAGCGGGTCGATGCGCGTCATCAGTGCCTTGAACGGGTTCAACTGATGATTTTCGAGGCGGCTCTGGTGATCGTTCCAGGTCAGCGGCGCGACGTTCAGGAACGCCTCGGCATCGGCGGCCAGCAGCGGCAGCACCGGCTTGAGGAAGATCACCAGTTGGCGGAACAGGTTGATGCCCTGGGCGCACACGGCCTGCACCTCGTCCTGCTTGCCTTCCTGCTTGGCCAGCGACCATGGGGCCTTGTCGGCGATCCAGGCGTTGGCGCGGTCGGCCAGGGCCATGATCTCGCGCATGGCGCGGGCAAAGTCGCGGCCTTCATAGGCCTCGGCAATGCCAGGCGCTGCGGCGAGGAAGGCCTCGGTCAGCTCGGGTGCGGCATCGCCGGCTACCATTACGCCGTCATTGCCCTTGTGGATGAAGCCTGCGCAGCGGCTGGCGATGTTGACTACCTTGCCGACCAGGTCCGAGTTGACCTTCTGCACGAAGTCTTCCAGGTTCAGGTCCAGGTCATCCACGCCGCGCCCCAGCTTGGAGGCATAGTAGTAGCGCAGGTATTCCGGCGACAGATGATCCAGGTAGGTGCGCGCCTTGATGAAGGTGCCGCGCGACTTGGACATCTTCTGGCCGTTGACGGTCAGGTAGCCGTGCACGTTGATGGCGGTCGGCTTGCGGTAGCCTGCACCTTCGAGCATGGCCGGCCAGAACAGGGCGTGGAAGTTGACGATGTCCTTGCCGATGAAGTGGTACAGCTCGGTAGTGGAGTCTTTCTGCCAGTACGCGTCGAAGTCCAGTTCCGGGCGACGTGCACACAGGTTCTTGAAGCTGGCCATGTAGCCGATCGGCGCGTCCAGCCACACATAGAAGTACTTGCCCGGCTCGTCGGGGATCTCGAAGCCGAAGTACGGCGCATCACGCGAGATGTCCCATTGCTGCAGGCCGGCATCCAGCCATTCGGCGATCTTGTTGGCCACGGCGTCCTGCAGCGTGCCGCTGCGGGTCCACTGCTGCAGCATGGCCTGGAAGTCGGGCAGCTTGAAGAAGAAGTGCTGGCTGTCCTTGAGTACCGGGGTGGCACCGGAGATCGCCGACTTGGGGTTCTTCAGCTCGGTGGGCGCATAGGTGGCGCCGCACTTCTCGCAGTTGTCGCCGTACTGGTCTTCGGCCGCGCACTTGGGGCAGGTGCCCTTTATGAAGCGGTCGGCCAGGAACATCTGCTTGTCGGGGTCGAAGTACTGGGTGATCGAGCGGTTGGCGATGTGCCCCGCGTCACGCAGCTTGAGGTAGATCTGGCTCGACAGCTCGCGGTTTTCTTCGGCGTGGGTGGAGTGGAAGTTGTCGAACTCCACCAGGAAGTCGGCGAAGTCACCGCTGTGCTCGGCCTGCACGGCGGCGATCAGCTGCTCGGGCGTGATGCCTTCCTTTTCGGCACGCAGCATGATCGCAGAACCGTGCGCGTCGTCGGCACAGACGTAGGTGCACTGGTTGCCGCGGTGCTTCTGGAAGCGCACCCACATGTCTGTCTGGATGTACTCGAGCATGTGGCCAAGGTGAATCGACCCGTTGGCATAGGGCAGGGCGCTGGTGACGAGAATCTGACGTGGCTCGGACATGGGGGCTCGGCTACTTTCGGCTACAGGGTATGAACGGTGATCGGCCACTATAAAACGATGGGAAATATATTTCACCCCATGCCGGTATCTGCCGAGGTTTCGCGGGTTAGCATAGTGGCCTGTTTCACTCAGTCTTTTATCGGGAGTCTCCATGAGCGCCGTCACTCGCGCAGCGGTTGAAGCCGTCCTTCGCCAATACACCGACCCTTACCTGAACCAGGACCCGGTCAGCGCCGGCTGTGTGCAGGCCATCGATATCCAGGGCGATCGCGTCAGCATCGCGCTGCAGTTGGGCTATGCCGCCGGTCTGTTCAAGAACGGCTGGGCCCAGGTGCTGCAGACCGCAGTGGAGGGCATCGAAGGTGTCGCTTCGGCGCGCGTCGAGATCACCTGCGTGATTGCCGCGCACAAGGCTCAGGCGCAGATCCCGGGCTTGGCCAACGTCAAGAACATCATCGCCGTGGCCTCGGGCAAGGGGGGGGGTGGGCAAATCCACCACCGCCGCCAACCTGGCCCTGGCGCTGGCCCGTGAAGGGGCGCGTGTGGGTATCCTGGATGCGGACATCTATGGCCCGAGCCAGGGCGTGATGTTCGGCATCGCCGAGGGTACGCGGCCCAAGATCAGGGATCAGAAGTGGTTCGTGCCGTTGCAGGCGCATGGCGTGGAGGTCATGTCGATGGCCTTCCTGACCGACGACAACACGCCGATGGTCTGGCGTGGGCCGATGGTCTCAGGCGCGCTGTTGCAACTGGTCACCCAGACCGCGTGGGACAACCTCGACTACCTGGTGGTCGACATGCCGCCAGGTACCGGTGACATTCAGCTGACCCTGGCGCAGAAGGTCCCGGTGGCCGGCTCGGTGATCGTCACCACGCCGCAGGACCTGGCCTTGCTCGACGCGAAAAAGGGTGTAGAGATGTTCCGCAAGGTGAATATCCCGGTGCTGGGCGTGGTCGAGAACATGGCTGTGCACATCTGCTCCAACTGCGGGCATGCCGAGCATCTGTTCGGTGAGGGCGGTGGCGAGAAGCTGGCGTCGCAGTTCGGCGTGGAGTTGCTGGCCTCGCTGCCGTTGTCGATGCTGATCCGCGAACAGGCCGACAGCGGCAAGCCAACGGCGATTGCCGAGCCGGAAAGCCAGATTGCCATGGTGTACCAGTCGCTGGCACGGCACGTCGGTGCGCGAATCGTATTGCAGGCTGCGGCGGCGCCGGCGATGCCGAGCATTACCGTCAGCGAAGACTGAGTCGATACCCTCGCGGGTCAAGCCCGCTCCCACAGCAGCTGTGCCCTGTGGGGGCGGGCTTGACCCGCGATCGGGTTGCGCAGCATCCCGGAAATCAGGGCAAAAAAAAGCCCCGCCGATGAGGGCGGGGCTTTCTTCAAGCAGTGAAGCGCAAGTTAGGCAACTTGTACTTCTTCAGCTTGCATGCCTTTCTGACCGCGGGTAGCGATGAAAGTGACCGCTTGGCCTTCTTTCAGGCTTTTGAAGCCGTCAGCTTGAATGGCTTTGAAGTGAACGAACAGGTCGTCACCCGATTGTGGGGTGATGAAACCGAAACCTTTTTCATCGTTGAACCACTTAACAACACCGGATTGGCGATTGGACATAGTCTGTCTCCTTGGACAAAGTTAATTACGGCTCAGGAAATGCCCTGGCCGAGACTGAGTGCAAAGAGGCAGAAAATTCATGAAGATGTGTTGATCAAGATCTTGCATCAGGTAGAGATTCTCAGTGACACGTGCAGCACAGTGGCGTCACCATAACCCTTTTTCCAGAACGTGCCAATGGTCTTGTTCAGGTTTCGCATAATTGAGGACTGACGGCACTGCACCCCTCTCTCGCAGGCCCCATTTGACAGGCATCCGAGCGCTGCGACCCCGGGAAACTTTGAACCCGGCGCCGGGCCCGGTAAGATGCCCCACAGAATTTCTTCACCACGCTATTTCAGGACACCCCGCCATGAGCATCAAATCGGACAAGTGGATTCGCCGCATGGCGCAGGAACACGGCATGATCGAGCCTTTCGTCGAGCGTCAGGTGCGCGGCGAAGCCGACAACCGTCTGATCTCCTTCGGCGTCTCCAGCTACGGCTACGACGTGCGCTGCGCCGATGAATTCAAGGTGTTCACCAACATCAATTCGGCTACCGTCGATCCGAAGAACTTCGACGCCGGCAGCTTCGTCGACGTCAAGAGCGACGTGTGCATCATCCCGCCGAACTCGTTCGCCCTGGCGCGCACCGTCGAATACTTCCGTATCCCGCGCAATGTACTGACCATCTGCCTGGGCAAGAGCACCTATGCGCGTTGCGGCATCATCGTCAACGTCACCCCGCTCGAGCCTGAGTGGGAGGGCCACGTGACACTCGAGTTCTCCAACACCACCACGCTGCCGGCCAAGATCTACGCCAACGAAGGCGTGGCGCAGATGCTGTTCCTGGAGTCGGACGAAGAGTGCGAAGTGTCCTATAAGGATCGTGGCGGCAAATACCAGGGCCAGCGCGGCGTGACCTTGCCGCGCACCTGAGGCGATGCGCCGAGGGAATTAGTTGCCCGATTGGCGCTCCAACGAGATGAACCGTCCCGATACGCCAGGAGGCGTATCGGATTTCGCTCAGGAGCCGCCGATGAAACTCGATCCTACTATCAGCGCCAAACTGGCCGTGCTGCAGCCCAACCACATCGGGCTGGTGGCCTGGTCGCTGCTGGCGCACCCGCCGTTGATGCATGCCGGCGGCGTCCCCGGGCAGCCCGGCCCGGATACCCCCGACACCCCGCAACCCGGTGAAACCCAGCCCACGGAGCCAGGCGAGCCGACCCTGCCCGACGAACCGCCGCCGGCACCGGTCGCCTGACCTAGCGTGCTATCGGCCATACCTGACCCTCTGCGGCCAGGTAGACCTGTTCATCCGGCTGGGGCTCGATCGCCCAGCCGCCGGTGAAGTCGCCAAATGCGGGCAACAGGCTGACCCGTTCGCCCATCACGAAGCACGGCAGGCGCAAGCGTTGCCGGGCGCGTGCGCGCAATACGAACACGGGGTGAACATGCCCGGCGATCACGCTGTGGCTGGCGTGCGGGGTGGGTTCGTGCTGCAACGCGAACGGCCCGATCAACAGCGGCCCGTCCACCACGTCGATGTGCAGACAATCCGGTGGGTCGCCAGCGTGCTGGTCATGGTTGCCGCGCACCAGTGTGACGGCGAGCTGTGCATGTGCCTGGCGCCATACGCGCACCCTTTCCAGGGTTGCCGCGGCCCGACCTGCGCGAGCGTGCAGAAAGTCGCCGAGTATGATCAGGTGCTCGCAGGGGTAGCGCGCCAGCAGGCGACTCAGGCGCTCCAGCGTGGCGTGGGTGGTGCCGCGCGGCACCGGCACGTGCTGCGCACGAAACGCAGCAGCCTTGCCGATGTGCACGTCGGCCACCAGCATCAGGTGCCGGGCCGGCCAGTACAGCGCCTTGTCCGCCAGCAGCCAGAGCTCCTGGCCGCGCAGTGTCATGCCCAGATGACTGTCCATTCAACGCTCCTTGTTGGCGGCGCGCTCCAGGTCGGCGACCATGCGCGCAATGCGATCAGCGAGTTTTTCGGTGCTCAGGGTTTCGCGCATGCCCTCCACCAGCAGCGGGAACGCCAGCGGGCCTGGCCGCTTGAGTGCCTGGACATGCAGGCCCAGCTCGCCCAGGCGTGCGAGCAACTGCCCCAGCCGGTCGATCTCCAGTTCCTCGTTGAGCACCTCGTCACGCGCCTGACCCAACAGCAGATTGCTGGCGTCATGCTGGCGAAACACCTCGAAGAACAGGCCGCTGGAGGCCTGGATCTGCCGCGTGCTTTTTTGCGCGCCGGGGTAACCGCCAAATACCAGCCCGGAAATCTGCGCAATCTCGCGAAAGCGCCGCAGCGCCATTTCGCCGGCATTCAGGCTGGCCAGTGCATCCTCCAGCAGGTGCGCGGGGCTGAGCAGTTCGGGCAACAGCGTGGCCCACGCCACCTGGCTTGGGCACAGCAATTCCAGGCCGTAGTCATTCACTGCGATCGAAAAGCTCAATGGTTGCACCCGGCTGCAGCGCCACGCCAGCAGGCTGGCAAGGCCCAGGTGGGTGGTGCGCCCGGCGAAGGGGTACAGAAACAGGTGGCAGCCCTGGCGCGAACGCCAGGTTTCAGCCAGCAACATGTCCCGTGTCGGGATCACCGACCAGCGTTGCTGCAGCCTCAGCAGCGGGCGCACCGCTTGCATCGCCGGCCCGTTGAAACGGCCGTGGGCGGCGGCGTCGAGCTGCTCCACCACAGCCTTGGCCAGTTCATTGGAGAGCGGCATGCGACCACCATTCCAGCGCGGCACGGCGGCTTTTGACGCCGTGCTGCGGCGCACATAGGCGGTCATGTTGTCGATGCGCACCAGTTCCAGGGTGCGCCCCGCGAACAGGAAGGCATCGCCGGGGCGCAGGCGCGCGATGAACGCTTCTTCGACGCTGCCCAGGTTGCGCCCGCCACCGCCCTTGCTCCAGAACTTCAGCTGGATGCTGGCGTCGCTGACGAGGGTGCCGATGCCAAAGCGGTGACGGCGTGCCAGGCGTGCGTTGGCCACCCGCCATACCCCGTCATCGTCTTCGATCACGCGGTGGTAGTCGGGGTAGGCGCCGAGCGAGGCGCCGCCGTTGCGCACGAACGCCAGCGCCCACTGCCATTGCTCGTCGCGCAGAGGGCGGTAAGCCCAGCAACTGCGCACTTCCTCCAGCAGTTCGGACGGCCTGAACCCTGCGCCCAGGGCCATGCTGACCAGGTGCTGGACCAACACGTCCATGCACAGCGACGGCGCGCGCCGTGCCTCGATCTGGCGTGCGGCTACCGCTTCACCGGCAGCGGCGGCTTCCACCAGCTCCAGGCTGTGGGTGGGTACCAGGGTCACGCGCGACGGGCGCCCCGGCGCGTGCCCCGAGCGCCCGGCACGCTGCATCAGGCGCGCCACGCCCTTGGCCGAGCCGATCTGCAGCACCCGCTCCACGGGCAGGAAATCCACCCCCAGGTCCAGGCTGGAGGTGCACACCACCGCCTTGAGCTGGCCTTGCTTGAGGCTCTGCTCCACCCAGTTGCGGGTTTCGCGGGCCAGCGAGGCGTGATGCAGGGCGATGATGCCGGCCCAGTCCGGGCGCGCCTCCAGCAACGCCTGATACCACCGCTCGGCCTGCGCGCGGGTGTTGGTGAAGACCAGGCAACTGCTGCTGGCATCGATTTCGTCGCGCACCTGCGCGAGCATTTTCAGGCCCATGTGCCCGGCCCAGGGGAAGCGTTCGATGGCCGCGGGCAGCAGGGTGTCGACCTCGATGCGCTTGTCCTGGCGACCTTCTACCAGACAGCCACCTGCGGGCAGCAGCACCTCGCGCGCATGTTCCAGGTTGCCCAGGGTGGCCGAGATCCCCCACACGATGAGCCCGGGGTGCCAGCGCCGCAGGCGTGCCAGGGCCAGTTGCAGCTGTACGCCACGCTTGTTGCCGAGCAATTCGTGCCACTCGTCCACCACCACCATACGCAGGCTGGCGAAATGGCTCTGCGCGGCGTCGTGGGTCAGCAACAGCGTCAGGCTTTCGGGCGTGGTGATCAGGCTGCTGGGCAGGCGACGGCTCTGGCGTGCGCGTTCTGCGCTGGAGGTGTCGCTGCTGCGCACACCCACGCTCCAGTGGATCGCCAGTTCGTCCAGGGGCGCCTGCAGGGCCCGCGCGGTGTCGGCGGCCAGGGCACGCATGGGCGTAATCCAGAGCACCTGCAAGGGCGCAGGGTGCTTGGCCTTTGGCGTGTCCGCGGTGGCCAGGTATTGCAGTGCGGCCAGCCACAGCGCGTAGGTTTTGCCAGCGCCGGTGCTGGCATGCAACAGCCCGGATTCACCGCGCGCCACGGCGGCCCACACGCGCTTTTGAAAGGCGAACGGTTTCCAGTTGCGAGTGGCAAACCAGGGGCCTGCGAGGTTGGACGGTTTGCGCATGCCGGGGCTGCTTGTGGGCAAGGGGTGTGTCTTCACAGACCACACCCGCCGGGCATTAGTTTTACTTGAGGTTGCCGCTCAGGAACTGGCGCAACCGTTCGCTGTTCGGATTGCCCAGCACATCGGCAGGCGCTCCGTGTTCCTCCACCAGCCCCTGGTGCAGAAACAGCACCTGGCTGGATACCTGCCGCGCAAAGCTCATCTCGTGGGTCACCATGATCATGGTGCGACCTTCCTCGGCCAGGCCCTGGATCACCCGCAACACTTCACCTACCAGCTCCGGGTCCAGCGCCGAGGTCGGTTCGTCGAACAGCATCACCTCCGGCTCCATCGCCAGTGCCCGGGCAATCGCCACGCGCTGCTGCTGGCCACCGGACAGAAACGCCGGGTACTGCTCGGCCACCCGTGGCGCCAGGCCGACCTTGTCCAGATACGCACGGGCGCGTTCCTCGGCTTCGTGCTTGCTCACCCCCAGCACACGGCGCGGCGCCATGCTGATGTTGTCCAGCACGCTCAGGTGGCTCCACAGGTTGAAGTGCTGGAACACCATGGCCAGGCGCGTGCGGATGCGCTGCAACTCATCGGCATCGGCCACGTGCATGCCATGGCGGTCATGCACCATGCGCACCGCCTGGCCGTCCAGGGTCATGCTGCCTTCGTCGGGCTGCTCGAGAAAGTTGATGCAGCGCAGGAAGGTGCTCTTGCCCGAGCCGCTGGCGCCGATCAGGCTGATCACGTCACCGCTGTTCGCCTGCAGCGACACGCCCTTGAGCACGTGGTGCTCGCCATAGCGCTTGTGCAGGCCTTCGATGGTCAGTTTGTACATGCACACCCTCTCATGGCGATAACAGATAGCCGCTGCGATACGGCTGATTGCCCGCGACATGCGCAATCACCATGCCAGCGGTGGCCATGCGGCGCAGCGAGCGGGCATACAGCAGCCCCGCCTGGCGGTTGTGAACCGGCGTCACGCGATCACTCAGCGGGTCGATCACCTCGGCAATCAGTTGCCCTGCCTGCAGGTGCTGCCCGGGTGTGGCGTGAAACACCAGCAGGCCGCCCAATGGCGTGGCCACCGGCTCCACTGCGGCCAGCGGCGTGGCCGGGCAGGGCAGCGGCGGCAACGGCGCGGGTTCGCCGTCGATGGCACCCAGGCGCGTCAGGTAGTTCAGGATCGCGGCGCAGTCGGCACTGGCCAATGGGTGGCTGACATCGCCCTGGCCACGCAACTCGACGGTCACCGAGTAGCTGCCCTGGGGGATCGGGAACTGCTTGCCCAAGCGCTGCTGCAACTGCCACCACACCAGGGTGAAACATTCATCGAACGACTGCCCGCCCGAGTCGGTGGCCAGCAGGCTGGCCTGCGCCCCCAGGTAGCGCGACAGGGGTTCGACCTGAGGCCAGGCTTCGGGGGTGGTGTAGAGGTGTGCCACGGCCTCGAAGTCGCAGTGCAGGTCCAGCACCACGTCGGCGTCACAGGCCAGCCGTTGCAGGGTCAGGCGTTGTGACTGCAGCGGGGTCAGGGCAGGGTGTGCGTGCAGCTCGCGGCGCAGGCATTCGCGGATCAGCGCCAGGTTGTGCGTCGGCTCCTGGGTCAGGTGCGCTTCGACCTGGTCACCCACCGCGTCGCTCAGGTCGACGAACTTGCGGTTGAAGTTTTCGCCACTCTGCAGCTCGTAGCGCCCCAAGGGCACGTCCATCAGTACCTGCTCCAGGCCCACCGGGTTGGCGATGGGTACCAGCACGATCTCGTGACGCAGAAGGCCTTGGCTTTCCAGTTCGGCCAGGCGCTGCTTGAGGTGCCAGGCCACCAGCATGCCCGGCAGTTCGTCGGCGTGCAGCGACGCCTGGATATACACCTTGCCGGCCCCTCGCGGGCCGAAGTGGAAGCTGTGGATCTGGCGAGAAATCCCCGGCACGGGGGCCAGGATGTCGTGGGTCTTGTGGTGCATGAACTGTCCTAGTGAGCAGGTCCGAGGAACGCCAGCCAGCGTCGTTCGGCCAGGCGGAACAGGCCTACCAGGGCGAAGGTCACGCACAGGTAGATGGCCGCGGCGGTACCGAACGACTGAAAGGTCAGGAAGGTGGCGGAGTTGGCGTCGCGGGCAACCTTGAGGATATCCGGCACCGTGGCGGTGAAGGCCACCGTGGTCGAGTGCAGCATCAGAATCACCTCATTGCTGTAGTACGGCAGCGAGCGGCGTAGCGCGGACGGCATGATGATATAAGCATAAAGTTTCCAGCCGCGCAGGCCGTAGGCCCTGGCCGCCTCGACTTCGCCATGGTGCATGCTGCGGATGGCGCCGGCGAAGATCTCGGTGGTGTAGGCGCCGGTGTTCAGGGCAAAGGCCAGGAGGGTGCAGTTCATCGCGTCGCGAAAGAAGCTGTCGAGCAATGGCTGCCCGCGTACCGCCTCGAGGCTGTAGATGCCGGTGTAGCAGATCAGCAGCTGGATATACAGCGGGGTGCCGCGAAACAGGTAGGTGTAGAACTGCACCGGCCAGCGCACCCAGAAGCGCCGCGAGACCCGTGCGATCGACAGCGGGATCGACACCACGAAGCCGATCAGCAGCGAGGCGCTGAGCAGCCACATCGTCATGGCCAGCCCGGTGATGTGGGTGCCGTCGGTGTAGAGGAACGCGCGCCAGTAGTCCTGCAGCAGCTCGATCATCGCAGGGCCTCCCGGGTGCCCACGTTGTAGCGCCGTTCCAGCCAGCGCAGGGCCACGTTCGAGGCGCTGGTGATCAGCAGGTAGATGAAGGCTGCCACCACCAGGAAGTAGAACAGCTGATAGGTGCTCTTGCCGGCATCCTGGGCGGCCTTGACCAGGTCGGCCAGGCCGATGATCGACACCAGTGCGGTGGCCTTGAGCATCACCATCCAGTTGTTGCCGATGCCGGGCAGGGCAAAGCGCATCATCTGCGGGAAGACCACGAAGCGAAAGCGCTGCAAGCGCTTGAGGCCGTAGGCGGTGGCAGCCTCGACCTGGCCGCGTGGCACGGCCAGGATCGCGCCGCGAAAGGTCTCGGTGAAATAGGCGCCGTAGATGAAGCCCAGGGTGATCACCCCGGCGGCGAACGGGTTGATCTCGATGTACTCCCACTCCATCGCGTCGGTCAGGGTGGTGAGCCAGGTTTGCAGGCTGTAGAAGATCAGCAGCATCAGCACCAGGTCGGGCACGCCGCGGATCAGCGTGGTGTAGAGCTGGGCGGGAATGCGCAGCAGGCGCACCGAGGACAGCTTGGCGCTGGCGCCCAGCAGGCCCAGCCCGACGCTGACCAGCAGCGACATGATGGACAGTTGCACGGTCATCCAGGTGCCTTGCAGCAGAAGAGGGCCGAAGCCCCTCAGGCTGAAGGCCGAGAGGCCGAGGTACTGCAGTAGGTCGTCGAACATGGAGCGAACCTGTGCGGAGGACACGAAACCGCACCGCGCTCTTCGCTGGCAAGCCAGCTCCCACAGGCTTTGGGTGATCTCTGTGGGAGCTGGCTTGCCAGCGAAGGCGTCAGTGCGACCAACGTCTAGCTATCGGGTCCTACTTGCCGCTGTACAGGTTCAGCGCCCCAAAGTGCTTCTTCTGGATTGCGGCATAGGTGCCATCATCGTGTAACGCTTTGATACCTTTGTTCAGCAAGGCCTTCAGCTCGCTGTTACCTTTCGCGATACCCACCGCGGTCTTCGACGGCAGCAGCTCGCTGTCCACCGGCTCGCTCACCTCGTAGCCGGCGCCCTGCGGGGATTTCAGAAAGCCCAGCTCAGCCTGCAGCATGTCCTGGATCGAGGCATCCAGGCGCCCCGAGATCAGGTCGGCGTACACCTGGTCCTGGTTCTGGTAGGCCTGGGTCTTGACCCCGGCCTTGTCCAGCACCGCCTTGGCGTAGGCCTCCTGGATGGTGCCTTGCTCGTAGCCGACGGTCTTGCCCTTCAATGAGGCAGGGTCGGCGCTCAGCCCTGCACCTTTTTTGAACACCAGCGAGGTTGGCCCGGAGAACAGCTCATTGGAGAAATCGATGACTTTTTCCCGCGCCGGCGTGACGGTCATGGACGAAATCACGCCGTCGAATTTCTTCGCCTTGAGCCCCGGAATCATGCCGTCGAAATCACTTTCGACCCACGTGCACTTGACCTTCAGCTCGGCACAGATCGCATTGCCCAGGTCGATATCGAAACCCACCAGGCTGCCGTCGGCGGCCTTGGATTCGAACGGGGCATAAGACGGATCGACGCCAAACCGCAGCGCCTTGTATTCCTTGGCCAGGGTGGAGCCAGCGGCCATACACAGCGCCAGAGCAGACAGGGTCAGCAGTGCTTTTTTCATTGTGTGGTCCTTGATGCCAAAAGAGGGTGGGCGGCCACCTGGCGTTACCGCTCGGGGCTCGACATCAAAGTGATAGCAAAATCCGCACCATAGTCCCAGGTGCGCCCCGTGCAGCCATTAAAAAAACCGCCCCTTTGGCCACGATCACATCGTTTCTACGGCCGTCGGCATTTGCCTATATTGGCGTCATGTTCACGCGCGGCACCTCTTCGCCGCCGATCCCAGACAGGTCGTAGCCATGAAAAAACCAGCTGAAAACACCACACCCGCAATGGGTTTCGCCACCCGCGCCGTGTGGGGCGGCGAGCAAGTGCGTCACCCCTACAACGCCACCCAGGTGCCGGTGGTGATGAGCGCCGCACACGCCTATGACGATATCGACCACTGGTACGACGTGGCCCTGGGCAGCGAACCGGGGTTTATCTACAGCCGCATGAGCAACCCCACGGTTGCCGCGCTGGAAGCCAAGCTGTGCGAGCTGGAAAGCGCCGAAGCGGCGGTGGCGTTCAGCAGCGGCATGGCCGCCATCAGCGGCGCGCTGTACACCTTCCTCAGCCACGGCATGCGCGTGGTCTCGACCAAGGACAGCTACGGCGGCACCAACAAGATCTTCGAAGAGTTCCTGCCGCGCATGGGCGTGTCGGTGACCCTGTGCGAAACCTTCGACCATGACGCCATCGAGCGCGAGATCGCCAAGGGCTGCGACCTGCTGTACCTGGAAACCCCGACCAACCCGACGCTGAAGATCGTCGATATCCGGCGCCTGGTGCAGGCGGCGAAAAAGGTCGGTGCGCTGGTGATGGCCGACAACACCTTCGCCACGCCGCTCAACCAGAACCCGCTGGCGCTGGGCGTGGACGTGGTGGTGCACAGTGCGACCAAGTTCCTCAGCGGGCACGGCGACGTGCTCGGCGGCCTGGTCTGCGGCGACGCGGTGCTGATGGACAAGGTGCGCCATTACCGCGAGATCAACGGCGCCGCGCTGGACCCGTTCGCCGCCTACCAGATCATCCGCGGCATCAAGACCCTGGCCCTGCGCCTGCGCCAGCAGCAGCTCAGTGCGCGGGCCCTGGCCGATTACCTGTGCACCGAGGCACTGGTGGAATCGGTGAACTACCCGGGCCTGCCCAGCCACCCCAATCATCAGGTGGCCTGCGCGCAGATGCGCGGGTTCGGCGCCATCGTCAGCTTCGTGCTCAAGGGCGGCATGGACACGGTCAAGCTGCTGCTGCCGCAACTGCGCTATGCGCACTGTGCCGGCAACCTTGGCGCGGTGGAAACCATCTACGGTCCGGCGCGCACCACCAGCCATGTCGAAAACACCCTGGAAGAGCGTCAGGCCCTGGGTATCTGCGAAGGCCTGGTACGCGTCTCGGTAGGTATCGAAGACACCGACGACCTGCTGGCCGACCTGAAACAGGCATTCGCCTTCGTACGCCGCCAGCAGGCTGCGTCGCAGGCCCACACCGAACGTTGCCCTGAGGCGGCCAACTGACGTTCAGTGGCACACCCCCACGGCAGGAGCACGGTGGGGTCTTCATGAACAGGAAGAACAACAAAAATCCGCTTCAGCCTTCATGAGAATCAGTCATGTCCTCATTAGAACAACAACGCAGCACGCGGGCCGGCTTCAAGCAGGAAATGCAAACGCGCCATATCGTCATGCTCGCCCTGGGCGGGGTGATCGGTACGGGGCTGTTCCTGACCTCCGGCTACACGGTCAACCAGGCAGGGCCGCTGGGCGCGGTGATCGCCTACATCATCGGCGCGGTCATGGTCTACATGGTCATGATGTGCCTGGGCGAGCTGGCGGTGCAGATGCCCGAGACCGGTTCGTTCAGCACCTACGCCACGCGCTTTCTCGGCCCCGGCACGGGCTACACCGTGGCCTGGCTGTACTGGCTGACCTGGACGGTGGCGATCGGTTCGGAGTTCACCGCCGCCGGCATCCTCATGGTGCGCTGGTTCCCCGACACCCCGGTGTGGATCTGGAGCGCGCTGTTTGCCGGCGTGGTGTTCCTGAGCAACGTGGTCTCGGTGCGGCTGTTCGCCGAAACCGAGTTCTGGCTGTCGCTGATCAAGGTGCTGACCGTGCTGGCGTTCCTGGTGGTGGGCGGCGGGGCGATCCTGGGCCTGTTCCAGATCGAGCAGGCGCACAGCATCGGCCTGAGCAACTTCACCCGCGAAGGGCTGTTCCCGACCGGCTTCATGCCGATTGCGATGACCTTGCTGGCGGTGTCGTTCGCCTTCTCCGGCACCGAGCTGATCGGCATCGCCGCCGGCGAGACCAAAGACCCGCAACGCAACGTGCCGCGGGCCATCCGCACCACCGTGGTGCGCCTGGCGGTGTTCTTCGTCGGCACCATCTTCGTGCTCGCCACCCTGCTGCCGCGTGAACAGGCCGGCCTGGTCGAGAGCCCGTTCGTCACCGTGTTCAGCAACATCGGCATCCCGTACTCGGCCGACATCATGAACTTCGTGATCATCACCGCGCTGCTGTCGGCGGCCAACTCCGGCCTGTATGCCGCCTCGCGCATGCTCTGGACCCTGAGCGACCAGGGCCACCTGCCCAAGCAGTTCTGCCACTTGAGCCGCAGCGGCACCCCGTTCAACGCCATTGTGGTGAGCATGGCCGGTGGCGCTGCGTCGCTGCTCAGCAGCGTATTCGCGCCCGATACCATCTACCTGGCGCTGGTGTCGATCTCGGGCCTGGCCGTGGTGGTGGTGTGGATGAGCATCGCCGCCAGCCAGTTGGCCTTCCGCCGCGACTATGTGGCCAAGGGCGGCGATATCAACGCGCTCAAGTTCCGCGTGCGCGGCTACCCGTGGATTCCGCTGGGGGCGCTGGCGTGCTGTGCACTGGCCTGCGTTGGCATCGCCTTCGACCCCGAGCAGCGGGTGGCCCTGTACTTCGGCGTGCCGTTCATTGCCTGGTGCTACTTCGTTTATTTCATGACCCGCAAGCGCCGAGCGCGTCGGTTGGGCATGAGCGAGCAGGCCAGCGTTGCCAGCGTGACGTGAGACAGCCACGGGGCATGTGCCTAGAATCGAGGCTCGTCCAGAGGGCCAGAGCATGAATCAGAAGGCGTTACCCCCGTTGAACTGGCTGCGTGCGTTCGAGGTGTCGGCGCGTGCGCTGAACTTCACCCACGCCGCCGACGAGCTGTGCCTGACCCAGGGCGCAGTGAGCCAGCAGATCCGCCAGCTCGAGCGTCACCTGGGGGTGGCACTGTTCAAGCGCCTGCCACGCGGGCTGGGCCTGACCGAAGAGGGCCAGGCCTACCTGCCGGTGGTGCAGGACGCCATCACCCGGCTGGCGGTCGGTACCAGCGAGATCTTCGGTCAGCACACCCGCCGGCCGCTCAAGGTACGGGGCAGCCTGGCCTTCTTCGTGCACTGGCTGGCGCCCAAGCTTGCGCAGTTCAGCCTGGCCTACCCGCAGGTGGACATTCGCTACATCAGCAACATCTGGGTCAAGGAACTCGATGGCGAAGACGACCTGGAGATCCGCTGGGGGCGTGGCCAGTGGCCGGGCCTGGTGGCGCAGCGGCTGACCTGGGACACCTTGTTCCCGGTGTGCTCGCCGGCGCTGATGGCGGCGTCGCCACTGCGCGAGCCCGCCGACATCGGCCGCCACCCGTTGCTGCATGTGCTCGGTTACGAGGAAGGCTGGGGCTACTGGCTCAAGCGGGTGGGGGCCGACCAGGTGGATGCCTCCACCGGCATGCAGTTCGACACGCTGATTTCGACCTTGCGCATGGCCGAACTGGGCCAGGGCATTGCCCTGGCGCGTTCTTCCATGGTCGCCGAACTGCTGGCCGAGGGGCGCCTGGTGGCGCCGTTCACGCAGCACATCGAAGCCAGCGAATCATTTTATCTGGTCCGCAGCTCCGGGGCTGAACAGCACCCGGATGCGGTCGGTTTTTCTGCCTGGCTGGTCGAGCAGGCGCATCGTTTCAAGTGAAAGGGCAGGGCCAGGCATGCGCTATGTGAGTACCCGCAATGCGGCCGTCGAGGTCGATTTCGAGCAGGTTGTATTGTCCGGCATCGCCGCCGACGGCGGGCTGTATGTGCCGGCCGAGCTGCCGCAGTTCCAGGCACAGGAAATCGTCGACTGGTCGTGGTTGCCCTATGACGAGCTGGCCTACCGGGTGCTGGCGCCGTTCGTGGGGCAGAGCATTCCCGAAGCGGACTTCAGGCGCCTGCTCAGGGCTGCGTGCAGCCACTTCAGCCACCGCTCCATCGCCCCGTTGCACCAGGTCGACAAGAACGAGTGGGTACTGGAGCTGTTCCATGGCCCCACCCGCGCCTCCAAGGATTTCGCCGCGCAGCTGCAGCGCCAGTTGGTGGGCTGGTTTCTCGAACGTCGCCAGCAGCGTGCAGTGCTGCTGGGGGCCACCAATGGCGATACCGGGCTGGCGGTGATCGAGGCGTTCAAGGACTGCCAGGCGGTGGAGGTGGTGGTGCTGTACCCCGAGGCCGGCGTGCCGGCGCAGCGCCTGCAGCACTTGCAGGGCGCCGACCCCGCGCGCCTGCAGCGCTTTGCCGTGCGCGGCAGTTTCGACGACTGCCAGACGCTGGTCACCGGCCTGCTGCGCCAGTGGGATGACCGCGAGCGGGTGGCGATCGCCTTCAACTCCAGCAACTGGGTCAGCGTGATGGCGCAACTGGTGTTCTATTTTCACGCGGTGCTGCAACTGGGGGGGGGGCAGCGGCCGATCGGCTTCAGCGTGCCGGCGGCCAGTTTCGCCGAGGTGTACGCCGGCTATATCGCGCAGAAGATGGGGCTGGCGATCAACCAGATCATCGTCGCCACCAACAAGAACGATGCGCTGCACCAGTTGTTCGAGAAGAACCACTATTCGCGCAGCCAGGCCAACACGTCGCTGTCGCCGGCCATGGACCTGTCGATTTTCGCCAACCTGGAGCGGTTCCTGTGGGCGTTGTACGAGCACGACGACCGCGCCGTGGCGCAGTTGATGGCGCACTTCGAGACCAGCGGGCAGATGTGCCTGGACAACACGCACTGGCTGCGTGCGCGGCTGATCATCGACTCCTATGCGGTGAGCGATGCCGACACGCTGGCCGAGATCACCACGCTGTACCGCGACACCGGCTACATCATCGACCCGCATACTGCCACCGGTGTGCTGGCTGCGCGGCTGTACCGGCGCAGCATGGTCGCGCCGATGGTGACCCTGGGCGAGATCGCCCCGTGCAAGTCGGCGGCGTTGCTGGCGGGGCAGGGCATCGTGGTGGCGCAGGCGCTCGAGGCTTTCGCGCCAACCACGCCGGTGTACCGCATCGACGCGACTGACCTGGGCGCGGTACAGCAGGTACTGCGCCGTCTCTGAACGGTACCCAAGGGGGCGGTATGAAGCGAATTCTGGATCCTCTGGACGAACGTATCCTGGCCGAGCTCACGTTGAATGCGCGGGCCGCGCACGCGGAGCTGGCGGCCAAGGTCAACCTGTCGCGCAATGCGGTGCGCCAGCGCATCGAACGGCTGGAGCGCGATGGCGCGATCCAGGGGTATACGTTGCGCCTGGGCGATGGGCGCCAGCCCACGGCGACCATCAACGCGGTGATCTTCGTCTACCGCTATGACCGCATGCGTGGCGCGCAGGTGCTGGAGGCGCTGCGCAGCATTCCCGAGATCACCCAGTGCGAGGTGATGAGCGGCGAGTTCGACCTGATGGTGCGCGTCGGCGCGGCCAGCGCCGAGCGGGTGCACAAGGTCTGGACCGAGATCGCGGCGATGCCCGGGGTGGAGAACACCGTGACCTCGTTCGTGCTGTCGGCAGTGGTGTAGAACGTGCGGGCCCCTTCGCTGGCAAGCCAGCTCCCACAGGGGCCCGCTGAGCTTGAGGGCAGTGGTGTACCTGTGGGAGCTGGCTTGCCAGCGAAGGGGCCCGCAAGCCTGGTCAAAATGGCCACAAAATAGAGCAAACCGGCATATTTCACTGCCACCCCCACGCTCCTACTCTAGCCCCAGGCAACCCTGGCTCGATATCGGAGAAAACAACAATGACTGAATACAAGATCGCCCTCGTCGGCTTCGGCGGCGTCAACCGCGGCCTGGCCCAACTGATCGCCGACAGCAACCCGAGCTGGCAGGCCACCCTCGGTTTCAGCCTGAAGATCGTCGGCGTCACCGACCTGTTCCTGGGCTCGATCATCGGCCGCGACGGCCTCGATGCCGCCACCCTGGTGCGCCTGCCGGCCGCCAAGGGCGCCTTTGCCCAACTGCCCGGTGGCAGCGCCGACGCCATGAACGAAGAGGTGATCAAGCACTCCGGCGCCGACATCGTCGCCGAAGCCACCTTCACCAACCCGGTCGATGGCGAACCCGCCACCTCGTTCTGCCGCTGGGCCCTGCAGGCCGGCAAGCACCTGGTCACCACCAACAAGGGCCCGATCGCCCTGCACGCCGCCGAGCTCAAGGCCCTGGCCGAGGCCAACGGCGTACGCTTCGAATACGAAGGCGCGGTGATGAGCGGCACGCCGGTCATCCGCCTGGCCAGGCAGGCCCTGGCCGGCAGCCGGATCAAGGGCTTCGAGGGTATTCTCAATGGCACCTCCAACTTCGTCCTGACCCGCATGGAAGAGGGGTTGGGCTTTGCCGAGGCGGTCAGCAAGGCGCAGGCGCTGGGCTACGCCGAAGCCGACCCGACGGCCGACGTCGAAGGCTTCGATGTGCGCCTCAAGGTCGTGATCCTGGCCAACGAACTGCTGGGCGCACACCTGGGCGTCAACGATGTGAGCTGCAAGGGTATCAGCGGCCTGAGCGCGGCCGATATCGACGCGGCCAAGCGCGATGGCGCCCGCTGGAAACTCATCGGCGCCGCGCAGCGCAATGCCGACGGCTCTATCCACGCCAGTGTCGAGCCGCGCCTGCTCAAGGCCGAGCACCCGCTGGCAGGTATCTCGGAGGCGATCAACGCGGTGTCGTTCGACACCGAGCTGCTGGGCGCAGTGACCGTGTCCGGCCCGGGGGCGGGGCGTATCGAAACCGCCTTCGCGCTGCTGTCGGACATCATCGCCATCCACACCGCCAAGACCGGCCAATAGGAGAGCAGCCATGAACGTATCGCGCCTGGCCATGGCCATCGTGGGACAACAGATCGACGTGCTCAACCCGTTCGATGCCAGCCTGATCGACTCGGTGCCCGACATGCCGGCCGCGCAGGTGCCGCAGTTGCTGGCCCAGGGGCGCCTGGGCGTGCAGGCCAGCGCCGCGTTGCCGCGCTATCGCCGGGCACAGATCCTGGAGCAGGCCGCACGCCTGATCGAGGAGGACGCCGGGGCCTTTGCCGCGCTGATCATCGCCGAAGCGGGCAAGACCCTGCAGCAGGCGCGCAAGGAGGTCAAACGCTGCGTCAACACCCTGAAGCTGTCGGCCGAAGAGGCGCGGCGCAATGGCGGTGAAGTGGTGCCGTTCGACGCCTACGAAGGTTCCGAGTCGCGCCAGGGCTGGTTCAGCCGCGAGCCGCTGGGCCTGATCGTGGCGATCACACCCTACAACGACCCGCTCAACCTGGTGGCGCACAAGCTTGGCCCGGCGATAGCCGGCGGCAACGCGGTGATCCTCAAGCCGTCTGAGCTGGCGCCGCTGTCGGCGCTCAAGCTGGTCGAGTGCCTGGTGGCGGCCGGGCTGCCGGAGTCGGTGGTCACCGTCGCCACCGGCGGCGCAGAGCTGGGCAAGGCATTGGTGGCGGCTCGCGAGGTGCGCATGATTTCCTTCACCGGGGGCTTCGTCACGGGCGAGCACATCGCCCGTGGCGCGGGCCTCAAGAAACTGGCGATGGACCTGGGCGGCAATGCCCCGGTGATCGTGCTGGAGGATTGCGACCTGGAGGCGACGGTGGAGGCGTGCGTGTCGGGGGCGTTCTGGGCGGCCGGGCAGAACTGCATCGGTACCCAGCGCCTGCTGGTGCAGGCGTCGATCTACCCGGCGTTTCGCGAGCGCTTCGTGGCCTTGAGCAGCCGGCTGGTGTGCGGCAACCCGGCGCTGGCCGAGACTGACGTGGGGCCGATGATCACCGAGCAGGCGGCCAAGAATGCCCAGGCGGTGGTGGACGAGGCGCTGGCGCAGGGCGCCACGCTGTTGTGCGGGCATGTACGTGACGGTGCGTGTTATGCCGCGACCGTGCTGGAGCAGGTCGATCATGCCAGCCGCCTGTGGTGCAACGAGGTATTTGCGCCGGTGGTGGTACTGGAGCCGTTCGATGACTTCGAGCAGGCGATCGCCTTGGCCAATGCGCCGGACTACAGCCTGCATGCGGGGATCTTCACCAACGACCTGGGCAAGGCGCTGAAGGCGGCCAAGCGGATCGAGGCGGGTGGGGTGATGATCAATGATTCGTCGGATTATCGTTTCGATGCCATGCCGTTCGGCGGCTTCAAGTACGGCAGCCTCGGGCGTGAAGGCGTGCGCTTTGCCTACGAGGAGATGACCCAGCCCAAGGTGGTGTGCATCAACAACCTGCGCTGAACCCACTGGCCTCTTCGCTGGCAAGCCAGCTCCCACAGGTAAATCGTTGCTCTCAGGATCAGTGATATCCCTGTGGGAGCTGGCTTGCCAGCGAAGGGGCCATCACCTTCACCCCAGCAGCGACTGCAGTGTCCCCAGGTCATCGGCTTCGTCCACCGGCTTGTCCAGCCGCCAGCGCAGCATGCGCGGAAAGCGCACGGCAATCCCGCTC
Organism: Pseudomonas aegrilactucae; assembly: GCF_019168305.1. Lineage (GTDB taxonomy): Bacteria > Pseudomonadota > Gammaproteobacteria > Pseudomonadales > Pseudomonadaceae > Aquipseudomonas > Aquipseudomonas aegrilactucae. The sequence continues at coordinate 42,664 of NZ_JAHTBI010000068.1, forward strand.
TTGTGCCGCTTGGACAACGCAATCCCCTCGAAGCCCAGCTCGAACACCAGCGTCGGCGTCACGCTGCGCACCGGCCCGAAGGTCTCCACGGTGGTCTTGCGAATGATCGCGTCGACCTTGCGCATCTCGACATCACTCAACCCCGAATATGCCTTGGCGAACGGCACCAGGCTGCGCTGCGGGCTGCCCGCCGGCGCGTCCCACACCGCAAAGGTGTAGTCGCTGTACAGGCTGGCACGGCGGCCATGCCCGCGCTGGGCATAGATCAGTACCGCGTCCACGCTGAACGGGTCGATCTTCCACTTCCACCACACGCCCACGTCCTTGGTGCGGCCCACCCCGTACAGGGCATCGCGCGCCTTGAGCATCAACCCTTCCACCCCAAGGCTGCGCGACGCCTCGCGCTGGGCGGCAAGCTCGGCCCAGCTGCCGCCCTGCACCACCGGCGACAGGCGCAACGCCGGGTGCGCACTTTCGTGCACCAGCGCTTCCAGCTGCGCCCGGCGTTCGGCCTGCGCGCGGCTGCGCCAGTCAGCGCCCTGCCACTCCAGCAGGTCGTAGCCCAGCAACACCACCGGTGCATCGGCCAGGCTCTTCTTGCCCAGGGTCTTGCGCCCGATGCGTTGCTGCAGCAGCGCGAACGGCTGCACGCCCTCGCGCCACACCACGATCTCGCCATCCATCACACAGCCATCGGGCAGCACCGTGGCCAGTGCCTGCAGCTCGGGAAAACGCTCGGTGAGCAGCTCTTCACCGCGCGACCACACCCACAGCTGGCCCTCGCGCTTGACCAGTTGGGCGCGAATGCCGTCCCACTTCCATTCCGCCTGCCACTGCCCGGGTGGCCCGAGCAGGGCGTCGAACTGTTCCACCGGCTGTTGCAGCGCATGGGCCAGGAAGAACGGGTACGGCTGGCCGCCGCGCTGGGCATGTTCGTCGTCGGACTCGGCTGCGATCAGCTTGAGGTAGCTGTCAGCGGTGGGGCGATGCGACAGGTCGGTGTAGCCGACCAGCCGTTGCGCCACGCGCTTGCTGTCGATGTCGGCCAGTTGCGCCAGCGCGCGGGTCACCAGCAGCTTCGACACACCGACCCGAAAACTGCCGGTAATCAGCTTCAGGCACACCATCAGGCTTTGCCGGTCCAGTTGCGCCCACAGTGGCGGCAGGCGCTGCGCCAGCGTTTCGGGCGGCAGGCCGCGCAATGGCAACAGGCACGCCTCGACCCAGTAGGCCAGGCCCTCATCACTGCTGTGGCTGGCCTCGGGCAGCAACAGCGAAAAGGTTTCGGCCAGGTCGCCTACGGCCTGGTAGCTCTCTTCGAACAGCCACTGCGGCAGGCCGGACAGGCTGATCGCCAATTCGCGCAGCAGGCGCGTGGGCACCAGCTGGCGCGGGCGCCCGCCGGCCAGAAAGTACACCGCCCAGGCCGCATCGGCGGGCCGTGCGCCGGCAAAGTAGGCCACCAGCGCCTCGCGCTTGGCATTGCTCGAGGTGGTGCCATCGAGTTGCGCGTAGAGCTCGGCGAAGGCCTTCATGCGGCAGGCTCGACGCCGGGCGCCTCGTCTTCGTCGCCGTATTCGGTGACGAACGCCTGCGCCTCCAGCCCGCGCTCGCACAGGTAACGCACCAGCACGGCGACCGAACCGTGGGTCACCATCACCCGCTGTGCACCGGTCTGTTCGATGGCCCACAGCAGCCCCGGCCAGTCGGCGTGGTCGGAGAGCACAAAGCCGCGGTCCACCCCGCGCCGCCGCCGCGTGCCGCGCAGGCGCATCCAGCCGCTGGCGAAGGCATCGCTGTAGTCGCCAAAGCGGCGCATCCAGGTACTGCCGGCGGCCGACGGCGGCGCCAGGATCAGGGCCTGGCGCATCAACGGGTGGTGCTTGTCCATCTCGCTGGCGTGCAGGGTGGCGGGCAGTGCCACGCCGGCCTCGCGGTATACCCGGTTCAGCGGCTCGACCGCGCCGTGCACCAGGATCGGCCCCAGGCTCGGGTCCAGGCCATACAGGATGCGTTGCGCCTTGCCGAACGAATAGCAGAACAGCACGCTGGCCTTGCCCAGCTGGATGTTCTCGCGCCACCAGGCGTTGATCTGGTCGAAGATCTGCTGCTGTGGCTGCCAGCGGTAGATGGGCAGGCCGAAGGTCGACTCGGTAATGAAGGTGTCGCAGCGCACCGGCTCGAACGGGGCGCAGGTGGCGTCGGGCTCGACCTTGTAGTCCCCCGACGCCACCCACACTTCGCCGCGGTATTGCAGGCGCACCTGGGCCGAGCCGAGCACGTGGCCGGCCGGGTGAAAGCTCAGGGTGACGCCGCCATGCTCCAGGCGCTGGCCGTAGTCGAGGGTCTGCAGGTTGATATCGGCGCCCAGGCGGCTGCGCAGGATGCCCGCGCCAGGGCTGGCGGTGAGGTAGTGGCGGTTGCCGCTGCGCGCGTGATCACCGTGGCCATGGGTGATCACCGCGCGCTCCACCGGGCGCCACGGGTCGATGTAGAAATCTCCCGGCGGGCAGTACAGCCCTTCGGGTCGTGCAATCACCAGGTCCATGCCAAGGCCGCTGCGCAGGGGTTTAACGTAGGAGCGCGGCCTGGCCGGTGAAGTTCGATCCGAACGCGTCAGTAGCGCGCGTCTACCGGGCGCCCGCCGTTGGGCCAGTCCTTGACCTTGTCGGGGAAGTCCGGGCGTGGCTGGCTGGAGAACCAGGCAGCGACGTCCACTGCATCCTGGTCGGACAGGCCGCCCTGGCCCAGCGGGAATTTCCCGTGCAGGCCGATCGGCATGTTGCGTTTGACGAACGCGGCCGCGGTGTAGGTGCGCGCCATGCCGGCACCGATATTGAACGACTGCTCGCCCCACAGCGGCGGGAACACCCAGGTGCCGTCGGCGCGGGTCAGCCCTTCGCCTTCATTGCCATGGCACACGGCGCACTGCCTGGCGTACACCTGCTGGCCGTTGTGCAGGTCCGGCTGGATAGACGGGTCGACCTTGCCCACGCCACGGCCGGGCACCTTGTCCTGGGGCTGAGTGTTGTTCTTCATCCAGTCGAAATAGGCCACCATCGCCTGCATGTCGGGCCCCTGGGGTGGCAGCGGCGTGCCGCTCATCGAACGCCGGAAACAGCCGTTGATGCGTTCCTCCAGGGTGATGACCTTGCCCGCCCGCGGCGCATAGCCGGGGAAGAACGCCGACACGCCGACGAACGGCGAGCCATCGGCCACGGTGCCGGCGTTGAGATGGCAACTGGTGCAGTTGAGCGCGTTGCCGACGTTGTCCGGCAGCAGCTCGCGGGTTTGCAGGTGCAGGCGCATGCCGCGCACCACCTGGTCGGCGTTGCGTGCGGCGAGCAGGTCGGCCAGGCGCGGCGTCTGGAAGGTCGAGGCGTCGCGGTCCCGGGGCTTGAGCTGCTCGCGCAGTTGCCTGACCTGCACCGCGCTGATCGCCGAAGCGCGGTTGCCCCAGCTGCTGCGCACAAAGGTGAGGATCTCGGCGATTTCCTCATCGGCCAGGCGCGCGAACCCGGGCATGCTGTACACCCGTGGGTGGGCGGCGGTTTCGGCGGTCTGCCAGCCGGTCAGGGTGATGTGCAGCAGCGAGGTCGGGTTGGCCGACGCCACGCCGGGGTTGTGCGCCAGCGGCGGAAACATGCCCGCCACGCCGGCGCCGTCCGGGCGGTGACAGTCGCTGCAGAACTGCGTGTACCCAAGGCCCCCACGGCTGCTGTAGAGCGTCGACGGCGGGGCGGCCGGTGTCAACGGCACGGCCGGGATCGGCAGGTCATCCTTGCCGGCCGGCAGGGATTTTAGGTAACGGGCGATGGCCGTCAGGTCGGCGTCGGTGAAGTGCTGGGTGCTGTGCGAGATCACGTCGGCCATGTTGCCCGATACCGTGGCGAAGCGGTTCTGCCCGGTCTTGAGCAACTGCACGGTGTCGTCCACCGTCCACAGGTTGCGCAGGCTCAGGGCGCGCCAGTGCTCCACGGTTTCACCGGCCAGGAAGTGCTGGCCGCTGGCGCCGCTGTCATCCATGGCCTTTTCCTGGAAGGCCACGCCGCGCGGGGTGTGGCAGGCGCCGCAGTGGCCCAGGCCCTGCACCAGGTACGCCCCGCGGTTGAGTTCGGCACTGCGGGCGGGGTCGGGCACGAACGGCTGGGTATCGAGAAACATCAGGTTCCACAGCGCCAGGCCCCAGCGCTGGCTGAACGGGAACTTCATGTCCGCTTCCAGGTTGGGCTGGCTGACCGGCTTCACGTCCTCCATGAGGTAGGCGTACAGGTCGCGCATGTCGCCTTCGGTCATTTTTGCGTAGGAGGGGTAGGGCATCGCCGGGTACAGGTGGATGCAGGCGCGGTTTACGCCTTCGCGCATGGCGCGGTCGAACTGCACGAAGGTGTAGCGGCCGATGCCGGTGGCCTTGTCCGGAGTGATGTTGCTCGAATAGATCGTGCCCATCGGTGTGCTCAGCTCCAGGCCGCCGGCCATCAGCGCGCCGCCTTTGGCGGTGTGGCAGGCGACGCAGTCGCCCAGCTGGGCAATGTAGCGGCCACGGTCGAGGGGGGTGTCGCCTGCCGATGCCGGGGTCGGCTCACTGGCAAGCAGCGGGTGCACAAACAGCAGCGTCGAGCCGAGCATGGCCAGACGCGAGACGAGAGAAGCCATCGCAATTGTCCTTTGCAGCCGGCCGCAGGGGATCCTGTAGGCACGGATCCGCATTCATTTTTATAGGGATATCAGGCTGAGCCCGGATTTATAGCGAAAGGACGTGGATGGCACTTTGATATGGATCAGCGGCCGACAGAAAAGGGCTCGCCGCCAGGGCGGCGGCGAGCCGGGCAGGGGCTTACTTGCCGGGTACCAGGGTCAGGCGCTTGGTGCCGTAGGCGCGTTCGAAGTTCTGCGGCTGCATCGGGAAGCTCACGTAGCGTCCCTTGAACCAGGCATCCAGGCCGTCGGCAAAATGCGCGCTGGCCGGGTTGCCCGACTGCCCGCTGCTGCTCACCCCTTGCAGCGGTTCGGCCAGGCCGAAGTCCACCACCATGCGCATCGAGGGCAACAGGCGCGCGTTGAAGTCCTGGCCCCAGGCATACGGCGAGGCATTCAGTGTGGTGTGGTCGCCGCCACTGGCCAGCGGGCCGCGCTTGACCGTGTCGCCCAGGCCGTACGGTGCGCTGACGGGCCAACGGTACTGGTGCAGCTTGCCCCACTGCCAGGCACGGCGGTCGCTGCCCAGCTGTGCTTCGCCAGCGCTGATGGCCGCGGCCAGGCTGCGCGCCAGGATCGCGGGTTTGTCTTCCTTGGCCGGGGTGTTGCGGTCATCCCAGAACGGGCTGTCGTCGCGCCCCAGCAGGTGGTCGGCCTGGGCCGAGTAGGACAGCCGTGCAGTGGCGACGAAGGCTTGCCAGCTCGGGCTGGACTCCGGGCCCAGTTCGTCGAGGAAGGTCTGCCGGGTGCTTTGCTGCAGAAACAGTTCATACAGCGCAGCGTCTGCCGATTGCACGCTCAGGCGGCCATCGAAGGCCATCAGCCGGGTATAGGCCTCGCGGGCGCGGGCCTTCTGGTCTGCGGGCAGGGCGTCGATGGCCTGTTTGAGCGGCTGGGCCATGCCCGGTGCTTCGAACATGGCCTTGAGCTTGGCGGCAAACAGCGTGGTCTGGTCGTTGTGCATGGCCATCAGGCTGCGGCTATCGTGCTTGCCGTTGCCGGCCAGCTGCGCCAGGCGCTCGGCACGCTCGGGGTAGTACCAGCTGTTGGACAGCTGCAGGCCATAGCCCTTGGGTACGCTGCGCTGGTTGGCGTTGCCCAGCCAGCCCTGTTGCGGGTCCTGGTCGTAGGGGTGGAGCATGGCGTCGGCATAGCCGTCCCAGTCGTAACGCCCGTCGGCACCGGGCGAGGGCAGCAGGCCCTGGCCTTCGCGGCGGTTGGGGAAGCGTCCGGTGACCTGCCAGCCGATGTTGCCGGCATCGGCGAACACCAGGTTCAGCGCGGCGGCGCCGATTGTGCGGCTGGCGTCGAAGGCGCGCTCGACGTTCTGTGCCCGCGACAGGTCGAAGAACGCATCCAGGCTCTTGTCGCCCTTGAGGTCAGGCAGTTTCAGGGCCAGCCCTAGCGAGCCCTGGGTGCCGGTCAGCAGCGTGCCGTGACGCGTCTCGTAGAGGGTTTCGCGGCGGGACGGGCTGCCTTTCACGAAGTAGGTTTCGTTGCGCGCCTGCACCGGTTGCCAGCGGCCGTCGACCTCGTACATCACGCGGTTGCCTTCGCGCCTGAGTTTTTCCAGGTACAGGTCCTGGTTGTCGCCCATCGCGGCGCTGCTGCTCCAGGCCACCTTGCCGTTGAAGCCCGACAGCACGAACGGCAGGCCGGCCAGGCTGAAGCCGGCGGCCTGGTACCTGGTGGTGCGTATCTGCACCGGGCTCAGTGCCCAGGCGCCCTGGCTGTCGCTGGCCAGCAGGCTCTTGCCGCTGCGGCTGCGCTGCGGGCCGATGGCCCAGTTGCTCGAGGCCGGGGTGCCGAGCAGGTTGAGCGCGGCCAGTTGCTCGCTGACCGCCGCCAGCGGTGCCAGACCCGGCAGCGCGCTGCCCAGGTTCAGGCCCTTGAGCTTGTCGGCTTCGGCCATGGCCAGCGGTTCGTCCGGGTAGCTGGGCAGCAGCCAGGCGAGAGGGTCGGCGCCGACTTTTTGCGCCAGGGTCAGCGCGGCGAGTTCTTCCTGCAGGTTCACCGACTGGCTGAAGCTGTACAGGCTGAAGATCAGTGCCGAGTCTTCCGGCTTCCAGTATTCGGGGCGGTAGCCGCTCTGCGCCAGCGGCGCCGGCAGGCGGTCGCGGTAGCGGAACAGGTAGGCGTTGACGCCGCGCGCGTACACCTCGAAAAAGCGCTTCAGGCGCGGCGAGGCGTCGGCATACAGTTCGTTGGCGCTTTTCTTGAGGTTGACGGCGCGCATGAAACGGTCGACTTCCAGCGCATCCGGGCCGGCCATTTCGGCCAGGCGCCCCTGCGCCAGCAGGCGCATGCCGACCATCTGGCCGATGCGGTCGCCTGCGTGCACGTAGCCCAGGCTGAACAGCGCGTCATGGAAGCTGCTGCTTTCGATCAGCGGCATGCCCATGGCATTGCGCCGCACCGAGACGTTTTGCGCCAGCCCCTTGAGCGGCTGCACGCCGGTGGTGGGCAGCACGCTGTCGCGCGGGCCGCCCATCTGGCAGCCTCCGAGGCTGAGCAGCCCGAGCAGGGCCGCGGCGACGCCGAACCGGGGTAGAACGGGGGAAAGGGCTGGCGAGGCCATGGGCAAAGCTCCTGCAGGGGGTGACGTCTGAAAGGCGCTACGTTAGTGAGCGCGATCACACCATGCAAGCGGGGGCGCGGGCTTTATTTTCACAGTACCGCACCGCAGCTTTGCGGTTCAGGGCTGTGGCGGGTTGATCTGCTGCACCAGGGCGTAGGCACGCTGGGTGGCAGGACGGGCCTGGATGCGCAGGAACCAGTCTTTCAGGGCAGGGAAGTCGTCGAGGTTCTGTTGTTGCCAGGTGTGCGAAACGATCCACGGGTAGATCGCCATGTCGGCGATGCTGTAGTCGGTGCCGGCGACGAACGGTCGGTCTTGCAGGCGCTTGTCGAGTACGCCGTAGAGGCGTGCAGTCTCATCCACATAGCGCTTGATGGCGTAGGGAATCTTCTCGGGGGCGAAGCGGTTGAAGTGGTGGTTCTGCCCGGCCATCGGCCCCAGCCCGCCCATCTGCCAGAACAGCCATTGCAGGGTTTCCTGGCGACCGCGCAGGTCGTTGGCAATGAACTGGCCGGTCTTTTCGGCGAGGTACAGCAGGATTGCGCCGGACTCGAACAGCGACAGCGGCTGGCCGTCGGCGGCGTCCTGGTCGACGATGGCGGGGATGCGGTTGTTGGGGGCGATTTTCAGGAAGTCGGCGGCGAATTGCTCGCCTTTGCCGATGTTGATCGGGTGGATCGTGTACGGCAGGCCGGCTTCTTCGAGAAACAGGCTGACTTTGTGGCCGTTGGGGGTGGTCCAGTAGTACAGGTCGATCATGCTCACGCTCCAGTTCAGGGCCTATTCGCTGGCAAGCCAGCTCCCACAGGTTCTACACCATCCTGAAGACCGGTGCAGTACCTTGTGGGCGCTGGCTTG
>NZ_JAHTBI010000069.1 GCF_019168305.1 Pseudomonas aegrilactucae
TATCTGAGACAGGACACTAGTGCTTTTTGAGCAAGGAGGGCAATTGATACGGTTACCAAGAGCTGAAACCCAGCCCGCGCTAACAGCTTCCTCCGCAGCAAAACCAGCACAGCACGACCGCCAACAGCGCGGACTATTCTCCATTTATTATAATAAACAACGGTAGCTCAAGATGTTTGATGAAAAGGATTTTTCCGCTGGCAAATTTTGGAGTTTACTGAAGAAGCGCGTCGCCTCGCGCGAGCGGAACGATGAGCTGCAAGTGGACAAAGCCCTGCTGCAGATGCTGTTTATTGTAGCTCTCGACCGTGAGCTGATATCGATTTCGTCCAAGCGATTCCCTTTCAAAGATCTCATTCACTCAAAAGATGATTATGAATTCGATGCACAATGGCGCAATATCCGAGAAGAGATAATTAGCACCATGGACTTGCCGCGTCGGACAGATTTTTTTGCACCGGTCATCGACAGACTCTTCTTTTTGGAAGCATTCCAGGCCATTGACAGTGAATTACCTCGCTCGCCTGTTGAAGCACTGAGACTATTCGATTATCTATTTTTCGCCAGCGCGGCCGCTAACCTCGGAGCCAGCTCACGCTACCTGAGTATGGTCGCCAGATTCTCGAGTATATTAGCTGGTCAAACTAGCAGGCGGGTCGAGGCGTTTGCCTTGACGGGCGAATTCTTATCACTCTCCCCCTCCGGCACGTCAACTATCCGTCCAGAATGGCCCACCGCCTTTATTCGATCCTTCAAGGGTTGGGAGTTTGAATTTGAGCTTCGCATGGAGTTCCTGCATGCCAACACGAAGCAACTCGCAGAGAAGAGTTTCAATACCATACAGCTGTCGCGGGGAGACTTCGTTCTAATCAATGCCCCTCGGAAGCTGGCAAACCGTGCCTCTGCTGGCGATCGACAGCCGCAGATAGCCTCCGCCGCCGATACCTCAATCCAGATGCTGGAAGCATTGCTGGGCCGCAATCATTTTCTCGAAGGTGTGGTGGTAGTTCCCGGTTTAGATCGGACCGCTTCCAAAACCGAGCTTAGACGTATTCGAGAGTGGCTCGTTGAATCGAAGATGCTGGTTGCGGTGATCGATTTCCCCTCGGGAAGCCGTAATGTGACCGTGTCTCATAGCGCCTGGGTGCTGCGTGCCCATTCGAACGCTTCGCGGGAATCCGTGCTAATGGTAGACATGCGATCGCTGCTCTCCCCCAATCATCGTGGGGGTTGGATCGCACTGGCGGAATTCGCGGCTCGCTTGGTCCTGACCTGGGAGAATGATCACCGACCTGCCGACTGGTCCTCGCAGGAGGTCACTAACACCAGTGACAAGCGTCTGCACAATATCTATACACGGGAGTTTAGCGAGGGTTATCGTGACGTACCGGGCCTCTGTGCACTTATATCGAGGACTGAGGTATTGGAGAACCATGCACGGCTACAAGCGCATGACTATTTGAGCACTCAATCCCCCCGCCTCTGGGCCTCTGGTCTTGATCATACTGTGGTCACAGAGCTGCTAGCGGCTAAGCGACAGACCCGCGAGCCGATCTATGTGATTGGAAATAATGGTGCGGGAAAGAGCTTGTTGCTGCGTGAGATTGCAGAGCTGTCGGTTGAGCAAGGGTGCGCTACCATCGGTGTAGCATTTGGTTTCAATGATCGCTTTCCCCATCGCTCCCAAAAGAATAAAGAGGATGTTTTTTTTCGCTACGAGGGTAGCCGCGGCACCGGCTCAACCGCGTCATTGAAGAAGCTAGCCTTGGACATGGGTAAAAAGATCTATGACATTCATTGCGACCCTCATCGACTCGCCGCCTTTAGCATGGGATTGGAGCTCTTGGACTTCAGGGCACGCCGCTACTTGATGCCCTACGCAGCTGAATCGAGCGTTCGAGACAACCACCTAATGATCAGCTCGACCGTGTTGCTGAGTGATCTCGCCAGTGAAAATATCGATTTAGTTCAGCCAAATACTCTAGCGACTATGCAGCCTGCGCTGGGACGCATGAGCGCACGAAGCGAGGTCACGCCATTCTCCGAGCTAAGTTCGGGAGAACAACAGATGCTGACGTTACTCGTGAAAATCATCGTTTCGGCAACGCCTAACGCACGCATTTTGATCGATGAACCAGAGATAAGTCTGCATGTGAGTTGGCAGCGCTTGTTGCCCATCATGCTGAGTAAAATGTGTGAGCACTTCGATTGCGACATGGTGATTGCGACTCACTCCCCTCTTCTGGTTACGAGTGCGTTGAGCGCCAGCAATCACTGCTTTGTGGCGCAAGATCAGCAACTGATTCCTCTGCGAATTCACGATCGCGGTTCAGTTGAGCGCGTGCTATTCACTGGCTTTGGCACCCACACTGAGAACAACCGACAAGTCTACGAACGATGTGCCGCGATTGTTTCGGAGGCCATCAAAGCTGTGAACGCGGAGGATAAAAATCTACAGACCGTCACCCGCTTGGAAGAGGAACTGGCTGTCATGCAGCGCACCGTAGACGCTGCGACTGGACAGTTGCGCAGCTCATCCCTTGATAGCGAGCTGGACCTGATCGAAAAAACTCGCGAGGCATTGGACCAGTTGCAGGCCCTGGCGCAAGAGACGGGGGAGAGCGGACAGTGACTTTGTTACCCGTCGGGCGTGACCAACAAGTAGAAGAAGCGCAATATTTGGCCAAATGCCATCGGCGAGTGAGGCGTCGTCCCCATGCAGCGCAGATCATGCAGGACGAGAGCTTCTTTGATGCTGCGCGTAGGGAAAACCGTGATGTATGGGCCGAATTCTACGCGACTGAGTGGCAAACACCAGCAGGTGCAATAACCGGATCGGATCTGATGTCCGCTCTACGAGACCACCTGGCTGAACTGCAGGGGGAGCAGTGTTGTTATTGCCGACAGGCCTTACTTAAAGGCGGCAACTCGCGCCCTATAGAACATGTGCTACCCCGGGCTGAGCACCCAAGATTCACCCTGCACTTTTGGAATCTTGCCGTCAGCTGCGAACGCTGTAATCGGCTCAAGGGCAGGACACAATCTGAAAACTTTGGACGTGAGCTCGTTGATTATCCCGGCCACACAGATTTCGTCTCTCAGTATCATCCCCGGTTGCATGAGTACGATTCGCACTTTAAGTACGCAGTGATCATGCAAAATGGCGTGACCATACCGTTGTATGCTGGTCGAACCGCCCATGGTCGAAACCTCTGCTCGCAGTTTCTGCACGCCGCAGCTGTCGAGATAACCCTTTTATCACCTAAGTCAGCGCTGCATGAGGACTTGAGCACCATTCAGAAGTTCATCATCAGCCATGATGAGGCTGCGATTGACAAGTTGCAGGCAGCTCAGATCGCCCTGATCGAGGCGATGGTAAAAGCTGCCACTGGTTGATCGACATGCGTGCAAGGTTCCATAGCTGACCTAATCGCCAGCGGTCAGCCCTATCCAAAGGATCAGCGTCTGATTGATTCGGGACGATTTACACCGATTGGCCACCGTATTCGCATCACGTCACCTACGATCTCTTCACAAACCACTTGGTTAGGAGTCAGCACGGGAGCTGATTTCGCCTTGGGATATGCGAAAGCACATAAAAACCATCTTTGGGGTGGAGCGTATGGCGATCGCTCGAGCCCTCGCGCTGCAGCCTTCCGAACCTGATCGGCTTCGAAGAGTTCGGCGGTGCTGCAGACATGCGCTATGCCGCTGAGCACATCACCTCCCAAGATGAAGAAGTCATCCTGATGGCTGGTGTAGACACTCAAGCTGTAGCACAAGGTGCGGCATGTAGTGCACGAGCGGAATCAAAGGACCACTGACTTTCATGAGATGGCATCCGGAACGGCTAGCATGCGAGGAGCAGACCCATTCGGATGACGGCTAGTCATGAGAGTCCTTGGCCAAGCGGCACATCTCCGGATGTAAGACGGCGGAATCACTCTGACACCTCAAATCAGCGAGGCTGATGACAGCGCCTGATCGGGATCAGGGTAAAAATGGATTGCGGTAGGCGCTCAGCTCCGTCTATCGAAACACATCTTGCATGCTAGCATTTTAGTGAGGCATTATAAATTCATAACTACAAACCAGCGGTGCCCATCATGGTCAGCATTGCGTGCAAAGACTTCTCACTCCTGTCATCCCGCTACCGGGTGACCTAATCCTCTAAAGGCTGCCGTCTGGCCGAGCCTTCTCCTACTCGATTTCCCAAGCAGATGAATGCTTTAGCTCTTTGGAGCTAGGGCTCCCTCTGTGAGTGCCCAGGGCCATTGGCCCAATGAAAATAAGGAAAATAGAAATGAGCATGATGAAAGCTGCCCGTCTGCATAAGGTCGGTCCGACGTTCCAGCTCGACTCGATCGAGATCCCGAAACCACGTGCACACGACGTTGTTGTTGAAGTGAAGGCTTGCAACTTGGTGCCCAACCTTCGGAGTGCGATCCATAAACCCCACCTACCCAGCACTTGGAGAGCGGGTTACCGTGGCATCTCTGGCGAACAGTTCCACGGCAGCAGC
>NZ_JAHTBI010000070.1 GCF_019168305.1 Pseudomonas aegrilactucae
CCGCGCGGCGCTTCGCTGGCAAGCCAGCTCCCACATTTGCTGCAACGCACCATGGCCTGTGAGATTTGGGTTGCCAGCTTGGTAGCTGGCAGCAGATTGCGATGGGCCTCTGTGCTGCAGCACATACTCTCCAGCGGCCATGAATCGGTAGCGCTGCCCGCGCGGCGCTTCGCTGGCAAGTCGAGTCGTCGCACCGCAGCTCCCACATTTGCTGCAACGTGCCATGGCCTGCAGGATCGCCGCTGTCAGCCTTGTTTGCTCGGCAACAGATTGCGGTGGGACCACCAAGTGACAGCCAATGTATCTCTGGCACCCTTGGGATTAAGCACCAAGACCTGATGCCCCCCTGTACCCCCTCATCACCCCCACCTATTAACCTGTCCACCACCCCACCCGCCTGCCTAGACTCGGCCCCATCCCCAACAAGGTATGGCCGCCATGTCCGACACCCTGCTCAGCGCCCGCAACCTGGCCTTCGAACTCTATGAAGTGCTCGACGCCGAAGCCCTCTCCCAACGCCCACGCTTCGCCGACCACAACCGCGAAACCTTCGACGCCGCACTGCACACCGCACGCACGCTGGCCGAAAGATACTTCGCACCGCACAACCGCAAAGGCGACGAACACGAACCCCGCTTCGAAAACGGCGAAGCCATGCTGATCCCCGAGGTCAAGCCGGCCGTGGACGCCTTCCTGAACGCCGGTTTCCTCAACGCCAACCGCGATTTCGACGCCGGTGGCATGCAACTGCCCACCCTGCTCTCGCAAGCCTGCTTCGCGCATTTTCAAGCCGCCAATGCCGGCACCGCTGCCTACCCGTTCCTGACCATGGGCGCCGCCAACCTGATCGAGACCTTCGGCACCGACGAGCAGAAACGCCTGTTTCTGCAACCGATGATCGAAGGCCGCTGCTTCGGCACCATGGCCCTCACCGAGCCCCACGCCGGCAGCTCGCTGGCCGATATCCGCACACGCGCCGAACCCGCCGCCGACGGCAGCTATCGCCTCAAGGGCAACAAGATCTTCATCTCCGGTGGCGATCACACACTGTCCGAGAACATCGTGCACCTGGTGCTGGCCAAGCTGCCGGATGCTCCACCCGGGGTGAAGGGTATCTCGCTGTTCATCGTGCCCAAGTTCCTGGTCAACGATGACGGCAGCCTCGGCCCGCGCAACGATGTGCTGCTGGCCGGCCTGTTCCACAAGATGGGCTGGCGCGGCACCACCTCCACCGCGCTCAACTTCGGCGACAACGGCGAGTGCGTCGGCTACCTCATCGGCCCACCACACCAGGGCCTGACCTGCATGTTCCAGATGATGAACGAGGCACGCATCGGCGTGGGCATGGGCGCGGTGATGCTCGGCTACGCCGGCTACCTGTACTCGCTGGACTACGCCCGCCAACGCCCGCAAGGCCGCCTGCCCGACAACAGGAACCCCGCCACCACCGCCGTGCCGATCATCCAGCACAGCGATGTGAAACGCATGCTGCTGACCCAGAAGGCCTACGTCGAAGGCGCGTTCGACCTGGGCCTGTACGCCGCCCGGCTGTTCGACGACAGCCACACCGCGACCACCGAGGGCGAACGTCAGCAGGCTCAACAATTGCTCGACCTGCTGACCCCCATCGTCAAGTCGTGGCCCTCGGAGTTCTGCCTCAAGGCCAACGAACTGGCGATCCAGATTCTCGGCGGCCACGGCTACACCCGCGACCACCCCGTGGAGCAGCACTACCGCGACAACCGCCTGAACCCGATCCATGAGGGCACCCACGGCATCCAGTCGCTGGACCTGCTGGGGCGCAAGCTGGCGCAGCACGGCGGCGCCGGGCTCAAGCAACTGGTCCGCCAGATCGCCAGCACCTGTGCACAGGCCGCCGACTACCCAAGCCTGCAACGGCTGCGCGAACCCCTCGAATCCTTGCTCAACCGCCTGCAGCAGGTGACCCTCGGCCTGCTCGGCGACTTGTCCACAGGCCAGGTCAATGTTGCCTTGGCCAACTCGGCGTTGTACCTCAAGGCGTTCGGCCACTGCGTGATCGGCTGGCGCTGGCTGGAACAGGCGATACGCGCCGAGCAGGGCCTGGCGCGTGGCAATCCGGCCGATACCGGCTTCTACCGCGGCAAATTGCAGGCCGCACGGTTTTTCCTCACCTGGGAAGTACCGGCCTGCCATAATGACCTCGCATTGCTCGAGGCCCGCGACGATACCTGCCCGAGCATGCACGAGGAGTGGTTCTGAGGGGGAACCACCGGCACCCGGAGGTTCGCGCATGTTCGACTTCACCGCGCCGCTGCGCCAGCGCTTCGCTGGCCTGAACAGCGGCGCCGAGTTTTTCTCCCTGCGCTACGTGCAGGAATCCCATCAGCACCTGTCGGTGCGCAAGAACGTCGCCGAACCGCCAAGCCTGGCCCGCGACCAGGGCGCGATGCTCACCGCGCGGGTCAATGGCGTGGAGGCCTATGCGGCCACCGCCGACCTGTCCCAGGCGGGCCTGCAACGCGCCCTCGACCAGGCCGAGGCGCTGGCCCGCCAGATCGCCCGCCACGCCCTGCTCGACCTGCGCGAACACGCCGTCGCCAGCGGCCGCGCCGACTACTGCTCACCCAACCTGGACACGCTGTTCCCCGCCCTGGCCGACTGCTATGAGCTGCTGGCCCGCGAATCGGCCAGCGTGCCGAGCGACGCGCGCCTGGTGAACTGGCAGGCCAGCCTGGGCCTGAGCACGGTCGAGCAGATCTACCTCAACAGTGCCGGCGCCGAACTGCGCCAGGCGCAGCGCTTCGTGTTCCCCGGCCTGAGCGTCACCGCCTTCGACGGCAGCGACAGCCAGAGCCGCAGCCTGGGCCGCGAGAACTTCGGCCAGCAAGGCGGCGTCGATGTGATCGAGCGCTGCGGCCTGCTCGGCGCAGGGGCCAAGGTCGCCGACCAGGCCCTGCAACTGCTGCTGGCCCCCAACACCCCGAGCGGGGTGCGCGACCTGCTGCTGATGCCCGACCAGATGATGCTGCAGATCCACGAGTCCATCGGCCACCCGCTGGAGATGGACCGCATCCTGGGCGACGAGCGCAATTACGCCGGCACCAGCTTTATCAAGGCCGAAGACTTCGGCCACCTGCACTACGGCTCGCCGTTGCTCAACGTGACCTTCGACCCGGCCATCCCCGAAGAGCTGGCCAGCTACGCGCATGACGATGACGGCACCCCTGCGCACAAGCAGTTCCTGATCCGCGACGGCGTGCTGCTGCGCCCGCTGGGCGGCGCGCTGTCGCAGTACCGCTCGGGCCTGGACGGGGTGGCCAACAGCCGCGCCTGCGGCTGGAACCGCGCACCGATCGACCGCATGGCCAACCTCAACATCGAGCCGGGCGACCAGTCACTGGCGCAACTGGTCGGCGGCATCGAGCATGGCATCCTGATGCGCACCAACCGCTCCTGGTCCATCGACGACGCGCGCAACAAGTTCCAGTTCGGCTGCGAATGGGGCCAACTGATCGAAAACGGCGAACTCAAGGGCGTGGTCAAGAACCCGAACTACCGCGGCATTTCCGCCGGCTTCTGGCGCAACCTCAGCGCGGTAGGCGACGCCAGCACCTTCAAGGTGCTTGGCACACCCAACTGCGGCAAGGGCGAGCCCAACCAGGTGGTGCGCGTGGGCCATGCCTCGCCGGCCTGCGTGTTCAGCCAGATCGACGTATTCGGAGGAGACGCCTGATGGCCGCCACCCCTTTGCAGCATTTCCAGGCGCTGGCCGCGTGGCTGCGCGACAACGTGCACGCGCCCGAACAGTTCACCCTGAGCTACAGCGCCGAGCAGTCCACCTTCATTCGCTTCAACCATGCCAAGGTGCGCCAGGCGGGTGAAGTGCAGCAGGCCGGTGCCAGCCTCAAGCTGATTGCCGACGCGCGCCAGGTCGACCTGCACCTGACCCTCAGCGGCGACCCGGCACTGGACCGCGATCAACTGCAGCAGGCGCTGGCCGAGCTGCGCCAGATCCTGCCACTGATCCCCGCCGACCCGTACCTGCTGCTCAACGACAGTGCCTGGCACAGCCACCAGGTGCAGGATGCACCGCTGCCCGAAACAGCGCAGGTGCTGGACCAGATCGAGCACGCCGCCAGCGAACTCGACCTCGTCGGCATCTATGCCGCAGGCCCTATCAGCCGCGGCTTTGCCAGCTCGTTCGGTGCCTTTGGCTGGCACCAGGCCAACAGCTTCAACTTCGATTTCAGCCTGTTTCATGCCAATGGCCAGGCGGTGAAGGCCAACTATGCCGGACAGGTGTGGGAGGACGCGGCGTTCGCGCGACGCATGGCCCAGGCCCGTGAACAACTGGCGTACCTGGGCCGCCCGCTCAAGACGCTCGCCCCCGGCCAGTACCGGGCGTACCTGGCGCCGGCGGCGATGGACGAGATCATGGGCATGCTGTGCTGGGGCGGCTTTTCCGCGCAGTCGATCGCCAGCAAGGACAGCCCGTTGCAGCGGCTGTATGCCGGCGATGCAGTGCTGAGCCCGCTGGTGAACCTGGCCGAGCAGGTCAGCGGCTCGCTGAGCCCGGCGTTTTCCGGTGAGGGTTACCCACGCAGCGACCTGCGCCTGGTTGACCACGGCAAGGCGCAGGAGCAGTTGACCAACGCGCGCAGCGCCGCCGAGTTCGAGCAGGTGGCCAATGGTGCCGAAGGTCACGAGTCGCCAAGCGCCTTGAGCATGGCGGCCGGCGACCTGGCACTGGATGCAGTGCTGGCCCGGTTGGGCACGGGGCTGTACATCAGCAACCTGTGGTACCTGAATTATTCCGACCTGCCGGCGGCGCGCATGACCGGGCTGACGCGCTTTGCGACGTTCTGGGTCGAGGACGGTCAGGTCCAGGCACCGGTCAGCACCATGCGTTTCGATGACAGCGTGTACAGCCTGCTGGGTTCGCAGCTCGAAGCGCTGACCCGCGAGCGCGAGCTGATCCTGTCGACCAGCACCTACGGACAGCGCCAGACCAGTTCGAGCCATTTGCCGGGGGCACTGGTCAAACGCCTGACGCTGACATTGTGATGCCTCCATCGCGGGTCAAGCCCGCTCCCACAGGGATCACCGCCGCCCCTGTGGGAGCTGCGGTTCGACGCTTCGACTGGCCCGCGAAGGGGCCCTCAAGGACATAGAGCATGCCCAACCGTACCCCGCTGGACCCCGTCACCGCCCGCTGGATTCCGTGGGTAGTGGCCATCGCCTTCTTCATGCAGTCGCTCGACGGCACCATCCTCAACACCGCCCTGCCCGCCATGGCCCGCGATCTGGCCGAAAACCCGCTGCGCATGCAGTCGGTGATCATCGCCTACATGCTCACCGTGGCGCTGCTGATCCCGGCCTCGGGCTGGGTCGCCGACCGCTTCGGCACCAAGCGCATCTTCTTCAGCGCGATCCTGCTGTTCAGCCTCGGCTCACTGCTGTGCGCACTGTCCAACAGCCTCGGCATGCTGGTGGGCGCACGGGTGATCCAGGGCCTGGGCGGCGCGCTGATGCTGCCGGTGGGGCGCCTGGTGGTGCTGCGCGCCTACCCGCGTACCGAGCTGGTGCGCATCATGAGCTTCATCACCATCCCCGGCCTGCTCGGCCCGCTGCTGGGCCCGACCCTGGGCGGCTGGCTGGTGGAATACCTGACCTGGCACTGGATCTTCCTGCTCAACCTGCCAGTGGGCGCCCTGGGCTGCTATGCGGTGTGGAAATTCATCCCGGACCTGCGCGGCTCGGAACGCACCCGTTTCGATGGGGTAGGCTTTGTGCTGTTCGGCGCCGCCATGGTGCTGATCACCATCGCCATGGAAGGCCTGGGCGAACTGCACCTGCCGCACCTGCGGGTGATGTTGCTGCTGTTCGCCGGCATGGCGTGCCTGGCCGCCTACTGGCTGCGCGCCGGCAGCATCGACAACCCGCTGTTCTCGCCCCGGCTGTTCCGCACCCGGACCTTCTCGGTGGGCATCCTGGGCAACCTGTTCGCGCGCCTGGGCAGCGGCGCGCTGCCGTTCCTGGTGCCGTTGCTGCTGCAGGTGGCGCTGGGCTACTCGCCGTCGCAGGCGGGCATGAGCATGATCCCGCTGGCCGCTGCGGCCATGGTCGCCAAGTCCATCGCCCGGCCGCTGATCGAGCGTTTCGGCTACCGCACCATCCTCACCGGCAATACCCTGCTGCTGGGCCTGCTGCTATGCAGCCTGGGCCTGGTCGACGAAAGCACGTCCTACGCCCTGCTGCTGGTGCAACTGGGCCTGCTGGGCGCGGTCAATTCACTGCAGTTCACCGCCATGAACACCGTGACCCTGATCGACCTGGACGACGCCAGCGCCAGCAGCGGCAACAGCCTGCTGTCGGTGGTCGCGCAACTGTCGCTGAGCCTGGGCGTGGCCTGCGCCGGCGCACTGCTGGGCGGCTTTACCGCAGCCGGCAGTGCCGAGGGCGTGGAAACCACCCTGGGCGCGTTCCAGCTGACCTTCCTGACCATCGGCCTGATGGCCATGCTGGCCGCAGCGATCTTCATGCAGCTGTCCAAGGCGGACGGGAGGCGTGCCCCTCGTCCGGAACCGGAGATCGAGCCTTAGGGCTATTGGCCACGAGGCTGGTACACTGCGCGACATTTTGTTTTGCAGGCCCGCCTCGTGACCACCATTGCCACCGAATTCGCCACCTTGCCGCTGTCCGCCGCCATGCTGGCCAACCTGGACGCCCTCGGCTACGCCCAGATGACCCCGATCCAGGCCCAGAGCCTGCCGGTGATCCTCAAGGGCATGGACCTGATTGCCCAGGCCAAGACCGGCAGCGGCAAGACCGCCGCGTTCGGCATCGGCCTGCTCAACCCGATCAACCCGCGCTACTTCGGGTGCCAGGCGCTGGTGCTGTGCCCGACCCGCGAGCTGGCCGACCAGGTCGCCAAGGAGCTGCGCCGCCTGGCCCGCTCCGAAGACAACATCAAGATCCTGACCCTGTGCGGCGGCGTGTCGCTGGGCCCGCAGATCGCTTCGCTGGAGCACGGCGCACACATCATCGTCGGCACCCCGGGCCGCGTGCAGCAGCACCTGCGCAAGGGCACCCTGGTACTCGACGGGCTCAACACCCTGGTCCTCGATGAAGCCGACCGCATGCTCGACATGGGCTTCTACGACGCCATCGCCGATATCCTCGGGCAAACCCCGGAGCGTCGCCAGACCCTGCTGTTCTCGGCCACCTACCCGGCCGGCATCAAGCAGCTGTCGTCGGCGTTCATGCGCAACCCGCAACAGGTCAAGGCCGAATCGCTGCACGCCGACAACCAGATCGAACAGCGTTTCTACGAGATCTCGCCCGAGCAGCGCATGGACGCAGTGACCACCCTGCTGGCGCATTTCCGCCCGCAGTCGTGCGTGGCGTTCTGCTTTACCAAGCAGCAGTGCCAGGAAGTGGTCGAGCACCTGCAGGCCAAGGGCATTGCCGCCGAGTCGCTGCATGGCGACCTGGAACAGCGCGACCGCGACCAGGTACTGACCCTGTTCGCCAACCGCAGCACCTCGGTGCTGGTGGCCACCGACGTGGCGGCGCGCGGGCTGGATATCGATGCGCTGGACATGGTGATCAACGTCGAGCTGGCGCGTGACTCGGAAATTCACGTGCACCGTGTGGGCCGTACCGGCCGTGCCGGTGAAAAGGGCCTGGCAGCGAGCCTGGTGGCACCGTCCGAAGCGCACCGCGCACAGGCCATCGAGCAATTGCAGAAGGCGCCGCTGCGCTGGGAGCAGCTCGACAGCCTCGCGCCGCAGGCCGGTGGGCCGCTGGTGCCGACCATGAGCACGCTGTGCATTGGTGCCGGGCGCAAGGACAAGTTGCGGCCGGGCGACATCCTGGGCGCACTGACCGGGGATGCCGGTATCCCGGGTACCCAGGTGGGCAAGATCGCGATCTTCGACTTCCAGGCCTATGTGGCGGTCGAACGTGGCGTGGCCAAGCAGGCGCTGCAGCGGCTCAACAGCGGCAAGATCAAGGGGCGTTCGTTGCGGGTTCGCATCGTCTAAGGTCTTTGTCGCCCTTCAGGGCCACTTCGCTGGCAAGCCAGCTCCCACAGGGTTGTGTGAACGCCAAAGAACCCTGTGGGAGCTGGCTTGCCAGCGAATGTTTCACCACCAATTTCGAGGATGTTGCAGTGCGTTCCACCGAAGTGATCATCATCGGCGCTGGCGCCGCCGGCCTGATGTGCGCCCTCCACGCCGCCAATCGCGGCCGCCAGGTGCTGCTGCTGGACCACGCCAACAAGCCCGGCAAGAAGATCCTGATGTCCGGCGGTGGGCGCTGCAATTTCACCAACCTGTACACCGAACCCGCCAACTTCCTCTCGCACAACCCGCATTTCTGCAAGTCGGCCCTGGCCCGCTACACCCAGTGGGACTTCATCGAGATGGTCGGCAAGCACGCCGTGCCCTACCACGAGAAAAAACTCGGCCAGCTGTTCTGCGA
Source organism: Pseudomonas aegrilactucae (assembly GCF_019168305.1). Classification (GTDB taxonomy): domain Bacteria; phylum Pseudomonadota; class Gammaproteobacteria; order Pseudomonadales; family Pseudomonadaceae; genus Aquipseudomonas; species Aquipseudomonas aegrilactucae. Next base: position 8,467 of record NZ_JAHTBI010000070.1, read on the forward strand.
CAACAAGTCCAGCGACATCCTCGAGATGCTCCTGAGCGAATGCCAGGGCGCCGGCGCCGCACTGCACATGGACACCCGTGTGGAGCAGATCGAAAAACTCGAACACGGCTACCTGCTCGAAACCAGCATGGGCACGCTGCAATGCCAGTCGCTGGTGATCGCCACCGGCGGTCTCTCGATCCCGACCCTGGGCGCCACCGGCTTCGGCTACCAGGTGGCCCGCCAGTTCGGCCACAGCCTGCTGCCGACCCGCGCCGGGCTGGTACCCTTCACCATCACCGAGCCGCAACTCAAGGCCATCTGCACCGAGCTGTCGGGCACCTCGGTCGACTGCATCGCCAGCTGCAACGGCGAAAGCTTTCGCGAGAACCTGCTGTTCACCCACCGCGGCCTGAGCGGGCCGGCAATTCTGCAGATCTCCTCGTTCTGGGACAGCGGCGACAGCGTCCAGATCAACCTGCTGCCCGACCATGACGCCCTCGGCTGGCTGCAACAGCAGCAGGCCGAACGCCCCAACAGCGAGCTGAAAACCCTGCTGGGCGAACTGTTCACCAAGAAAATGGCCAATTTGCTGGCCGAACACTGGTTCGTGTCCAAGCCAATGAAGCAGTACACGCCGGCAGAGCTGGCCGAGGTCGCCGAAAAACTGGCGGCCTGGCACGTGGTGCCGGCCGGCACCGAAGGCTATCGCACCGCCGAGGTCACCCTGGGCGGCGTGGACACCCGCGAGGTGTCGTCCAAGACCATGGAGTCGCTGAAAAGCCCCGGCCTGTACTTCGTCGGTGAAGTGCTGGATGTGAGCGGGCACCTGGGCGGGTTCAATTTCCAGTGGGCCTGGGCTTCTGCGTACGCGGCCGCGCAGTTCGTCTGAGCTTCGCGGTAGAATCGCGCATCACGGAACAAATTTTGCTGGTACGTGAACACGGTGACCGCTCGCTGGCACCGTGACCGGCTCAATTTCGATCATCGCCAAGCAGGCCTGCCGCCCTATCATGTCATCGTCTTCCTTCAGCCATTCGCTACGTCGTCTGTGGGCCCTGGACAAGTTCAGCTACAGCATCCGGGTCTTGATCGCCCTTACCGGCAGCATGGCGCTGTGCTGGTACCAGGACGAAATGGGCCTGTTGATCCCGCTGTTCCTCGGCATTATCGCCAGCGCCCTGGCCGAGACCGACGACAGCTGGCAAGGCCGCCTCAATGCGCTGGCCGTGACCCTGGTGTGTTTCACCGTCGCCGCCCTGTCGGTAGAGCTGCTGTTTCCCTACCCGATCGTGTTCGGCTGCGCGCTGGCCCTGGCCGCCTTCGGCCTGACCATGCTCGGCGCGCTGGGCGAGCGCTACGGGGCGATCGCCTCGGCCACGCTGATCCTGTCGGTGTACACCATGATCGGGGTGGACCAGCGCGGCGGCCAGGTCACCGACTTCTGGCACGAACCCCTGCTGCTGGTGGCCGGCGCAGCGTGGTACGGGCTGCTGTCGGTGCTGTGGCAGGCGCTGTTCTCCAACCAGCCGGTGCAACAGAGCCTGGCGCGGCTGTTTCGCGAGCTGGGCCGCTACCTCAAGCTCAAGGCCACGCTGTTCGAGCCGATCCGCCAGCTGGACGTCGAAGCGCGGCGCCTGGAACTGGCCCAGCAGAACGGCAAGGTGGTGGCCGCACTCAATGCCGCCAAGGAAATCATCCTGCACCGCGTGGGCAATGGCCGGCCCGGCTCCAAGGTCAGCCGCTACCTGAAGCTGTACTTCCTGGCCCAGGACATCCACGAGCGCGCCAGCTCCTCGCACTACCCGTACAACGCGCTGACCGATGCGTTCTTCCACAGCGACGTGCTGTTCCGCTGCCAGCGCCTGCTGCGCCAGCAGGGCAAGGCCTGCGTACAGCTGTCCGAATCGATCCAGCTGCGCCAGCCGTTCGTGTACGACTCAGGCTTTGCCGCCGCGCTGGACGACCTGAGCGCCTCGCTGGAGCACCTGCGTATCCAGAGCAACCCGGCCTGGCGCGGCCTGCTGCGCTCGTTGCGCGCGCTGGCGGCCAACCTCACCACCCTCGACCGCCTGCTCAGCGATGCGAGCAACCCTGACAACCTGGCCGACAACAGCGACTCGAGCCTGCTCGACCGCTCGCCGCGCAGCCTCAAGGATGTGTGGAGCCGCCTGCGCCAGCACCTCACACCGACCTCGCTGATCTTCCGCCACGCCCTGCGCCTGCCGCTGGCACTGTCGGTGGGCTATGGCATGGTGCACCTGATCCACCCCACCCAGGGCTACTGGATCATCCTCACCACCCTGTTCGTGTGCCAGCCCAGCTACGGCGCCACCCGGCGCAAGCTGGGGCAGCGCATCATCGGCACCGCCATCGGCCTGACCGTGGGCTGGGCACTGTTCGACCTGTTCCCCAGCGCGCTGGTGCAATCGATGTTCGCGGTGGCCGCCGGGGTGGTGTTCTTCGTCAACCGCACCACCCGCTACACCCTGGCCACGGCGGCGATCACGCTGATGGTGCTGTTCTGCTTCAACCAGATCGGCGACGGCTACGGGCTGTTCCTGCCGCGCCTGTTCGATACCCTGGTGGGCAGCCTGATCGCGATCCTGGCCGTGTTCCTGTTCCTGCCCGACTGGCAGGGGCGGCGCCTGAACAAGGTGCTGGCCAACACCCTGAGCTGCAACAGCACCTACCTGCGCCAGATCATGCAGCAGTACGCCCAGGGCAAGAGCGACAACCTGGCCTACCGCCTGGCCCGGCGCAATGCGCACAACGCCGACGCGGCGCTGTCGACCACGCTGGCCAACATGCTGATGGAGCCGGGGCATTTCCGTAAGGAGGCCGACGTGGGCTTTCGCTTCCTGGTGCTGTCGCACACCTTGCTCAGCTACCTCTCGGGCCTCGGTGCGCACCGCGACAGCGCCCTGGCGCCTGAGGCGCACGAGCAATTGATCGATGGCGCCGGCGCAAGCCTGGCCAGCAGCCTGGACGAGATTGCCACGGGCCTGGCCAGCAAGACCCCGGTGGCGATCCACAGCGACGCCGAGGAGAGCCTGGCCGCCAGCCTTGAGCAGATGCCCGAGGAAATGGACGAGAACCAGCGGCTGGTGCAGACCCAGCTCGCCCTGATCTGCCGTCAGCTGGGCCCGCTGCGCACCCTCGCCGCGCACCTGATCAAGGACACCCCGGCCTGATCACAGGCCGTAGTCCTTGAGCAGGCGGGCATAGCTGCCATCGGCCTTCATGGCCGCGATGGCCTGGTCGAAGCCAGCCACGATCTGCGCATGCCGGGGGTTTTTCAGGCTGACCAGAATATGCAGGCTGTTCTCGCTGACCGGCTTGCCGAAGAACTCCACCGCGTCACGCACCGTCGCGGCTTCACGTTGCAGGAAGTAATGCGCGACGTACTCGTCTTCCAGGGTCAGGCGCACGCGGCCAGCGACGAGCATGCCCACGGCCACCGAAAAATTGCGCACCGGCACCTTCTGCAGGCGCCCATCGGCGTCAAACTCGGCGGCGTAGGCATAGTCGCGCACCACAGCGATCGGGTGCGGATGAAGATCGCCCAGGCTGTCGAAGCGCAGGCTGTCACCCTTGCGTTTGAGCAGGCGGATACGGTTGCTCAGGTAGCCTTGGGAGAACTGACCGATACCGGCCCGTGCGTCGCTCTTCCAAGCGTTGATCAGCACGTCATAGCGCCCATCGCCCACCCCCAGCAAGGCACGGGCCCAGGGCACCTGCTCGAACCCGCTGGCAAAGCCTGCGCGCTGCAATGCGGTGGTGACGATCGCCGTGGCCAGGCCGCCGTTGGGCATGCTGGCATCGGTGAACGGTGGCCAGGCATCGGCCACCAGCCGCAGCTGCTCGGCTTGCGCCGCAGGGGTGCAGAGCATGATCCCAAGCAAACCCAAGGCTCGAAGCAGTGGCCGCATGCTCAAATCCTATAGCGGAACCAGGTCCGCACTCTCATGAATGGCTTGAGAACTTTTAGTGCCAAAACTCTAGGATGCCCTGGCAGATTACACAAAGATGCCCGGGACGGGCAGTGTCCGGTGATAGCTAATTGCCGCTAATTCGCCGGGTTTCACAATCGCCTTGATCTACGGCAATTTCGCCCCGGTCGCGACGGTGGCCGGGGATGGTTATGATCGAGGCATCATCAAAGAGAGCATTGCCATGGCGATCGACTGGATTTGCAAACATCACACCGACCTGGGCAAGGAGCAGCTGTATGCGCTGCTCAAACTGCGGGTTGAAGTGTTCGTGGTGGAACAGAAATGCCCTTATCTGGAGACCGATGGCCAGGACCTGGACGGCGATACCTGCCATTTGATGGCATGGCGTGACAGTGCGTTGGTGGCCTACCTGCGCCTGCTGGACCCGGAGTCACAGGGTGGCGACGTGGTGATCGGGCGCGTGGTGATTGCACCGTCTGCGCGCGGCGAGGGCTTGGGGCATACGCTATTGGTGCAGGGGCTGGAGCAGGCCGAGAAGCAGTGGCCGGGCGTGCCGGTGTACCTGTCGGCGCAGGCACATCTGCAGGATTACTATGCGCGGCACGGGTTCGAGGTGGTGGGGGAGCCTTATCTGGAGGATGACATTCCACACATTGGCATGCGCCGGCACAAGGGCCCTCAGGGGTAACCCAGCACCTCACGGATCGTGCGCAGGTGGTGCATGATCCACTGCTTGTCGATCGCTCCCCAGTCACGAATCCGGTAATGCCCGGCATGGTTGCGCGCCCCTTCCTGCTGCTCGAACTCGCACAGGATGTCCAGGTCGGCCAGCGCCGCGATGGTGTCCTGCGCGGTACGCCGGGGCATGCCGGTAGCCTCCATCAGCGCCGGCACACTGCTGGCCGTGCGGCTGTCGATCAGCCACGCCACGTACAGGCGACGGTAGAAACTGGTCTTGGTCTTGCTCACGTCCATCGACACATCCCTTTCGCTCACGAAGCACCCGGCAGGTCGCGCCAGGTCAGGTAGATGCGCAGGTCGAACTCCAGTTGATGGTAGCCCGGCTGCATGTATTCACAGAGTTGATAGAACGCCTTGTTGTGATCGCTTTCCTTCAGGTGCGCCAGCTCGTGTACCACGATCATCTTCAGAAATTCCGGCGCCGCGTCCTTGAACAACGCCGCCACGCGGATCTCCTTCTTGGCCTTGAGCTTGCCGCCCTGCACCCGCGACACTGCGGTATGCAGGCCCAGCGCACGGTGCGTGAGGTCCAGCCGGCTGTCGAACAGCACCTTGTCCAGGTTCGGCGCCTTGCGCAGGTGCTCCTGTTTCAAGGCCTGCACGTAGGCATACAGGGCCTTGTCGCTCTGCACGGCGTGGCGCTCGGGGTAACGCTGGCGCAGGTAGTCACCCAGACGGTTCTGGGCGATCAACTGGCGCACCTGATCTTGCAGGGCAGGCGGATAGGCTTGCAGGTACTTGAGCACGGTCATGGGCACAGGCAGTGGCGGGCAAAGGCGCCAGTTTACCCAATTCTGGCGCGTCGCCCGCCTGCCAGTCGAAAAAACCCGGGAACACCCCCGCCGCCTGGGCGGTCAACGGTCTTGCCACCAGAAACCCTTGCACATAGTCGCAACCATTGGCCTTGAGCCAACGGGCCTGCTCAAGGGTCTCGACGCCTTCGGCTATCACGCTGACCGAATAGGCCTTGCACAGGTCGATCACACTGCGCACCAGGGCGGCGTCGGCCGCCGAGTCAGGCAGGCACGCGACCAGGTGGCGATCGAGCTTGAGGGTGTCGATCGGCAGGTCGCGCAGCAGGCGCAGCGAGCACTCCCCGGCACCGAAGTCGTCGAGCGCCACACGCACCCCCAGCTCGCGCAACTTGTGCAGTTGCGTGAGCGCGATGTCCAGATTGGCGGCCAGCGATGTCTCTGCCACCTCCACCTCCAACTGCGCCGCCTGCAACCCATGGCTGGCGATCACCCGCCCCAGTTCCTCGACCAGGTTGGGCATGGCGAACTGCACCCGGCTCAGGCTGATGCCCAGCACCAGCGTCGGCCCGAACTGCTCGCGCCAGGCACGGCGCTGCACCGCGCCCTGGGTGTAGATCCAGCTGGCCAGGCGTGAAATCAGCCGCGCCTCTTCGAGCAATGGCAGGAACAAACCGGGCGGCACATCGCCCACGCTGGGGTGCTGCCAGCGCAACAACGCCTCGAAGCCACGCAGGCGACCATCGGCAAGCGACACCTGCGGCTGGTACACCAGGCTGAAATCGTGGCGCTCGATCGCATCGCGCACGCTGTCTTCAAGCATCAGGCGCGAGCGGGCGCGGCCATTGAGCTCCTGGTCATAGTAGCGGTACTGCTGGCGACCGGCCTGCTTGGCGGCATACATTGCCGCGTCCGCCGCTCGCAGCAGGCCATCCAGATGGGGCCCGCAGTCGGGGTAGGTCGCAATGCCTATGCTGACCCCCAAGGTCACGTCCAGGCCGTCGACCTGCTGGCAGATCGACATGCGCTCGATCAGTTTTTCGGCAAAGCGCGCGGCCTGCTCGGGGTAGTCCAGCGCATCGAGCAGCGCGGTGAACTCATCGCCGCCCATGCGGGCCAGTATCCCGTATGCGCCCAGGCACTCCTTGAGCTGCTCGGCCACCCAGTGCAGCACGCGATCACCCACGGCGTGCCCGAGCGAATCGTTGATGCGCTTGAAACCGTCCAGGTCCAGGTACAGCAAGGCTTGTGCCTTGTCACTGTGCTCACTGCGCACCAGGGTACTTTCGGCCGCCTGGTAAAAACCGCGTCGGTTGAGCAGGCCGGTCAGTGGGTCGGTGACCGCCTGGAACTCCAGTTGCTGGTGCAGGCTGCGCACCACCGACATGTCCAGCACCGTGACCACCATCGCACGCTGCTCGCCGGGCAGCGCCGCGCACGACAACGCCACCGGCAGCGGATGCCCGGAGGCCGTGCGCAACAGCGCATCGTGCAGGCGGTAGATGTCGCGGTCCAGGTAGGCCTGGTAGAACGCCGAGTCGCGCCACAGCGTGGGCATCGGCGATTGCACGAAACTCAACAGATCGGCGCCCTGCAGGCGCTCGACCGGGGCCTGGAGCAGACGCGAGATGGCCGGGTTGGCAAAGCGGATGCAACCGTCTTCGGCCACCACCAGAATGCCTTCGGCGGCGTTGTCCAGCACCGAGGCATTGAACGCCCGCGCCACCTCCAGGTCGTGGCTCAGGCGCTGCAGGGAGCGACGGTTGCGCTGCTGTTCGAGCAGGGCCTGCACCTTGGGCTTGAGAATCTGCGGGTCGAACGGTTTGAACAGGTAGTCCACCGCGCCACTGGCATAGCCCTTGAGCACCGCGGCCTGGGATTGTTCGTTGGCGGTGAGGAAGATAATCGGGGTAAGGCGCGTGCGCTGGCTGCCACGCATCAGGCGCGCAACTTCGAAGCCGTCCATGCCGGGCATCTGCACGTCCAGCAGCACCAGATCCACTTCGTGCTCGAGCAGCTTGCTCAGCGCTTCGGTACCTGAACTTGCGGTCAATACTTCCCAGTCCTGACGCGCGAGCAGGGCCCGCATGCTGATCAGGTTTTCCGGGTAATCATCGACGATCAGCAATACCGAGCCGCCATCGTGGGTAGGAGTGTGCGCGCAATCCATGCTGCTTCTCTTGTATAACGACGCCAAATACCGGATGTAGCCTGCGGCTTTACTCTAGACCCGGCTGACACAAATCAGAAGTCAGCACATGGCCATCACTCATTTAAACGGGCGTTGGCCGACTAACGGTCTGTCACTTCGGGCCATTTCCAGTGCCTGCCAGCGAACAGGCATAAAAAAACCCGCATCGCTGCGGGTTTTCTGTACAACCGAGGCTTAGTTGACCTTGGCGGCCAACTCACCGTTGGCGTAACGCTGGAACATGCCTTCAAGCGAGATCGGCTTGATCTTCGAGGCGTTGCCGGCAGTGCCGAAGGCCTCGTAACGGGCGATGCACACGTCACGCATGGCCTTGACGGTTTCGCCAAAGAACTTGCGCGGGTCGAACTCGCTCGGGTGGGTGGCCATCAGGCGACGCATGGCCCCGGTGGACGCCAGGCGCAGGTCGGTGTCGATGTTGACCTTGCGCACGCCGTGCTTGATGCCTTCGACGATTTCTTCAACCGGTACGCCGTAGGTTTCCTTGATGTCGCCACCGTACTGGTTGATGATCGCCAGCCACTCTTGCGGCACCGACGACGAACCGTGCATGACCAGGTGAGTGTTGGGGATGCGTTTGTGGATCTCTTTGATCCGGTCGATCGCCAGCACGTCGCCGGTAGGCGGCTTGGTGAACTTGTAGGCGCCGTGGCTGGTGCCGATGGCGATGGCCAGGGCATCGACCTGGGTGCGCTTGACGAAGTCAGCCGCTTCTTCAGGGTCGGTCAGCATCTGGCTGTGGTCCAGCACGCCTTCGGCGCCGATACCGTCTTCTTCACCGGCCATGCCGGTTTCCAGCGAACCCAGGCAGCCCAGCTCGCCTTCTACCGACACGCCGCAGGCATGGGCCATGGCCACGGTCTGCTGGGTGACACGTACGTTGTAGTCGTAGTCGGTAGGGGTTTTGCCGTCCACGCCCAGCGAGCCGTCCATCATGACCGAGCTGAAGCCCAGCTGGATCGAGCGCTGGCACACGTCAGGGCTGGTGCCGTGGTCCTGGTGCATGCACACCGGGATGTGCGGGAATTCTTCGATCGCCGCCAGGATCAGGTGGCGCAGGAACGGCGCACCGGCGTATTTGCGGGCACCGGCCGAGGCCTGGACAATCACCGGGGAGTCGGTCTTGTCGGCGGCTTCCATGATGGCGCGCATTTGCTCGAGGTTGTTGACGTTGAAAGCCGGAACGCCGTAGCCGAATTCGGCGGCGTGGTCCAGCATCTGGCGCATGCTAATGAGTGCCATTGTGTATCTCTCTCCCGACAAGCGTCGTGTTAATCGTGCAAGCCTGCCGCAGCGGCGGTTGCTATTCAAGTAGTGTGGGCCAACACAGGTCGGCCCGGCCAGTCACGGTGCCTTGCAGCCCCGCCCTATCAAATCGTTGGTTGCCACCCAGTACACCAGGCCTTCATCGCCCTTGGTGTGCAAGGCCAGCACGCCATCGCTGTACAGCGCGCCCGAGGCACCGGGCTCCGGCTTGAGCCGATAGACCTGGTCAGCGCCGCCAAGGCGAACATCCACAGCCTCCTGGCGCGCATCGGCAAACCGCCACGACACCTCGGCGCCGCTGTCACAGACCCAGCGGGTCCAGGTGTCAGTCGGTGCCGGGGCTGACCGCAACTGTGCGCATCCTGCCAGTAGTGCCAGGGCCATCAAGGCCACAACGCGTTTCATCCACAATCCTCTAGAAGACCACGAACCTGGCAACAGGTTGCCATGAACCGATCAAGGGCAACCCGGCGCCAGGCGCTGGTGCTCGTCGTCGTACTTTTCCAGGCCGTCCGGGCCGAGCCTTTTGTTGATCACCGGCACGGTTTCTGCCTGCCACTCGGACTGGTAGCAACCGCCCTTCGGCTTGCCGGGGGCATCGGCCGCAGGCGGCGGGTCGCTGGCGCAAGCACCGAGCAACCCGGCCAGGATAATCACGGGCAATCGCTTGACCATCAGGTCACTCCCTTTGCCAGGCTGAGCCAATCAGGCCTTGGCCCGTTGTTCCAGCACTTCGACTGCCGGCAGTACCTTGCCCTCGACAAACTCGAGGAACGCACCGCCACCGGTAGAAATGTAGGAGATCTGGCTGGCCACGCCATATTTGTCGATGGCCGCCAGGGTATCGCCGCCACCGGCGATGGAGAACGCGTCGCTGTCAGCGATGGCCTTGGCCAGGGTCTGGGTGCCGTTGCCGAACTGGTCGAACTCGAACACCCCCACCGGGCCGTTCCACAGCACGGTCTTCGACGATTTCAGCAGTTCGGCGAACTGTTCGGCGGTTTGCGGGCCGATGTCCAGGATCATGTCGTCTTCGGCAACATCAGCTACCAGCTTCACCGTGGCCACGGCGCTTTCGGCGAATTCCTTGGCCACCACCACGTCAACCGGCAACGGTACGTTGACCTTGGCCGCGATGGCCTTGGCGGTGTCGATCAGGTCAGGTTCGTACAGCGACTTGCCCACCGGGTGGCCAGCGGCCGCCAGGAAGGTGTTGGCGATACCGCCACCGACGATCAGCAGGTCGCAGACCTGGCTCAGGCTGTTGAGCACGTCCAGCTTGGTCGACACCTTGGAGCCGGCCACGATGGCGGCCATCGGCTTGGCCGGGGCTTTCAGGGCCTTGCCCAGCGCGTCCAGCTCGGCGGCCAGCAGCGGGCCGGCGGCGGCAACCTTGGCAAACCTGGCCACGCCGTGGGTCGAGCCCTCGGCGCGGTGAGCGGTGCCGAAGGCGTCCATCACGAATACGTCGCACAGGGCGGCGTACTGCTGGGCCAGCTCGTCGGCGTTCTTTTTCTCGCCCTTGTTGAAGCGCACGTTCTCGAACAGCACGACGTCGCCGGCCTTCACATCGACGCCGCCCAGGTAGTCGGCCACCAGCGGCACCTCACGCCCCAGCGCCTTGCTCAGGTAGTCGGCCACAGGCTTGAGGCTGTTCTCGGCCGAGAACTCGCCTTCGGTCGGGCGCCCAGGTGCGAGCAGACCATCACGGCCGCGCCCTTCTCCAGGGCCAGCTTGATGGTCGGCAGCGAAGCCAGGATGCGCGCATCGCTGCTGACCACACCGTCCTTCACAGGCACGTTGAGGTCTTCGCGGATCAGTACGCGCTTACCTTGCAGATCGAGGTCGGTCATCTTCAAAACGGTCATGAATGCAGTCCTTCAGGGCTGTTTACGAGTGGTGCAAGTTGAGTCCACGACGTGCAGAAAATGTTCGGCGACGTCGAGCATGCGGTTGGCGAACCCCCATTCGTTGTCGAACCAGGCCAGCAGGTTCACCAGGCGGGGGCCGGAAACACGGGTCTGGCTGGCATCGACGATCGCCGAATGCGGGTCATGGTTGAAATCACAGCTGGCGTGCGGCAGTTCGGTGTAGGCCAGCAAGCCCTTGAGCGGGCCGCTCAGGGCCGCGTCACGCAGCACCTGGTTGACCTCGGCCGCGGTGGTATCGCGGGCGGTCTGCAGGGTGATGTCCAGGCACGACACGTTGACCGTCGGCACGCGTACGGCTTTGGCCTGAATTCGCCCGGCAAGTTCCGGCAGCAGGCGTTCGATACCCCGCGCCAGCCCGGTGGACACCGGAATCACCGACTGGAACGCCGAACGCGTGCGGCGCAGGTCTTCGTGGTGGTAGGCGTCGATCACCGGCTGGTCGTTCATCGCCGAGTGGATGGTGGTGATCGATACGTACTCGATACCGAACGCCTGGTCGAGCACACGCAGCAGCGGCACGCCGCAGTTGGTGGTGCAGGAGGCGTTGGACACCAGCCGTTCGCTGCCGCTCAGGCAATCCTGGTTGATGCCGTAGACCACGGTGGCGTCGACATCCGCCTCGCTGGCCATGGGCTGTGAGAACAACACGCGGGGGGCGCCGGCGTCGAGAAAACGCTGGCCATCGGCGCGGGTGTTGTAGGCCCCGGAGCATTCGAGCACCAGGTCGACGTCGAGCGCAGCCCAGTCGATGCCTTCGGGGGTGGCACTGCGCAGTACTCTGACGCAGTCGCCATTGATATGCAGACAATCGCCGTCGACCCTGACCTCACCGGGAAAGCGCCCGTGAGTGGAATCGAAGCGTGTCAGGTATTCGAGGCTGGCCTGATCGGCCAGGTCATTCAGTGCAACGATCTCGAAGCCCGCCCTGGCTCCCCGTTCAAAGAGTGCGCGCAAGACGCAACGACCGATGCGGCCGTAGCCGTTGAGTGCAACTTTGTAGGGACGCGCTTGGGGCATGGGATGCTCACGGAACAGAAAATCATCTGTAGCCTGGGGAATTGAGTTGCCCTCATTCGCTGGCAAGCCAGCTCCCACAGGGATTGCCGCAGCCCGTGTGGGAGCTGGCTTGCCAGCGAAGCAGCCGGCACCAGTCCCACAGGGGAATGCGATCAGTCTTCCAGCAGCTCTTCAGCCGTACCCAGGATGTTCTCCAGGGTGAAGCCGAATTCTTCGAACAGTGCCGACGCCGGCGCCGACTCACCGTAGGTGGTCATGCCGATCACGCGGCCTTCCAGGCCCACGTACTTGTACCAGAAGTCGGCATGCGCAGCCTCGATGGCGATCCGCGCGCCCACTTGCAGCGGCAGTACCGACTGCTTGTAGCTGGCGTCCTGGGCATCGAACACGCTGGTGCACGGCATCGACACCACACGCACCTTGCGGCCCTGCTCGGTCAGCGTGTCGTACGCCTGCACCGCCAGGCCCACTTCGGAACCGGTGGCGATCAGGATCAGCTCAGGCTCGCCTGCGCAGTCCTTGAGCACGTAGCCACCACGGCTGATGTCGGCGATCTGGCCGGCATCACGGGTCTGGTGCTGCAGGTTCTGACGCGAGAAGATCAGCGCCGACGGGCCGTCCTTGCGCTCCAGGGCGTATTTCCACGATACCGCCGACTCGACCGCGTCGGCCGGGCGCCAGGTGTCCAGGTTCGGCGTGGTGCGCAGGCTGGTCAGTTGCTCGATCGGCTGGTGGGTCGGGCCGTCTTCGCCCAGGCCGATGGAGTCGTGGGTGTAGACGTGGATCACGCGCTGCTTCATCAGGGCCGACATGCGCACTGCGTTGCGGGCGTATTCCATGAACATCAGGAAGGTCGCGCCGTAAGGCACCAGGCCGCCGTGCAGGGCCACGCCGTTCATGATGGCGGTCATGCCGAACTCGCGCACGCCGTAGTACATGTAGTTGCCGCTGGCGTCTTCGGCGCTGACGCCCTTGCAGCCTTTCCACAGGGTCAGGTTGGAACCGGCCAGGTCCGCCGAGCCGCCGAGGAACTCGGGCAGCAGCGGGCCGAATGCGTTGAGGGCGTTCTGGCTGGCCTTGCGGCTGGCGATGGTCTCGCCCTTGGCATCGACTTCAGCGATGTAGGCAGCCGCCTTCTCGGCGAAGTCGGCCGGCAGCTCGCCGCTCAGGCGACGCTTGAGCTCGCTGGCCAGCTCCGGGAAGGCAGCGGCGTAGGCGGCAAAGCGCTGGTCCCAGGCGGCTTCGGCAGCGGCGCCGGCCTGCTTGGCATCCCACTCGGCATAGATGTCGGCCGGGATTTCGAACGGGCCGTGGTTCCACTTCAGGGCTTCACGGGTCAGCGCGATCTCGGCGTCGCCCAGTGGCGCACCGTGGCAGTCTTCCTTGCCGCCCTTGTTCGGCGAACCGAAGCCGATGGTGGTCTTGCAGCAGATCAGGGTTGGCTGCGCGCTCTTGCGTGCGGTGTCGATGGCGGTCTTGATCTCTTCGGGATCATGGCCGTCGACATTGCGGATCACCTGCCAGTTGTAGGCTTCGAAACGCTTTGGCGTATCGTCGGTGAACCAGCCTTCGACTTCGCCGTCGATGGAGATGCCGTTGTCGTCGTAGAAGGCGATCAGCTTGCCCAGGCCCAGGGTACCGGCCAGTGCGGCGACTTCGTGGGAAATGCCTTCCATCATGCAGCCATCACCCAGGAACACATAGGTGTGGTGGTCGACGACGTCGTGGCCTTCGCGGTTGAACTGGGCACCCAGCACTTTCTCGGCCAGGGCAAAGCCCACGGCGTTGGCCAGGCCTTGGCCCAACGGGCCGGTGGTGGTCTCCACGCCCGGGGTGTAACCGAACTCCGGGTGGCCCGGGGTGCGGCTGTGCAACTGGCGGAAGGCCTTGAGGTCGTCGATCGACAGGTCGTAGCCGGTCAGGTGCAGCAGCGAATAGATCAGCATCGAGCCGTGACCGTTGGACAGCACGAAGCGGTCACGGTCGGCGAAGCTCGGGTTGCTCGGGTTGTGCTTCAGGTAGTCACGCCACAGAACCTCGGCGATATCCGCCATGCCCATAGGGGCACCGGGATGGCCGCTGTTGGCTTTTTGCACGGCATCCATGCTGAGGGCACGAATGGCGTTGGCACGCTCACGACGGCTGGGCATCGCTTGTCTCCTGGGGAATTGAATAATAACGAACGGAAAAAAGGCGGCCATTTTCGCCCAGGCACAGGCCCGGGGGCAATCACGGATGGTCGATGAAGGCTGTTTTTCCTGTGATTGAGCGACTAATCCTGTGTTCGGCCGGCAAAACAGCAGAAATTGTCGCCCCGATCAGCGCTCGGATCCCGCCCATCGAGCAATATCAAAACTTTTTGATATAGCTCTTGCGGCGCTGCCGCACGCTCACTAGACTGCGGCCCCATGAACATGCCCGCCCCCACCATCGACCATGAGCAAAGCGACGCGCTGGCTGCCCTGTGCAAAGCCGGCGGCGACCCGTTGCGGTTGAAGGTGTTGCGCGCCCTGGCCAGCGACTCGTTCGGCGTGCTGGAACTGGCGCAGATCTTCGCCATCGGCCAATCGGGCATGAGCCATCACCTCAAGGTGCTGGCCCAGGCCGAGCTGGTGGCCACGCGCCGTGAAGGCAACGCGATCTTCTACCGCCGCGCCCTGCCCGACAGCCTGCGCCTGGGCGGCAAGCTGCACGCGGCGCTGCTCGACGAAGTCGATGCGCTGGTGCTGCCGCTGGACGTGCAGGCGCGTATCGGCCAGGTGCAGCAGCGCCGGGCCGCCACCAGCCAGGACTTTTTCCTGCGCGTGGAAGAGAAGTTTCGCGCTCAGCAAGATCTGATTGCCGGTTTGCCGCAGTACCGCGAAAGCCTGCTGGCCCTGCTCGACAAGCTCAGCTTCGAGCCCGGCGCCAGCGCGCTGGAAGTGGGCCCGGGCGATGGCGAGTTCCTGCCCGAGCTGGCCCGACGCTTTACCGCCGTCACCGCCCTGGACAACAGCCCGACCATGCTCGAGCTGGCGCGCCAGGTGTGCCAGCGCGAAGGCCTGGCTAACGTAACCCTGCAGTTGGCCGATGCACTGCATGCAACGGACATCCAGGCCGACTGCGTCGTGCTGAACATGGTATTGCACCATTTCAGCGCCCCGGCCCAGGCCCTCGGGCAACTGGCCAATCGCGTCAAACCAGGCGGAAGCCTGTTGGTAACAGAGCTGTGCAGCCACGACCAGAGCTGGGCGCGCCAGGCTTGCGGCGATCTCTGGCTGGGCTTCGAACAGGATGATTTGGCCCGTTGGGCCAGCGCTGCGGGACTAGCTCCCGGGGACAGCCTCTATGTGGGCTTACGCAATGGTTTCCAGATTCAGGTCCGCCACTTTCAGCGACCGCCTGGCGACACTCACCATCGGTAAATTTTAGGAACCCGTCGAGATGAGCGAATACTCCCTTTTCACCTCCGAGTCCGTGTCTGAAGGGCATCCGGATAAAATCGCCGACCAGATTTCGGATGCGGTGCTCGACGCCATCATCGCCGAAGACAAGTTCGCGCGTGTGGCGTGCGAAACCCTGGTGAAAACCGGTGTGGCGATCATCGCCGGCGAAGTGACCACTTCGGCCTGGGTCGACCTCGAAGACATCGTGCGTAACGTGATCGTCGACATCGGCTACAACAGCTCCGACGTCGGCTTCGATGGCGCGACCTGCGCGGTGATGAACATCATCGGCAAGCAGTCGGTGGACATCGCCCAGGGCGTTGACCGCAGCAAGCCTGAAGACCAGGGCGCCGGCGACCAGGGCCTGATGTTCGGCTACGCCAGCAACGAAACCAAAGAACTGATGCCGGCCCCGATCAGCTTCTCGCATCAACTGGTGCAGCGCCAGGCCGAAGCGCGCAAGTCCGGCCTGCTGCCGTGGCTGCGCCCGGATGCCAAATCCCAGGTTACCTGCCGTTACGAAGGCGGCAAGGTAGTCGGCATCGACGCCATCGTGCTGTCGACCCAGCACAACCCGGACGTGTCCTACGCCGACCTGCGCGAAGGCGTGATGGAACTGATCGTCAAGCACGTGCTGCCGGCCGAACTGCTGCACAAGGACACCCAGTTCCACATCAACCCGACCGGCAACTTCATCATCGGTGGCCCGGTGGGCGACTGCGGCCTGACCGGCCGCAAGATCATCGTCGACACCTACGGCGGCATGGCCCGTCACGGTGGTGGCGCGTTCTCCGGCAAGGACCCGTCCAAGGTTGACCGCTCGGCCGCCTATGCCGGTCGTTACGTGGCCAAGAACATCGTTGCCGCCGGCCTGGCCGAGCGTTGCGAGATCCAGGTGTCGTACGCCATCGGCGTGGCCCAGCCGACGTCGATCTCGCTGAACACCTTCGGCACCGGCAAGATCGCCGACGAGAAGATCATCCAGATCGTGCGCGAGTGCTTCGACCTGCGTCCTTACGCAATCACCACCATGCTCGACCTGCTGCACCCGATGTACCAGGAAACCGCAGCGTACGGCCACTTCGGCCGCACCCCGCAAGTGAAGACCGTGGGTGACGACACCTTCACCACGTTCACCTGGGAGCGTACCGACCGCGTCGACGCACTGCGCGCAGCGGCCGGGCTCTAAATGCCAAACGGCACCCATTGGACCTTCCAGTGGGTGCCGCAATCAGCAAATTAGCGATCCTAATTTCCGCCATAAATATCGAACGCAACACCTTTGCTTGGCGAGGCCGGAAAGACGCTTCTCACGCTGGAATGCTCGAAAATGTCAGCAACAGGAAATCCGTTATACTCGTCCTGCACCACTTCAATCCCGTACAACGTGACATCGCCACCGCTGCGATCAACACGTAAATGAAACCAACCCCCTTCACCCGATTTGGCTTTCAAATATATATACTTCCACCGTTTGAGCTCATCACCAGGGAGCAAATTGTTTCCCACTCGATAATTTACGCCGATTCTTGTACTGGCGCTAGAACTGTTCAGCCAGGTAAGACCTGCTTTCTCGGCGGACGAATCCGCTATCACTATTACCCGATCGCTTTTTATAAAGCCCAGCTTTTCATCCAACGCTTGCTGCTCAGCAGCGGTTAACGTTTCAAATGACGCGTCCATGATGCAACCCTCGTAGTATCAGATTCCAGCCCAATCAACACTACGCCTGACACCTAATCGCGCAACTGGCATATCTACCAGGCGCTGCTCTCCAGAAACATACGCTGACAACACGCACCCCGCTGCGAGCCACGACCTCCCTACACTCAATGATCTTCACAAAAGCCAAGCAAGGATGCTGGCCATGTCTCGCTATACCAACTTAATGTATGTTTTTCTTATCCCGATAAGCTGGGTCGAAGCAAATGCATGCCCACGATGGAGCACGCAGCAGGCCACAACAGAAATCCAGCATCGCTACCTCCACATCAGCCGCTGGGACGACCACTATCATCGCCTGGGCGTCTCACTGATCAGCGACGAACTCTACGACCAGAGCCGCGCGCGCCTGCAACACCTGCAAACCTGCTTCCCCGATGCGGGCGCACCCGCGCCGAATCCACTCAAGACCGCGACCGGCCCGCTGCGTCACCCCATTCCCCATACGGGCCTGAACAAGCTGCCCGACGAAGCCGCCGTGCGCGCCTGGATGCATGGCAAACAAGACCTCTGGGTGCAACCGAAAGTGGACGGCGTGGCGGCCACACTGATTTACCAAAAAGGCCGGCTGGTGCGCCTGATCAGCCGTGGCGACGGGGTCGACGGGCACGACTGGAGTCGTCACCTGCCGGCACTCGGCGCCCTTAAACAGACGCTGCCCGACCCCCTCGACCTGGTATTGCAAGGCGAATTGTTCTGGCGCCTGGACGGGCATGTCCAGGCAACCGCCGGCAGCCAGAATGCTCGCGGCAATGTGGCGGGGCTGCTGGCGCGCAAGCAGATCACGCCGCAGCAAGGTGCGGTGGTCGAGCTGTTCGTGTGGGCCTGGCCGCAGGGGCCCCGGCAGCAGAGCGAACGCCTGGCCCGCCTGAGCGCGTTGGGCTTCGCCTACAGCGAGCAGTTCAGCCAGCCAGTGCACGGCTTCGACGACGCAGCGTACTGGCGCCAGCAGTGGTACCGCAGCGGCTTGCCCTTCGCCAGCGACGGCGTGGTGTTGCGCCAGGGCCAGCGGCCACCCGCCGAACGCTGGCAGGCCAAGGCGCCCTACTGGGTCGCCGCCTGGAAGTACCCGTTCGCCCAGGTGCTGGCCGATGTGCGCCAGGTGCACTTCAACGTTGGGCGCACCGGGCGCATCACACCCGTGCTGCAGGTAGCCCCGGTGCGCCTGGATGACCGTACGGTGCGCCAGGTCAGCGTGGGTTCGCTCAAACGCTGGCAGCAACTGGACATTCGCCCCGGCGACCAGGTCGCCATCAGCCTGGCGGGGCTGACCATCCCGCGGCTCGATACGGTAGTGCATCGCGCCGTGGAGCGACGGCCGCTGGAGGTACCGGCAGCGGGCAGCTTCCATGCGCTCAGTTGCTGGCAGGCCAGCCCTGACTGCCGCAGTCAATTTCTTGCGCGCCTGCTCTGGCTCGGTGGCAAGCAGGGGCTGGCACTGCCGGGGGCCGGGCCGGCCAGTTGGGAGCGCCTGATCGACAGCGGCGAACTGCGTGAACTGGCCGACGTGCTTGAGCTGCCTGCGGCGCACCCGCTCGCCCCTGCGCTTGAGCGTGCGCGCCAGCAACCTTTCGCGACGTGGGCCCGCGCACTCGGCGTACCCGCCCCCAAGGCTCTGGCGCTGGGCGACTCGTGGTCGGCGCTGGCCGCGCGCGATGTGGCGCAGTGGCAGGCAGAACCTGGTATTGGCGCCCACCGCGCCGAGCAACTGGTGGCGTTCTTCGCCCATCCTCAGGTGCAGGCGCTGGCCGCGCGGTTACGTGAACATACAATCGAGGGTTTCTAAATTCGTCAGATAAGGGCAGCATCATGGGTTTATGCCAAGCCCGCGACCACGGAGCCACTATGAAACTGATTTCCCCGCTTGCCCTGTTCGCTGCCTGCACGCTGCTGGCCACCTCTGCCCTGGCCGCCGAAGAGCAGCCGGGCCTGACCGGTTGCGCTGCCAAGAAGGACGCCATCGGCAAGCAGATCGAACAGGCCCGCGCCCATGGCAACAGCGACCAGCAGGCCGGCCTTGAAAAGGCCCTGAGCGAAGTCACCACACACTGCACCGATGCCGGCCTGAAAAAGGAGCGCGAGCAGAACGTGCTGGATGCCCGGCATGAAGTGGCCCAGCGCACCAAGGACCTGGACAAGGCCATGAAAAAAGGCGACGCCGAGAAGATCAACAAGCGTAAGGACAAGCTGGCCGAGTCCAAGAAAGAGCTGCAGCAGGCGCTGGATCAACTGGAGAAGTGATCCGCGCTGAGACTTGAGGCGCCCCCCTTCGCTGGCAAGCCAGCTCCCACACGATCAGTGGAGTACCTGTGGGAGCTGGCTTGCCAGCGAAGAGGCCCGCCAGCTCACCCCATCAATGATTGCGAAACTCGCTATGACAGGCCTTGCACGCCGCCTCGACCTTGCCCATCGGCGCGGCCATCGCGGCGGCATCCAGTGGTTGCGTACGCGTCTGCGCGACCAGCTCGCCGGTCACCTGCTCCATCTGCCGGGCCAGATCCTGAAAGCGCGCCTGCTTCTGCCAGACATTGGCCGTGGCACTGCTGTCCTCTTCACGCACCTGGGGAAAATGCTTCCACGGCTCATGGGCCAAGGCGTCCAGCTTGACGGCCCCGTCGGCAAACTTCTGCCCATCGAAGGCCAGGCGCCCACGCAGCATGCCGCCCAGGTCTTCGCTGGTCTTGAGCATCTGCTTGAAGATCGCCTTGCGCTGGCCCAGCGGCGAGTTGGGGTCTACCCCGCCACAGGCGCTCAGCGCCACGCACGCCAGCAGGATCAGGGAACATCGTTTCAACGTCATGGTCAGCTCGGTACACCTAAAATGGCGGCCAGTATCCCCGCCCGACCGCAAAAGACCAATACCCCTATTAAAACTACGGGTTGCCAGCCAACCCGAGGACCTGCTTCATGAAAACCGCTTTGAGCCGCCTGGGCCTGACCGCTTCGCTGCTGGCCCTGCTGGCGGGCTGCAACGGCAGCGCCCCGGAAAAAACCAAGCCGCACCCGCTGGCCACCTACAGCCACGCCACCTGGAAAGACCTGCCACCGGTCAGCGACAGCGACCTTGTGGCCGGCTTCAATGCCTGGCGCAGCGCGTGCGAACGGCTCAAGAACGACCCGATATGGGCCACCACCTGCGCCGCCGCCGTGCAGGTACCCAACGACGCCACCCAGGTGCGCGGCTTCCTGCAGACCCAACTGGAGGTGTATGGCCTGCGTTCGGCCGAGAACAGCGCCACTGGCCTGATCACCGGCTACTACGAACCGGTATACCCCGGCAGCATGACCGCTACCGCCACGGCGAATGTGCCGGTGTACGGCATCCCCGATGACCTGGTGGTGGTGGCGCTCGACAGTATCTACCCCGAGCTCAAGGGCAAGCGCCTGCGCGGGCGCCTGGACGGGCGCACCCTCAAGCCCTACGACACTGCTGCGGTGATCCAGCAGCAAGGCGTCAAAGCGCCGGTGCTGGCCTGGCTGACCGACCCGATGGACTTGCAGTTCCTGCAGATCCAGGGCTCGGGCCGTATTCAACTGGAAAGCGGACAGCAACTGCGCGTGGGTTATGCCGACCAGAACGGCCACCCGTATCGCCCGGTGGGTCGCTGGCTGGTAGAGCAAGGCCAGCTCAAGAAGGAAGACGTGACCATGGGCAGCATCCACGCCTGGGCCCAGGCCAACCCGGCGCGGGTGCCTGAACTGCTGGCGAGCAACCCCAGCTATGTATTTTTCAGCACCCGCCCGGACAGCAACGAAGGCCCGCGCGGCTCGCTCAACGTGCCGCTGACCGCTGGCTACAGCGTGGCCATCGACCGCAAGGTGATCCCGCTGGGCAGCCTGCTGTGGCTGTCGACCACGCGCCCCGATGGCGCCCCGGTGGTACGCCCGGTCGCCGCACAGGACACCGGCGGCGCGATTACCGGCGAGGTTCGCGCCGACCTGTTCTGGGGCACCGGCAGCGCGGCCGGCCAGCTGGCCGGCGACATGAAGCAGCAGGGTCAGATCTGGCTGCTATGGCCCAAGGGCGCGGCACTGCCGGTCGTACCGCAGGTGGAAGGCAACTAGCTCAGGCCGACACCACGAAAAAGCTGACGATCAGGCCGACCCCTGCGAACCACATCAAGGAACGCAGCAAGGCCCAGTCGGCCAGGTAGCAGATGATGTAGAGCAGGCGGCTGGTGATGTAGAGCACCGCCAGCACGTCCTGGGTCACCTGCTCGGCGTTGCCGACGATGTCGGCGATGACCACCGCGGCGACAAACGCCGGGATCGCCTCGAAGCTGTTGAGCTGCGCCGCATGGGCGCGGCGCGGCAGCCCTTCGAGCGTGTCCAGGAACGCCCGTGGGTCGTGGTTCTGGCGCAGGTTGTAGCGGCCACTGCTGAACTTGGCAATGCCGACGCACACGAGCGGCAGCAGCAATGCGATCAATACACACCAGAAGGCAACGGTCATGGGGCAGTCCTTGTTTGTCAGGGGGTCGGAGTTTCATGATCAGCATGCCGATCAGCACCAGGGCACAGGCTAAGAGCCTCGGGCCGTCGAAAGGTTCTTCGAGGTAACGCAGCAGGTGCTGCACAGTTTCAACCAGGCGCAACAAAACGGCCAGCCGGTGGTCAACGTTGATCGAAAAGTGTGTCCCGAAGGCCTGGCAAACGCATCAAAGCCCTGCCCGAGACCTTCGGGCACCGACTTGGAAGCCACTACAGGACCTAGGATGCTTGAGCTCGTTGCTGCGTTTATCTGCCTGACCACCCTCCTCACGTATGTGAATTACCGCTTTATCGGCCTGCCGCCCACCATTGGCGTGATGGTCACCGCACTGCTGTTTTCCCTGCTGCTGCAGGGCCTGAGCGTCATCGGCTACCCGGGCCTGGAAGAACGGGTTCAGGGCCTGATGAACCAGATCGATTTCAATGACCTGCTGATGCACTGGATGCTGGCGTTCCTGCTGTTTGCCGGCGCCCTGCACGTCAACCTGGCCGACCTGCGCGACTACCGCTGGCCGATCGGCCTGCTGGCCACCCTCGGGGTACTGATCGCCACCGTGGTCATCGGCTACCTGGCACACTGGATCTTCGCCCTGTTCGGCTGGCACGTGAGCCTGTTGTACTGCCTGCTGTTCGGTGCGCTGATCTCTCCCACCGACCCGATCGCGGTGCTGGGTGCGCTGCGTACCGCCAATGCATCCAAACCGCTGAAGACCACCATCGTCGGCGAATCGCTGTTCAACGACGGTACTGCTGTCGTGGTGTTCACCGTGCTGCTGGGCATCGCGCAACTGGGCGAAACCCCGAGCGTCAGCGACACCGCCATCCTGTTTGCCCGCGAGGCCATCGGCGGCGCCCTGTTCGGCGCAGTGATCGGCTACGTCACCTACCGCATGATCAAGAGCATCGAGCAGTACCAGGTCGAGGTCATGCTGACCCTGGCACTGGTGATCGGCGGCTCGGCCGCCGCCTACGAGCTGCACGTCTCGGCACCGATCGCGATGGTGGTGGCGGGGCTGATCATCGGCAACCTGGGGCGCAACCTGGCGATGAACGACATGACCCGTCGCTACATGGACGGTTTCTGGGAACTGATCGACGACATGCTCAACGCGCTGCTGTTCGCCCTGATCGGCCTGGAGCTGTTGCTGCTGCCGTTCTCGTGGATGCACCTGGCGGCGGCCGGTGTACTGGCGGTGGCGATCCTGCTGTCGCGGATGCTGACCGTGGCCCCGGCGATCGTGCTGCTGCGCCGCTGGCGCAAGGTGCCGCGCGGCACGATTCGCGTGCTCACCTGGGGTGGCTTGCGCGGTGGCGTGTCGGTGGCCCTGGCGCTGTCGCTGCCACTGGGCGAGGAGCGTGACCTGCTGCTGAGCATCACCTACATCGTGGTGCTGTCGTCGATCCTGCTGCAGGGCTTGAGCATCGGGCGCGTGGTGCGCGGGGTGACCGAACAGCCCTGAGTGCGCCCTCGCCAGCAAGGCTGGCTCCTGCGGGAGTCAGCCTCGCTGGCAAGCGATCATTCCACCGAGGTATCGAACTGGTCCTGGATGTACTTGATCTCGGTACGCCCGTGGGCCGCCGGCAAGCCGTCCTCGCCCAGGTTGACGAAGACCATCTTGTCGACCGTGAGGATGCTCTTGCGGGTGATCTTGTTGCGCACTTCGCACTTGAGCGTGATCGAGGTACGCCCGAACTCGGTGGCGGTGATGCCCAGCTCGATGATGTCACCCTGGCGCGAGGCACTGACGAAGTTGATCTCCGAGATGTACTTGGTCACCACGCGCTGGTTGCCCAGCTGGACGATCGCGTAGATCGCCGCCTCTTCGTCGATCCAGCGCAGCAAGCTGCCGCCGAACAGGGTGCCGTTGGGGTTGAGGTCTTCGGGTTTTACCCATTTGCGGGTGTGGAAATTCATGTTCACTCCTGAGCGATTGCCGAAAGATAGCGACATCTTGGCAGACCGGGCGGTCATGCTCCATGAACCTTGGACTATGGTCGCCATCAATGATCTTGATTTGATCGACAGAAACCCTTTGGAAGATCAGTCCGGGCGGCTATAATCGCCCCCGTTTCAAAACGGTAACCTTCAATTGCTACCGTTTTCCCGCCACCTGTCCGAGGGGCGCTGCAGCAGGTTCAACCTGTCAGGCTCGGATGGGGCGTTGACTGGCTCAGGCCGGACACTAAACGCACAACGGCGCCCATTCGCATACATTACGAATGGAGGCTCTTCATGAGCGCTGTCATCACGCCTGCAGATTTTACCGACTACAAAGTCGCCGACATGTCCCTGGCCGCCTGGGGCCGTCGCGAAACCATCATCGCCGAGTCCGAAATGCCGGCACTGATGGGCCTGCGCCGCAAGTACGCCGCTGAACAGCCGCTCAAGGGCGCCAAGATTCTCGGCTGCATCCACATGACCATCCAGACCGCCGTGCTGATCGAAACCCTGGTTGCGCTGGGCGCCGAAGTACGCTGGTCGTCCTGCAACATCTTCTCGACTCAGGATCAGGCTGCCGCGTCCATCGCTGCTGCCGGTATCCCGGTGTTCGCCTGGAAAGGCGAGACTGAAGAAGAGTACGAGTGGTGCCTGGAGCAAACCATCCTGAAGGATGGCCAGCCATGGGATGCCAACATGATCCTCGACGACGGCGGCGACCTGACTCAGCTGCTGCACGACAAGTACCCACAGGTACTGGATCGCGTTCACGGCGTGACCGAAGAAACCACCACCGGCGTGCATCGCCTGCTGGACATGCTGGCCAAGGGCGAGCTGAAGATCCCGGCGATCAACGTCAACGACTCGGTCACCAAGAGCAAGAACGACAACAAGTACGGCTGCCGTCACAGCCTGAACGACGCCATCAAGCGCGGTACCGACCACCTGCTGTCGGGCAAGCAGGCCCTGGTGATCGGCTACGGTGACGTGGGCAAGGGCTCGGCCCAGTCGCTGCGTCAGGAAGGCATGATCGTCAAGGTCTCGGAAGTCGACCCGATCTGCGCCATGCAAGCCTGCATGGACGGTTTCGAGCTGGTCTCGCCGTTCATCGACGGTATCAACAACGGCACCGAAGCCAGCATCGACAAGGCCCTGCTGGGCAAGATCGACCTGATCGTCACCACCACCGGTAACGTGAATGTGTGCGATGCGAACATGCTCAAGGCCCTCAAGAAGCGCGCCGTGGTCTGCAACATCGGCCACTTCGACAACGAAATCGACACCGCTTTCATGCGCAAGCACTGGGCATGGGAAGAAGTGAAGCCGCAGGTGCACAAGATCCACCGCACCGGCGCTGGCGACTTCGACGCGCAGAACGATGACTACCTGATCCTGCTGGCCGAAGGCCGCCTGGTGAACCTGGGCAACGCCACCGGTCACCCGAGCCGCATCATGGATGGCTCGTTCGCCAACCAGGTACTGGCGCAGATCTTCCTGTTCGGCCAGAAGTACGCCGACCTGTCGCCGGCCCAGAAAGCCGAGCGCCTGACCGTTGAAGTACTGCCGAAAAAACTCGACGAAGAAGTGGCCCTGGAAATGGTTCGCGGTTTCGGCGGCGTGGTGACCCAACTGACCCAACAACAGGCCGACTACATCGGCGTCACTGTTGAAGGCCCGTTCAAGCCACACGCCTATCGCTACTGATGGGCCAGAGCCGGTGACGCCCTCAAGCGTCACCGGCTTTTTTCTGTGGCCAGCCCCGTCGCTGGCCAGCACGATCGGTTTACCAGGATTTCGCCATGTCTCAGGACCGCCGTTACAGCTTCGAGTTCTTCCCGACCAAGACCGATGCTGGACATGAAAAACTGCTTGCCACGGCCCATACCCTGGCCAGCTACAACCCGGATTTCTTCTCCTGCACCTACGGTGCCGGGGGCTCGACCCGCGATCGCACGCTCAACACCGTGCTGCAGCTGGAAAGCGAAGTGAACGTACCGGCCGCCCCGCACCTGTCGTGCGTGGGTGACAGCAAGGACGACCTGCGCAGCCTGCTGGCCCAGTACAAGGCCGCCGGGATCAAGCGCATCGTCGCCCTGCGTGGCGACCTGCCGTCGGGCATGGGCATGGCCAGCGGCGAGCTGCGCTACGCCAACGAGCTGGTCGAGTTCATTCGCCAGGAAAGCGGCGACCACTTCCATATCGAAGTGGCTGCCTACCCGGAAATGCACCCGCAAGCCCGCCACTTCGAAGACGACCTGCTCAACTTCGTACGCAAGGCCAAGGCCGGTGCCGACAGCGCCATCACCCAGTACTTCTTCAATGCCGACAGCTACTTCTACTTCGTCGAGCGCGTGCAGAAACTGGGCGTGGACATCCCGGTGGTGCCCGGCATCATGCCGATCACCAACTACAGCAAGCTGGCACGTTTCTCCGATGCCTGCGGCGCCGAGATCCCGCGCTGGATCCGCAAGCAACTGGAAGCCTACGGCGACGACGCCAAGAGCATCCAGGCGTTCGGCGAACAGGTGATCAGCGACATGTGCGAGCAACTGCTGCAAGGCGGCGCGCCCGGGCTGCACTTCTACACCCTGAACCAGGCTGAACCGAGCCTGGCGATCTGGAACAACCTGAAGCTGCCCCGCTGATTGCCTCAGCATCGGTAGACACTGCAGCAAAGCACCAAGGGCTCTGGCGCACGCCAGGGCCCTTTTTGTGGATGCCGGGTACAGGCTGGCCATTCTCGGGCAGCCAACGTACTCTCAAGCCATGCCCTACTTCACCCGCCTGCTCACCGCCCTGCTTCTTGTCTGCCTGAGCACCCTGGTTCAGGCCGAGAAGCTGCGGATCGTCACCGACCCCTGGCCACCGTATGCCTATGAAGAGAACGGTCAGGCCAAGGGTATCGACTACGAGGTCACGGCCGAGGTGTTCAGGCGCCTGGGCATCGAGGTGCAGTGGCAGTTCCTGCCGTGGAAGCGCTGCCTGGCCATGCTCGAGCAGGGCCTTGCCGACGGCGTGCTGGATATCTTCCACACCGAGCAGCGCGACGCCCAGCTGTTCTATCCCAGCGAGCCGCTGTCGCAGGTGGAATTCGTGCTGTTCCAGCTCAATGCCCGCCCCCATGTGATCGAGCGGCTGGAGGATCTCAAGGGGCTGCGCGTCGGTACCGCACCGGGCTATACCTATGGCACTGCATTTGCCAGCGCCACCGGCTTCACCCGCGAACCGGCGCCCACCCTTGACGCCAGCTTCGGCATGCTGCAACTGGGGCGCATCGACCTGCTGATCACCGACCGCCGCGCCGGCCGGCACATGATCGCCACCCTGGGGCTCGAACAGCAGGTCAGCGAGCTGCCCCTGCTGGTCAACCGCCAGAGCCAGTACCTGGCAGTGCGGCGCAATGCCGGCATGGACCTGCTGGCCCAGCGCTTCGCCGCCGAGCTGCGCCGCTTCAAGCAGGAGCCGGCGTACGCCGAGCTGAATGCCCGCTACCACGGCACCGGGGTGAACTTTCAGCAAGCCGTTGAGCAGCAGGAACGCAGCACGCACTGATTGCTCTGTTATACTCCGCCAACCCCGCCAGGCTTACGCCCGGACGCTCGGCCTTGCAACAGCCATCCCGACCGGCAGGACAGCGCGCCAAAAGCCCGCCCGCCACGCCCCGGATGCGCATTGAAAGCCCAGCAGGACCGGACGCGATAGCATCACCTGATGCCCGTCGCGCCAGGCACGAACTTCCCATAGGGCTTAGCCCCCACTAGAACAGGATTACTCATGTCCTTTGCTTCCCTCGGTCTCTCCGAGGCTCTAGTCCGCGCTATCGAGGCAGCGGGCTATACCCAGCCTACGCCGGTGCAACAGCGGGCCATTCCCGCCGTGTTGCAAGGTCGCGACCTGATGGTCGCGGCGCAGACAGGTACTGGTAAAACCGGTGGCTTTGCCCTGCCGATTCTCGAACGTCTGTTCCCGGGCGGTCACCCGGACAAGTCCCAGCGCCATGGCCCACGCCAGCCGCGGGTACTGGTCCTGACCCCGACCCGTGAGCTCGCCGCCCAGGTGCACGACAGCTTCAAGGTCTATGCCCGCGACCTCAAGTTCGTCAGCGCCTGCATCTTCGGCGGTGTCGGCATGAACCCGCAGGTTCAGGCCATGTCCCGTGGCGTCGACGTGCTGGTGGCCTGCCCCGGCCGCCTGCTCGACCTCGCCGGCCAAGGCAGCGTCGACCTCAGCCACGTTGAAATCCTGGTGCTCGACGAAGCCGACCGCATGCTCGACATGGGCTTTATCCATGACGTGAAGAAGGTCCTCGCACGCTTGCCTGCCAAGCGCCAGAACCTGCTGTTCTCGGCGACCTTCTCCAAAGACATCACCAACCTGGCCGACAAGCTGCTGCACAACCCAGAGCGCATCGAGGTCACGCCGCCCAACACCACGGTCGAGCGTATCGAGCAGCGCGTGTACCGCCTGCCTGCCAGCCACAAACGCGCCCTGCTGGCCCACCTGATCACCCAGGGTGCCTGGGAACAGGTGCTGGTGTTCACGCGTACCAAGCACGGCGCCAACCGCCTGGCCGAGTACCTCGAGAAGCACGGCCTGACCGCTGCCGCGATCCACGGCAACAAGAGCCAGAACGCGCGCACCAAGGCCCTGGCCGACTTCAAGGCCGGCACCGTGCGCATCATGGTCGCCACCGACATCGCCGCCCGCGGCCTGGACATCGACCAGTTGCCCCATGTGGTCAACTTCGAGCTGCCCAACGTCGAGGAAGACTACGTGCACCGTATTGGCCGTACCGGCCGTGCGGGCCGCTCCGGCGAGGCCATCTCGCTGGTGGCGCCAGACGAAGAGAAGTTGCTCAAGAGCATCGAGCGCGTCACTCGCCAGAAGATCCAGGACGGCGACCTGATGGGTTTTGATGCCTCCACGGTCGAAGCCGAGAAGCCCGAAGCCCGTGAACGTCCGCAAATGAACCCGCGCGGTGGCCGTGGCCAGCGTGGCGACGGCAGCAATGCCGGCAGCGGCGGGCGCAAGGACAAGGGCAAGGACAAAGGCCAGGAAAAGGATAAGCCCGCAGGCGAAAGAGCCACTGAGAAGGCCGCCGGCGGGCGCCCAGAGCGCAAGCCCCGTGACAACAGCAAAACCCGCCAGGCACCCTCGGGTCAGGCAGCAGTAGCACCCAAGGCCCCCGCAGACCGCGACCCTGAAGCGTTCCTGGATGACGAAGTCGACAATTTCGGCAACCGTGCCGACTACGTCAGCCCGTACCAGAACAAGGGTGGCCAGGGCCGCAACCGCCGTCCGGGCGCACCGGCAGCCGCCGGCACCGGCACTGGCAGCGGCGCACCTCGTGGCGGCCAACCACGCAGCAACAACGGTGGCGGCGCACGCACCGGTGGCGCCAGCACCTCGGGCGAAAAACGTGGTGGGGGGGCTCGCAGTGGTGGCGGTGGCCGTGATGGCCAGGCGCGCCGCGAAGGCAGCAACAACCGCAACCGTCGCCCGGCGCGTGACGAGCAGTCGAGCCAGGAGCCGGCCGTGCGCAACCCGCGTGACGGCCAGCCCCAGCCGAAGATCGTGCACAAGGAATCGAAGATCGACCGGTTCCCGACCGCTGAACAGCTCGAGCAGCTGCCAAGCCGTCCACGTGGCGAGAAGCCTGCGCTGCTGACGCGTAACCGCTGATTCAGCGACTGCGCATACAACAACGC
>NZ_JAHTBI010000071.1 GCF_019168305.1 Pseudomonas aegrilactucae
CGCGGCGCTTCGCTGGCAAGTCGAATCGTCGCACCGCAGCTCCCACATTTGTTGCAACGCACCATGGCCTGTCAGATTTGAGTTGTAAGCCTTGTTTGTTCGGCAACAGATTGCGGTGGGGCCGTCAGCTCGGCCACAGATCCCAGTGCCCCCAAAAAGCCCCATCCCCTCTACCCCCGAAACAGGGGAGTCACTGGGCCAGTTCCCCCAACTGGCTTGGCTTTAAAACGCAAGCCACTGATAAATAATGACTTTCACACATGGCGCGGCCCTTGCAACCCCCTCGCAAACGACCCACCGCACCACCTGAGGCACGCCCCGATGATCACGATCAAAGGCAATGTCCTGACCCCCCTGATGCAACTGGCGCTGTGCATGCTCGGCCTGCAGTCCTTCGCCGAAGCCGCCATCCGTTGCGAACGCACTCTGGTGGCGAACATCGTCGCCTTCGACCAACCCATGATGTTCAACCGCCTCGGCGCACAGAATGCCAACGGCATGATGTTCGCCCTGCGCCGCGACGTGGTCGACGAGCACAATGTCTCGCTGGCCCAGGGCGGCGCCGCCGTGCCAGGCAAGGTCGCGCTGCGCCCCGACAAGCGCCCGCGGCCAATCGTGCTGCGGGTCGCCGCCGGTGACTGCCTGACGGTCAACCTGCACAACCTGCTGGCCTATCAGGCCAACCCCAACAAGCACCTCACCGATGAACACCTGGACCCGATCGTCGATGACCAGGTCACCGACCGCCACGTGGGCTTTCAGGTCAACGGCCTGCAAGCGGTGAACAGTATCGGCGATATCTCGGCCAACACCGGGCGCAACGCCAACTTCCTGGTCGCCCCAGGCGCCACCCGCAGCTACACCCTGTACGCCGAACGCGAAGGGGCCTTCGCCGCCACCAGCAAAGGCGCCACCTTCGGCGGTGAGGGCAGCGCAGGCAACGTCGCCAACGGCCTGTTCGGCCAGGTCATCGTGGTGCCCAAGCTGGGGCGTACCTACCGCAATACCCTGACCGAAGAGGAAATGCGCCTGAGCACCACCGGCCGCGCGCCCACCGGCCAACCAGTGGTCGACTACCAGGCACGCTACCCGCAACGCGAGCCATGGGTCACCGAAGGCAAGGCCGGCATGCCGATCATCGCCATGGTCGACGGCGCCGAGATCATCTCCAGCGAGGCCGATGCCATTGTCATGGGCCCCAACGCCGACGGCAGCTTCCCGCCCTCGACCTACCCGCTGGAAAGCGTGGGCAAGCGCAACCCGGCACTGCCCAACCGCCTGGAGCCGTTTCGCGACTTTTCGTCGGTGTTCACCGACGAGGCCGCCGTCACCCAGGCATTCCCCGGTTACTGGGCAGACCCGGTGATGGGCCACGTGCTGGAACCGACCCGCGACTCGTTCATGATCAACTACGGCTCCGGCGGCATGGGCGCCGAGGTGGTGGCCAACCGCCTGGGCGTGGGGCCGATGCACGATTGCCTGTCCTGCGCCTATGAAGAGTTCTTCCTCAGTTCGCACACCGTGGGCGACGTGGCCATGCTGGTGGATGTGCCTGCCAACGTCGGCCTGGAAAACATCCGCCCTGGCGAAGTGCCCGACCCCAGGGACACCGGCGTCAAGGCCAGCATGGCGCTGTACCCGTCGGAGCCGGCGAACGTCAACCACAGTTACATCGGTGACTTCGTCAAGTTTCGCAACAGCCACAATGGCCATGAGCAGCACATCTTCCACCTGCACGGTCATCAGTGGCTGTTCAACCCCAATGACGACAACTCAGACTATGTGGACGCCCAGGGCATTGGGCCAGGGGTGGGCTACACCTACGAGATCGCCAACGGCGGCTCGGGCAACCGCAACCGCGTAGCCGGCGACGCGATCTATCACTGCCACTTCTACCCGCACTTCGCCCAGGGCATGTGGAGCATGTGGCGGGTGCACGACGTGTTCGAAGAGGGCACGCGCCTGGAGGTGTCCGAGCAGGGCGCCGATGGCTACCACACCCAACCCTGGGCCCTGCGCAGCGGCAAGCCGGTGCCCGGTGCACGCGCCTTGCCCGACGGCGAAATCGTCGCAGGCACACCGATCCCGGCCATCGTGCCACTGCCGGGCAAAGCCATGGCGCCGATGCCGGGCAAGGTCGCCGTGGTGCCAAAAATGGCCGAGACCCTCGTTGCCGAGCACGATGACGACGAAGACCAAGAGCAGGGCGATGACCACAGCGGCCCGCATGAAGGCACGCTCAAGGCCATCGGCTCGCTGGTACTGGTGGACCGCAGCGAGGCCAACCGCAATGCCGACGGCAGCCTGAAAAACCCTGGCTATCCGTTCTGGATCGGCGGCATGGAAAGCACCGTGGGCCAACGGCCGCCAACCCCGCCGCTGGACATGCTCGACCCGGCCAAGGCCCGTGCCCTGCGTGACAGCGGCAACCCGCTGTGGGCCAACCTGGACCCGGCCCAGGTCGACGGCTGGGACGGCGGCCTGCCGCGCCATGCGCTGGACGGCGTCACCGCCGGTGGCGAGGCGACGGTGACCACCACCGCGCTGGATTTCTCCAAGCAGATCACCCGCGCCAAGGCCGTGTTCCTGCCCGAGGAGGGCACCGAGGTGGAACAGGCCGCCATGGCCTACCACGCCAAGCTCAACCACCCAAGCTTTGCCCTGTTGCCCGGCAGCCAGCTGGTGGCACGCGACTTCCGTACCAACGGCGCGCCGCCCACAGCCGGCGCACCCTACTACGAGCCGTGCATGGACGACCGCGCCAAACGCCTGACCCAGTCCTCCGGCGCGGGCGAGTTCAACAGTGGCGAGCGCCTGGACGCCATGAGCTTCAGCGGCACCTCGCCGTTCACCGCCGACCGGCCGCGCATCTACAAGGGTGCCAACATCCAGTTCGACGCGGTGTACAACAAGGTCGGCTACCACTTCCCGCAGGCGCGCATCATCAGCCTGTGGGAAGACGCCTGGTCGGTGATCAACAAGCAGCGCCCGCCTGAACCACTGGTGATGCGCATGAACACCTTCGACTGCGTGATGTACGTGCACACCAACCTGATCCCGTCGTACTACGAAATGGACGACTACCAGGTGCGCACCCCCACCGACGTGATCGGCCAGCACATTCACCTGCCCAAATGGGACCTGACCGCCGCCGATGGCTCGGCCAACGGCTGGAACTACGAGGACGGGATTCTCTCGCCCGGTACCGTGGTCGAGCGCATCGAGGCCATTCGCGAATTCAACGGTTGCCAGGCCGGCGACCCACGCGAAGGCACCGAACTGTGCCCGCACGCCAAGCAGCACCCGTTCTTCGGGCGCTATGGCCGGGCCGACTGGCTGGGCGCACGCACGGCCATGCAGCGCTGGTTCACGGACCCGGTGGTCAACGTGCACAACGTCGACCGGGGCCTGGGCACCATCTTCACCCACGACCACCTTGGCCCATCGACGCACCAGCAACTGGGGCTGTACGCCACCGTGCTGGCGGAACCGGCCAACTCCACCTGGTACCACGCCGAAACCGGCGAGCAGCTGTACAACCCGGCCTTGCGCCAGGACGGCGGGCCGACCTCGTGGCAGGCCGTGATCGCCACCGGTGACCACGATAACGACGGTCGCAACGACAGCTACCGTGAGTTTTTCCTGGAATACAGCGACTTCCAGCACGCCTATGAAGCCGGTGTGTATGTGGGCGCAGGGCCCGATGGTGTGCCCAATGCGCAGGCTTTCCCGGCCACCGCCGACAGTTTCCGCTACGCCATCAACCCGCCCGTGCGGCAGAAGGCGTCCAACCTGCTCGAAGCGGTGGTCGAGTCACGTGGTGGCCTGTCGCCGGGCTGTCCGAGCCGGCCGTGCCCGCAGGCGATCTCGGTGGATGACCCGGGCATGTTCGTCGTCAACTACCGCAACGAGCCGCTGGCGCTGCGCGTGTACGACCCCAACAAGGTCGCCCCGGACGGCAAGCGCGGAATGCAGGCCGACGGCCTGGCCGGCGACCTGGCCTACGCGATGCAGAGCCGCACCGACCGCGCGATCCCGGCGATGAACCTGTCGCCGGCGGTGATCACCTCGGCCGTCGGCCCCACCGGCGGCACCACGCAGTTCCCGCCCCACATCAACAAGGCCGGGGCCGAACCGGGTGACCCGTTCACGCCCATGTTGCGCACCTACTCGGGCGACAACGTACGGCTGCGCATGCATGCCGGTGGCCATGAAGAGGAGCACAACGTGACCTTGCACGGGGTCAAGTGGCTGCAAAGCGGTTCGGGCTTCGGCAGCAGTTCAAACTCCGGCTGGCGCGCCTCGCAGATGATCGGTATCTCCGAGCAACTGGGTTTCATGTCGCCGGTGTCGATGCTGTCCAGTTCCGCAGCGCCCAACGGTGACTACCTGTACTCGCTGGACGCCGCGCTGGAAGGCTACTGGAACGGGATCTGGGGCGTGATGCGCAACTACACCGCCAGCCGCAGTGACCTGTTCGCCCTGCCCAACAACCCGCAGCCGATGGGCGTGCGCAACACCGTGGCGTTCGACGGCATCTGCCCGCGCTACACCGCCAACCCCAATGGCATCGGTACCCGCCCAACCGTGCAGCGCAGCTACGAGGTGGTCGCGGCCCTGGCCAACGACATCCTGGGCAACCCGCTGGGGGTGAGCATCAACGACCCCAGCGGGGTCGGCCAGCACGTCGGCGGGCCGCTCAAGGCCAACGGCGGCACCCTGGTGTACAACAGCCGTAGCACCAGCATCGCGCAGGTGACCGTGGTGGACGAGGAGGACGGTGAAACCTTCACCCTCGGCGGCCACGCCGGCCCGCTGCACGACCCGACGGCTGTGCTGTACGTGCGCAAGGCCGACCTCGACCCGGCCACCGGCAAGCTCAAGGCCGGCGTGCCGATCGAGCCGCTGGTGCTGCGCGCCACTGCCGGCGACTGCATCAAGGTGACCCTGGAAAACCGCCTGCCACTGGTGATGCCGGACCTGGCCAGCACCGCCGTGATGCAGAACGTGGTCAAGCGCGACCGCAACGCCAGCGAGGGCTCCACCGCGTTCAACAACAACCTGATGCGGCCATCCAGCCATGTGGGCCTGCATGCGCAACTGCTGGCCTATGACGTGACCAAGTCCGATGGCGTCAACGTCGGCCAGAACCCGGTGCAGACCGTACCGCCTCGGGCCGGCAACAGCGGCGCCTACCCCAGCAAGGTGTACCAGTACTACGCCGGGCACCTGGAGCGTGAAGGCAAGCCGGTGCTGCAACTGGGGCGCAGTGTGGACAACATCAACAACACTGCCATCGAGTTCGGCGGCCTCAACCTGACCCCGGCGGATGTGATCAAGCAGGGTCAGAAAGGCCTGGTGGGTGCCATGAGCATCCTGCCGCAGACCGCCACCTGGACCGAAGACACCGCCAGCCGCGCCTCGGCCACCGTCACGGTGAGCGGGCAGGCCGCCTACCGTGACTTCGCCACCGTGTGGCAGCGTGCGCTGAACATGCGCTGGGCCGACGGGCGCCCGGTGGAAGGCATCGCCACCGAAGGCAACGGGGTGCCGGGGGATCCGAAGGACAACTCCGGCATGGCCATCAACTACAAGAGCGAGCCGCTGTGGTTCCGTTTCGGCCTGGCCCCGGATGCACCGTTCGGGCATGCCGACGGCAACGGCTGGGCCGACGTGCCCAACGCGCACATGGCCTACAGCAATGCGCTGGTCGGCAGCGACCCGCAAACCCCGGTGCTGTGGGCCAAGCCCGGCCAGCCGTTCCGCACCCACGTGCTGATGCCGACCGGCGGCAGCCGTGGCGTGACCTTCCAGCTTGATGGGCACCTGTGGTCGCAGCATGCCTTCCAGGCCGAGAAGTCCGACCTGGGCGGCTACCCGATGAGCCTGCCGGGCATCGGTTCGGTGCGCTTCGCCTACAACCCGCTGTCGATGTACATCGGTGCCCAGGAGAGCGTGCTGCCGGCGGCGCACTTCAGCTTCATGCACCCCAGTGCCGGGGGCGGCAATGGGGTGCCGGGTGACTACCTGTTCCGCGACTACGCCGCCTACGGCAATGCCTCGGGGCTATGGGGGATTCTGCGGGTCACCAACGAAACACCGCCGACAACGGCACCGGCGCAGTAATCAGGCAAGGAGAACAGGCCATGAACAAGAAGAATCGACCGCTGTACCTGGGGTTGTTGGCGGGGGTGCTGCTGATGGGCGTGGGGGTGGCCTACGAAAGCCTGTGGTGCGACCCGCGGGCGCCGATCGGCGCTGCCGGCGAGCCCGAGGGCGCGCGTCGCCTCAGCCGCGACGGGGTGACCGTGGAGTTCGAGGCGCAGCCACTGGCCGCTGCGACCGGTCTGGTGGAGGGGGGGCTACGCCAACATCCGTTTCAAGGTCACCGAGCAGGCCACCGGGCAGCCGTTGTCGGGGGTGTCGCCGGGGGCCTGGATCGACCCGGCGCTGACCGGCGACGCCGCCCGCGACCGCGCCAAGAGCTGCAAGGCGCGGGTGGCACTGTTTCTCAAGAGCAGCATCGGGGCCCGGCCGTTGATGGACCTCAACAGCTACTTCCTGCTGGTGATGAACAAGGACGCCAGCCTGACCGTGATCGACCCGTCGGTGTCGGTGGGGGGCGTCACCAGCACCCTGGCGCGGGTCGGCCTGAGCGCCGCGCCGATGGACTGGGTGGCCAGCAGCGATGACAAGCAGGTGTATGTGTCGATGCCCCAGGCTGGCAAGGTGGCGCTGATCGACACCGCCACCTTTACCCGGGTGGAGGACATCGACGCCGGCCAGCAGCCGGTGCGCATGGCCCTGCAACCTGACCAGCGCCGGGTGTGGGTGGGCAACAACGCGAGTGACCCGGCGCGCAGCGGCGTGACGGCGATCGACGTGAAAACCCGCCAGGCCGTGAAGTTCTTCGCCACCGGCGCCGGGCACCACGAGCTCGCCTTCAGCCAGGACTCGCGCTACGTGTTCGTCAGCAACCGCGACAGCGGCACCCTGAGTGTGATCGACGCCAGCGACCTGAGCCTGGCCAGGACCGTGAAGGTCGGCCCGCACCCGCTGTCGGTGGCCTATTCGGCGCTGTCCCAGGCGGTGTACGTGGCCGATGGGCAAGACGGCAGCATCAGTGTCATCGATGCGCGCAGCCACGCCGTGCGCACCCGCATCCAGGCCGAGCAGGGCCTGGGCCCGATGCGCTTCAGCAACGACGGGCGCTTCGGCATTGCCCTCAATACCCTGGAAAATCGCGCGGTGGTGATCGATGCCAGCAATGACCGGCAGGTGCACAACCTCGAGGTCTCGGCCGAGCCCTACCAGGTCACCTTCACCTCGGCCTATGCCTATATCCGCGGGCTGGCCTCGCCCAAGGTCACCATGATCAACCTGTCGACCCTGGGCGAAGGCCGCCAGCCGATCATCCAGGGCTTCGATGCCGGGCCGGCCGCACCGCGCCAGGCTGGCGACCTGCCGCTGGCCCAGGGCCTGACCACCGCGCGTGACGAGAACTCGGTGTTCGTGGTCAACCCGGTGGACAACACCACCTACTTCTACGCCGAAGGCATGAACGCGCCGATGTCCGGCTACGCCAACCGCGGCCACAGCGCCCGTGCGGCGCTGGTCATCGACCGCAGCCTGCGCGAAGAGGCGCCGGGGGTGTACAGCTCGACGGTCAAGCTGCCGGCGGCGGGCACCTTCGATGTGGCGTTCCTGCTCAACCAGCCGCAGATCATCCACTGCTTCAGCACCCAGGTGGCGGCGTCGCCCACGGCGCCGCACCGCCAGACGCCACGGGTGGAGTTTCTCAACGACCGCCCGACGGTGCAGCAGGGCAGCCCGTTCGTGGCGCGCTTTCGCCTGGTCGAAGGCAGCGGCGAGCCGCGTCGGGGTGTGCAGGACCTGAACGTGCGCTACTTCCTGGCACCGTCCTCGCGGGCCTTGAACAGCCAGGTGCGCGAACTGGGCGACGGGGTGTACGAAGCGCCGTTGCAGCTGGCCGAGGCGGGCGCCTGGTACCTGCATGTGCAGGCACCGTCGCTGGGCAGCGCGTTTGCCGAAAAGAACTACACCAGCCTGCGGGTGCTGCCCGCCAAGGCGCAGTGACCCACTGATCGATACGCGAGGAATGCGCGATGAAGCCAATCGAAGCTTGCAGAGTGTTTGCCCT
This sequence comes from Pseudomonas aegrilactucae, assembly GCF_019168305.1. Taxonomy (GTDB): domain Bacteria; phylum Pseudomonadota; class Gammaproteobacteria; order Pseudomonadales; family Pseudomonadaceae; genus Aquipseudomonas; species Aquipseudomonas aegrilactucae. The sequence goes on from NZ_JAHTBI010000071.1 coordinate 8,162, forward strand.
GTGCCTGTGCACCCTCGGCGCCGCCGTGGCCCACGCCCATGGCGGCGCGGACCACGCCGGCCACGGTGCGCCAGCGGCCCGGCAGGAGAAGACCCAGGTGCGGTTTGCCGACGTGTCGCTGCTGGACCAGCACGGCATGCCGGTGCGCCTGGAGCAGGACCTGGTCGGCGACAAGCTGGTGGTCATGGGGTTCATCTACACCAGTTGCACCACGGTGTGCCCGGTGGTGTCCTCGATCATGGGCAAGGTCCAGCAGCAACTGGGCGGGCGCGTGGGGGAGGAGGTGCAACTGGTGTCGCTGAGTGTCGACCCGCAGCGTGACGACCCGCAGCGCCTGCTGGATTACTCGCGCACCTTTCAGCATGGCGCGGGCTGGAGCTGGTTGACCGGCACGCCTTACGCGGTGATCGAAACCCTCAAGGGCCTGGGCAGCTGGAGCCCGGACCTGGGCAGTCACCCGCCGCTGATCCTCGTGGGTGACGGGCGCAGCGGCCACTGGACGCGCTTCTACGGCTTCACCGACCCGGCGCTGCTGGTGGGCGAGATCGACCGCCTGAGCGCCCGCCGGGTACACGCCAAGCACACTGCCATTGCCCAGGAGCAACTGCCATGAGTACTGCAGCCACGCGTATCGGCATGCGCCCCCTGGACTGGCTGGTGCTGGGCGCCTGCCTGTGGATCCTGGCCTCGGTGGCGCTGGCCCATGAAGGGCACCCGGCGCCGCCCAGCGCGACCCCGGCCAACCTGCCGAGCACCGGCACGCACGATGCGCAGACCTGGTTCACCGACAGCCAGCTGGTGGACCAGAACGGCCGGCCGGTGCGCTTCTACAGCGATGTGCTGAAAGACCGGGTGGTGCTGCTGAATGTCATCTTCACCCACTGCAACGATGCCTGCCCATTGATCACACGCAAGCTGCGCGAAGTGCGCGAGGCGTTGGGTGAGCCGCTGGCCAGCCAGGTGTTGTTCATCTCGATCACCAGCGACCCCGGCAACGACTCGCCGGCGGTGCTCAAGGCGTTTGCGCAGAAGCAGGGGGTAGACGGGCCCAACTGGTTGTTCCTGACCGGCGAGCAGGCCGAGATCGACCGTGTGCTGGCGCGCCTGGGGCACATGCTGCCCAGCCCCGAGCAGCACTCCACGCAACTGATTGCCGGGGATGTGGCCGGCAAGCGCTGGAGCAAGATCCGTCCGGATGCGCCGTCCCAGGCGATCGCCCAGCGCCTGCAACTGCTGACCCAGCCGCTGGCAGGGCGTTGAGCCATGAACCGCGCGCGCTGGCTGGTGCTGCTGGTGTGGCTGCAACTGGGCGCCAGTGCGACCGCGCTCGAGTTGACGGCGCAGGAAGCCGCGGGCAAGCGGCTGTACCGTGAGGGTGTGTCCAGCAGTGGCGCGCAGGTGATGGCGCGGGTCGGCGCGGCCGACATGAGTGTGCCAGGCAGTGTCCTGGCGTGTGCCAATTGCCATGGCAAGGACGGTATGGGCAAACCGGAGGGGGGGGTGCGACCGCCCGTATTGAGTTGGCAACGGCTGGCGCTGGGCAGCGGCACACGCCAGGCCAACGGGCGTGAATACCCGGCCTATGGCGAGGCCAGCCTGGCGCGGGCGATCCAGCAGGGGCGTGACCCGGCGGGCAATCGCCTGGACCCGGCCATGCCGCGCTTCTCCCTGGCACTGGCCGACCAGCGCAACCTGACCGCCTACCTCAAGCGGGTGGCCGAGGAGCGTGATCCGGGGCTGCAGGACGCCACCTTGCGCCTGGGAACACTGTTGCCCGCCAGCGGCGAACTGGCGCAGGCGGCGCACGTGGTCGAGGGCGTGCTGCAGGGTTACATCGCGCGTATCAACGCCGAGGGCGGTATTCATGGGCGTCAGTTGCACCTGGTGGTGCTCGACCCGGGGCCGGACCGCGCCAGTGCCCAGCAGGCGCTGGAGCGCTTGCTCGGCCCTGAGCAGGTGTTTGCCCTGGTGATGCCCATGGCGCCGGCGTTGGAGGGCAGCCTGGCGGCGCAGCTGGAGGTGGCGGGCGTGCCGTTGGTGGGGGCGCTGAACGACGAGCCGTACAGCCGGCAGATCTTTGCCCCGTTGCCGGGCCTGCGTGAGCAGCTGCTGAGCCTGGCGGAGTATGCCGAGACGAGCTTGCAGGCGCGCCAGGGGCCGACGCTGATCGTGTTTGGCGATGCGACCCAGGCGGTGCTGGCGCGCCGGCTGCAGGCGGATTTGCGTGAGCGCGGCTGGGCGCAGGTGCAGGTTCAGGCGGTCGAGGGGCCGGTGGCGCCGGCGCAGGTGGTGTTCTACCTGGGCCAGGCGGCGGTGTTTGCCCGGTTGACGGCGGCGTTGCAGGCGGCGGGGCAGACCCCTTACCTGCTGGCGGCGTCGAGCCAGGTGGGCGGTGAGGTGTTGCAGGTGCCGGAGCAGTGGTCGCGGCGGCTGTTTCTGGCGTACCCGTTCATCCCCAGTGACTGGAGTACGGCGGGGCGTGCGGCGTTGGCGCAGGTGCGCGAGCGCCAGGGGCTGGATGGGCGTCAGGCGCTGCTGCAGGTGGGGGCGTGGTGCTCGATGGTGCTGCTGGAGCAAGGCCTCAAGCGTGCCGGGCGTGATGCGAGCAGGGACAAGCTGGTGACGGTGCTGGAGAGTTTGCACGATGTGCAGACCGGGCTGACGCCGCCGTTGAGTTTCGGCCCGGGGCGCCGCCAGGGCATGGCGGGTGCGCATGTGGTGACGCTGGAGTTGCCGGGGCCGATGTTCTATCCCGTGGCGCCGTTGGCCAGGCCGTGAGAAGAGGAGTGTGGAGCATGTCGCCAGCGCTGCAGATACCGCGTAGCAACCGGCACCGCATCGATGCCATCGCGGGTCGAGCCCGCTCCCACAGGCCCCCTGTACCCGCAAGCCTTGCGCTGTGCCTGTGGGAGCTGGCTTGCCAGCGAAGCAGGCACCGTGTACCCACGGGCACCGCGCGGATGCTTTCGCCGGCAAGCCGGCTCCCACAGGATCCTCGTGGCCGCAAGCCCTGCGCTGTCTCTGTGGGAGCTGGCTTGCCAGCGAAGCAGGCACCGCGCGGATGCTTTCGCCGGCAAGCCGGCTCCCGCAGGCTCCCTGTGCCCGCAAGCCTTGCGCTGTCCGTGTGGGAGCTGGCTTGCCAGCGAAGCAGGCACCGTGTACCCGCGGGCACCGCGCGGATGCTTTCGCCGGCAAGCCGGCTCCCACAGGCTCCCTGTGCCCGCAAGCCTTGCGCTGTGCCTGTGGGAGCTGGCTTGCCAGCGAAGGACTCACCGCGCATCACCTGGCACCACACCCATCATCCGCAACGTCAGTGCCCACGGGCATTGAACCGAGGTGAACCGTGAAAATCTTCTTCCTGCTGGTGCTCTTCGTCCTTGCCGTCGCCCAGGTCATGCTGCTCAAGGCCGACGAAGGCGGCGCGCTCGCCGCGCGGGTCAATGGCACACCCATCAGCCAATACCGACTCGAACGCTACTTCGCCGAGTACCTGCAAACCCAGAACCGCCCCCTCACCAGCATCCGCAGCCCAAGCCTCTACCAACGCCTGCGTGAACAGGCACTCGAGCAACTGATCGACAAGGAACTGCTCTGGCAGGAAGCACAACGGCGCAACATCCACATCAGCGACGCCACCGTGCAGGCGCAGGTCGAGCAACTGCAGCAGGCCATGGGCGGCGCACAACGCTTCGAGCAGGCACTGGCCGATGCCGGGTTCGATCACGTCTCATTCGCGAACTACACTCGTCATGAACTGGCGGCCCAACAGGTCTACCTGCAAAGCCTCAATACCGCAGTGCCCGCACAGAACCAATCGCAGGGCAAGCCAGTCGAAGGGGAACAGGGACGGGCAATGGCAAACTACAACCTCACCGAGCGAGAGCAGGCACAGGCGCCCCAGGCGCTGCTGCAGCGCCTGCGCGCCGGCAGCCGCATCGAACGCATCGACGCACGCTGAGCACTGTCCCCACTGTTGGGGACAGCGGTAGGGGCAAAGTGCCATCCTGCCCCCGTGATTGGGGACAAGGGTGTTGGCTGCCTGCACCATCCTGAACATAATCAACACGATACAGCGGTAGTAACCCCCCCGTCGTGTCTGGCACGAAGCGTGCGTAAGCCTCTGCAAGGCCGCACTCAGCCAGACCGGGAATCCGGGACTGAGCCGTTTCGAGGAGTCGACCTTGGTGAACACAGTTTTGGTAGTCGATGACGAACAGACCCTTGCGTTGAACATCCAGGCATATCTGGAGAACCAAGGCCTGAACGTCCATGTTGCCCACGACGGAAGCAGCGCCATCAAACTGGCTGCCGAACTCCAACCCGACGTGGCAGTGCTCGATTTCCGCTTGCCCGATATGGAGGGGTTTCAGGTTCTGGAGGCTGTGCGCAAGAACAGGGACTGCCACTTTGTGCTGATCACCGCCCACCCGACCGCCGAGGTCCGTGAGCGGGCCAACCAGCTAGGCGTCAGCCACATCCTGTTCAAGCCTTTTCCGCTGGCGGAACTGGCCCGTGCAGTCTGCGACCTGACCGGAATCAAGCGCGAGGCCAAGGCCTCGGTCAACACGGACACAGGGTTCGTCGAACGACGCCAGGGCAGGAACCTGAGTTTCCCCCTGCAGTTGTACGACGGCAGCTGGGTACTGGCAGATCGCAGACGCAACAACGCGAAACCGCCAGGCCCTGACGACGACCAACTGCTCACCGGGGAATAGCGCGCGAGCAGAGCTGAAGATGGCTTGCCGCGCCCCGCGTCGGAGAGCAAGCCATGGAACCGTTGTCGCTCGTCGTTGTGCCGCCCCCCGCAGCCCCCGCGGCGCCGCTTGACCGTCAAACGCTGGCCCAGGCCCGGGCCCACGCCGAACACAGTGGCGAACGCATGCTCGACAGCCTGCGCACCCTCGCCAACCTGACCCCCGCCGACTTTGTCCAGCGCCTGGGCGCCACCCTGCATTACCCGGTACTCGACAGCCAGGCACTGTTCGCCGCCACGCCGCGCTTCGACCGGGTCAGCCTGGCCCAGTGCCTGAAACGCGAATTCATCCTGGTCGAACACGCAGGCCTGCTGCTGGGCGTATTCGCCGACCCTTTTGATGCCGCCCGCCTGGCCTGGATCGACGACTGCCTGCAGGGCGCGCCGCTGTACCTGGTGCAGGCGGCCGACCTGACCGGCTTTCTCGCCCGCCACGAAGAGAGCTTTCATGCCGTCGATTCGCTGGACACCGAAGGCGACGCCGGGGTGGAGCTGGAAACCCTGCAAAGCCTGTCGCTGGCCAGCATCAGCGAAGACCAGAGCCGCGTGGTCAAGCTGGTCAACTCCACCTTGTACGACGCGCTCAAGATGCACGCCAGCGATATCCACCTGGGCGTCACCGGCAGCGGCCTGGTGATCAAGTACCGCATCGACGGCGTGCTCAACAGCATCAGCAAGGTCAGCGGCAGCGAGTTCGCCGACCAGGTGATCTCGCGCATCAAGGTCATGGCCGAACTGGACATCGGCGAAAAGCGCGTGCCCCAGGACGGCCGCTTCAAGATCGGCATCAGCGCCCGTCAGATCGACTTTCGCGTATCGATCATGCCCAGCATCTTCGGCGAGGACGCGGTGCTGCGGGTACTCGACAAGCAGGACCTGAGCGACCGCGTCAGCGGGGTGCAGCTGCAGGCCCTGGGGTTCGAGGACCACACCCTGCGTGCCCTGCGCCGGCTGGCCGGCGAGCCCTACGGGATGATTCTGGTGACCGGCCCCACCGGCAGCGGCAAGACCACCACCCTGTACGCGATGATCAGCGAGATCAACCACGGCGTGGACAAGATCATCACCATCGAAGACCCGGTGGAATACCAGTTGCCAGGCGTATTGCAGATCCCGGTCAACGAGAAGAAGGGCCTGACCTTTGCCCGCGGCCTGCGCTCGATCCTGCGCCACGACCCGGACAAGATCATGGTCGGTGAGATCCGCGACCCCGACACCGCGCAGATCGCCGTGCAATCGGCGCTCACCGGCCACCTGGTGTTCACCACCATCCACGCCAACAACGTGTTCGATGTGATCGGCCGCTTCAGCCAGATGCAGGTCGACCCCTACAGCTTTGTCTCGGCGCTCAATGCCGTGCTGGCCCAGCGCCTGATCCGCCTGGTGTGCCCGCATTGCGCCACGCCCCATCAGCCCGGCGAAGAAGAACTCTGCGCCTCGGGGCTGCAGGCCGGCCAGGTGGACGCCTACCGCTTCGTGCTCGGCAAGGGCTGTGGCCAGTGCCGGGGCAGCGGCTATCGCGGGCGCACCGCGATAGCCGAGCTGCTGCACCTGGACGACGAGCTGCGCCAGATGATCGTCGAACGCCAACCGATTGCCCGGATCAAGGCCCTGGCCTGCGAGCGCGGCCTGCGCCTGTTGCGCAGCTCGGCGCTGGAGCTGGTGCGTGATGGCCGGACCACGCTGGAGGAGATCAACCGTGTCACATTCGTCGCCTGATCGTTTTATCGCCGTGCTCGGCGCCAGCGGCGTGGGCCTGGCCCGGCGCCAGGGCAGCACGCAGCAGTGGCTGGGCAGCGTGGCGTTCATCGCCGAACGCAGCCAGGCCTGCAGCGTCGCGCTGGACACGTTGCACGGCCTGCTTACCGCGCACAGCACGCGCGGCGCCAGCCTGAACCTGGTGGTGTCGGCGCAGTTCTGCCGCTTCTGCCTGGTGCCGTGGAGCGCCGAAATCAGCCGCACGCCGGAGCTGCAGGCCTACGCCCAGGCGTGTTTCGAGGAGCACTACGGGCAACGCCTGGAGGACTGGCGCATCCTGCTCTCGGCCGAGCCTGCCGGGTGCGCGCGGATCGCCGCCGCGCTGCCCGAGGCGCTGTTGCAGCGGGTCAGCACCCTGAGCCATGACGCAGGCCTGGTGCTGCGCTCGGTGCAGCCATACCTGATGACGGCCTTCAACTACTTTGTCGGCGAATTCGAACACCCCGATTTTCTGTTCGTGCTGGCCGAGCCGCAGCGCAGCGTGTCGATGCTGGCGCGCGCCGGGCGCTGGGTGCAGGTACGTGCGCAGGCCGGGGCCGACAGCGACGAGGCGTTGCGTGCCTTGTTCGCCCGTGAATGCGAACTGCAGGCCGGGCAGGGTGAGGCGACGCTGCACCTGTGCCTGCATGCGCCCGGCCGCGTGCAGACGCGCCCGACGCTGGACACTGTAGCCCTGTGCGAACTGCCGGCCGCCGACGCGGCCGTGCACGACGTGCTGTGCTGCATGTCACAGGCGGTGGTGTGATGCGCCGCCTGGCGCTGGACTTCCAGCCCCGTCGGCGTGGCCCGCTGGCCTGGGTGCCCGCCGTGCTCGGCACGGCATCGCTGGTGGCCGTGGTGGTGCTGCAACAGCACCTTGGCCAGACACAGGCCCGGTTGCAGCAGCAGGTGCAGCAGGCCGAGCAGCAACTGGGTGTGCGCCCGCGCAGCCAGCCCGGCCTGACCCCGGCACAAAGCCGTGAGCAGGCCGAAAGCCTGGCGCAGATGCGCAGCGTTTCGCAACAGCTGCAACGGCCGTGGGAGCGCCTGTTCGCGATGCTCGAAGCCTTGCCGCAGGACGACGTGGCGCTGCTCGTGCTGAGCCCCGATGCACGCAAGGGCCAACTACGCATCAGTGCCGAGGCCCGCGACCTGGAGGCGATGCTGGCCTTTCACAAGCGCCTGGAGGCCAGTGCGCAGCTGAGCGATGTATCGCTGCTCAACCACGAGATCCAGGCCAAGCAACCCGAGCACCCGGTGCAGTTCAACCTGTCGGCCAGTTGGGAGAGCGGCGATGCACATTTCTAGCCTGATCGTTCACGAACACCTGCAACGCCTTGGCTGGCCACTGCTGGCCGGTACCGGGCTGTTGCTGCTGGCGCTGCTCTACGGCGCCAGCCTGGTGCCGCAGTGGCAGCAGGTGAATGCCCTGCGTGACCGGCATGCCCAGCTTGCCGAACAGGTGCGTCAGCTCAAGCGCGGTGAGCGCCAGGTGGCGGTGCAGGCCGCGGACCCGCTGCAGGACCTGCACCGGCAACTGCCGGCCCAGCCCCAGGCGACCGAGGTCATCGAGCGCCTCTACGCCCTGGCGCGTGCCGAGAAAATCACCCTGGCGCGTGGCGAGTACGCCCTGGGCGTGGACCCCAAGACCCGCCTGGCGCGCTACCAGATCCTGCTGCCATTGCGCGGCAGCTACCCGCAGATCCGTCGCTTCCTGCACGCGCTGCTCGGCCAGATGCCGGCGCTGGTGCTCGAGGACATCGACCTGCAACGCAAGCGCATCGGTGACAGCGAACTGACCGGTCGCATCCGCATGACCCTTTTTCTGTCGAGGTCGTGATGAACACTCAACGCATGCTCGGCTGGTCGGTGTTCCTCGGGGTGGCCGTCGTGCTGGCCTGGGCGCCGGGCTATTTCTTCGCCGAACCCGAACCCGAAACCGAAAGCGCCGCCCTGGCCGCCCGCGCCGTCGCGCCCAAGGTACCGGCCGGCAACCCTCAGGCGGTCGCCGCCAAGGCCAGGGCAGCGAGCCCGGTGGACCTGTTTGCCAGCAAGAGCTGGAAGCCCGCCGCGGTGCTGGCCAGCGTCACCGAACAACCCGCTGCGGTGGTCGACCCGGTGGTGATACCGGTGGCGCCGGCCTTGCCGTTCCAGTTCGTCGGGCGCCTGGACGATCGCGACGACCAGCAGGTGTTCCTGCAGAGCGGCGAAAAACTCTACGTCGTGCGCCGCGGCGACGTGATCGACGACACCTATCGGATCGAGCAGATCTCCGCCACGGAGCTGAGCCTGGTCTACCTGCCACTGCACCTGTCCCAGACCTTGTCTGTAGGGAGCGCACCATGAGTTCGCCACGCCTTCGCACTACCGCACCGTTCCTGCTGCTGGCGCTGTTCGTGGCCGTGGCCGGCTGTGGCACCAGTGGCGTCCGCAAGGACGGCCAGGCCCTGATCAACGAGGGGCAATACGAGGCGGGCCTGGCCACCCTCGAACAAGCCCTGGCCGAGGCGCCGCGCGATACCGAGCTGAACATCGCGCTCACCCAGGGCCGCGCCAAGGCGGTCGAGAACCTGCTGGCCCAGGGCGACAGCGACCGCAGCCGGCATGACTTTGGCGGGGCACGCATGGCCTACGGCCGGGTGCTGACCATCGAACCGCAGAACCGCCGCGCCCAGGAAGCAGTGCGCCAGATCGAACAGTTGCGCAACATCGGCGAACGCACCGCGCTGGGCCAGGCGGCGCTGCGCCAGGGCGACCTGTTCGGTGCCGAGCGGCACATGCGTGAAGTGCTGCTGCTCGACCCGCAGAACGAAGGCGGGCTGGCCCTGCGCAAGGACATCGAGCGGGTGCAGAGCCGCACCGCGCAGCCCAACCCGCAACTGCGCAGCAAGCTGGACCGGCCGGTGACCCTGGAATTTCGCGACGCCAACCTCAAGACCATCTTCGAGGTGCTGTCGCAGGTGGCGGGGCTGAACTTCATCTTCGACAAGGACCTGCGCCCGGACATGAAAGCCACCATTTTCGTGCGCGATGTGCGCATCGAGGACGCCGTGGCGCTGCTGCTGGAGCAGAACCAGCTGCACCAGAAGGTGGTGAACGACAACACCCTGCTGATCTACCCCGACTCGCCGCAGAAGACCAAGGATTACCAGGAACTGGTGATGCGCACCTTCTACCTCACCAGCATCGACTCCAATACCGCGCTGAACATGGTCAAGACCATGCTCAAGACCCGCGACGTGTTCGTCGACGAGCGCCTCAACACCCTGACCATGCGTGACACCCCCGATGCGGTGCGCATGGCCGAGAAGCTGCTGCAGTCCCAGGACCAGTCCAACCCGGAAGTGGTGCTGGAGGTGGAAGTGATGGAAGTGGCGCGCTCGCGCATCCTCGACCTGGGCCTGCAATGGCCCAACACCTTCGGCGTGCTGTCCAGCGACGGCACCGGGGTGAGCGTGCTCGACCAACTGCGCGGCATCAACTCCTCGCGCATCTCCATCTCGCCCTCGCCGCAGCTCAAGATCAACGCCGCCGACAAGGACATCAACACCCTGGCCAGCCCGGTGATCCGCGTGAGCAACCGCGAGCAGGCGCGCATCCACATCGGCCAGCGTGTGCCGATCATCAGCGCTACCTCGGTGCCCTCGACCCAGGGCCCGGTGATCACCGAAAGCGTGACCTACCTGGATGTGGGCCTGAAGCTCGAAGTGCAGCCCATCGTGCACCTGAACAACGAAGTGGCGATCAAGATTGCCCTGGAGGTCAGCAACGCCACGCCGCTGGAGCCAACCCGCCAGGGCACCATCCCGGTCCAGGTCGACACGCGCAACGCGCAGACCACGCTGCGCCTGCACGACGGCGAAACGCAGATCCTCGCGGGGCTGGTGCGCAACGACCATGACGCCAGCGGCAACAAGATCCCCGGGCTTGGCGACATCCCCGGCCTGGGCCGGCTGTTCGGCAGCAACAAGGACAACTACGGCAAGTCCGAGCTGGTGCTGTCGATCACCCCGCGCATCGTGCGCAACCTGCCGTACCAGAGCCCGTCGGACATGGAGTTCTCCACCGGCACTGAAACCAGCATGCAGATCCGCAACCTCAACCGCAGCGGCGAAGTGGCCGGGCAGGGTGATCAGACCCCGCTGGTGGCGGTACCGAGCGCAGTGAGGCCCTGAACCATGAAACGCAGCCACGGCGGTTTCACCTTGATCGAAGTCATGCTCACGCTGGCACTGGTCGGCCTGCTGGCCGCGATTGCCGCGCCGCTGACCGAAACGCTGGTGCGCCGGGGCAAGGAGCAGGAATTGAAGGCCGCCCTCTACCAGCTGCGTGACGCCATCGACGCCTACAAACGCGCCTATGACGCCGGCTACATCGAAAAGAGCCTGGACGGCAACGGTTACCCGCCCAGCCTCACGGTACTGGTGGACGGCGTGCGCGATGTGCGCAGCGCCAAGGGCGCCAAGTTCTATTTCTTGCGCCGCATCCCCCACGACCCGCTGCGCCCGGCCAAGCGCGACGACGCCGGCGGCTGGGGCCTGCGCAGCTACGACAGCCCGGCGCAGAGCCCGCGCGAGGGGCAGGACGTGTTCGACGTGTATTCCCAGGCCCCCGGCAAGGGCCTCAACGGCATCGCCTACGGCGAGTGGTGAACAGCATGCGCCCGAGCAAAGGCTTCACCCTGATCGAACTGCTGGTGGTGATGGCGATCATCGCAACCCTGATGACCATCGCCATGCCGCGCTACTTCAACAGCCTGCAGACCTCCAAGGAAACCACGCTGCGCCAGAGCCTGGCGGTGATGCGCGAGGCGCTGGACCACTACTACGGCGACACCGGGCATTACCCCGAGTCGCTGGAGCAACTGGTCGAGCAGCGCTACCTGCGCGCCGCCCCGCTGGACCCGATCACCGAGCGGCGCGACCTGTGGCAGGTGCTGCCACCGCCTGAAGGTACGGCCGGCAGCGTGGGCGATATCAAGAGTGGTGCAACCGGGAGGGCCCGTGATGGCAGCCTCTATGCAGAGTGGTAAGCGCGCCCAGGATGGCTTCACCTACCTGGGGGTGTTGCTGCTGATCGTGCTGATGGGCATCGGCCTGGCCGCCACCGGCGAGCTGTGGTCGACCGTGGCCAGGCGCGAGCGCGAACGCGAGTTGCTGTGGGTGGGGGCGCAGTACGCCCAGGCGCTGCGCAGCTACTACCGCAGTTCGCCGGGCCTGGCGCAGTACCCGCAGACCCTGGACGAACTGCTGGAGGATGCACGCTACCCCAACCCTCGTCGGCACCTGCGCAAGCTGTACCGCGACCCGATCACCGCCAGTGACGACTGGGGCCTGCTGCGCTCGATCGACGGGCGCATCACCGGGGTCTACAGCCGCTCGCAGGACACGCCACTCAAGCAGTCCGGGTTCAACGCGCAGTGGGCCGATTTCGAAGGCGTGGGGCACTACGCCGACTGGCAGTTCGCGGCCGAACGCGCCTTTGTCGACAACGCCCGCAAGGCCACCCGCGCAGGGGCCGGGCAATGAACCGCGCACTGCGTGTCGCCGCACTGCTGCTGGTGCTGCTGGGTGCCCAGGCACGGGGCGCGGAGGAGGACGAAATGATGGGCTTTATCGTCGACGCCACCATTTCGCACATCGGCCACGACTTCTATTACAGCTTCACCGAGCGGCTGCGTGCCACCAGCCGTCTGGATTTCAACCTGGTGGTACGTGAAAAGCCGGATGCCCGCTGGGGCAGCCTGGTGACGGTCGAGTACCAGCAACGCTTGATCTACCGGCGCTTTCTGCCACCCAACACCGTGGAACTCAAGGAGGCGGCCTTCGAGGCCGCCGACCTGGTCAAGCAGGAGATCATCCGGCGCAAGCTGGAGTCGCTGCTGCAGGACACCACCGATCTGGAGAGGGACGAGCTATGAACAACAACTACAAAGCCTGCAGCCTGGCGAGTGTCGTGCTGCTCAGCGTGCTGGCCGGCCAGGCCGGTGCCACCGAACTGGTCTACACCCCGATCAACCCCTCGTTTGGCGGCAACCCGTTGAATGGCACCTGGCTGCTCAACAACGCCCAGGCGCAGAACGACTACGAAGACCCGTCGATCAAGAGTCGCACCGGTGTTGCCGGTACCACGGCGCTGGAGCGCTTTACCAATCAGCTGGAGTCGCGGTTGCTGTCGCAACTGATGGACAACATCTCCACCGGCAACACCGGGAGCATGTCCACCGACTCTTTCATCATCAACGTGATCGACGATTCCGGCTCATTGAGCATCCAGGTGACCGACCGGGCCACCGGCGAGGTTTCGGAAATCCAGGTCAACGGCCTCAATTGAGCCGCCGTGCGTGAATGGGGAGTGAGCGACATGAAACGACTACTGAGCGTATTGCTGGTGCTGGCGACCTTGCAGGGCTGCGGCCTGCGTGAGCCGATGCCGGCCGATGACACCGAGAGCCCGACCCTGACCCCGCGTGCCTCGACCTACTACGACCTGCTCAACATGCCGCGGCCCAAGGGCCGGCTGATGGCGGTGGTGTACGGGTTCCGTGACCAGACCGGGCAGTACAAGCCGACCCCGGCCAGTTCCTTTTCCACCAGCGTGACCCAGGGCGCGGCAAGCATGCTGATGGACGCGTTGCAGGCCAGTGGCTGGTTCGTGGTGCTGGAGCGCGAAGGGCTGCAGAACCTGCTGACCGAGCGCAAGATCATCCGCGCCTCGCAGAAAAAGCCCGACACCCCGGTGAACATCCAGGGCGAGCTGCCGCCGTTGCAGGCGGCCAACCTGATGCTGGAGGGCGGCATCATTGCCTACGACACCAACGTGCGCAGTGGCGGGGAGGGTGCGCGTTACCTGGGCATCGACATCTCGCGTGAATACCGTGTCGACCAGGTGTCGGTGAACCTGCGCGCGGTCGACGTGCGCAGCGGGCAGGTGCTGGCCAACGTGATGACCAGCAAGACCATCTACTCGGTGGGGCGCAGCGCTGGGGTGTTCAAGTTCATCGAGTTCAAGAAGCTGCTGGAGGCCGAGGTGGGGTACACCACCAACGAGCCGGCGCAGCTGTGCGTGCTGTCGGCCATCGAGGCGGCAGTGGGGCACCTGCTGGCGCAGGGCATCGAGCGGCGGTTGTGGCAGGTGGCGGGGGATGGGAGCGGGGACACGGCGGTGCTGGACAAGTATTTGAGCCAGTATCAGCAGCAGTGATGCGCGCCAGGGCACCCGGTGCTGGCCCAGGTAGGCGCAACCGAGGATTGCCACCAGGCACAGGCACAGGGTTTTCAGTCGGGGGGCAGACACCGGTGAGGTCCTGGGGTGGGGAGGGTGGCGAATGATAAGGGGCGGGTGCGGTGGTCACAAGTGCAGGATGGGGGGGCGGCTGTGATGGGTATTCATCTTGTGCCAGCGCGCTCGATTTTATGTGCGCTGGAGATGTGTTGGCTGGCACATGGGCCCCACCGAAAATCTGCTGCCGGGCCACCAAGGCTTGCAACCCAAATCTCACAGGCCATGGTGCGTTGCAACAGATGTGGGAGCTGGCTTGCCAGCGAAGCGCCGCGCGGGCGGCGCTCGATCTCATGGGCACTGGAGATGCATTGTCTGGCACATAGGCTCAACCGAGATATTGGGCCAGACCCTCTCGAGGAACCCCTAATCAC
>NZ_JAHTBI010000072.1 GCF_019168305.1 Pseudomonas aegrilactucae
CTTGCCAGCGAAGGGGCCCTAAAGCTCCTGCACCAGACTGTCGATCTGCTCCTGGCGCTCGGCTTGCCCCAACCTGGCCCCCGGGTTCATCGACGACCATTGCGGGTGCGCTCGTGCCTTGCTCAGGGCCTCCGGCAGCTTGCCTTCACGCCAGCCCTTGTCGGCTGGCAACTGCAGCTTTATACGGTTCGTCGCCGCATGCCCGCGGCTGTCCAGCGCCTGCAACAGCTGGCGCTGGCGCAACGCCAACAGCCGCAGCACCCCGTCATCCACGGTCAGCTCATGCTGCCCCTTTATCTTGCCCAGCAGTCGCGAGCCATAACTGCGCGCCGTCTGCACCGCGCCCCCGGCAATCGCCCCGGCCAGCGCGGCCGCGCCCAGGGTCAGGCCGCCGACCAGCAGATCGACCCCCGCACCCGCCGCGGCACCGGCGGCAACCCCGCTGCCCAACCGCACACCCAGCAGCTTGAGCGTCTCGGGGTTGAACAGGTCATCACCCCAGCGCCCGTCCAGCAGCGGCAGTTCGCCGGTAGTGGCGTCGTCCTTGCGAAACGCATACAGCTTGAGCAGCGCCTCGACACAGCGCTGCTCGCGCTGGCGAATCACCTGGTGCAACTCGCTGATCGCCGCCGCCTCCTCAGCCGGCCTGGCTACCACGCTGCGCCGGCATGCCGCGCAATCGAGCAGCAACTCGGCAATCAACCGTTTGCCGCTGTGCTGACGCGCCACGCGCTGGGCCTGCTGGTCGTCGATCAAGCGCTGCAAGGCCGGGCGCGCATTTTCCAGCAGCAGCGCCAGGCTTTCGTACAGGCGCTGCTCGCCATCCTGCGGGGGGGGCCACGCTGTCGAAGCGCACCAGTGCATGCAGCCCCAGGCGCGCCAGCGCTTCACGCCAGTCGGGCTCGCGATGGTTGTCGCTGGCCACGAAATTGAGCACCGGCAGCAGCGGTTTGCCGCAGCCGGCCAGTACTTCCAGTTCGTCACGGTACTTGGCCAGCACCGGCTCGCGGGCATCGATCACATACAGCCCGGCGTCGCTGGCCAGCAGTTGGCGCAGCACCTTGGCCTCCTGCTCGAATCGCTGGCGCGCCTCGCTGCCTTGCAGAAAGCGCTCGAGCCGCGCCGGGCCGTCCAGCCGCTCGCCCGGGCGCTCCAGGCGTTCGAGATAGTCGAGCAGGGCGATGGCGTCTTCCAGGCCCGGCGTGTCGTACAGCTCCAGCAGCGGCTCGCCCTCCACCGACAGCCGCGCGCCCTCCACATGCCGCGTGGTACTGGGGCGGTGCGAGACTTCGCCAAAGCCCACATCGCGGGTCAGGGTGCGCAGCAGCGAGGTCTTGCCGACGTTGGTGTGGCCCACCACGGCCAGTTTCAACGGCTTAGTCATGGCCATGCTCCAGCCAGTTCAAGGGGGCGCTGTCGGCATACTCCAGCCCCAGGTGCTCCAGCGCCCGGTGCCAGTCGCCCAGGCGATCGGCGTCCAGCGCCTGGCCCGGGGGCGCCTGCAACAGCCAGATGCGCACGGCCCCGGCACTGCGCGAAAGTTCGGCCAGCAGCGCCAGGCTGCCACGGTCGGGCGAGCGCCGCGGGTCGCAGGCGATGGCCAGGCGAGCGGGTGGAAAGCGGCTCAGCTGTTCGAGCAGCTTGTTGCGTGACGCGCGGCTGTCGAGGATGCCGGCATGGGTGACCGAGATCGGCAGGGCGGGCGGCCAGGGCTGCTGATCGTCAAGCTCCAGGCCGACCAGCAGGGCGCCTTCGGTGGCTGTATCGCCCTCGAAGCGAGTGACTTCGGGCAACGCGGCGGGGGCCGGGTCGTTGACGCCCAGGCGCTCGCTGCTGGGCATCAGCACCTCGCGCAATGCGCTGTAGCCGGGCAGGTCGAGGTCCAGCCCCAGGCGTTTGCGCCCGCTCTGCCAGCGCCACAGGCACACGGCCGCCAGCCCCAGGCGCGGCAGCAGGCCATACACCACCAGCACGCCGAGCATCCAGCCGGCCCACGACTGGCGGGCCAGTTCCAGGGCCGGCTCGCTTGCGCCGCTGGCACGGATCATCGCTGCGTCCGGCACACTGAAGCCCAGCAACACAGGCAGTGCGCCCAGCGCCTGGGTCAGGCCGACAAAGGTATCGGGGTGCAGGAGGGTGGTTTCCCACACGAAGCCGTAACGCCGGGTCGCCAGCAGCATCAACATCACTACCAGCGCACTGGCCAGCGCCAGCAGCCACAGGCCGTGCACCAGCAGGCCTAGCAGCCAGCGGTTCAGGCGTTGACGTTGCAGCAGCACCAGCAGGGCCGGGGCGAGGTGTGCGGCCTTGGCGTCGCGGGCGAATTTTTCGCTCAGCCACAGCCACAGGCGGCCCAGGCTCGCGCCCTGTTCACCGGCCAGAAAAAAGCCCAGCGCCCAGCTCAGCAGCATCAGCAGGTTCAGCCCCAGCAGGCTGCCCAGGGCCCAGAACACATTGATCGGGCGCTGGCCGTCGCCCAACCCGGCGAAGGCCAGGCCGGCGCCGCTGAGCACTGCCAGCACCAGCATGCCCAGCAATGCCAGGCGCGCACCGGCCTTCCAGCGCACCAGCGCGCTGTGCAGGCCGTCGCGTTCGGCCAGCCACAGGGCGCGCTGTTGAATGCGCGCGCTCAGTTCTCCGCCCTGCTGGCGGGCACGACGGTTGGCTTCCTGGTCGTCCAGCGGGCCGGCATGTTCTTCGCGCAGGCGCACGGCTTCGGTGAGCCAGCGTTTGTCCAGGTCAGTCAGTCCAATCACACCCAGGTTCCATTGATCAACACAGCCCAAAGCATAACCCAGGCATCGGCTGGCGGGCTTTGCTATCCTCGCGGGCATGAAAACATCACTGCCTCTCAGCCTGATCGCGGCCCTCGCCGAGAACCGCGTCATCGGCATCGACAACCGCATGCCCTGGCACTTGCCGGGGGATTTCAAGTATTTCAAGGCCACCACCCTGGGCAAGCCGATCATCATGGGTCGCAAGACCTGGGATTCGCTTGGCCGGCCATTGCCGGGCCGCCTGAACCTGGTGGTCAGCCGCCAGCCGGGGCTGGTGCTGGCAGGTGCCGAGGTGTTCGGTTCGCTGGATGACGCCATCGTGCGTGCCGAGCAATGGGCGCTGGAACAGGGCGTGGACGAGCTGATGCTGATCGGCGGCGCGCAGCTGTACGGGCAGGCGCTGGAGCGCGGCCTGGCGGATCGGCTGTACCTGACGCGGGTGGAGTTGAGCCCGGTTGGGGATGCGTGGTTCCCCGAGGTGGATGAACAGCAGTGGGCGGTGACGTCGACCCAGGCGAATGCGGCTGAAGGGGACAAGCCGGCTTATCATTTCGAGGTGTGGGAACGGCGTTGAGCCCAAAAGCTTCGCTGGCAAGCCAGCTCCCACAGGGATCACCGCAGTCCTTGTGGGGGCTGCGGTTCGACGCTTCGATTTGCCAGCGAAGGGGGCCTGAAGACCTCAGCTCTGCGTCAATTGCGCATGCTCATCGGCTTCCAGCAGCGCCTTGTCGGTCTGCCCCATGGCCTGGCTGGTCAAGGTCCCGGCCACCATCGAACCACTCACGTTCAACGCCGTGCGGCCCATGTCGATCAGTGGCTCCACCGAGATCAGCAGCGCCACCAGCTCCACCGGCAGGCCCATCGCCGGCAGCACGATCAGCGCGGCGAAGGTTGCACCACCGCCCACCCCGGCCACGCCGGCCGAACTCAGCGTAACGATCGCCACCAGCGTCGCGATCCACAACGGATCGAGCGGATCGATGCCCACGGCCGGCGCCACCATCACCGCCAGCATGGCAGGGTACAGCCCTGCGCAACCGTTCTGGCCGATGGTCGCGCCGAACGAGGCGGCAAAGCTTGCGATGGCCTGTGGGATACCCAGGCGACGGGTCTGCGCCTCGATGCTCAGCGGAATGCTCGCTGCGCTCGAGCGGCTGGTGAAGGCAAAGGTCAGCACCGGCCACACCTTGCGCAAGAACCGCAGCGGGTTGACCCCGCTCAGGCTCAGCAGCACGCCGTGCACCACGAACATCAGGCCCAGGCCGATGTACGACACCACCACGAAACTGCCCAGCTTGAGAATGTCGTCCAGGTTCGAGCTGGCCACTACCTTGGTCATCAGGGCCAGCACGCCGTACGGGGTGAGCTTCATCACCAGGCGCACCAGTCTCATCACCCAGGCTTGCAGGGTATCGATGGCCACCAGGGCGCGGTTGCCCTTGTCGGCATCGTCCTTGAGCAGTTGCAGCGCCGCCATGCCCAGGAACGCGGCGAAGATCACCACGCTGATGATCGAGGTGGGCTTGGCCCGCGCCAGGTCGCCCACCGGGTTGGTGGGGATGAACGACAGCAGCAGTTGCGGGATATTCAGGTCGGCAACCTTGCCCGCGTAGTCGCTCTGGATGGTCTGCATGCGCGCGGCTTCCTGCACGCCGGCCACCAGGCCTTCGGCGGTGAGGCCGAACAGGTTGGTCAGGCCGATGCCGATCAGCGCGGCGATGGCCGTGGTGAACAGCAGGGTGCCGATGGTCAGGAAGCTGATCTTGCCCAGCGACGAGGCGTTGTGCAGGCGTGCCACGGCGCTGAGGATGGAGACGAAGATCAGCGGCATGACGATCATCTGCAGCAGCGACACGTAGCCGTTGCCGACCAGGTCGAGCCAGCCGATGGTGCTTTTCAGGACCGGGTTGCCGGCCCCGTAGATCGCATGCAGGGCACTGCCGAACAGCACGCCGACGATCAGGCCGACCAGGACTTTCTTCGCCAGGCTCCAGGACGTCTTGCGGGTTTGCGCCAGGCCCAGCAGCAAGGCTGCGAACACCAGCAGGTTGAGAAACAACGGCAGGTTCATTGAGGCTCCAGAAAAAGGGCGGGGCGTCGCGTCTGTGCGCGATTGCGAACAGAAATGCTAACAGCCTGAAAAACAACGAATTTAGATCTAAATGGAATGTGCTTAGATGCTTTTGGAATATGCATATTCCGCGAGCTCTTGCGCGCGAAGAAACCAGAGAGCGGCTGGATTGATAAGAGGCGCGATTGCCGTCTGGCGTTTTCGCCGACCAGTGGGCGACAAAAACAATTAATTCTTTGACGTCTTGGCACAGGCGCATTCCGGCGTACAGCCAGGTACTTCGGCGACCCGCGCAACTTCATGTTCCGCGTGGAGTACACGCCGCAGTTCCGATCGGTGGCCTTTGCGGCCCCTTCGCTGGCAAGCCAGCTCCCACAGGTACTGCGCTGTTCTCAGGGGCAGTGCTTTACCCTGTGGGAGCTGGCTTGCCAGCGAAGGGGCCAGTGCAGGCAATAAAAAAAACCGGCGCCTGGGCGCCGGTTCCTTATTGCCGCCAGACCTTACAGCCCGTCCAGCATCGCCTTGTTGCGCACCGCGCCCTTGTCGGCACTGGTGGCCAGCAGGGCATAGGCTTTCAATGCCGTGGTCACCTTGCGCGGACGCTTCTCGACCGGCTTCCAGCCCTTCTGGTCCTGCTCGACACGACGCGCCGCCAACTCTTCGTCGCTGACCAGCAGGTTGATCGAACGGTTCGGAATGTCGATCAGCACCTTGTCGCCATCGCGCACCAGGCCAATCGCGCCACCGGCTGCCGCCTCCGGCGAAGCATGGCCGATCGACAGGCCCGAGGTGCCGCCCGAGAAACGCCCGTCGGTCAGCAGCGCACAGGCTTTGCCCAGGCCCTTGGACTTCAGGTAGGAGGTGGGGTACAGCATTTCCTGCATGCCCGGGCCGCCTTTGGGGCCTTCGTAACGGATGATCACGATGTCGCCGGCCTGCACTTCGTCGGCGAGGATGCCGCGCACGGCGCTGTCCTGGCTTTCGAAGATCTTCGCATTGCCTTCGAACACGTGGATCGACTCGTCGACACCCGCAGTTTTCACCACGCAGCCGTCCAGCGCGATGTTGCCGTACAGCACGGCCAGGCCGCCTTCCTGCGAGTAGGCATGCTCGAAGCTGCGGATACAGCCGTTCTCGCGGTCGTCGTCGAGGGTTTCCCAACGGGTCGACTGGCTGAATGCAGTCTGGGTCGGGATACCGGCCGGGCCGGCCTTGAAGAAGTGGTGCACCGCTTCATCGTCGGTCTGGGTGATGTCCCACTTGGCGATGGCTTCTTCCATGCTGCGGCTGTGCACGGTCGGCAGGTCGGTGTGCAGCAGGCCA
Source organism: Pseudomonas aegrilactucae (assembly GCF_019168305.1). GTDB lineage: Bacteria > Pseudomonadota > Gammaproteobacteria > Pseudomonadales > Pseudomonadaceae > Aquipseudomonas > Aquipseudomonas aegrilactucae. The sequence goes on from NZ_JAHTBI010000072.1 coordinate 6,172, forward strand.
CCACGGGCCAGCGAGCCGAGGATGCTGAAGATGCCGCCGGCGCGGTGCACGTCTTCCATGTGGTACTTCTGGATGTTCGGCGCCACCTTGCACAGCTGCGGCACGCTGCGCGACAGGCGATCGATGTCGCGCAGGTCGAAGTCGATCTCGGCTTCCTGGGCGGCGGCCAGCAGGTGCAGGATGGTGTTGGTCGAACCGCCCATGGCGATGTCCAGCATCATGGCGTTCTCGAACGCCTTGAAGTTGGCGACGTTGCGCGGCAGTACCGATTCGTCGTTTTCGCCGTAGTAGCGCTGGCACAGTTCGACGATGGTGCGGCCGGCCTGCAGGAACAGCTGCTCGCGGTCGCTGTGGGTGGCCAGGGTCGAACCATTGCCCGGCAGGGCCAGGCCCAGGGCTTCGGTCAGGCAGTTCATCGAGTTGGCGGTGAACATGCCGGAGCACGAGCCGCAGGTCGGGCATGCGCTGCGCTCGTACTCGGCGACTTTTTCGTCACTGGCGGTGCTGTCGGCGGCGATCACCATGGCGTCGACCAGGTCCAGGCCATGGCTGGCCAGCTTGGTCTTGCCGGCTTCCATCGGGCCACCGGACACGAAGATCACCGGGATGTTCAGGCGCAGGGCGGCCATCAGCATGCCGGGGGTGATCTTGTCGCAGTTGGAGATGCACACGATGGCGTCGGCGCAGTGCGCATTGACCATGTACTCGACCGAGTCGGCGATGATTTCGCGACTCGGCAGCGAATAGAGCATGCCGTCGTGGCCCATGGCGATGCCGTCATCCACCGCGATGGTGTTGAATTCCTTGGCCACGCCGCCGGCGCGTTCGATCTCGCGGGCTACCAGCTGGCCCAGGTCCTTCAGGTGCACGTGGCCTGGGACGAACTGGGTGAACGAGTTGGCGATGGCAATGATCGGCTTCTTGAAGTCGGCGTCTTTCATGCCGGTGGCGCGCCACAGGGCACGAGCGCCGGCCATGTTGCGACCGTGGGTGGACGTTTTCGAGCGGTAATCAGGCATGAAGCACTCCTGGCGGCTAATCAGGTAACAAAAAGGGGAGTGAGCTTCTCTTGTCCTTTGTACCGAAGGCAGGTGGCCGCTGGTACGGATGAGGCCGAAAACGCCGCGGGATCGCCGTGGGCTCGACCAGAGCTCATAAACCCGCCGGGGATGACTGGCGATGAATAGGCCGATTCTACACCGCTGGCGGCGGGAAGGAACGGCGCAATGGCCGGATGGGCGTTTTCGCTGGTCGGCTGGTCGATGTAGGGCATTTCCCAAATGCCTTGTGCAGGGTGTCAGTGCAGGCGCGACAGGGCTACTATCCCGGCGCCGCATGTGCGGCTTACGAGACGACACCGTCAATGGACCTTCCCAGTTTCAGTTCATCACGAACTTACATTCTGGCACCGACCGCGCCCGGCGGCGGGGCGCCTGTGAGCTGACGCGTCCTGCCGTGCGGCTTCACGGCACCCTGCGCGGGTGCCTGGAGAGCACTATGAAGCACCTTGAATTTGCGCATGACCCTTGCATTTCGCACCTCTATACCGAGCGGGCCCAGGCCCAGGCCGAGCGCGATGACCTGCGGCGCGTCTGCAGCCATGCCGAAGGCACGGCGGGGGCCTTGATGAGCAGCGCGTATGCCCGTGTGGCGGTGGACCTCACGGCCGCTCAGGCGATCGACGCATTGCGCCGCGAGGCGGCGGATGCCCAGGCCCTCTACCAGGCCTACGTACTCGACGAGCAGCGGCGCCTGCTCGGGACCTTGTCGTTGCGCGAGCTGATCCTGGCGGCGCCAGACACGCCGGTGGCGCAACTGATGGTCAAGCCGGTGGTGAGTGTCACCGTGGCGGCAAGCCAGGAGTCGGTGGCGCGGCTGATCAGTCATCACGACCTGCCGGCATTGCCGGTGCTGGATGAACAGGCGCGCCTGGTAGGCATCGTCACCTGTGACGATGCCATGGACGTAGTGGTGGAGGAGGCCACCGAAGACTTCCACAAGGGCGCCCTGATTGCCACGCGCATCGGCAACCTGAAAACCGCAACCACCGGCCTGCTGTACCGCAAGCGAGTGTTCTGGCTGGTACTGCTGGTGTTCGGCAACCTGTTTTCGGGGGCGGGTATCGCTGCATTCGAAGACACCATTGCGGCCCACATCGTGCTGGTGTTCTTCCTGCCATTGCTGGTGGACAGTGGCGGCAATGCCGGTGCGCAATCGGCCACTTTGATGGTACGCGGGCTGGCAACCGGCGAAGTAGCGATGCGTGACTGGCTGTCGATGCTCGGGCGCGAGTGTGGTGTGGCGCTGTTGCTGGGGCTGACCATGGCGGTGGCGGTGGCGTCGCTGGGCGCATTGCGCGGCGGTGCCGATGTGGCGTTCATCGTGGCCAGCAGCATGCTGGTGATCGTGCTGGTGGGCAGCCTGATCGGCATGAGCCTGCCATTCCTGCTCAGCCGCCTGCGGCTCGATCCGGCCACAGCGAGCGGGCCGCTGGTAACCTCGATTGCGGATGCGGCGGGGGTACTGGTGTACTTCGGGATTGCTTCCCAGGTGCTGGATATCTGAAACGACGGCACGCGTGGCGCCAGCGTTGCCGACGCTGGCCGCTGTCTTTGCGGCTACGCATGGACGTTGACGCGGGGGGCGTGGCCTAGCCGCACAGGGCTGCTTGGCTCTAGACTGCGCGCCTTGTGCACCCCCTCGCAAAAGGACTTGGAATGCCCGTGCTCAACCGTTCCGTGCTGTATTACATCGCCATCGCCCTGGTACAGGGGGTGCTGCTGCTCAGCCATCTCTACTATCGCCATCCCGCGCTCGGCGCCTTCACGGCCACGCTGGCCCTGGTGGGTGGTCTCAACCTGCAACTGCTCGGCAGCGCGGTACGCCAGCGCGGCACCTGGCTGCTGGTGGCCGGCCTGACATTGCTGATGGCCAGTATCTCTGCCTGGCTGTTTGCACAGTCGGATGACTGGCAGTGGACCCGCTGGATACCGGCCTCGCTGGTGCTGGCCTATATCGGCGCGGCGTTCATCCTCAGTTGGCCGACCCGCGACGGCAACCGCCTGCGCTATCAGGACTTGTACCGACATGCCTGGAACAATGCCTTCATCATATTGCTGGCATTGCTGGTCACCCTGGCGTTCTGGATGCTGCTGTGGCTGTGCGGTCGGTTGTTCACGATCCTGGGCGCGCCGGTGCTCAGCGATATATTTGCCTCGGCCGAATTCATCTACGTGTGCCTGCCGATCTTCTTCTCGCTGGGCATCCGCATGGGGCGCGAGAACGACAAGGTCATCGGCCTGCTGCGCAATGTGCTGCTGACCGTGTGCCGCTACCTGCTGCCGCTGTGCTCGCTGATCGCTCTGGTGTTCACCCTGGCACTGGCGGTGAGCGGGGTCGAGCCGATCTTCAACACCGGCTACTCCACCAGCATCCTGCTGTGCCTGGCGGGCAGCACGCTGTTCCTGCTCAACGGCGTGTTCCAGGACGGCGAGCACGATGCCGGTTACGCCAGGCCGCTGAAGTTGCTGGTGAACGCCAGCCTGGTGTGCCTGCCGCTGCTGATGGGGCTGGCGGGCTATTCGAGCTGGCTGCGCATTGACCAGTACGGCCTGACGCCGCAGCGTTTTCTGGCGATGCTGCTGATTGGTATCGCGCTGGTGCACAGCCTGGCGGCGTTGTGGGCCATACGCCCGCGTCAGGCGGTGTGGCTGGGTAGCCTGCGGCGCAGCAACCCGTTGATCGCGCTGCTCAGCTTCGTGGTGCTGATACTGGTATTTACCCCGGTGCTCAACCCGTTGACCTACAGTGCCGCCAACCAGGTGGAGCGGCTGTTGAGCGGGCGCACCTCGGCAGACAAGTTCGATATGCGCGCCTTGCGTCATCGGCTTGGCCAGCCGGGGCTGGAGCAGTTCGAACGCCTGTCGCGGCTGGTCAAGGAGGGTCAGATTCTCGATGCGGCCAGCCGCGAGCTGTTGGCCGATCGCCTGCTGGAAGCCGAACCCGTGAGCATGTCGCCGCGTGAATACGGACCAAAGCTGGAATGGATCGGGCCTGAGCCTGAAGACAGCGCGCAAATGCTCAACCTGACCCTGATCGAAAGCCAGTGCGGCAGCTCGGGGTGTGCGGCCTGGCAGGTGGACCTGGATGACGATGGGGCCAACGAGGTGCTGGTGGTGCCCAAGCACGAGTACTCGACGTCGGCGTTCGTGTATGCGCGTCACAAGGGTGCCTGGCGTGACTATGCGCGGGTGGACAGGGTCGGTACGGGCCGGCAACTGATCGAGCAGATCCGTGCGGGCACGCTCAAGCTGGCACGCCCGCGCTACAAGACCCTGGTGATCGATGGGCAGGAGCTGGGGATGATGCCGTACTCGCAGCGCGATTGAGGGTGCATGGCGCTCCAATGGCAGCGGTGATCCCTGTGGGCGCTGGCTTGCCAGCGAAGAGGCCGGTACCGGCAAAAAAAATCCCGGCACCTGGCCGGGATTTTCGTCCACCGCGATCAGCTGTTGGGCAGCAACCGGCAGGTGATGCTCTTGATGTAGCGGGTTTCCGGGATCGCCGGGTGCACCGGGTGGTCCGGGCCCTGGCCGCCGCGCTCGAGCAACTGCATGTTGCGGTCCAGGTGACGGGCACTGGTCAGCAGGATGTTCTGCAGGTCATCCTCGGGCAGGTGCATCGAGCACGACGCACTCACCAGGATGCCGTCCTTGCTCAGCAGGCGCATGGCCTGCTCGTTCAGGCGACGGTACGCGCCTTCGCCGTTCTTCAGGTCCTTCTTGCGCTTGATGAACGCGGGCGGGTCGGCCACGATCACGTCGAAACGCTCTTCGGCCGCCTTGAGCTCGCGCAGCGCCTCGAACACGTCGCCTTCGACACAGGTGACTTTCTCGGCAATGCCGTTGAGCGCCGCATTGCGCTCCACACCATCGAGGGCGAAGCTCGATGCATCCACGCAGAACACTTCGCTGGCGCCAAACGCACCGGCCTGCACGCCCCAGCCACCGATGTAGCTGAACAGGTCGAGCACACGCTTGCCCTTCACGTACGGCGCCAGACGCGCGCGGTTCATGCGGTGGTCGTAGAACCAGCCGGTCTTCTGGCCTTCCATCACCGGCGCTTCGAACTTCACGCCGTTCTCTTCCAGCGCCACCCACTCCGGCACCAGGCCGAACACGGTTTCGACATAACGGTTCAGGCCCTCGGCATCACGCGCCGCCGAGTCGTTCTTGAACAGGATGCCGCTTGGCTTGAGCACCTGCACCAGGGCGGCGATCACCTCGTCCTTGTGCTGTTCCATGGTGGCCGAGGCCAGCTGCACGACAAGGATGTCGCCGAAACGGTCGACCACCAGGCCCGGCAGCAGGTCCGAGTCGCCGTACACCAGGCGGTAGAACGGCTTGTCGAACAGGCGCTCGCGCAGCGACAGGGCCACGTTGATGCGGTGTACCAGCAGCGACTTGTCCAGTGCCAGCTTGGCGTCACGCGACAGCAGGCGTGCGCAGATCAGGTTGTTCGGGCTCATCGCGACGATGCCCAGCGGCTTGCCGCCGGCACCTTCGAGTACCGCCTGGTCGCCGGCCTTGAAGCCATGCAGCGGGGTCGCGGCGACGTCGATTTCGTTGCTGTACACCCACAGGTGGCCGGCGCGCAGGCGGCGGTCGGCGTTGGCTTTGAGGCGAAGGCTGGGCAGGGACATGACGTCGCTCCGGAAAAAAGAGCGGGAGTATAGCGCGTCGGCCGGGCACGCGGCTCGGCCGGCGACAAATAGCCCGTCAGGCGCCCAGGGCACTCAGCAACTGGGCGTTGAAGGCCGGGATATCGTCGGGATCACGGCTGCTGATCAGGTTGCCATCGATCACCACGGCATCATCCAGCCACAGGCCACCGGCATTGATGATGTCGTCGCGCACGCTCTTGTAGCTGGTCATCTTGCGGTCCTTGACCAGGTTGCTCGATACCAGCAGCCAGCCGCCATGACAGATGACCGCCAGGGTTTTGCCGGCGGCGTCGTGGGCCTTGACCAGCTTCTGCGCGGCAGAATTGATGCGGATTGTGTCGGAGTTCTGCACCCCGCCCGGCAGCACGATGGCGTCATACACCTCGCCCCGGGCCGCGTCGAAAGTGCCGTCGACGGTGAAGTCATCGGCCGGCTCATCGTGGTGCCAGCCTTTGACCGTGCCGGCCTTGTCCGACAGGATCTCGACCCGTGCGCCGCTCTGTTGCAGGGCTTGCATGGGCCCTGTCAGTTCCACCTGCTCGAAGCCGTCGGTGACCAGCATGGCGACGCGCTTGCCGCTCAATGGGGTTGTCATTGCTGTGCTCCTTTTTCCGTTTGATCTGTAGCCAGCAGGCCGCAGGCAGGCAGGTAAAGTTCCTTTGGACTGCATCAACGGGTGTCTCCCGGCACGCGTGCAGGGTTAGAATCGCCCCTCAGCCCCGAGTGTGTACTTATGTCCCAGGAACTTACCGCCGAACAGATCCAGCAAGCCCTGCAGGGCATCAGCGTACCGCCACAGCCGCAGATCATGGTCGACCTGCAGTTCGAGCAGTACATGCCCGACCCCGACCTCGAAACGATCGCCAAGCTGATCGCCCAGGACCCGGGCCTGTCCGGCGCGCTGCTCAAGCTGGTCAACTCCCCGTATTACGGGTTGACCAACAAGATCGCCTCGATCCAGCGCGCGGTGAACCTGCTGGGCAGCCGCTCGATCATCAATCTGATCAACGCGCAGTCGATCAAGGGCGAGATGAGCGACGCCACCATCGTCACCCTCAACCGCTTCTGGGATACCGCCCAGGACGTGGCCATGACCTGCCTGACCCTGGCCAAGCGCATCGGCTCGCAGGCGGTGGACGAAGCCTATGCACTGGGCCTGTTCCACGATTGCGGCGTGCCGCTGATGCTCAAGCGGTTTCCCGACTACATGGACACCCTGGAGCAGGCCTACGCCAATGCCGGCTCCGAGCAGCGTGTGGTCGACACCGAGAACCGCGTGTTCAACACCAACCATGCGGTGGTCGGTTACTACACCGCCAAGTCGTGGCGCCTGCCGGAGCATGTGAGTGCGGCCATCGCCAACCACCACAATGCGCTGGCGGTGTTCAGCGACGAGTCGGCGCGCAACACCCAGCTCAAGAACCTGCTGGCGATCCTGAAGATGGCCGAGCATATCTGCAGCTCCTGCCGGGTGCTGGGCAACCAGAGCGTGGACCATGAATGGAACACCGTCGGGCACCTGGTGCTCGACTACGTCGGCCTGTCGGAGTACGACTTCGAGAACCTCAAGCAGACCATCCGCGAAATGGGCGCGCACTGATCCATGCCTGAACTCCCTGAAGTCGAGACCACCCGCCGCGGCATTGCGCCCTACCTTGAAGGGCAGCGTGTCAGCCGCGTGATCGTGCGCGAGCAGCGCCTGCGCTGGCCGATTCCCGAAGACCTCGACGTGCGCCTGTCCGGGCAACGCTTCGTGTCGGTGCAGCGACGTGCCAAGTACCTGTTGCTCAACGCCGAGGTGGGTACGCTGATCAGCCACCTGGGCATGTCGGGCAATCTGCGGCTGGTGGAGATCGGCTTGCCGGCGGCCAAGCACGAGCATGTGGACATCGAACTGGAGTCGGGGCTGGCGCTGCGCTACACCGATCCGCGTCGGTTCGGCGCCATGCTGTGGACCGCCGACCCGCTGCAGCACGAGCTGCTGCTGCGCCTGGGGCCGGAGCCATTGACCGACCTGTTCGACGGCGAGCGTCTGTTCCAGCAGTCACGCGGGCGCTCGATGGCGGTCAAGCCGTTCATCATGGACAACGCGGTGGTGGTGGGGGTGGGCAACATCTATGCGACCGAGGCGCTGTTCGCGGCGGGCATCGACCCGCGCCGGCCGGCGGGGGGGATTTCGCGGGCGCGTTATGTGCGCCTGGGCATCGAGATCAAGCGGGTGCTGGCGCATGCCATCGAGCGGGGCGGTACCACGCTGCGCGATTTCATCGGGGGCGATGGCCAGCCGGGCTACTTTCAGCAGGAGCTGTTTGTGTACGGGCGCGGGGAAGAGCCGTGCAAGGTGTGCGGCACGGTATTGCGCAACGTGACCCTGGGCCAGCGCGCCAGCGTGTTCTGCCCGCGCTGCCAGACCTGACGGCCTGTATCAGGCCTTGCCGGTGATCTTGCGGTACTTGGCCATCAGTTCGTCTTCGCTTTCCGGGTGCGCTTCATCCAGCGGGATGCAGTCGACCGGGCAGACTTGCTGGCACTGGGGTTCGTCGTAGTGGCCCACGCACTGGGTGCACAGGTTGGGGTCGATCACGTAGATCTCTTCGCCCTGGGAGATGGCGGCGTTCGGGCACTCGGGTTCGCAGACGTCGCAATTGATGCAATCGTCGGTGATGATCAGGGACATGGGGACTCCGGCCGGGGCATCAGGCCCGGGCATATGAAAACCGATGGGCACAATTGTGCCGCATTAACGCCCGCAGTGCACGCGGGCGCGGTTCTCGCGCGCGGCGCAGTTACTTCTTGAAGCGCTCGGTCAGCGCATCGGCCACCACCGGGTGGACGAACTTGGTGATGTCGCCGCCCAGGGCCGCGATTTCGCGCACCAGGGTCGAGGAGATGAACGAATAGCGCTCCGAAGGCGTCAGGAACAGGCTTTCGACGTCGGGCGCCAGTTGCCGGTTCATGTTCGCCAGCTGGAATTCATACTCGAAGTCGGAGACGGCGCGCAGCCCGCGCAGGAACACATTGGCCTGCTGCTCCTTGGCAAAGTGCGCCAGCAGCGTGGAAAAGCCGATGACCTGCACATTGGGCAGGTGCCTGGTGACCTCACGCGCAAGCTCGACCCGTTGCTCCAGGGGGAACAGCGGGTTCTTCTTGGGGCTGGCGGCGACCGCGATGATCACTTCGTCGAACAGCCGGGAGGCCCGCTCGACGAGATCGCCATGGCCCTTGGTGATAGGGTCGAAAGTACCTGGGTACAACACTCGGTTCATCGCGTCGTCCTGGCAGGAGTGCGTTTGGGAGTCGGATGGTATCGCAGCCGCTTCGGTCGGCCAAGTCGCCTGCACCCGCTCAAGGCACTATAGACAGCCGTTATAATACTTGTCATCCGCCGTTGGCCAGGCGCCGGTACGGGTCGGGCGCGTCGGAGCGCAGCAGCAAGGGCGGGGCTGTTGATGGCGCGCAGGCTCAGCGAATGAACAGCCGGTACACCCACCGATGCAGCGCCTTGCCGTACGGCGGGTAGATCAACCGGGCCGCATTCACCCGCTGCTTGGCGAACACCGCCCGGGCATGGCTGAAGGTCTTGAAGCCCTCATGCCCGTGGTAGTTGCCCATGCCCGATGGCCCGACCCCGCCAAACGGCAGGTCATCCTGTGCCACCTGCAGCAAGGTGTCGTTCAGGCACACCCCGCCCGAGTGGGTCTGCTCCAGTACCCGCTGCTGCTCGCCACGGTCATAGCCGAAGTAGTACAGCGCCAGCGGGCGCGGGCGCCGGGCCACGTAAGCCAGCGCCTCGGCCAGGCTGTCGTAGGGCACCACCGGCAGCACCGGGCCGAAGATCTCGTCCTGCATCACCTGCATGCTGTCGTCGACCTGCAGCAGCACCTGCGGCGGCAGGCGCCGGCCTTCGCGTGCTTCACCCGGATACAGGTCCAGCACCGTTGCGCCCTTGTCGTGTGCGTCGGCCAGGTAACGGTTCAGGCGCGCCAGGTGCCGTGCATTGATGATCGCGCTGTAGTCGGGGTTGCCCTGTACCTGTGGATAAAACCGCAACACTGCCTGGCGGTACGCCTCGACGAAAGCGTCCAGGCGCGTCCGTGGCACCAGCACGTAGTCAGGCGCCACGCAGGTCTGCCCGGCATTCAGGGTCTTGCCGAACGCAATGCGCTCGGCTGCATGCTCCAGGGGGACGTCGGCCGAGACGATGGCCGGTGACTTGCCGCCCAGCTCCAGGGTCACCGGAGTCAGGTTTTGCGCCGCAGCTGCCATCACGTGGCGACCGATGCTGGTGGCCCCGGTAAACAGCAGGTGGTCGAACGGCAGGCGCGAGAAGGCTTCGCCGACCTCGGCCTCACCCAGCACCACGCTCACCAGGTCCTCGGGGAATACCTCGCCCAGCAGGCGCTGGAGCAGCTCGCCGGTGGCCGGTGTGGCCTCGCTGAGTTTGAGCATGACCCGATTGCCCGCCGCCAGGGCCGCCGTCAGCGGCCCCATGGCCAGGAACAGCGGGTAGTTCCACGGCACGATCACGCCCACCACGCCCAGGGGCTGATACAGCACCCGAGCAGTGGCCGGCTGGAACGCCAGGCCGACCTTGCGCCGCACCGCTTTCATCCAGCCCGCCAAGTGCTGCTCGGCATGGCGAATGCCCTGTACGCTGGGCATCAGTTCGGCCAGCAGCGTCTCGTCGGCGCTGCGCCCGCCGAAGTCCTGGCTGATCGCCTCGACCAGTGCACGCTGGTGCTCGAGCAGCATCCGCCGCAGGCTCTTGAGCCACTGCAGGCGTTGCGCCAAAGGCGCCATTGGCAGCCCGGCAAAGGCCTGGCGCTGGCGGTCGAACAGGGTTTGGGCAGGCATGTGGGGGTCCCCGGCAGGGCGGTTTTTAATAGAGCTTATACTCTACTATTGCCAGCGGTACATCCTGTGACGGATACGCCGTAAGATAAGCCCATTCCCCCGAGCTCATGCCTTTGGAGCTGACCATGGCAGCGCGCATCAAGACCCGCGAGCGTATCGTGCAGACCAGCCTGGAACTGTTCAACCAGCAGGGCGAACGCAGTGTCAGTACCAACCACATTGCGGCGCACATGGAGATTTCCCCCGGTAACCTGTATTACCACTTCGCCAACAAGCAGGCGATCGTCGCGGTGCTGTTCAACCAGTACGAAACCCTGGTGGACAGTTTCCTGCACCCGCCCCAGGGCCGTGCGGCCACCGTCGACGACAAGCGTTTCTACCTCAAGGCGCTGCTGGCGGCGATGTGGAGCTACCGCTTTGTGCACCGTGACCTGGAACACCTGCTCGACAGTGACAAGGCGCTGGCCGCCCGCTATCGGCACTTTTCGCAGCGCTGCCTGCTGCAGGGCCAGGCGATCTACCGCGGCTTCGTCGAGGCCGACATCGTCGCCATGGACTGTGTGCAGATCGAGTCGCTGACCCTCAATGCCTGGATCGTGCTGACCTCCTGGGTGCGCTTTCTGTGCACCACACGGGAAAATGCCGCGTACCTGAGTGAGGACGCGATCAAGCGCGGTGTCTATCAGGTATTGGTGCTGGAGCTGGGGTTCGTCACTGCCCGCGCCCGCCCGGCAGTGGATGCATTGTGCACGGAATTCTACGTACCGCTGGACCAGGCGCTGGGACAGCAGGGCGCCCCTCTTTGAACCGATATGGAGACTGTCATGCCCCTCGCGCAACTGATTGCACCCCAGCCGCTGGCCGAGCGCCTCGGCGCGCCGAAGCTGGTGATTCTCGATTGTCGCTTTGCCCTGGATGACGTCGACCATGGCCAGCGCAGCTATGCCGAAGGGCATATTGCCAGCGCGTATTTCGCCGATCTGGAGCGGGACCTGAGCGGGCCGGTGGTCAAGGGCGTGACCGGGCGCCACCCGCTGCCGGATGCCGATGCCATGGTGCAGCGCCTGCGCAACTGGGGCATCGACAACGACAGCGAGGTGGTGCTTTACGATGATGGCCCCGGCGCATTTGCGGCGCGGGCGTGGTGGCTGCTGGCGTGGCTGGGCAAGCGCGATGGGGTGTTCATTCTCGACGGCGGCCTCAAGGCCTGGCATGCGGCCCGCTTGCCCCTGAGCCTGGATGCGCCGCAGCGGCGCGAGGGCAGTTTCAGTGGCCAGCCCGACCCGCAGTTGCTGCTCGATGCCGAGCAACTCGGCCACCACCTGGGCGAGCCTGCGCTGACCCTGCTCGACGCTCGCGCGCTGCCGCGCTTTCGCGGCGAGGTCGAGCCGATCGACCCGGTGGCCGGGCATATCCCCGGTGCCCATTGTGCGGCGTTCACCGACAATCTGGGGGCCGATGGCCGTTTCCTGGCGCCCGAGTACCTCAGGCAGCGTTTCGCGGCGATGCTGGGCGGGCGTGCGCCCGAGGCTCTGGTGGCCTATTGCGGCTCGGGCGTAACGGCCTGCCACAACCTGTTCGCCCTGTGCCTGGCCGGTTACCCGCTGGCGCGGCTGTATGCCGGCTCGTGGAGCGAATGGATCACCGACCCGCAGCGCCCGGTGGCCACCGGCGACTAGGCGCCGCTGGCCAGCCAGTGCGGAATACGCCGCTCCAGGTAGTAGCCGGGTTGGCGCAGGCTGCCATCGACAAAACCGACGTGGCCGCCCTGGCGGTGTAGCTCCAGGGTGGTCTGGCTGGCCAGCTCGGCGGCGCCCGGCAGGCTGTGAGCGAACACGAAGGGGTCGTCGCTGGCCTGGATGAGCAGGGTCGGCGTGCGGTTGCGGCCCAGGTAGTAGCGGCTGGAAGAGCGCTTGTAGTAGTCGTGTGCGTCGCTGAAACCGTTGAGCGGCGCAGTGACCCGCCCATCGAAGTCCCAGAACGTGCGCAGGTTTTCCAACGGCCCCAGGCGTGCCAGCGCCGCCAGCCCTTCGTGGTGGCCCTGGTGCTGGAAGTGGCGTTGCTTGTCCTTTACATAGCCGAGCATTGCGCGCATGAAATGCGCCTGGTACACCCGCGAGAAGCCCAGGCCGATGCGGTCTGCGCATTGGTCCAGGCGAAACGGTACCGACACCGCCACGGCCGCCTGCAACGGGCTGGCGGCGCCCACCTCGCCCAGGTACTTGAGTAGCACGTTGCCCCCCAGCGAATAACCCACCGCGTATAACGGTGCCTGTGGACGTGCAGCGCGCAGGTGGGCGATGACCTCGGCCAGGTCTTCACTGGCACCGGAATGATAGCTGCGGGGCAACAGGTTCGGCTCGCCCGAGCAGCCGCGCCAGTTGACCGCCACGCTGGCCCAGCCCTGAGCCTGCAGGGCCTGCTGCAGGCCGACCACGTAGTGCGAAGTGGACGAGCCGGTCAGCCCGTGCAGAACCGCCACCAGCGGCGCAGTGGCCGCGTGCGGGCCACACCAGTCCAGGTCGAGAAAGTCGCCATCGGCCAGCCACAGCCGTTCGCGCTGATGCTCGACGCCCGGCGGCTTGCGCCAAAGCGGGCCCCAGAGGGTCTGCAGGTGCGGATTGCCTAGCCCGCTGGCGGGCTCGAAGGTGTGGGGTGAAGGGGTCGACATCATTGCACTTCTCGGTGACGCACGGCCGTTCAGCTCTCAGTGTATGTGTTCAAGGGCGACACTGCCGGGCGCCGGGACGCTCAATCCGTCGTGTGGGTGGGCAGCGGCTCCTGGTCAGAGAGCGGGCCGACACTTATCTGCACCAGCTTGTCGATCTGCAGGTGATTTTTCAACACGACCTTCAGCTGATCGATGCTCAAGGCCTGGATCGCGTTGATGAACTGCGCCTGATGGTCAGGCGCCAACTGGTTGAAGGCAATGTCCTGTAACTGCGCGAGCTTGCCCGCGTTGCTGGCGCTGGCGAGCAACAGCTCGCCCAGCAGCTTGCGCCGCGTATCGTCAAGCTCCTGCTGGGTCGGGCCGTGCTCGACATAGTCGTGCAGCAGTTGCTCCACGACGTGCAGCGTGGCGTCCCGGTAACGATGCTCGACGCCCAGTTGCATGCCCCAGATACCGGCACTGCGCTGAAGCTGCAGTCGGGAGTAGGCGCCATAGGTGAGACCGCGGCGGGTGCGCAGTTCGTGCATCAGGCGCGTACGCAGGCCTTTGCCGCCCAGGATCTGGTTGAGCACGGTGAGTGCGGCCCGGTCGGGATGGTTCGCCGCTGGTGCGGGCAGCCCCACCAGCAAGGTGGTCTGTGTCCCCGGGTGCTCGAGGTGGTAGAGCTCCGGCTCAGTGGCCGCAGGCGCCGGGATGGACGGCAGCGCCGGGCCTGTGGGAAGGGTGCCGGCGATGTGCTCCGCCATCTGCCTGGCCTGTTCGTGGCTCAGGTCGCCGACCAACACGATAGTAGCGTTGCTGGCGGTGAACGCGCGCTGGTAATACGCCTTGATCTGCTCGATCGAGATCCTGGCAATCGCGTCGGCTCGCCCAGCGGATTTGCCGAATAGGGGTGGCCTGGGTACAGATGCACATTGAGCAGGTCGCTGGCACGTTGCGCGGCGTAATGCCGGGAATGGGCGATCAGATTGTTCAACTGGTCCTTGATCGGCGCCAGCCTGGGCTCGGCAAACAGCGGCTGGCCCAGCATCTCGACCAGCAGGTCGATTGACGATGTGCGCTGGGGATCATGGCTGAGCTGCGCAAGATGCGACCTGCACACGCTCGCGCCCGCTGCTCTTGTGGAGCACCGCCCCGGTATCGTCCAGCGCCTCGGCAAAGGCGCTGGCGTCACGCACCAGGGTGCCCTCGTCGAGCATGCCCAGGGTCAGTTGGGCCAGCCCGGCGACGCCCTGTTCATAGGCGCTGCCAGCGGCGAAGATCACCTGTACATCGAACATGGGGAGCTGTTGGCTGCGTACGAACAGCACGGGCGTGCCCGCGGGGGTATGCCAGCGGGCGACCTGCAGGGCGGGCACCTCGATGGGCTGGTTGGCGTCGGTCAGCGCGTCGAGCGTTGCGCCAGCGCGAACGGGTGCACTCGCCAGCAGTGCCAGACACAGCGTGAAGAGGCTGCAGAGGATCTTATTCATCATCGGCCTCCGGGGCTTTAATGTACGCCACGCTCAGGCGTTCGTCGCTGAAGTAGGTGCGTGCGACGTGCTGTATGTCTTGCGCGGTAATGGCTTGCAGGTCCTCGCGCTCGCTGGCGAGCAGGCTCAGGGGCAGGCCGGCGGCGCTGAGTGCGCTGAGCTCGTCGGCCTGGGCGCTGAGGTCGTCGCGGGCGTAGACCAGTTGCGCCAGCAGCCAGGTCCTGGCGCGTTCCAGGGCCTGGGGCGTTGGCGGGGCGGCTTTCAATGCCTGCAGTTCGTCCTGCAGCGCGCTGCGCACATTGTCCAGGGGCAGCGCCTTGGTCGGGTTGATCGAGGCTTGCACCACGAACAGGCTGTCGCCCCGCGTGAAGGGCGAGTAACTGACGAACGGGTCCATCAGTCGTTCCTGTTCGCGCATCGGCCCGGCCACCAGGCGCGCACTCAGCCCGCCGCCGAGCAGGGCCTGGGTCAGGCGCAGTGCATTGACGTCACGCGGGGCGGTGGCCGTCGCGTGGCTGGGTACATTGAAGGCCATCGCCACGGCAGGGGTTGCCGCGCCATCGCGCAGCGTTACCTGGCGAAGGGCGACCGGATAGTCCAGTGGTGCCTTGACAGCTGCCAGCGGGGTGCGCGGCAACCCGCCGAAATGCCGCTGGGCAAGGCTGCGTACCTGTTCGCCCGTGACAGCGCCGACCACCACCAGCACGCTGTTGTTGGGGGCATACCAGGCGCGGTACCAGGCAGTGAGCTCGGCTGCGTTCATACGCTCCAGGTCACTGGGCCAGCCGATCACCGGTGTGGCATAGCTGCTGGATGAATGGGCGATCGCTTGCAACTGCTCGCCCAGGCGGCTATGTGCCGAATCCAGGCGCTGTCGGCGTTCGGCTTTGATGGCAGGCAGTTCCACGTCGAACTGGGCGGCGTCCAGGCGCGCGGCCACCAGCAGGTCCGCCAGCAGCTCCAGGCCAAGCCCCAGGTAGGGCGCGGACAGGGTTTGATGAAACACCGTCAGGTCGCGGCTGGTGTAGGCGTTTTCCTCGGCACCGAGGCGTTCCAGGATCTGCGAGTACTCACCTGCCGAGGTCTTGCCGCTGCCAGTAAAGACCAGATGCTCCAGGGCGTGTGACAGGCCGGACTGGCCGGGGTGTTCGTGGCTGGAGCCCACTTTTACCACCATGTGCGTGCTGACCACGGGCGCGCGGTGGTCTTCGCGCACGATCACGCGCAGGCCGTTGTCGAGTTCGAAGTCGTGGGTCGGGGCGGGGCTGGCCTGCGCTGAACAGCTCAGCAGCAACAGCCCTGAAAGGGCGCAAGGCAGAAGGGCTCGCATGGGGTGGTTTCCTTTTCTTGTCGAAGAGGCAACACGATCATCCAAAGCGAGGGCACGGGCGGGGTAGATAGATAGTGCAGGGAAGGTTCCCCGGGGCCAGGCCCCGGGGGGTTGGGCTCAGCCGCGCTCCCAGAGCGCGTAGTGCACCTGGCCGGCCTTCTTTTCCCGGTGCAGGCGCCAGTTGCCCGGCAGTTGCAGGCTGGACGGTGCCGTCTCGCTTTCGGTATAGATCCAGGCGTGCTCGGCCAGCCACTGGCGCTCTTCGAGCAGCGCACAGGTCGTCGGCAGCAGGTCCTGGTGGAACGGCGGGTCGAGGAACACCACGTCGAACGGCGCCTTGGACTCGCCCTGCAGGTAACGCACCACGTCGGTCTGGATCACCTGGCCGGTGGGGCAGCGCAGCAGCTCGAGGTTGTCCTTGAGGTTCTCGATGGCCGTACGGTTGCTGTCCAGCGCTACGCCCGAAGCCGCCCCGCGGGACAAGGCTTCGAGAAACAGCGCGCCGCTGCCGGCGAAGGCATCCAGCACGCGGGCGCCTTCGATATAGGCGCTCAGCCAGTTGAACAGGGTTTCGCGCACCCGGTCAGGGGTAGGGCGCAGGCCCGGTGCGTCGGGAAAGCTCAGGCGACGGCTGCGCCATTGGCCTGCGATGATGCGCAGCTGGCCCTGGCCGCCGTGGGTGGCCCTGGATTTGCTGGATGGACTGGCCATTAATGCTCCGGTACGCCAAGCGGCTGCTCGGCGGGTTTGTCAGTGGGCGGTGGCAACGGTTGCTGCGCCACCTTCGGCCCTGCGGTCACGATGACCATCTTGTCGGCGGCCAGGTGCTTGTTGAGGGCATCACGCACCTGCTCGACGGTCAGGCTCTGGGACTTCTGCATGAAGTCTTCGAGGAAATCGAGTGGCAGATCATAGAAGCCGATCGCGCCCAGTTGGCCGACGATGCTGGCATTGCTGGCATTGGCCAGCGGGAAGCTGCCGGCCAGCTCGCGCTTGGCGTCGTCCAGTTCCTGTTGGGTGGGGCCGGTCTTGAGGTAGTCACGCAGGATGTCCTGCACCAGCTTGAGCGTACCTTCGCTCAGTTCGGCACGGGTCTGCAGGTTGATCATGAACGGGCCGCGCACCTGCATCGGGCTTAACACCGAGTATACGCCGTAGGTGAGGCCGCGCTTCTCGCGCACTTCGCTCATCAGGCGGGTGCCGAAGGCGCCACCGCCCAGGATCGAGTTGCCCAGCGACAGGGCCGCATAGTCCGGGTCGTTACGGTCGATGCCCAGTTGCGCGAGCATCAGGTGGGTCTGCTTGGATGGGAAGTCGATGTGGCTGGCCCCAGGCGTGGGTGCGCTCGGCTGGGCCAGCTTGGGCAGGGCAGGGCCCTTGGGCAGCGCGCTGGAGACCTGCGCGGCAATCGCCTGGGCCTCGTCGCGGCTGAGGTCGCCGACCAGCGCGATCACCACGTTGCCGGCGGCGTAGGCCTTGGCATGGAAGGAGCGCAGTTGCTCGAGGGTAATCGGCGGGATGCTTTTGGCATCGCCGTCGCTGGGGTGGGCGTAGGGGTGCTTGCCGTACAGCTTCTCGAACAGCTGGATGCCGGCCAGCTTGCCCGGGTTCTGCTGCTGGTACTCGAAGCCGGCGAGTATCTGGTTCTTGATGCGCGTGAGCGCGTCTTCGGGGAAGGTCGGCTTGCCGACCACCTCGGCGAACAGTGCCAGGGCAGGTTCGCGCTTGTCCTTGGCACTGAGGCTGCGCAGCGAGGCGACGGCCATGTCGCGGTAGGCACCGTTGCCAAAGTCTGCCCCCAGGCCTTCAAAACCTGCGGCAATGGCGCTGACGTCCTTGCCGGCCACGCCTTCGTTGAGCATGGCATTGGTCAACGTGGCCAGGCCCGGCAGCTCGGCGTCCTGGCTGCTGCCGGCGGCGAAGGTCAGGCGCAGGTCGAACATCGGCAGTTCGTGGGCTTCGACGAACATCACCTTGGCGCCTTCGGCGGTGCTCCAGGTCTGAATGTCCAGGGCGCGCCGGCTGGGCGCCTTGCCGTCCAGCTCGGCCAGCGATTGCAGGCTGCTGCCAGGCTTGGCCGGGGCATTGCTGGTGGCATTGTCCGATTGCGCCGGGCGGGCCAGGAACACGGCCGTCAGTACCACGGCGCCAAGGATGCCCAGGCCCATCAGGGTGTAGCGGGGGGTCGACTGCTCAGTCATGCGCCTGTTCCTCGGGCAATACGTGGGCAACGCTCAGGCGTTCGCGGGTGAAGTAGGTGCGGGCGGCGCTCTGGATGTCGGCCGGGGTCACGCTTTTCAGCTCGTCCAGTTCCTTGTCGATGAGTTTCCAGGACAGCCCCACGGTTTCCAGCTGGCCGATGGTGGTGGCCTGGCTGCTGATCGAGTCGCGGTCGTAGACCAGCCCTGCAATCACCTGGGCGCGCACGCGCTCCAGCTCTTCGGCGGTGGGCGGGGTGGTCTTGAGTTCGTCGAGCAGTTGCCAGAGGCCGGTTTCAACCTCGGGCAGGGTCTTTTGCTTCTGGGTGTTCGGGATGGCCGAGAGCATGAACAGGCTGTCGCCGCGGGTAAACGGGTTGTAGCTGGCGGAGGCGCCGGCCACCAGCTCCTGGCCGCGCTCCAGGCGCGTGGCCATGCGTGCGCTGTAGCCGCCGTCGAGCAGGGCGGCGATCAGGCGCAGGGCGTGCACGTTGCGCGGGTCCTTGGCGGTGGCCAGGCCCGGCACGTTGAAGCCGTAGATCAGGCTCGGCAGTTGGGTGCGTACATGCACGGTGAGCTGGCGCAGGCCGGGCTCGGCCAGCTCCAGCGGCAGCTTGGCCGGTGGCGTGGCGCGCCTGGGGATGGCGCCGAAGTAGCGCTGGGCCAGGCCCTTGACCTCGTCAGGGGTGACGTCGCCGACCACCACCAGGGTGGCGTTGTTGGGCACGTACCAGGCTTCGTACCAGTGGCGCAGCTCTTCGACCTTCATGCGTTCGAGGTCGGCCATCCAGCCGATGGTCGGGGTGTGGTAGCCGCTGGCCGGGTGGGCCATGGCGCTGAACAGTTCCATGGCCTTGGCGTTGGGCTGATCGTCGACGCGCAGGCGGCGCTCTTCCTTGATGACCTCGATTTCGCGACTGAATTCTTGCGGTGGCAGACGCAGGCTGCCCATGCGGTCGGCTTCCAGTTCCAGCGCCACACCCAGGCGGTCGCGGGCCAGTACCTGGTAGTAAGCGGTGTAGTCGTCGCTGGTGAAGGCGTTTTCTTCGGCCCCCAGCTCGCGCAGGATGCGCGAGGCCTCACCTGGCCCCAGCTTGTTGCTGCCCTTGAACATCATGTGCTCCAGGGCGTGGGACAGGCCGGTCTGGCCCGGGGTTTCGTAGCTGGAACCGACCTTGTACCAGACCTGCGAGACCACCACAGGCGCGCGATGGTCTTCGCGCACGATGACCTTCAGGCCATTGTCGAGGGTGAATTCGTGGGTCGGTTGGGAATCGGCGGCAACGGCCACCAGGGGCAATACAATTGTGCTGAGCAGCAGGCCGGCGGCGCGGCGGGCTAGAGCATTCATTGATGATTCAACCTGTAGGGCTGCCCGCATGGCCTTAGCGTCGGCGGGCTAGGAGGTGCTAGGATACTGATCCGGTTGCCTGACGACCATGCCTGTCGAGATTGAGGCGTTATCGGCGTCCCGACAAAATGTTGCGCATGAACCAGTCGGCTTGACCATAGTCTGTTCTGCGTTAGAAGAATTTTGAGGCGCCACACTGGCGCATCGCTACCCTGAGATAGCCGTCTTCCATGTTTGGTTCCAACGACGACAAAAAGACCCCGGCCGCGGCCGGTGAAAAGAAAGGCCTGTTCGGCTGGCTGCGCAAAAAGCCCCAGCAAGCAGTTGTCGAACAGCCCGAAACCCCGGTGCCAGAGGCGCTGGAGCCGATCGCCCCGAGTGCGCCCGCGCCTGCCCCCGTTGCTGTCGAAGCGGCGCCGGTGGTGGTCGAGGCCCCGGCGGGCAACCTGGTGTTGCCGGTGCCTGAAGAGCCGGTAGCGCTGGTGGCCGACCTCGAGCCGCATCTGCCTCCGCCGATCCCTGAACGGCAGGCGCCAGAGCCTGTGGTCGAACCAGCGCCGCAATATGCTGCGCCAGCGCCGGTGGTCGAGCCTGAAGCGCAATATGCTGCGCCAGTGCCTGTTGCCGAGCCTGAGCCGCAGTACGTTGCCCCAGTCCCCGTGGTCGAGCCTGAGCCCGTAGTGGTTGCGCCCTCTCCGGCGCCGGTTGTTCCGGCCCCAGCCCCTGTGGCGGCAGTGGTCGAAACCGCCGTCGAGCCGCAAGCCGCCCCGGTGCCTGCCGCAGAGACCAAGGCCGGCTTCTTCGCCCGTCTCAAGCAGGGCCTGTCCAAGACCAGCGCCAGTATCGGCGAAGGCATGGCCAGCCTGTTCCTGGGCAAGAAGGTCATCGATGATGACCTGCTCGAAGAGATCGAGACCCGACTGCTGACCGCCGACGTCGGCGTCGAGGCTACCTCCGTGATCGTGCAGAGCCTGACCCAGAAGGTTGCGCGCAAGCAACTGGCCGATGCCGACGCCCTGTACAAGTCGCTGCAAGGCGAGTTGACCGACCTGCTCAAGCCGGTCGAGCAACCACTGAAGATACAGTCGCAGAACAAGCCGTTCGTGATCCTGGTGGTCGGCGTCAATGGCGCCGGCAAGACCACCACCATCGGCAAGCTGGCGAAAAAGCTCCAGCTTGAAGGCAAGAAAGTCATGCTGGCGGCCGGTGATACCTTCCGCGCCGCGGCGGTGGAGCAGTTGCAGGTCTGGGGCGAGCGCAACCAGATCCCGGTGATCGCCCAGCACACCGGTGCCGACTCGGCCTCGGTGATCTTCGACGCGGTGCAGGCCGCCAAGGCGCGCAACATCGATGTGCTGATCGCCGACACCGCTGGTCGCCTGCACACCAAAGACAACCTGATGGAAGAACTCAAGAAGGTGCGCCGGGTCATCGGCAAGCTCGACGCCGATGCGCCGCACGAAGTGTTGCTGGTACTCGACGCCGGTACCGGGCAGAACGCCATCAACCAGGCCAAGCACTTCAACCAGAGCGTCGAACTCACGGGCCTGGCCCTGACCAAGCTCGACGGCACCGCCAAGGGCGGGGTGATCTTCGCCCTGGCCAAGCAGTTCGGCCTGCCTATCCGCTACATCGGCGTGGGTGAAGGCATTGACGATCTGCGCACGTTCGAAGCAGAACCCTTCGTTCAAGCACTGTTTGCCGAGCGGGAGCATCCATGATCCGATTCGAACAGGTCGCCAAACGCTATCCGAATGGTCACGTTGGCCTGCATGAATTGAGTTTTCGGGTACGTCGGGGCGAATTCCTGTTCGTCACCGGCCATTCCGGCGCAGGCAAGAGCACCTTGCTGCGCCTGCTGCTGGCCATGGAACGCCCCACCAGCGGCAAGCTGCTGCTGGCCGGGCAAGACCTGGGCCAGATCAGCAACGCGCAGATCCCGTTCCTGCGCCGTCAGATCGGCGTGGTGTTCCAGAACCACCAGTTGCTGTTCGACCGTACCGTGTTCAACAACGTCGCCTTGCCGCTGCAGATCCTTGGCCTGTCCAAGCTCGAAGTGGCCAAGCGTGTCGATTCGGCGCTGGAGCGCGTGGCCCTGTCGGACAAGGCCGAGCTGTTTCCCGGTGACCTGTCCACCGGCCAGCAGCAGCGTGTCGGGATTGCCCGTGCCATCGTGCACCGCCCGGCCCTGCTGCTGGCGGACGAGCCCACCGGTAACCTCGACCCGCGCCTGGCGGCCGAGATCATGGGCGTGTTCGAAGACATCAACCGCCTGGGCACCAGCGTGCTGATCGCCAGTCACGACCTGGCCCTGATCGCACGCATGCGCCATCGCATGCTGACGTTGCAGCGTGGCCGACTGATCGGCGATGGGGAGGCCGGGCAATGAGTGCATCACGTAGCCCCAAGGTGTCCGAACGCGTCGCGCCCAAAGCCGCCGAGCCGGCCCCGCAAAAACACAAAAAACGCCGTGATGACGATGACGGCCCGGATTTCAGCACCCTGCTGCACGCCTGGATCGAAAGCCACCGCTCCAGCCTGCTCGACAGCCTGCGTCGCCTGGGCAAGCAGCCGATCGGCAGTTTCTTCACCTGCCTGGTGATGGCGGTGGCACTGAGCCTGCCCATGGGGCTGTCGCTGCTGCTGAGCAACGTCGAGCGCCTGGGCGGTTCGTGGCAGCGCGCCGCGCAGATTTCGCTGTACCTCAAGCTCGATGCCAGCGCCCACGAGGGCGAAGCCCTGCGCACCCAGATCAAGGGCTTGCCGGGGGTGACCGAGGCCGACTATGTCAGCCGCGAACAGGCCCTGAACGAGTTCCAGCAACAGTCCGGGCTGGGCGATGCCCTGCGCGAATTGCCGGAGAACCCGCTGCCAGGGGTGATCGTGGTGACCCCGGCCGAAGTCGACAAGCCGGCGCTGGAGGCCCTGCGCCAGCGCCTGGCCGAGTTGCCCAAGGTCGAGCTGGCCCAGCTGGACCTGGTGTGGGTCGAGCGCCTGGCGGCGATCCTCAAGCTGGGTGACCGTTTCGTGTTCGGCCTGACGGTACTGCTGGTGTCGGCGCTGCTGTTGGTAATTGGTAACACAATTCGCCTGCACATCGAGAACCGCCGCACCGAGATCGAGGTGATCAAGCTGGTGGGCGGCACCGACAGCTATGTGCGCCGGCCTTTCCTGTACATGGGCGCGCTGTATGGCCTGGGGGCCGGTGTTCTATCCTGGGGCGTGCTGGCGTTCGGCCTGAACTGGCTGAATGACGCGGTTATCGGGGTGTCCGGCCTGTACGGCAGTGATTTCGCGCTGGCCGGGGTTCCGTCAGCCGATGGCCTATCGCTCTTGCTTGGTGCAGTGTTGTTAGGGTATATCGGTGCTTGGATTGCGGTCGCTCGGCATTTGCGTGAGCTTGCACCGCGATAAGAGTCTTTTTGCCACCACCTGGCTTTATCGTTTCAGGGAACTTGTTTCGGGGTTCCCGGTCAATGGTGGCAGTGCCTGATGGCACAAGTTCAGTGAGTCGGAGGTTTTTTCGTATGACCACTTCGTTGCAACCTGCGTATGCCTTGGTCCCGGGTGCGAACCTGGAGGCTTATGTTCATACGGTGAACAGCATTCCACTGCTGACACCCGAGCAGGAGCGTGAACTGGCCGAGAGTCTCTATTATGAGCAGGATCTGGGGGCGGCTCGGCAGATGGTGCTCGCCCACCTGCGGTTTGTCGTACATATCGCACGTAGCTATTCGGGCTACGGGCTGGCCCAGGCCGACCTGATCCAGGAAGGCAACGTCGGGCTGATGAAAGCGGTCAAGCGCTTCAACCCCGAGATGGGTGTGCGCCTGGTGTCCTTTGCCGTGCACTGGATCAAGGCCGAGATTCACGAGTTCATCCTGCGCAACTGGCGCATCGTCAAGGTTGCGACCACCAAGGCGCAACGCAAGTTGTTCTTCAACCTGCGCAGCCAGAAGAAGCGTCTGGCCTGGCTGAACAACGATGAAGTGCACCGGGTGGCTGAAAGCCTGGGTGTCGAGCCGCGTGAAGTACGCGAGATGGAAAGCCGCCTGACCGGTCAGGACATGGCGTTCGACCCGGCAGCCGAGGCGGACGACGACAGCGCGTTCCAGTCGCCGGCCAACTACCTCGAAGACCACCGTTACGACCCGGCGCGCCAGCTGGAGGATGCAGACTGGAGCGACAACTCCTCGAGCAACCTGCACGAGGCGCTGCAAGGCCTGGACGATCGCAGTCGCGACATTCTGTACCAGCGCTGGCTGGCCGAAGAGAAGGCGACGTTGCACGACCTGGCAGCCAAGTACAGCGTGTCGGCGGAGCGTATCCGGCAGTTGGAGAAGAATGCCATGAACAAGGTGAAAGCCCTGATCGCGGCCTGATCTTTTTATCGCCTGTACTGGCCCCTTCGCTGGCGAGCCAGCTCCCACAGGATCACCGCAATCCTTGTGGGAGCTGGCCAGCGAAGGGGCCAACAAAAAACCCGACTCAGGTCGGGTTTTTTAATGCCTGCGCCTTATCAGTTGGTCCACGGCGCCTTGCGCGTCTCATCCAGCTGCACCAGGTAGCCGCTACCGCCCAGTTGGCTCATCTGCTGGCGGATCCACCCCGCCCGTCGCGCCACATAACTGCTCGGCCGGCTCGCGCTCCAGTTGCGCGGGCTCGGCAGCACCGCGGCCAGCAGGCTGGCCTGCTGGCGAGTCAACTTGCTCGCATCGGTGCCAAAGTGATGTCGCGCCGCTGCCTGGGCACCAAACACCCCGTCATCCCACTCGGCGCTGTTGAGGTACACCTCCAGGATCCGCTCCTTGGACCACAGCAGCTCGATCAAGGCGGTAAACCACGCTTCCAGCCCCTTGCGCAACCAGCTGCGGCCGGCCCACAGAAACTGGTTCTTGGCTACCTGCTGGCTCAGGGTACTGGCCCCGCGAATGGACCCGCCGCGCTCGTTGTGCGCCAGCGCCGCCTGGATCGCCGTGAAGTCGAACCCCCAGTGCCCGGCAAATTTCTGGTCTTCACCGGCAATCACCGCCACCTTGAGCTCGTCGGATATCTCGTCCCATGGTCGCCAGTCGTGTTGCAGGTCGATGGGCTGGCCATTGAACCAGGACTCGACCTTGCGCTCGACCATCAGCATGGTGCCTGGCGGTGGCACCCAGCGAAACAGCAGGACCAGCAACACGCTGGCGCCGGCAAACCAGAGCAGGGCGCGGGTGAGGCGGCGGATCAGGGATGACAGCATAGAGATGGCTTGGCCGAACCGAATGAGCGGGCCATTATACAGACCCTGTGCCCCCTAGGAGTCTTCCGCATGCTTCGCAGCTTCCTGTCGCTCGCCGCCGTTTTCGGTTTTACCGGGGTGGCCCTCGGCGCCTTCGCCGCCCATGGCCTCAAGGGGCGCCTGAGCAGCGAGTACCTGGCCATCTTCCACACTGGTGTGACCTACCAGCTGGTGCATGCGCTGGCCCTGCTCGCGGTGGCGGTGATCTCGGTGCACCTGCCGGGGCGGCTGGTGGCCTGGGCCGGTGGTCTGTTCTGCCTGGGGATCGTGCTGTTTTCCGGTAGCCTGTACCTGTTGACCCTGAGCGGCATCGGCAAGCTCGGCATCATCACCCCCTTTGGCGGCCTGGCGTTCCTCGGCGGCTGGCTGTGCCTGGGCCTTGCAGCCTGGCGACTGGGCTGACCCGCGAGTCCAAATCGAGACGAATGGCGTTGCCCGGCCTTGGGTTCAGGCCCGGATAGGGGCTAGAATGCGGGCCCCTGAAAATAATGGCGGCCGTGCGCATGCGCATTCAATTGAACGGTGAACCTTTCGAAGTGGCCGATGGCGAAACCGTCGCGGCCCTGCTGAGCCGGCTGGACCTTGCAGGTCGCCGGGTGGCAGTGGAGCTGAACCTTGGCATCGTGCTGCGCAGCCAGCACAACGCTACCGCCCTGCGCGAAGGCGACCAGGTCGAGGTCGTTCACGCCATTGGCGGCGGCTAGGCCCACGCGATCCACCTGCAAGTCCCTCAACCTTCAAGAGGATTACCGATGAGCAACGTTCGTAGCGACAAGCCCTTCACGCTGGCCGGTCGTACCTTCCAGTCGCGCCTGCTGGTCGGTACTGGCAAGTACCGCGACATGGAAGAAACCCGCCTGGCCATCGAGGCCTCGGGTGCCGAGATCGTCACCGTCGCGGTGCGCCGTACCAACCTGGGCCAGAACCCGGGTGAGCCGAACCTGCTCGACGTATTGCCGCCGGATCGCTACACCATCCTGCCGAACACCGCCGGGTGCTATGACGCCATCGAAGCCGTGCGCACCTGCCGCCTGGCGCGTGAGCTGCTCGACGGGCACAACCTGGTCAAGCTTGAAGTGCTGGCCGACCAGAAGACCCTGTTCCCCAACGTGATCGAAACCCTCAAGGCCGCCGAAGTGCTGGTCAAGGACGGCTTCGATGTGATGGTCTACACCAGCGATGACCCGATCATCGCGCGTCAACTGGCCGAAATCGGCTGCATCGCGGTCATGCCGCTGGCCGGCCTGATCGGTACCGGGCTGGGCATCTGCAACCCGTACAACCTGCGCATCATCCTCGAGGAATCGAAGGTGCCGGTGCTGGTCGATGCCGGTGTGGGTACCGCCTCCGACGCTACCATCGCCATGGAAATGGGCTGTGAGGCGGTGCTGATGAACTCGGCCATCGCCCATGCCCAGCAGCCGGTGATGATGGCCGAGGCCATGAAGCACGCCATCGTTGCCGGCCGTCTGGCCTACCTGGCCGGCCGCATGCCGAAAAAACTCTATGCCAGCGCCTCGTCGCCGCTGGATGGTCTGATCAAGTAAGAGCCCCTGATGACTGAATCGCAAGAATCGCCGATCACCGCCGAAGGCGAAGAACGCCAACACCGCCGCATCAAGAGTTTCGTGATGCGTGCCGGTCGCATGACTGAAGGCCAGCAGCGTGGCCTGGACCAGGGCGCGCCGTTGTTCGTGCTGCCGCTGGCCGACAGCCCGGTGGACTACGACCAGGTATTTGGCCGCTCGGCGCCGCGTACCCTGGAAATCGGCTTCGGCATGGGCCATTCCCTGCTGGAAATGGCCGCTGCTGCGCCGGAGCAGGACTTCATCGGTGTGGAGGTGCACCGTCCGGGTGTGGGGGCGCTGCTCAATGGCGTGCTGACCCAGGGGCTGAAGAACCTGCGGGTGTATGACTGCGATGCCATCGAAGTGCTGAACACGTGCGTGGCCGACAACAGCCTCGATCGCCTGATGCTGTTCTTCCCGGACCCGTGGCACAAGAGCCGTCACCACAAGCGTCGCATCGTGCAGCCGGAGTTTGCCGAGCTGGTGCGCAGCAAGCTGAAGGTGGGCGGTGTGTTCCATATGGCGACCGACTGGGAACCGTATGCCGAGTACATGCTGGAAGTGATGAATGTCGCGCCGGGTTACAGGAACCTGGCTGAAGACGGCAAGTGCGTACCACGCCCTGCCGAGCGCCCGATCACCAAGTTCGAACGCCGTGGCGAGCGCTTGGGGCATGGGGTGTGGGATCTGAAGTTCGAGAAATTGGCTTAAGACCGCATAACGGCTATTCGCTGGCAAGCCAGCTCCCACAGGGGATGTACGAACACCGCCAAACCCTGTGGGAGCTGGCTTGCCAGCGAAGCTTTCAGCGGCGGTCAGCGACCACGCCGAGCAACACCAGCACCACCAGCAACACCGGCGCCAGCGCATAGTTGTTGAACTGGCTCAGCCCGCGCACCACCCACGGCGTCGCATAGATCAGCGCCGCGCCGCTGCCGATCAGCACCAGCAGGGCCATGAACGGCACGCGCAATGCACCTGCCAGCCCGCCCAGGCGCTGTTCGACCCAGCCCTTGATGTCGGTGCCGAACAGCACCAGCAAACAGCCTACAAGCGCCAGAGAGATTTCCGACAGGTTGCTGCGGCTCCAGCGGGAGACGGTCGAAAGCAGGTCGAGTACCAGGTCCATTCGCTATCCTTAGGTCAAGAAATACTGCAGCAGGTCGTTGAGGAACAACTGGCCGCGCGGGGTCGCGACCAGTCGCGTCGGTTCGACCTGCAAAAGGCCCTTTTGTTCGGCTTCACGCCGCGCCGCCGCCAGTTGCTCCAGCGCCAGCCCGGTGCGCTGGGCAAACAGCTCGGCGTCCACCCCCTCGGTCAGGCGCAAGGCATTCATCAGGAACTCGAACGGTAGCTCGTCCACCGTCAGCAGCTTCTCGCCGGCAGTGAATGGCTTGGCCGGGTTCAGGTAGTCCTTGGGCAGGCGCGTCTTCCAGGTGCGCAGGATGCGCCCGTCCGGATGGCTGAGCTTGCCATGCGCGCCGGCACCGATGCCGATGAAGTCGCCAAAGCTCCAGTAGTTGAGGTTGTGCCGCGCCGCCCTGCCAGGCTGGGCATAGGCCGAGACCTCGTACTGGCGGTAGCCATGCGCGGCCATCAGTGCCTGCCCGGCCTCCTGGATATCCCACAGGATGTCGTCCTCGGGCAGCTCGGGCGGCTGGTTCCAGAACACCGTGTTGGGCTCCAGGGTCAGCTGGTACCACGACAGGTGCGTGGGGTTGAGCGCGATGGCCTGGCGCAGGTCGCCCAGCGCATCGTCCAGGGACTGGTCGGGCAGGCCGTGCATCAGGTCCAGGTTGAAGTTGTCGAACCCGGCCTCGCGCGCCATGGCGGCCGCACGCACGGCCTCGTCGCCGTTGTGGATGCGCCCCAGCGCCTGCAGTTTGGCCTGCTGGAAGCTCTGGATGCCGATCGACAGGCGGTTGATGCCCAGCTGGCGGTAGGCCTTGAACTTCTCCTGCTCGAATGTCCCGGGGTTGGCTTCCAGGGTGATCTCGATGTCGGGGGCGAACGGGATACGCTGCTCCACGCCCGCCAGCAGGCGGCCCAGCGCATCGGCGCTGAACAGGCTCGGGGTACCGCCACCGAAGAAGATCGAGCTGATCGGGCGCCCGTACACCGTGCCCAGCACCTGGTCGAGGTCGGCGAGCAGGGCGTCGACGTAGGCGGCTTCCGGCAGCTCGGGGGTGGCGGCGTGGGAGTTGAAGTCGCAGTACGGGCATTTGCGCACGCACCACGGGATATGGATGTACAGCGCCAGCGGCGGCAACTGTGGCAGCGCCGCCCGCGGTGCATGGGAAGTAAAGCCAGCCTCGCCCAGGTGCAGTGGCTGTGCCGGCGTGTGATCGGTCATTGCAGGCCCAGACGCTGACGCAGCAGGCTCATGGCGCGGGCACGGTGGCTGATCAGGTTCTTCTCGGCCGGGGCCAGCTCGGCACTCGAGCAGTCGCGCTCCGGCACCCAGAACAGCGGGTCGTAGCCAAAGCCGTGGGCACCGCTGGCCTGGTGCAGGATACGCCCGTGCCACAGGCCTTCGCACAGGATCGGCAGCGGGTCGTCGGCATGGCGCACCAGCGCCAGTACGCACACGAACTGCGCGCCGCGCTGGGCATCCGGCACGTCCTTCAAGACGTCCAGCAACTTGGCGTTGTTGGCCGCGTCGCCCTGGCCGTCGGCATAGCGCGCCGAATAGATGCCCGGCGCGCCACCGAGAGCGTCCACCGCCAGGCCCGAGTCGTCGGCCAGTGCCGGCAGCCCCGAGATGCGGGCGGCGTTGCGCGCCTTGAGGATGGCGTTTTCGACGAACGACAGGCCGGTCTCTTCCGGCTCCACGCTGCTGAATTCGCCAATCGAACGCAGCTGCACGGTGTCACCGAGCATGGCCTGCAGTTCCTTGAGTTTGCCAGCGTTGTGGCTGGCCAGTACGAGTTGCTGGATGTTCATCATTGGCCTGGGAAAAGCTCTTGGTTGAAGCTGATGGTTTCGGTCTTGCCGTCAACCCCTACGGTAAGGGTGAACGTGCGGGTTTCCTGCTGCGGCACCGGGAACTGGGCGATGTAGTAGACCGCGCCGGGTTCGTTGATCTGCTTGAAGGTGAGCGGCACCGAGTGGCTGGTCAGGTCCTTGACGGTACCGCTGACCTGGGTGACCACCGGCTTGCCGCCCTTGATCACCGACACGTTGATCACCCCCTGGTTCTTGCTGCGCACCAGTTGCGCTGCCTTGGCCACGTCCGGCTGCAGGAAGGTGGAGATGAAGGTGCTGTAGTGCACCGTGGTGTCACCGAAGACTTCCTTGCGCTCGCCCTTGATGGCGTCTGCTGCGATGGCCGTCGCGCTCAGGCAGGCGACCAGTAAAAAACTCAACAAGCGACCCATGATCTGTCTGCTCCAGTGGGTGGGTTAAACCGCGACCTTGTGTTCCTGCAGGCCCGGGCTGTTGACACGGTAAATGCCGATCTCCCCTAGAAGATTAGGCCATAGCTTGCTCGCCCACCCATGCCGGTGCATATGGTCGACCGCCAGACGGTCGAGCACCTGGGCCCGGCGTTCGCTGCACAGTGCCTCGAAATCCTCGAAGGTGCAGAAGTGGATGTTCGGCGTGTTGTACCAGGTATACGGCATGAAGTCCGAGACCGGCATGCGACCCTTGGTGGCCAGGTACCAGCGGCAACGCCAGTGGCCGAAGTTGGGGAAGGTGATGATGCATTGGCGGCCCACGCGCAGCATTTCGTCGAGGATCCGGTCGGGGTACTCCACGGCCTGCAGGGCCTGGGTCATGACCACCACGTCGAAACTGTTGCTGGCGAAGTTGCCCAGGCCCTTGTCCAGGTCCTGTTCGATGACGTTGACGCCCTTGGCCACGCACTGGGCGATGTTGTCGGGGTCGATTTCCAGGCCGTAGCCCGCCACCTGCTTGGTGTCGCGCAGCGAAGCCAGCAGCTCGCCAGTACCACAACCGAGGTCGAGTACCCGGCTACCGGCGGGGATCCAGTCTTGGATGATTTCCAGGTCGGCTCTCATGGGGTCCTCAGCAGACGATGCGGTTCATGTAGTTCGTGAATCCCGTGATATAGCGCGGGGTCGGGATCAGGAAGGCATCGTGGCCATAGGGCGAGTCGATATCCAGGTAGCACACGTTCTTGCGCGCGGCGATCAGTGCATCGACGATCTCGCGCGAGCGCGCCGGCGAAAAACGCCAGTCGGTGGTGAACGACATCACGCAGTACTGCGCGGTGACGTGGGCCAGGGTCGCGGCCAGGTCACCGCCATGGGCGGCGGCCGGGTCGAAGTAGTCCAGGGCCTTGGTCATCAGCAGGTAGGTGTTGGCGTCGAAACGCCCGGAAAACTCCTCACCCTGATAGCGCAGGTAGCTTTCGACCTGGAACTCGACGCTGTGGAAGTCGTAGTTGAGCTGGTCGCTCTTGAGTTCACGGCCGAATTTCTCGCCCATCGAGTCATCCGACAGGTAGGTGATGTGCCCGACCATGCGCGCCAGCATCAGGCCGCGCTTGGGGATCACGCCTTCAGCCTGGAACGAGCCGCCGTGGAAGTCCGGGTCGGTGAGGATGGCCTGGCGCGCCACCTCGTTGAACGCGATGTTCTGTGCCGACAGCTTGGGTGCCGAGGCGATGTCCAGGCAATAGCGCACGCGATCGGGGTAGGTGATGGTCCATTGCAACGCCTGCATGCCGCCCAGGCTGCCGCCGACCACGGCCGCCCACTGGGCAATGCCCAGGCGGTCGGCCAGGCGGGCCTGGCTGTGCACCCAGTCTTCCACGGTCAGTACCGGGAAGTCGGCGCCGTAGGGCTGGCCGGTGAGCGGGTTGATACTGCTGGGGCCGGTGCTGCCGTTGCAGCCGCCGAGATTGTTCAGGCTGACCACGAAGAAGCGGTTGGTGTCGATCGGCTTGCCCGGGCCGATGCAGCTGTCCCACCAGCCCGGCTTGCGGTCGTCGGCGCTGTGGTAGCCGGCGGCGTGATGGTGCCCCGACAGCGCATGGCAGATCAGCACGGCGTTGCTGGCCGTGGCGTTGAGGGTGCCGTAGGTTTCGTAGATCAGCGCGTAGGAGGCCAGTGAGCGACCACAGGCCAGTGCCAGGGGCTCATCGAACTGCGCCAGTTGCGGAATTACCAGACCGACCGAATCTTCGGGAAAGACAGTGGACATCGACCCTGCTCACGCTTGAATGAGGCGTAAGTCTAAAGACCGCCACCCCCAGCGGCAAGCCACATGGCGCGGCTTGAGGTTGGGGGCGCGGTGGTGCTCAGATCATGCGGAACAGTTCTTGCGGCATGCCGGCGTAGGCCGCCAGCGGCGGCATCACGAACGACTGGAACACCTGGATCGCGATAAAGGCGAAGATCGGCGAAATATCCAGGCCGCCCAGGTTCGGCACCAGCTTGCGAAACGGTGCCAGGACCGGCTCGCTGATCTGGTAGGCCAGCTCCGCTGCGGGGTTGTGGCTGCCTGGCGCGATCCACGAGACGATCACCATCACGATCATGGCGACCCAGAAGATCTTCAGGAACAGCGAGGTCACGCCGATCACCGACCACATCAGCAGGTGCGGAATATCGCCGATGGTGCCAAAGGTGAGCATCAGCACGAAGGCCATCAGCAGCGCCTGGATCACGATCGCGAGGATCAGTGACGAGGTGTCGAGCCCGAACACGCTGGGCACTACGCGTCGGATCGGCTTGAGCAGCGGTTGCGTGGCGCGCACGGCGAACTGGCTGAGCGGGTTGTAGAAGTTGGCCTTGACCAGCTGCAGCACGAAGCGCAGCAGAACGATGGCCAGATACAGGCTGACCAGTGTTTGCACCACGAAGATCGCGGCGCCAGAAAGTGCATTCATGCAGAGCTCCTTATTTGCCCAGTTGTTCGGCCATTTCGGCCGAGCGGTGCGCCGCGGCGCCCAGTGCTTTTTCTACCAGCGCCTCGAAACCCTCGGCCTGGAACGACTTGATCGCCGCTTCCGTGGTGCCGTTGGGCGAGGTTACCCGGCGGCGCAGCTCGCTGGCGTCGACGTCGCTGGTAACGGCCATGTGCGCGGCGCCCAGGGCGGTTTGCAGGGTCAGTTTGGCCGCGATTTCGCGGGACAGGCCAAGTTTTTCGCCGGCCGCGGTCATCGCCTCGATCAGCAGGAAGAAATACGCCGGGCCGCTGCCGGAGACGGCGGTCACCGCGTCCAGCTGTGCTTCGCTGTCGACCCACAGGGCGATACCGACGGCCGACAGCAGTTGCTCGGCTTCGGCGCGCTGGGCCGCCGATACCTGCTCGGTGGCGTACAGGCCGCTGACGCCCTGGCGCAGCAGCGCCGGGGTATTGGGCATGCAGCGTACCAGCGGTTGCGCGCCCAGCCAGCGGTTCATGCTCGCGCAGGTGATGCCGGCGGCGATCGACACCACCAGTTGCTCGGGCTTGAGGCTGGGCTTGAGGGCTTCGCACACGCCTTTCATGGCTTGTGGCTTGACCGCGATGACCACCACGTCGGCGCCGTCGACGGCGTCGGCGTTGTGCTCGAACAGCTGGATGCCGTGTTCGGCGTGCACCCTGGCGCGGGTTTCGGCACCCGGGTCGCTGGCGCGGATCTGCGCAGCGTCCACACCCTGGGCGCGCAGGCCGCCGATCAGGCTGGCGGCCATGTTGCCGGCGCCGATGAAGGCAATACGAGTCGTGCTCATGTCAGGTCCTTGGTCGAAGAAGGTGAACAATGCATGGGGTCAGGCCTGGCCGTAGTCGCGGGCACCGAACAGCGCGGTGCCGATGCGTACCCAGGTGGCGCCTTGGGCAATCGCCGCCTCCAGGTCATGGCTCATGCCCATCGAGAGCGTGTCCAGGCCCAGGTTCAGGCCGGCCTGCAGCTCGCGCACGCGGGCAAACGCCGCCGCCTGGGCGGCCGGGTCGTCGGTGGGTTCGGGGATTGCCATCAGGCCGCGCAACGTGAGGCGCGGCAAGGCTGCGATGGCCTGGGCCAGTGCGGGCAGTTCGTCGGGATTGCAACCGGACTTGCTGGTTTCGCCACTGACATTCACCTGCAGGCACACGTTGAGTGCGGGCAGCTCGGCAGGGCGTTGCTCGGACAGGCGTTGTGCGATTTTCAGTCGGTCCACCGAATGTACCCAGTCGAAATGTTCGGCGATTGCTCGGGTCTTGTTCGATTGAATGGGGCCGATGAAGTGCCAGGTCAAGGGCAGGTCGGACAATTCGAGCTGTTTTGCCAGGGCTTCCTGCAGGTAGTTTTCGCCCACGTCGCGTACACCGGCCGTATACGCCTCGCGCACCGCTGCGGCGGGTTTGGTCTTGCTCACGGCCAGCAGCCGCACGTGCTCGGGCGCTCGCCCGGCGGCCTGCGCAGCGCTGCGCATGCGTTCGGCGAGCGTGGAAAGGTTGTCTGCTATGGTGGACATGGATCAACGCCAGCGGCTGTTCGGGTCTGCGGCATTCTACCTGCTTGGCGATGTTTGGGGAGTCTTATGGACATGACCGGGCTGATGGCCCTGGCGCTCAGGGAGGGCGCCTCCGACCTGCACCTGGCGGCGGGTACTGCACCGATGATTCGCCGTGGCGCAGCGATTGAGCCGCTCGGGTTGGCGGTACTCGACGTGGGTGCAATGCAGGCCTTGCTCGGGCAGCTCATGAGCCCGCAGCAATTGAAGGATTACGAAACCCTTCAGGATCTGGACTTCTGCGTGGCCTTGCCCGGCCAGGGGCGTGTTCGGGTCAATGCGTTCGTCCAGTTGCAAGGGGCGGCGGCGGTGCTGCGCCTGATACCCGACACGGTGCCGAGCCTGGCGACGCTGCAGTTGCCTGATGTATTTCGCCAGATTGCCGAGCAGCCCGCCGGGCTGGTGCTGGTCACCGGCGCCACCGGTTCGGGCAAGTCGACCACCCTGGCGGCACTGGTCGATCACCTCAACTGCCAGCGCGGGCTGCACATCCTGACCCTCGAAGACCCCATCGAATTTATCCACAGCCCGGTGCGCAGCCGGCTCAGCCAGCGCGAGATCGGTCGGCACAGCAAGGGCTTTGCGCAGGCCTTGCGTGCCGCGCTGCGCCAGGACCCGGACGTGATCATGCTCGGTGAGCTACGCGACCTTGAGAGCATTCGCCTGGCCCTGAGCGCTGCCGAAACCGGTCATCTGGTGCTGGCGACCCTGCACACGCGCTCGGCGTCCAGCAGCATCGACCGCCTGGTGGAGGTGTTTGCCGCCGACGAGAAGGCCATGGTCCGCAGCATGCTCGCCGAGTCGCTGCAGGCAGTGGTGGCGCAGGTACTGGTGGGGCAGGTGGACGGCGGGCGGGTGGCGGCACATGAGATACTGCTGGCCACCCCGGCCGTGCGCAACCTGATTCGCGAGGGCAAGGTGGCGCAGCTGTACTCGGCCATGCAGACCGGTGCGGCCGCTGGCATGCAGACCCTTGACGCTTGCCTGCAGGGCCTGGTGAGGCGCGGGGTGATCAATCGTGAGGCGGCCCGGGCGAACGCACGCTCGCCCGAACTGTTCTAGCGCTTGGCCAGGCGCAGTTGCTGTTGTGGCTGTTCCTTGGGCAGCACGCGCTTGGCGACCACATAGTGGCTCTGCCAGTACGGCTTGTTCAGCGTGTCGATGCTGACCCGCTTGCCGCGCCGCGGGGCGTGGATGAAGCGGTCGTTGCCCAGGTAGATGGCCACGTGATTGACGCGGCGGCTCTTGATGTTGAAGAACAGCAGGTCGCCGGGCTTGAGGTCCTTGCGCTCGACCTTGACGCCATGGCCGCTGGCCATGGCATTGGAGGTGCGCGGCAGGTCGACCTCATCGATGTCATTGAAGGCGTACTTGACCAGGCCGCTGCAGTCAAAGCCCTTGCTCGGGCTGCTGCCGCCCCAGCGGTAGGGTGTGCCGAGCACATTCACGGCGCGGCTGAGTACGTCGCTGCTCTGCTTGGCCGGCATCAGCGCAACCGGTTGGGTCGAGCGGGCGCGGGCCTTGGAAACCTGCGTGTGGCTGACCTTGGTCGAGCGCACGGCACTGGTGTTGGTGGTATGGACGGAAAAACCAGTGGGTAGACGTTGCTCACGGTTGGTGGCGTGAGCGGCCAGTGGCAATAATAGGCAAACAGTCAGCCATGTCTTGAAAAATGGACGCATGGGCAGGGCTCTTCGTGGTTAAGCGCGCAACTTTATAACAGCTTTTTGATCAAATTCTGATCCGTTGGTCGATTGCGGCGGTGCCATACGTCGGGTCGTCACGCAAAAGTCACATCTTTTCTTAGAAAATTTTTCTCTAAAACCCAGAGGCTATGAATGAACAGTTATCAGCAGAGTGCACATCCGCAGGACACCCACAGCAAGATCATCGGCTACCTGCTGTGGATTTTCGGCTTTACCGGTGCGCACCGTTTCTACTACGGCAAGCCGGTGACCGGGACGATCTGGTTCTTCACCCTTGGCCTGCTCGGCATTGGCTGGCTGATCGACCTGTTCCTGGTGCCGGCGATGGACCGTGAAGCCGACCTGCGCTTTCAGGCCGGCCCGCTGGACTACACCGTGGCCTGGGTGCTGCTGACCTTTCTGGGTGTGTTCGGCGTGCACCGCATGTACCAGGGCAAGTGGATCTCAGGCGTGATCTACCTGTTCACCGGTGGCCTGTTCCTGCTCGGGGTGCTGTATGACTTCTGGACGTTGAATACCCAGGTGTCGCTCAAGAATGCGCAGGCGCGCTTCTGAAAGGCAGCGGCCCGCAAGGTGCGGGCCGCTGATCGCCGGGGTTACTGGCGGGTCTGACGCTGCTGCAACAGCAGGTTGCTGAAGCCGCTGCCTGCCAGTTGCTTCTGCGCCACGGTCAGTTGCTCGCGGTTGCTGAACGGGCCGACCAGTACGCGGTACCAGGTTTCCTCCTTCACCGTGCCGGACTCCACCTTGACCGCCTGGCCTAGCAGGATGATCTGGGCACGTACCTTGTCGGCATCGGCCTGCTTGCGGAACGAGCCGGCCTGCAGATAGAACTGCGTGGTGGCGGCCGGCTTGATCACCTCGGGTGCCGGTGGTGGCGTCTGCCCCAGCAGTGCGGCCTGTGCGCGTGCGGTGTCGATCTTGGCCGCCTCGGCCGGGGTCACCGGAGGTTGCGCCGGTACCGGCGGGGTTTTCTCCGGCACCGCCTCCGGCGGCACGATCACTTCCGATTCGGGCAGCAGGGTGTAGAAGTCGTACTTGGGCTTGACCGGCTGTTGCGGGCTGGGCGCAGTCTTGTTCGCCTCGGCGATCTTCTCGGCCTTCTGCTGGGCCTCGGGCTTGGTGCGCTTGACCTCGTCACGGCTGGGCTCGAGTTTCATCAGGAACACGATGAAGGCACCGACCGTGAGGCCGATGGCCAGCCACATCCAGCCCGGAATCGGTTGCTTGGCCGGTGCCTGGTAGCGGCTGGCGCCGCGCTTGGGTGCAGGTTTTTTCTTGGCAGCCAACTTACATGCGCTCCAGGGTTTCCAGGCCGAGCAGTTCCAGGCCCTGCTTGAGGGTGCGGCCGGTCAGCGCGGCAAGGCGCAGGCGGCTCTGCTGAACGTCGGGGGTGTCCGCGCCCAGGATCGGGCAGTTCTCGTAGAAGCTGGAGAACAGGCCGGCCACGTCGTAGAGGTAGGTGCACAGCACGTGCGGGGTGCCTTTTTCAGCGACGTTGTTCAGGATTTCGCCGAACTGCGCCAGGCGTGCGGCCAGGTCCTGTTCCTGGGGGGCGCTCAGCAGGATCTCGCCATCGACCTGGTCGAAGTCCTTGCCCAGCTTGCGGAACACGCCGGCCACGCGGGTGTAGGCGTACAGCAGGTACGGCGCGGTGTTGCCTTCGAAGTTGAGCATCAGCTCGAAGTTGAAGCTGTAGTCGCTGGTGCGGTGCTTGGACAGGTCGGCGTATTTGACCGCGCCGATGCCCACCACCTTGGCGATGGCACGCAGTTCGTCTTCGGCCAACTGCGGGTTCTTCTCCTTGACCAGGGCGTAGGCACGCTCCTTGGCTTCGTTGAGCAGGTCGATCAGCTTCACGGTGCCGCCGTCACGGGTCTTGAACGGGCGGCCGTCGGCGCCGTTCATGGTGCCGAAGCCCATGTGCTCCATGTCCATCGGGTGGGTCACGAAGCCGGCCTTGCGTGCCACCGCAAACACCTGCTGGAAATGCAGGGCCTGGCGCTGGTCGACGAAGTACAGGGCGCGGTCGGCCTTGAGCACGCCGCTGCGGTAGCGCACGGCGGCCAGGTCGGTGGTGGCGTACAGGTAGCCGCCGTCGGCCTTGACGATGATCACCGGCAGTGGCTCGCCTTCGGCGTTCTTGAACTCGTCGAGGAACACGCACTGGGCGCCGTTGCTCTCGACCAGCATGCCCTTGGCCTTGAGGTCGTTGACCACATTGACCAGGTCATCGTTGTAGGCGCTCTCGCCCATCACGTCGGCCATGGTCAGCTTGACGTTGAGCAGCTCGTAGGTCTTCTGGCAGTGCGACAGCGAGATGTCCTTGAAGCGGGTCCACAGCTTCAGGCAGTCGGCATCGCCGGCCTGCAGCTTGACCACCAGGCCGCGGGCACGGTCGGCGAACTCGCTCGACTCGTCGAAGCGCTTCTTGGCGGCGCGGTAGAAGTTCTCCAGGTCCGACAGCTCGTCGCTGGTGACCGGGTTTTCTTCCAGGTAGGCCATCAGCATGCCGAACTGGGTGCCCCAGTCGCCGACGTGGTTCTGGCGTACCACCTCGTCGCCGAGGAACTCCAGCACGCGGGCCACGGCGTCACCGATGATGGTCGAGCGCAGGTGGCCGACGTGCATTTCCTTGGCCAGGTTGGGCGCCGACAGGTCGACCACCACCTTCTGTGCGGCACCGGCCTTGTGCACGCCGAGCCTGGCGTCGGCCAGCGCGGCGTCCAGGCGCGAGGCCAGGGCCTGGGTGTTCTGGAAGAAGTTCAGGAAACCGGGGCCGGCGATCTCGACCTTGCTGACCTGCGGGTCGGCGGGCAGGGCGTTGATCAGCTTTTCGGCCAGCTCGCGGGGTTTGAGCCCGGCGGGCTTGGCCAGCATCATGGCGATGTTGCTGGCGAAATCGCCGTGGGTCTTGTCCCGGGCGTTTTCCACCTGGATCGCCGGCGTCAGCCCTTCTGGCAGCACACCGTCGGCGACGAGTTGGGTGAGGGCTTGCTGGATCAGCTGGCGAATGGTGTCTTTCATGGGCTTCTCTTTCGACCGCAAGCGCGGCGGCGCTTGGATGCGCAGGTGGAAAAACTGGGCATTATCCGTTGCCGGGGCGAGGTTGCCAACCTTTAGGGCGCCTTCGCCGGCAAGAACCGTCAGTAGAGGTCTACAGGATCCACATCCAGCGACCAGCGCACCTGTCGCCCGCTCGGCATCTGCTCCAACACTAGCAGCCAGGCACTGATCAGCCGGTGCAAAGGTGCCCGTGCATTGGCCTGCAGCAATAATTGCGCACGAAAACGCCCGGCCCGTCGCTCCATGGGCGCCGGTACCGGCCCCAGCAGCTCGATGCCATGCAAGTCCTGCTCGCGCACCAGTTGCTCGGCAGCGCTGCACGCCTGGTCCAGAAACCCTTCGGCCTGGCCCGGCTTGTGCGCCTCGGCGCGCAGCAGCGCCAGGTGTGCGAACGGTGGCAGTCCGGCGGCGCGGCGTTCGCTCAGGGCCTGTTCGGCAAACGCGAAGTAGCCCTGTTCGGTGAGTTGCACCAGTAAAGGGTGGTCGGCCAGGTGGGTCTGGATGATCACCTTGCCCGGCTCCTCGGCGCGTCCGGCACGCCCGGCCACCTGCACGATGAGCTGGGCCATGCGCTCGCTGGCGCGAAAGTCCCCGGAGAACAGCCCGCCATCGGCATCCAGGATCGACACCAGGGTCACCCGGGGGAAGTGGTGCCCCTTGGCCAGCATCTGGGTGCCGACCAGGATGCACGGTTCACCGCGCTGGATGGTGGCGAACAGCTGGTTCATCGCGTCCTTGCGCGAGGTGCTGTCACGGTCCACGCGCAGCACCGGCACGTCCGGGAACAGGATGCTCAGGCGCTCCTCGGCGCGTTCGGTGCCGGCGCCTACCGGTCGCAGGTCAACGTGATTGCACTGCGGGCACTGGCGCGGCACGCGCTCGTCATAGCCGCAGTGGTGGCAGCGCAGCTCCCCCGAGCGCTGGTGCACGGTCATGCGCGCGTCGCAGCGCGGGCATTCCGACAACCAGCCGCAGTCATGGCACAGCAGGGTCGGGGCGAAGCCGCGGCGGTTGAGGAATACCAGCACCTGCTGGCCGGCGGCCAGGGTCTGGCCGATGGCCTGTTGCATGGGCCCGCTGATGCCGCTGTCCAGGGGGCGGCTCTTCACGTCCAGGCGCAGGAAGCGTGGCGGCTTGGCGCCACCGGCACGGTGGGTCAGGCGCAGCAGGCCGTAGCGCCCGGAGTAGGCGTTGTGCAGGCTTTCCAGCGACGGCGTGGCCGAGCCCAGCAGAATCGGAATGTGCTCCTGGCGCGCACGCACCAGCGCCAGGTCGCGGGCGTGGTAGCGCAGGCCTTCCTGCTGCTTGTAGGAGCCATCATGTTCTTCGTCGATGAT
Source organism: Pseudomonas aegrilactucae (assembly GCF_019168305.1). Taxonomy (GTDB): domain Bacteria; phylum Pseudomonadota; class Gammaproteobacteria; order Pseudomonadales; family Pseudomonadaceae; genus Aquipseudomonas; species Aquipseudomonas aegrilactucae. Next base: position 46,179 of record NZ_JAHTBI010000072.1, read on the forward strand.
GATCAGCCCCGGGTGCTTCATCGGGGTGAACAGCGCCGAACGGGTACCGATGATAATGTCGGCCTCGCCATCACGGGCTGCCAGCCAGGCTTCCAGACGCTCGCGGTCGTTGACCGCCGAGTGCAGCAGCGCGATGCGTGCGTTGAAGCGCTGTTCGAAGCGCGCCAGCGTCTGCGGCCCCAGGTTGATCTCCGGGATCAGGATCAGCGCCTGCTTGCCGGCCTCCAGGGTTTCGCGGATCAGTTGCAGGTAGACCTCGGTCTTGCCGCTGCCGGTGACCCCGGCCAGCAGGAACGCATGAAAGCTGTCGAAGCCGGCGCGCACGGCATGAAAGGCCGCCTTCTGCTCGTCGTTCAGTGGCAGTTCGGGCTGCGCCAGCCAGTGTTCATGGCGCGCCTGCGGGGCGTGCCGGCGCACCTCGACCTGCACCAGTTCCTTGGCCAGCAGCAGGTCGAGGCTGTCCTTGCTCAGCATCAGTTTGCTCAGCAGGCCGTGCGCCACCCCGTGCGGATGTTGTGCCAGGGTGGCCAGGGCTTCGCGCTGGCGCGGCGCGCGGGCGATGCGCGGGTCGTCCTGACGCGCGCCGGGGGCGATCTGCCAGAAGCGTTCCTGGCGTGCCTCGGCCGGTTCGCCCTGGCGCAGCAGCACCGGCAGCGCCCAGCTCAGGGTGTCGCCCAGGCTGTGCTGGTAGTACTGCGCGGTCCACAGGCACAGCTTGAACAGCGCCGGCGGCACCGGCGAGACGGGGTCGAGCAGGGCGATGGCCGGCTTGAGCTTGTCAGCCGGCACTTCACTGTGGTCGCACACCTCGACCAGGATGCCGATCATTTCGCGGCGCCCGAACGGCACGCGAATGCGCATGCCTGGCGTGAACGCGGTGCGCGCCATGCTTGCCGGGGCCCTGTAGTCGAACAACCGCCGCAGGGGCGAGGGCAGGGCAAGGCGAAGGATGACGTCGGGCACGCGCAGGGTCTCTGGAGGGTGATTCTGTAGCCGCCGAGCCTAGCAGACGACAGTCGGTGCAAGCGACAACTTGCGCGGATGGCATGCTCTGGTATTATTCGCCGCCTAATTACGTGCGGTATTCAACAATGGTGTTGGGTGGCGGCACGCAGTCGAGGAAGTGACCATGAAACCAGAAATTCACCCGAATTATGAAGTAATCGCAGTGACTTGCAGCTGCGGTAACAAGTTTGAAACCCGTTCGACCCTGTCCGCTCCGCTGGGTACCGACGTGTGCAACGAATGCCACCCGTTCTACACCGGCAAGCAGAAAGTGCTGGACACCGGCGGCCGCGTACAGAAGTTCGCAGATCGCTTCGGCATGTTCGGTGCCAAGAAGTAAGACAGCGCGAAGCGGGCCCCATGGGCTTTGCAATGCTGCTGAAAAAGGCGTCCCTCGTGGGCGCCTTTTTTATGGCCGCGATCTGGCAACTGCCGGCGCTTGCGCTGTGTTCGACGCCCGCCGGCCTGCAGACGGTCGGCGTGCGCCAGGTGGTCGACGGCGATACCTTGCGTCTGGTCGATGGGCGCAGCGTGCGCCTGATTGGCCTGAATGCACCTGAAATCGGGCGCAAGGGGCGCGCCAGCGAGCCCTTCGCGCAGGCTGCACGCCAGCGTCTGCAGGCGCTGGTGAACGCCAGTGGCGGTCAGGTGGGCCTGCAGCCTGGCGTCGAGCCGCGAGACAAATATGGGCGTACCCTGGCTCATGTGTACGGGCGCTCTGGCGACAATCTGGAAGCACAATTACTCGGTGAAGGGCTTGGCTACCGTGTCGCAGTGGCGCCCAACGTGGCGTTGGTGCGGTGCCAGCAACAGGCCGAGCAGGCCGCCCGTCGGGCCGCTGTCGGGGTGTGGCGCGTGTCTGCGGTGCTCGGTCCCGGGCAGTTGCGCCAGTCCGGCTTTGCCCTGATCAGGGGCCAGGTGCGGGCAATCGAGCGTAATCGTGCTGGGATCTGGATCGCGCTGGGAGATGATCTGGTGCTCCAGGTGCCTGCGCGTTTGTCGCGACATTTCCCGGCTGACTTTGCGCACGGCCTGAAAGGGCGCACGGTCGAGGCCCGCGGCTGGGTGCTGGATCGTTCCCGCAAGGGCGGGCTCACGTCGGGTCAGGCGCGCTGGGTGCTGCCGTTGACCGACCCATCGATGCTTGAAAGACAATAAACACAATAAATTGTGGACATTTTAAAAGTCGATTGTACACACGCAAAGCCTTGCGGGCTGCGGCTCTTGGCTTAAAGTCGTAGGTTAAAGGCCTTGACACTAGTGACCGACCAGTCTTGTAGGCCCATTGCTCTTTGCGTATCCTCGGCGGTCCGTCAGAACAGTAAAAGCGGAATGCCCACCATGTCAGATTTGAAAACTGCCGCTCTCGAATACCATGCTCAGCCTCGTCCGGGGAAACTGAGCGTAGAGCTCACCAAACCTACCGCGACTGCTCGCGACCTGGCGCTGGCCTACAGCCCGGGTGTTGCCGAGCCGGTACGTGAAATCGCCCGCGACGCCGAACTGGCCTACCAGTACACCGGCAAGGGCAACCTGGTAGCAGTCATTTCCGACGGCACCGCCATCCTTGGCCTGGGTAACCTGGGGCCACTGGCGTCCAAGCCGGTCATGGAAGGCAAGGGTGTTCTGTTCAAGCGTTTCGCCGGTATCGATGTGTTCGACATCGAAGTCGAGTCCGAAAGCCCGCAGGCCTTCATCGACACCGTGCGTCGCATCTCCATCACCTTCGGTGGCATCAACCTGGAAGACATCAAGGCACCTGAGTGCTTCGAGATCGAGCGCGCGCTGATCGAACAGTGCGACATCCCGGTGTTCCACGATGACCAGCACGGCACCGCGATCGTTACCGCCGCCGGCATGATCAACGCCCTGGAAATTGCAGGCAAGACCCTTGGCGACGCCAAGATCGTTTGCCTGGGCGCCGGCGCTGCGGCCATCTCCTGCATGAAGCTGCTGGTGAGCATGGGCGCACAGATCGAAAACATCTTCATGGTTGACCGTACCGGTGTGATCCACGCTGGCCGTGACGACCTGAACCAGTACAAGGCAGTGTTCGCTCACGCCACCGACAAGCGCAGCCTGGCCGATGCCCTGGAAGGCGCTGACGTGTTCGTCGGCCTGTCCGGTCCGAACCTGCTGAGCGCTGAAGGCCTGAAGTCGATGGCACCGAACCCGATCGTGTTCGCCTGCTCGAACCCGGATCCGGAAATCTCGCCAGAGCTGGCCCATGCCACCCGCGACGACGTGATCATGGCGACCGGTCGTTCCGACTACCCGAACCAGGTCAACAACGTGCTGGGCTTCCCGTTCATCTTCCGTGGTGCCCTGGACGTTCGCGCCAAGCGCATCAACGAAGAGATGAAGATCGCTGCCGCCAACGCCCTGAAGGATCTGGCCAAGCTGCCAGTACCTAAAGAAGTGTGTGCGGCCTATGGCGTTGAATCGCTGGAGTTCGGCCGTGAGTACATCATTCCGAAGCCGATGGATGCGCGCCTGATCACCCTGGTTTCCGACGCCGTGGCCAAGGCCGCGATCGAGACCGGTGTGGCGACCCTGCCGTACCCGAAGAACTACCCGCTCAAAAGCGTGGATGACGTGTTCAACGGCTGAGCCGTTGTAGCGTTGTAGCAAAAAGCCCCCGGCTCGCGAGAGTCGGGGCTTTTTATTTGGGGCAAGGCATTGGGTCTGTGTGGTGCGCTTCGCTGGCAAGCCAGCTTCCACAGGGTTTGCGGTGCTCACAAAACCCTGTGGGAGCTGGCTTGCCAGCGAAGGGGCCGCAGAGCAGCCCAGATTTATCGCATCAGAACAGGTCGATCGGCGCCGACTCGTCTGCCGGCAGCGGGCTGCCTGGCGCGCTGCCGCCCAGTTCGTTGACCGACGGCGGGGTGTCCTCGGCCTTGAACAGCTCGAAGTAGGCATTGGGCGTGCTCGGCGTCGCCGCACGGCCACTGACCGGGTCGACCCGCAGGCTGAGGATGCCCTCAGGCTGCGCCTGCGGGTGCATCGGCTTGTCCTTGAGCGCTGCCCCCATGAAGCTCATCCAGATCGGCAGCGACACCGTGCCGCCATACTCGCGACGGCCCAGGGTTTCCGGCTGGTCGAAGCCGGTCCACACGGTGGTCACGTAGTCGGCGTTGTAGCCGGAGAACCAGGCGTCCTTGGACTCGTTGGTGGTGCCGGTCTTGCCCGCCAGGTCCGTACGCCCCAGTGCCATGGCACGGCGTCCGGTGCCGCGCTTGATCACGTCCTCGAGCATGCTGGTGAGAATGTAGCTGGTGCGCTCGTCGATGATCTGTTCAGCCACTGCCGGTGCCTGGGCCGGTGCTACAGGTGCAGGTGCATCCAGCGCTGTCGACGCCTCGGTCAGGATCGGCGACTCGGCCGCCGCAATGCCCGCCTGGTCCTGATGGCCCTGGGGCACGCTCGGCGGGTTGGCGACGAACAGCGTGTCACCGTTGCGGCTCTCGATGCGGTCGATCAGGTACGGGCTGATCTTGTAGCCGCCGTTGGCAAACGCGCTCCAGCCGGTGGCGATCTCCATCGGGGTCAGGGTCGCGGTACCCAGTGCCAGCGACAGGTTGCGCGGCAGGTCCTGCTTGTTGAAGCCGAACTTGGCGATGTAGTCGATGGTCTTGTCCACGCCCATCGCCTGCAGCAGGCGGATCGACACCAGGTTGCGCGACTTGTACAGCGCCTCGCGCATGCGGATCGGGCCGAGGAAGGTGTTGGTGTCGTTCTTCGGCCGCCAGACCTTGTCCAGGTACTCGTCGACGAACACGATCGGCGCATCGTTGACCAGGCTGGCGGCAGTGTAACCACTGTCCAGCGCAGCGCTGTACACGAACGGCTTGAAGCTCGAGCCCGGCTGACGCTTGGCCTGCATGGCACGGTTGTAGTTGCTCTGCTCGAAGGAGAAGCCACCCACCAGTGCGCGGATCGCGCCGTTGCTCGGGTCGAGCGTCACCAGCGCGCTCTGTGCACCCGGCACCTGGGTGAACGCCAGTACACCCTCGGCCTGGCGCTGCACGCGGATAACATCACCCACCTGGGCCACATCGCTCGGCTGCGCCGGGGCACGGCCCTGGCTGTTGGTGTTGAGGAAGGGGCGGGCCCATTTCATGCTGTCCCAGGCCACAGTCTCCTCAGTGCCTGCCTTGGTCAGTACGCGCAGGCCGGTCTTGTCGACCTGGGTGACGATGGCCGGCTCCAGGCCGCCAAGGGTGCGCAGCTTGGTCAGTTCCTGTTGCCAGGCGGCCTGGGTCTTGCCCGGCAGGCGCGACTCGGGGCCGCGGTAGCCGTGGCGGTGGTCATAGGCGCTGAGGCCGTCGAGCACGGCAGTGTTGGCCATTTCCTGCAGGTTGCTCGGCACTGTGGTAGTGACGCGGAAACCTTCGGTGTAAGCATCGCTGCCGTAGCGCCCGACCATTTCGGCGCGGGCCATTTCGGCGATATACGGCGCGTTCACTTCCGGCGTCGGCACGTGGTAGCTGGCGTTGATCGGTTCGGCCAGCGCGGCCTGGTAGCTGGCGTCGTCGATCTTGCCCAGCTTGAACATGCGCCCCAGGATCCAGTCGCGACGCTCCTTGGCGCGCGTCGGGTTGGCCAGCGGGTTGAAGCGCGACGGTGCCTTGGGCAGGCCGGCGATCATCGCCATCTGCGCCAGGCTCACGTCGCGGATCGACTTGCCGTAGTACACCTGGGCGGCGGCCTCGATGCCGTAGGCGCGGTTGCCCAGGTAGATCTTGTTGACGTACAGCTCGAGGATCTCGTCCTTGGTCAGTTCGCGCTCGATCTGCAGGGCCAGCAGGATCTCGTTGGTCTTGCGCGAGAAACTGCGTTCGCTGCTGAGGAAGAAGTTCTTCGCCACCTGCATGGTGATGGTGCTGCCGCCAGTCTGGATGTGCCCGGACTTGAGCAATTGTGTTGCAGCGCGCATCAGGCTGCTGGGGTCGACCCCATAGTGATTGGCGAAATTGTCGTCTTCGGCAGACAGCAAAGCCTGGATGAAATGCGGTGGAATGTCGGCAAAACGGATGGGAGAACGGCGCATTTCGCCAAACTCGGCAATCAGTTTTCCATCGCTGCTGTACACCCGCAAAGGGATCTGCAACTGGATGCTTCTCAGGGCCTCTACCGAGGGCAGGCTGGGGCTAAGATACAGAAACGCGCCGCTCAGACCGAGCACGACAGCGCAGATGACTGCGACGAAAGACCACCAGAAGAACTTCAGCAGGCGTATCAAGGCGTTGGGGTGTCCAGGTTGAAGTATGGGTTGAGCGCAGGGCCGACAGAGGCGAAAAAACGCTCGGCATTATAAGCAATTTTACGGCGCCGCGTGGGTTGCGCGGCGCTCGGGGTGGGTGATGCCCCGTCAATGGAAGGGAACGCCAATGTTTGGACGCTTCGGCAAGGATGCCGGTTCACTGCTGGGCATCGATATTTCGGCGCATGGCATCAGGTTGCTGCAGCGCCGGCGTGCCTGCGGCACGGTCAGCGCGTGGGCCACCGAACCGGTGGCGGCGGGGGTGCTGCACGAGGGCCGGGTGGTGGACCCCGAGCGACTGGCGCACGCCTTGGGGCAGGCCTTTGCGCGCAGCGGTGCCACCTGTCGCGAGGCTGGCGTGGCGGTGCCCGCATCGGCGGTGCTGAGCAAGGTGCTGAGGGTGCCGGCAGGGCTCACGCCCGATGCACTGTTCGCCCACGTGCGCCTCGAAGCCGAGGCATTCATTCCATTTGCCATGGAGGACGCCGCACTCGACTTCGAGTGCCTGGGTCGCGCCGCGCAGGATCCTGCCTGCGAGGCGGTGTGCGTGCATGCCTGCCACCAGAACTGGGTCGATGGGCTGGAGGCAGCGGTGGAACTGGCCGGCTTGCGCGCACGGGTGGTGGAGTCCGACAGCCTGGCCCTGCAACGGGCCGCCGGGCTTGAGAGCGGTGCGGTGCTGCAGGTGGAGGCCGGCCATCTGGTGCTGCATGTACTGGCAGCGCACGCGGTGGTGTGGCGAGGCGAGGCAGTGGCGGCCACCGACCTGCCGCACAGCCTGGCCGAGTGCGTCGACCGCTGGTTGCTCGCGCTCGATGGCGTCATGCCGTCGCGCCTGGTGCTGGCAGGGGCGGCGGCCACGGCGGGGCAGGCGCTGTACCTGCAGCGCCAGTTGGGCCTGGACACCACCCTGTTCGGTCCGGCCCCACCCACACTGGCCCTGGCCTACGGGTTGGCAGCCAGGTGTGCGCCGTGAGGCACGGGCTCAATCTGCTGCCTTGGCGTGAATGGCGGCGTCAGCGTGGGGTGCGCCAGTTGCAGGGGTTGTTGCTCGCCACCTTGCTGCTGGCGATTGTCGGCCTGGTGCTGCTCGATCGACAGGCCAGTCGCCGGCTTGCGCTGCAGGGCCTGGCCAATGCGCAGGTGAGTGACGCCATCGCTCGGCTCCAGGCACCGGTTGCCCAGGTGAACGGCCTGGCGGCGCAAGGCGATGCGCTGTTGCAGCGGGCACAGGTGCTTGAAGCCTTGCAGCACGCCGCGTCACCGGGCGCACAGGTGCTCGGCCTGCTGGCCCGGCGTGTGCCGCCTGGGGTGCAACTGACCGCGCTGGCGCTGGAGGGCAACGCCCTGCGCCTGGAAGGCGTGGCGCAGGGGCGAGCGTCGGTGACCCGCTTGATGAGCAACCTCGGGCAGTCGCCTGGCCTGGCCGATATCCGCCTGCAGGAAGTCAAGGCCACGGCGACCGGCGAGGTGTTCCAGATGAGTGCGCAGGTGCGGCCGTGAACCAGGCGCTGAGCTGGGGGGCGATCGCGGCGTGGTCATGGCCGCGCAAGCTGTTGTTGCTGGTGGGCGGTGGCGTGCTGCTGCTCGGGCTGGGGCAGGGTGCGCACCTGCGCGCGGGTGACGCGGCGCTGGCACGGGCACAGGCCCGTGGTGCCGAGCTGCAGGTGACCTGGCAGCAGCAGGCCGACCAGGCGGCCCGACTGGCCGGGGAGCAGGCGCGGTTGCTGCAGTTGCAGCGTCGTTTGCGTGAGGCCCAGGCGCCGCTGTTGCCCGAGGGCGGCCTGCCAGGGTTGTTGCAGGACATCGCCGCGACAGGCCGGGGCCTGGTGTTCGAACAGGTCAACGTGCTGGCGGCGCAGGCCCGGGCCGAGTATGCCGAGGTGCCGATTCAGGTGCGGGTGGTGGGCGACTTTTCGCAACTGTCGGGGTTTGTCGACGCACTGCTCGGTCTGCCCAGGCGGGCAACCCTGCATGACCTGCAGGTGTCGCCGCTGGATGGGCGCGAGCAGTTGCGCCTGCAACTGCAGCTCAACGCCTATGCCTCCGGGGTGCCTGTCGAGGCACCGGTGCAGGCCGAGGGGGCGCTGATGGCGTCGCGCAATCCGTTCAGCGCCTCGACGCCTGCCCCCGCCGCATCGGTGCTGGAGGGCTTGCCCGTGGACCAGTTGGAACTGGTGGGGCACCTGGCAGACCCACGTGGGGCCGTGGCGCTGATCCGCGCGGCAGGCGCGCTGTATCCGGTGCGTGTGGGTGATCGGCTGGGGCCCGACCAGGGCCGGGTGGTGCGTGTCGAGGCACAGCAGTTGGAGCTGGCCGAGCGGGTCTGGGTCGAGGGCGGCGGCTGGGTGGTGCGTTCGCGGGTGATTGGCGTCAATGCTCAACGAAGCTTCAACTGACCAGGGAGGTCATGGATGAACAGAAGGGCGCGTGTGTGTGTTGCGTTGTTGCTGGTGCTCGGGCTGCCGCAGGCACTGGCGGCGCTGCAACCCTTGCCCGGGGGTGGCGAGCGGCTGTCATTGAGCTTCCAGGATGTGGAGGTGCGTTCGGTGCTCAAGGTGCTGGCCGATTTCACCGGTACCAACCTGGTGGTCAGCGATGCGGTGCAGGGCAAGGTGACCTTGCGCCTGCAGGATGTGCCGTGGGAGCAGGCACTGGACCTGGTGTTGCGCAGCAAGGGCCTGGGGCGGCGCCAGGACGGCAATGTGCTGCTGGTGGCGCCCCTGGCCGAGCTGGCCGGGCATGAGCGCCAGGCGCTGGCGGCGCAACCGCCCGTGGCCCTGGCCCGTGAGCTGCTGGCCGTCAACCATGCGCGGGCGGCCGACCTGGTGCAGATGTTCCAGGCCCTGGCGCCGCAAGAGGCGCCAGGGGCGATCACGGTCGACGAGCGCACCAATACCATCATTGCCAGCCAGCCGCCTGCTCGTCTGGCCGAGCTGCGTCGCATGCTGGCGCAGCTCGACGTGCCGGTACGCCAGGTGATGATCGAGGCGCGCATTGTCGAGGCCAATGTCGATTATGAAAAAAGCCTGGGTGTGCGTTGGGGTGGGGCGGTGCAACTGGGTGGCGGGTTCAGCCTCAAGGGCATGGCCGCAGATGGGCAGCCGTTCGTCGACCTGGGCGTGGAGCGGCCGGCGGCAGGCATCGGTCTGGGCCTGGTGCGCAACAGCGTGCTGCTCGACCTTGAACTCAGCGCCATGGAAAAGACCGGCAACGGCGAGATCATCTCCCAGCCCAAGGTGGTCACTGCCGACAAGGAGACCGCGCGCATCCTCAAGGGCACCGAGGTGCCGTACCAGGAGTCGGGCGCCAACGGCAGCACCTCCACCACCTTTCGCGAGGCGTCGCTGTCGCTGGAGGTGACGCCGCAGATCACCGCCGACAACCGCGTGATCATGGCCGTCAAGGTCACCAAGGACGAGCCGGACTATCTGAATGCCTTGAACAGCGTGCCGCCGATCCGCAAGAACGAGGTCAATGCCAAGGTTCAGGTGGGCGATGGCGAGACCATCGTGATCGGCGGGGTGTACTCCACCGTGCAAAGTAATGTTGTCGACAAGGTGCCATTTTTCGGCGATGTGCCGTATGTTGGGCGGCTGTTTCGTCGCGCCGTTATCCAAGAGAAAAAATCCGAGCTGCTGGTCTTCCTGACTCCGCGTATCATGAGTGACCAGGCGATTGCTGTGAGTCGTTGATTCTGTGCGAAATTTGATACTTGTAGGGCCGATGGGTGCCGGTAAAAGCACCATCGGTCGCTTGCTGGCCAAAGAGCTGCGCCTGCCGTTCAAGGATTCCGACAAGGAAATTGAACTGCGCACGGGCGCCAATATTCCGTGGATCTTCGACAAGGAAGGCGAGCCCGGCTTTCGTGATCGTGAGCAGGCGATGATTGCCGAGCTGTGCGAGGCCGACGGCGTGGTGCTGGCCACCGGTGGCGGCGCGGTGATGCGCGACGCCAACCGCCTGGCGTTGCACGCCGGCGGGCGGGTGATCTACCTGCATGCCTCGGTCGAGCAGCAGGTGGGGCGCACGGCACGCGACCGCAACCGGCCGCTGCTGCGTACCGCCAACCCGGAAGCCACGCTGCGCGCGTTGCTCGAGCTGCGCGACCCGCTGTACCGGGAAATCGCGGACCTGGTGGTAGAAACCGACGAGCGGCCGCCACGCATGGTGGTGCTGGACATTCTCGAGCGCTTGCAGAAGTTGCCGCCCCGCTAAGGCATGACTATCCTCGGCGACCAGTCATGCCCTGGCAGGGCACTTCGTTATTGCGCGGGTCGAGCCTTCGATGCCGCGCCTTTGTTCTTTGTGGGGACACATGCAGACACTTAAGGTCGAACTGGGCGAACGTAGCTACCCGATCTACATTGGCGAAGGCCTGCTGGATCAGCCTGAACTGCTGGCGCCGCACATTGCCGGCAAGCAGGTCGCCATCGTGTCCAACCAGACCGTCGCACCCCTGTACCTGCAACGCCTGAGCCAAAGCCTGGGTGCCTATTCGGTGCTGCCGGTGGTGCTGCCCGACGGCGAAGCCTTCAAGAACTGGGAAACCCTGCAACTGATCTTCGATGCCCTGCTGACCGCGCGCCATGACCGGCGTACCACCGTGATCGCCCTGGGCGGCGGGGTGATCGGCGACATGGCAGGCTTTGCCGCAGCCTGTTACCAGCGCGGTGTGGACTTCATCCAGGTGCCGACCACCCTGCTGTCCCAGGTGGATTCGTCGGTGGGCGGCAAGACCGGCATCAACCACCCGCTGGGCAAGAACATGGTCGGCGCCTTCTATCAGCCCAATGCGGTGCTGATCGATACCGCCAGCCTCAAGAGCCTGCCACCACGCGAGCTGTCTGCAGGGCTGGCCGAAGTCATCAAGTACGGCCTGATCTGCGACGAGCCGTTCCTGGGCTGGCTGGAAGACAACGTCGATGCGCTGCGCGCGCTCGATCAGGTGGCGCTGACGCGCGCCATCCAGCGCTCCTGCGAGGCCAAGGCGGCCGTGGTGGGCGCGGACGAGCGCGAGTCCGGTGTGCGGGCCACGCTCAATCTCGGTCACACCTTCGGCCATGCCATCGAGACCCACATGGGCTATGGTGTGTGGCTGCACGGTGAAGCCGTGGCTGCCGGCACCGTAATGGCCTTGGAAATGTCCATGCGCCTGGGCTGGATCAGTCAGGCCGAGCGCGACCGCGCTGTCCGCCTGTTCCAGCGCGCCGGGCTGCCGGTGGTGCCGCCACAGGAAATGACCCCGGCTCACTTCATGGAACACATGGCGGTCGATAAAAAGGTGCTCGACGGTCGTCTGCGCCTGGTCCTGCTGCGCCACATCGGCGAAGCGCTGGTGACCGACGACTATCCGCAAGAGATTCTTCAGGCCACGCTGGCGGCGGATTACCGCGCCATCGTCGCCCAGCTTTGAGGTTGACGAGAGTTCGATGACTAGTTTGCATGCCGACGAGGCCTTTCTCGGCCATTACCAGTTGAACCATGACCCCTTCGCTGCGCGGGTGCCTGGCTTCAAGTTCTTTCCTGCCCAGCGCAAGCCGGTACTCGGCCAGTTGCATCACCTGGCGCGTTACAGCCAGCTGCTGCTGGTGGTGACCGGGCCTCAGGGCAGTGGCAAGACCCTGCTGCGCCAGGCCCTGGTGGCCAGTACCAACAAGCAGTCGGTGCAAAGTGTGGTGGTGTCGGCACGTGGCGCCAGCGACGCCGGTGGCCTGCTGGCCCAGGTGGCGCAGTCACTGGGTGTGAGCAAGCCCGAGGTGCCGGGAATCATCGCGCAGATCGTGCAACTGGCCCTGACCGGTCAGGAAGTCTACCTGCTGGTGGACGATGCGGAACAACTGGGCGAGTCGGCACTCCAAGCCTTGCTGGAACTGGCGGCAGGCACGCCCGAAGGGCGCCCGCACGTGTTCCTGTTCGGCGAGCCTTCGCTGATCGCTGCACTGGACGAGCTCAATGCCGAGCAGGAGCGCTTCCACGTCATCGAGTTGCAGCCCTACACCGAAGACGAGACCCGGGAATACCTGGAACAGCGTCTGGACGGTGCCGGGCGTGGCATCGAGGTGTTCACCAGCGAACAGATTGCCGATATTCACGAAAACTCGGACGGCTGGCCTGGGGCAATCAACCAGGTGGCCCGGGATACCATGATCGAAGCCATGCTCGCTACCCGCTCGACGGTGAAGCGACCATCAATGGGGTTCAATATGCCTAAGAAACACGTGCTGGCGTTGTCTGCTGTGGTGGTGGTTGCCGTGGCGGCAGCCGTGCTGATGCCCAAGAAGGGTGACCAGGCGCCCGTCACCGCGCCGGCTGAGCAGGCACAACTGCCGTTGGGCGAGGGCAAGCCAGGTACCGCACAGTCGAACAACGGTGGCCCGGCCATCGAGTTTGCCGGTTCCTCGCAACCGATGCCGCTGCCGCTGGTCGGGCAGTCCCAGCCGGTCATGCGTGGCCCGCTGGCCGAAGCGGCCGGCATGGACGAGGGCGAAGAGTCCGGCCCGGCCGGCGACACCGCGCTGCAACCGCCAACCGTGACCACTATCGCGCCGCCGCCAGGTGTCACGGCAGGCCCCGCGCCGACGCCGGCGCAGCCGGTTGCACCTGTGCAGCAACCCGCCGTACCGGTTGCCAGCAAGCCGGTTGCACCAGCTCCCAAGCCTGCCCCGGTGCAGGTCGCCACGGCCAAGCCCGCCCCGAAACCGGCTGAAAAACCTGCTGCCAAGCCGGCGGCCGGCGGTAGCTGGTACAGTGCCCAGGCGCCAGGCAACTATGTGGTGCAGATCCTGGGCACCAGTTCCGAAGCGTCGGCCCAGGCCTACGTCCAGGCGCAGGGTGGCGACTATCGCTACTTCAAGAAAACCCTGCAGGGCAAGCCGCTGTTCGTGATCACCTACGGCAGCTTCTCCAGCCGCGATGCTGCCCTTGCTGCAATCAAAGCCTTGCCAGCCAAGGTCCAGGCTGGTAAACCTTGGCCACGTACCGTCGCCAGCGTCCAACAAGAGCTGGCTGCGACCCGCTGAAATAGCCTGGTGGCACTACCCCCGCCACCTGCTGAGCGACTCCTGAACATCGGCGAAGCCTGCTGCGTAAAACGCGGCAGGCTTTTCTGTCCCAGACTGCCGGCCACAAGCCCTAGTTGCAGTCCAGGCTGAAACGCTTCAGACTCGAGCGATTCCGTTACCACGGATGCCCGATAAAAAACATTCAAAAATGCGACATGGATTTTCACTGATTCGTCAGTAAATTTGTGGGCGTCACTGTCGCTGTGCAACAATGGCATCCGAATTGCCCCCGCAAAGCTGACGTTCGTTCGGCGTGGATGGTAAGTGGTTGTATTAAAAAGAGATTTGCCTTGGTGAGAGGCGAACCTGGTGAGAAAGTGTCTATGAAAACAGGTCTGTACCATCCCGAAGAATTCAAGGATAACTGTGGTTTCGGCCTGATCGCCCATATGACGGGCGAACCGAGCCACCACCTTCTGCAAACGGCCGTCCAGGCCCTGACCTGCATGACCCACCGTGGTGGGATCAACGCCGACGGCAAGACCGGTGACGGCTGTGGTCTGCTCATGCAGAAGCCCGACCAGTTCCTGCGTGCCGTGGCCCGCGAAGCGTTCGGTGCCGAGCTGGCGAAGCAATATGCCGTGGGCATGGTGTTCTTCAACCAGGACCCGGTCAAAGCCCAGGCGGCGCGCGACAACATGAACCGTGAGATCCTCGCTGCCGGCCTGACCCTGGTTGGCTGGCGCAAGGTCCCGATCGACACCAGCGTCCTGGGCCGTCTGGCCCTGGAGCGCCTGCCGCAGATCGAGCAGGTGTTCATCGGTGGCGAAGGCCTGAGCGACCAGGATTTCGCGATCAAGCTGTTCAGTGCCCGTCGCCGCTCCTCCGTGGCCAACGCCCACGACAGCGACCACTACATCTGCAGCTTGTCGCACAAGACCATCATCTATAAAGGCCTGATGATGCCGGCGGACCTCACCGCCTTCTATCCGGACCTGGGTGACGAGCGCCTGCAAACCGCGATCTGCGTGTTCCACCAGCGCTTCTCCACCAATACCCTGCCGAAATGGCCGCTGGCCCAGCCGTTCCGCTTCCTCGCCCACAACGGCGAGATCAACACCATCACCGGCAACCGCAACTGGGCCCAGGCCCGTCGCGCCAAGTTTGCCAACGACCTGATCCCGGACCTTGAAGAACTCGGCCCGCTGGTCAACCGCGTGGGGTCCGACTCCTCGTCGATGGACAACATGCTCGAGCTGATGGTCACCGGTGGCATCGACCTGTTCCGTGGCGTGCGCATGCTGGTACCGCCGGCCTGGCAGAACGTCGAGACCATGGACCCCGACCTGCGTGCGTTCTATGAATACAACTCCATGCACATGGAAGCGTGGGACGGCCCGGCGGGCATCGTGCTTACCGAAGGTCGCCACGCCGTGTGCCTGCTCGACCGCAACGGCCTGCGCCCGGCGCGCTGGGTCACCACCAAGAACGGCTACATCACCCTGGCGTCGGAAATCGGCGTGTGGGACTACAAGCCCGAAGACGTTATCGCCAAGGGCCGTGTAGGCCCGGGGCAGATCTTCGCGGTCGACACCGAGACCGGCCAGATCCTCGACACCGATGCGATCGACAACCGCCTCAAGTCGCGCCACCCGTACAAGCGCTGGTTGCGCCAGAACGCCCTGCGTATCCAGGCCGACCTGAGCGACGACCAGGGCGTGGCCAGCTACGACAGCGACCAGCTCAAGCAGTACATGAAGATGTTCCAGGTCACCTTCGAAGAGCGTGATCAGGTGCTGCGCCCGCTCGGCGAGCAGGGCCAGGAAGCGGTGGGCTCGATGGGCGACGACACGCCGATGGCGATCCTGTCGCAGCGCGTGCGTTCCACCTACGACTACTTCCGCCAGCAGTTCGCGCAGGTCACCAACCCGCCGATCGACCCGCTGCGCGAAGCCATCGTGATGTCGCTGGAGATCTGCCTGGGTGCCGAGCGCAACATCTTCCAGGAATCCCCCGAGCACGCCTCGCGGGTGATCCTCAGCTCGCCAGTGATCTCGCCGGCCAAGTGGCGTTCGCTGATGAACCTCGAGCGCCCGGGCTTCGAACGCCAGGTGATCGACCTCAACTACGATGAAAGCGTCGGCCTGGAAGCGGCCGTGCGCAACATCACCGAGCAGGCCGAAGAGGCCGTGCGCAGCGGCAAGACCCAGTTGGTGCTGAGCGACCGCCATATCGCGCCGGGCAAGCTGCCGGTGCATGCGTCGCTGGCCGTGGGCGCTGTGCACCACCGCCTGACCGAACTGGGCCTGCGTTGCGACAGCAACATCCTGGTAGAGACCGCCACCGCCCGCGACCCGCACCACTACGCGGTGCTGATCGGTTTCGGCGCCTCGGCGGTGTACCCGTACCTGGCCTACGAAGTGCTGGCGGACCTGATCCGTACCGGCGAAGTGCTCGGCGACCTGGACGAAGTGTTCAAGTACTACCGCAAGGGCATCTCCAAGGGCCTGCTGAAGATCCTCTCGAAGATGGGCATCTCCACCATCGGTTCCTACCGGGGCGCGCAGCTGTTCGAAGCCGTGGGCCTGTCCGAGGAAGTGGTCAACCTGAGCTTCCGTGGCGTGGCCAGCCGCCTCAAGGGCGCGCGCTTCGTCGACATCGAGAACGAGCAGAAGCTGCTCGCCGCCGAAGCCTGGAGCCCGCGCAAGCCGATCCAGCAGGGCGGCCTGCTCAAGTTCGTGCACGGTGGCGAATACCACGCCTACAACCCGGACGTGGTCAACACCCTGCAGGCCGCCGTGCAGCAGGGCGACTACGCCAAGTTCAAGGAATACACCGCACTGGTCGACAAGCGCCCGGTGTCGATGATCCGCGACCTGCTCAAGGTGAAAACCCTCGACCAGCCGCTGGACCTGAGCGAAGTCGAGCCGCTGGAAGCGATCCTCAAGCGCTTCGACTCGGCCGGTATCTCTCTGGGTGCACTGTCACCGGAAGCCCACGAAGCCCTGGCCGAGGCCATGAACCGCCTGGGCGCACGCTCCAACTCCGGCGAGGGCGGCGAAGACCCGGCCCGCTACGGCACCATCAAGAGCTCCAAGATCAAGCAGGTGGCCACCGGTCGTTTCGGTGTCACCCCCGAGTACCTGGTCAACGCCGAAGTGCTGCAGATCAAGGTGGCCCAGGGCGCCAAGCCAGGCGAGGGCGGCCAGTTGCCGGGCGGCAAGGTCAACGGCCTGATCGCCAAGCTGCGCTATGCGGTACCGGGCGTGACGCTGATCTCGCCCCCGCCGCACCATGACATCTACTCGATCGAAGACCTCTCGCAACTGATCTTCGACCTCAAGCAGGTCAACCCCCAGGCACTGGTCTCGGTCAAGCTGGTGGCAGAAGCGGGCGTCGGTACCATCGCCGCCGGCGTGGCCAAGGCCTATGCCGACCTGATCACCATCTCCGGCTACGACGGCGGCACCGGCGCTTCGCCGCTGACCTCCATCAAGTACGCCGGTGCCCCGTGGGAGCTGGGCCTGGCCGAAACCCACCAGACCCTGCGCGGCAACGACCTGCGCGGCAAGGTGCGGGTACAGACCGACGGCGGCCTGAAAACCGGCCTGGACGTGGTCAAGGCCGCGATCCTCGGCGCCGAGAGCTTCGGCTTCGGCACCGCGCCGATGATCGCGCTGGGCTGCAAGTACCTGCGTATCTGTCACCTGAACAACTGCGCCACCGGCGTGGCGACGCAGAACGACAAGCTGCGCAAGGACCACTACATCGGTACCGTCGACATGGTGGTGAATTTCTTCACCTACATCGCCGAAGAGACCCGCGAGTGGCTGGCCAAGCTGGGTGTGCGCAGCCTGGGCGAGCTGATCGGGCGTACCGACCTGATGGAAATGCTCCCGGGTGAAACCGAGAAGCAGAAGCACCTGGACCTGAGCCCGTTGCTGGGCAGCCCGCACGTGCCGGCCGACAAGCCGCAGTTCTGCGAAGTCGACCGCAACCCGCCGTTCGACAAGGGCGTGCTGGCCGAAAAAATGGTGCAGATGGCCCTGCCGGCCATCCGCGACCTGAGCGGTGGTGAGTTCGCCCTGGATATCTGCAACTGCGACCGTTCCATCGGCGCACGCATCTCCGGCGAAATCGCCCGCCTGCACGGCAACCAGGGCATGGCCAAGGCGCCGATCACCTTCCGCTTCAACGGCACTGCCGGGCAGAGCTTCGGAGTGTGGAACGCCGGTGGCTTGAACATGTACCTCGAAGGGGATGCCAACGACTATGTCGGCAAGGGCATGACCGGCGGCAAGCTGGTGATCGTACCGCCTGCAGGCAGCCCGTTCGAAACCCAGCACAGCGCCATCGTCGGCAACACCTGCCTGTACGGCGCCACCGGCGGCAAGCTGTTCGCCGCCGGCACCGCGGGCGAACGCTTCGCTGTGCGCAACTCCGGTGCCCACGCCATCGTCGAAGGCACCGGTGATCACTGCTGTGAATACATGACCGGCGGCTTTGTCTGCGTATTGGGCAAGACCGGTTACAACTTCGGTTCCGGGATGACCGGTGGCTTTGCCTACGTGCTCGACCAGGACAACAGCTTTGTTGACAAGGTCAACCACGAACTGGTGGAGATCCAGCGTATCAGCGGCGAGGCGATGGAGGCTTATCGCAGCCACCTGCAGCGCGTGCTGGGCGAATACGTCGAAGAAACCAACAGCGAATGGGGTCGTGAGCTCTGGGAAAACCTGGATGACTACGTGCGTCGCTTCTGGCTGGTCAAGCCCAAGGCGGCCAACCTGAAGAACCTGCTGTCCAGCACCCGTGCCAACCCGCAGTGATATGCGCCTGAAGAGTTTGATGAGGTTTTGAACATGGCTGAACGTCTGAGTAATGACTTCCAGTTCATCGAGGTCGGGCGCAAAGATCCGAAGAAGAAACTGTTGCGTCAACGCAAGAAAGAGTTCGTGGAGATCTACGAGCCCTTCAAACCCCAGCAGTCGGTCGAGCAGGCTCACCGCTGCCTGGGCTGTGGCAACCCGTATTGCGAATGGAAGTGCCCGGTGCACAACTTCATTCCCAACTGGCTGAAACTGGTGTCGGAGGGCAACATCCTTGCTGCCGCCGAGCTGTCGCACCAGACCAACACCCTGCCCGAAGTGTGCGGGCGGGTGTGCCCGCAGGACCGTCTGTGCGAGGGTGCGTGCACCCTCAACGACGGCTTCGGCGCGGTGACCATCGGTTCGGTCGAGAAGTACATCACCGACACTGCCTTCGCCATGGGCTGGCGCCCGGACATGTCCAAGGTGGTGCCCACCGGCAAGCGCGTTGCGGTGATCGGTGCAGGCCCCGCGGGCCTGGGCTGTGCCGACGTGCTGGTGCGCGGCGGGGTGACCCCGGTGGTGTTCGACAAGAACCCGGAAATCGGTGGCCTGCTGACCTTCGGCATCCCCGAGTTCAAGCTGGAGAAGACGGTGCTCAGCAACCGTCGCGAGGTGTTCAGCGGCATGGGCATCGAGTTCCGCCTGAACACCGAGGTGGGCAAGGACATCAGCATGCAACAGCTGCTCGAAGAGTTCGATGCGGTGTTCATGGGCATGGGCACCTACACCTACATGAAGGGTGGCTTCCCGGGTGAAGACCTGCCGGGTGTGCACGACGCGCTGGATTTTTTGATCGCCAACGTCAACCGCAACCTGGGCTTTGAAAAGTCGCCGGAAGATTTCGTCGACATGAAGGGCAAGAAGGTCGTGGTGCTGGGCGGTGGCGACACCGCGATGGACTGCAACCGCACCTCCATCCGCCAGGGTGCCAAGGCGGTGACCTGTGCCTACCGGCGTGACGAGGCGAACATGCCCGGTTCGCGCAAAGAGGTGAAGAACGCCAAGGAAGAGGGCGTGAAGTTCCTCTACAACCGCCAGCCGATCGCGATCGTCGGTGAAGACAAGGTCGAGGGCGTGAAGGTGGTCGAGACCCGTCTCGGCGCACCGGATGCACGCGGCCGTCGCAGCCCCGAGCCGATCCCGGGTTCCGAAGAGATCATCCCGGCGGATGCCGTGGTCATCGCGTTCGGTTTCCGCCCAAGCCCGGCGCCGTGGTTCGAGCAGTTCAGCATCCAGACCGACAGCCAGGGCCGTGTGGTGGCGCCCGAGCAGAGCCAGTTCAAGCACCAGACCAGCAACCCGAAGATCTTTGCGGGTGGCGACATGGTGCGCGGTTCGGACCTGGTGGTGACGGCAATCTTCGAAGGGCGCAATGCGGCCGAGGGGATCCTGGACTATCTGGGGGTCTGATCCGGCCTCTTCGCTGGCAAGCCAGCTCCCACAAGGTTCACCGCTATCCCTGTGGGAGCTGGCTTGCCAGCGAAGCTTTTAACTAAATCTATTGACCTGCCACAGGTCGATAGACAAAAGGCACGGTTGATACCGTGCCTTTTACGTTGGTGTCTGAGAAAATGCCCCCACTTTTTTTCCGGATGCCGACATGACTGCCTTGAAGAACGATCGTTTTCTGCGCGCCCTGCTCAAGCAACCCGTAGACGTCACCCCGGTGTGGATGATGCGCCAGGCCGGTCGCTACCTGCCGGAGTACCGTGCCAGCCGCGCCAAGGCCGGTGACTTCATGAGCCTGTGCATGAACCCGCAGTTCGCCTGCGAGGTCACGATGCAGCCGCTGGACCGCTATCCGCTCGACGCCGCGATCCTGTTCTCGGACATCCTCACCATCCCCGACGCCATGGGCCAGGGCCTGTATTTCGAGACCGGCGAAGGCCCGCGCTTCAAGAAAGTCGTCAGCACCCTGGCCGACATCGAGGCACTGCCGATCCCCGATCCGCAAAAAGATCTTGGCTACGTGATGGACGCCGTCAGCACCATCCGCCGCGAGCTCAACGGTCGCGTGCCGCTGATCGGCTTCTCCGGCAGCCCGTGGACCCTGGCCACCTACATGGTCGAAGGCGGCTCGTCGAAAGACTTCCGCAAGACCAAGGCCATGCTCTACGACAACCCGCAGGCCATGCACCTGCTGCTCGACAAACTGGCGCAGTCGGTCACCAGCTACCTCAACGGGCAGATCCTGGCCGGTGCACAAGCGGTGCAGATCTTCGACACCTGGGGCGGCAACCTGTCGGCGGCGGCCTATCAGGAATTCTCCCTGGCCTACATGCGCAAGATCGTCAGCGGCCTGATCCGCGAGCACGAAGGGCGCAAGGTGCCGGTGATCCTGTTCACCAAGAACGGCGGCCTGTGGCTGGAAAGCATTGCCGAGGCCGGCGCCGACGCGCTGGGCCTGGACTGGACCTGCGACATCGGTGAGGCGCGCCAGCGCGTGGGCAGCAAGGTGGCGTTGCAGGGCAACATGGACCCGACCGTGCTGTACGCCAAGCCTGAAGCCATCCGTGCCGAAGTCGGGCGCATCCTGGCCAGCTACGGCCATGGCACCGGCCACGTGTTCAACCTTGGCCACGGCATCACCCCGGAAGTCGACCCGGCGCATGCCGGCGCGTTCATCCACGCCGTGCACGAGCTGTCGGCGCAGTACCACCCGTAAGCAGTGTTGTACGCAGAACGCCCGGCCTTGTGCCGGGCGTTCTGCATTTAAGGTTCAGTTCAGGGTGGTTGGTTAGTCTGGCTCCATCGAAACCGACCTTGGAACCACTGCCATGAAAACCCGTTACCTTGCCCTGCTGCTTGCTCCCCTGTTCACCACTGGCGCGATGGCTGCCGGCTACACCGGCCCTGGCGCCCAGCCTGTCACCACGGTGGCGGCGGCCAATGAAGCGGCCGACGATACCCCGGTCGTGCTGGTGGGGTATGTGGTGAAGAAGCTCAACAACGACGACAACTACGAGTTCAAGGACGCCAGCGGCACCATCACCGTCGAAATCGACAACGAAGACCTGCCTGCCGTGGCGTTCAACGAAAAGACCAAGGTCAAGCTGACCGGTGAAGTCGAGAAGAGCCTGATGAAGCGCGAGATCGATGTCGACGTGGTCGAAGTCATCAACTGATCAATTGAAAAGCTTCGCTGGCAAGCCAGCTCCCACAGGGTGATCACTGAGCTTGAAGGCGGTGGATTCCCTGTGGGAGCTGGCTTGCCAGCGAATGGGCCGCAACGCGGCCCCGCTTTTTCAGGGTTTCACATTCCCCGGCAACGCCGGCAATTTGCTCAGGTGCAACGCCACCAGCAATGCCACCACCAGCAAACTGCCGATGAACAGCCCGATGCCGTTCCACCCCGCGTAATGCCAGAACACCCCGCCCGCGGTCCCCGCCACGCTCGACCCCGCGTAATAACTGAACAGGTACAGCGAAGACGCCTGCCCCTTGGCCGTCAGCGCGCGCCGGCCGATCCAGCTGCTGGCCACCGAGTGCGCACCGAAGAAGCCGAAGGTGAACGCCAGCATCCCCACGATCACCATCACCAACGGTGAGCACAGCGTCAGCAGCAACCCGCCGAACATCAACAGGATGCTCATCCAGAACACCTTGCGCCGGCCCAGCCGGTCCGACAGCGCACCAATCTGCGCCGAGCTGTAGATGCCCGCCAGGTACACCACCGACAACAGCCCCACCAGTGCCTGGCTCATGTGGTACGGCTCGGCCAGCAGCCGGTAGCCGATGTAGTTGAACAGCGTGACGAACGCACCCATCAGCAAAAAGGCTTCAAGGAACAACCACGGCAGGCCGGCATCGCGAAAGTGCTGGGTAAACCCGTTCAACAGGTTGCGCGGGTTCATCGAGCGCGGTGTGAAGTTGCGCGACTCGGGCAGGATCCGCCAGAACACTGCCGCCGCGATCAGCGCCAGCCCGCCGATCACCAGCATTGCCGTGTGCCAGCTGACAAAGTCGATCAGTACCCCGGTGATCAGCCGCCCGCTCATGCCGCCAATCGCGTTGCCACCGATGTACAGCCCCATCGCCAGGCCGATGTGCTGCGGGTGGATCTCTTCGCTCAGGTAGGTCATGGCCACCGCCGCCAGCCCGCTCAGCGACAGGCCCACCAGCGCACGCATCGCCAGCACCCCGTGCCAGCTGGGCATCAGCGCACTGGCCAGGGTGCACAGCGCCGCGCAGAACAAGGCAAACACCATCACCGGCTTGCGCCCGATACGGTCGGAGATCGGCCCGGTGATCAGCAAGCCGAAGGCCAGCAGCCCGGTCGACACCGACAGCACCAGGCTGCTTTGCGCCGCATTGATGGAAAATTCCCGGGACAGCAGCGGCATCATCGGCTGCACGCAGTACAGCAGGGCGAAGGTGGCGAACCCGCCACAGAACAGCGCCAGCACCGTGCGCATGAACGCCGGCGTGCCTTTTTCGATCCACCGTTCGTTCAGGTGCGCGGCAGGGGGTGGGGACACGGGCGGCAGATCATGGGCAACAGCAGTTTTCACGGAGACCTCGGAAGGGGTACAGCCCTGGCGGGCAGTGAAAAAAGCATATAGCTGGCTAATGATCATTTCCAATATATTGTTCGACCTGTTTAAGAGGTTTCACGACCTAATGGAGTTGCCATGGAACTGCGCCACCTGCGCTATTTCATCGCGGTGGCCGAAGAGCTGCATTTCGGCCGCGCCGCACAGCAGTTGGGGATCTCCCAACCGCCCTTGAGCCAGCAGATCCAGGCCCTGGAGCAGGAGCTGGGTGCGCGCCTGTTCGAGCGCACCAACCGACGGGTGGCGCTCAGCGAGGCCGGGCGACTGTTTCTGGACGAGGCGCGCCAAGTGCTGGCCCAGGTCGACAAGGCCGCCGACGTGGCGCGGCGTGCGCAGCTGGGTGAACTGGGCGAGATGAAGATCGGCTTCACCTCGTCGGCGCCGTTCAATTCCAGCATCCCCAAGGCCATCTACGCCTTCCGCCAGCGCTTCCCCGCGGTGCACCTGAATCTCAAGGAGATGAGCAGCCGCGACGTGGTCGATGCGCTGCTCGACGAGTCGATCGAGGTCGGCCTGATGCGCCCGATGAGCGTGCCCGACAGCCTGGTGATCACCGAGCTGTTTCGTGAACCGCTGGTGGCGGTAATCAATGCCGCGCACCCGCTGGCGCAGGGCAGCGAGCCAGGGCTGCAACTGGCGGCACTGGCGCATGAGCCGTTCGTGTTCTTCCCACGCAGCTACGGCAGCGGCCTGCACGCACAGTTGCTGAGCCTGGCGCGCGCAGCCGGGTTCAGCCCGCACTTTGCCCAGGAGGCGGGCGAGGCGATGACCATCATCGGGTTGGTGTCGGCGGGGCTGGGGGTGTCGGTGTTGCCGGCGTCGTTCCAGCGCATGCGCATCGACGGGGTGGTGTACCGCACGTTGCTCGACCGCGATGCGGTGACGGCGGTGTGGCTGGCGCAACGGCGCGAGGATGTGTCGGCGATGGCCAGGGCCTTTACCGAGTTGTTGACCCGGCAGGCCCTGCGCCACGGCTGAAGGCTTACTGCACCTTGGCCAGGTCACCCTTGATCGCGACGCCCGCCATGACCGCGCCGGCGTGGCATTCGTAGGTGGTGGCGTCCTTGCGCTCGTTGCGCTTGTAGTAGCTGGAGATGTTCACCACGGCATTCGCGCCGACCTTGCGCGCTGCGTCCTGCATGGTCAGCAGTGCCGATTGCAGGGCCCATTCGCAGGCGGCTTCGTCGGTCTTGTTGAAGGCGTTGGTCTTCTTGTTGGTGACCGCTGCCGGGCTTACCACGGTGACCTTGCCGCGTGGCTGCACGCCGGCCAGGTAGAATTTCACCGAGCCGTCGAGCTTCTTCTCGGCGGTCATCTGCGCGACCACTTTCTCGAACGGCAGGTAGTGCGTGGTGTCACGCGCCTGGCTCAGGCCAGGCAGGGCGCACAACAGCAGGGCGGTGGTTGCGGTCCAGGTCTTCAAACGCATGGGGTCTTTCCTTGGGGTTTCAGTTGAGGGTGCTGTCTTGCTGGTTCAGTGCGCGCTGAACGTCTTGCAGGGCCTGCTGGTTTTTCAGCTCGCGCAGGATGTTGTTGTCCAGCGCCTTGACCCAGCGGTTGTAGTTGCGGTGAATCTTGCCGTCCTTGTAGTCCAGCTCGCGGCTGTCGCGGTAGTTGATGCGATAGCCGGTGGCGCTGTAGTCGATGTTGACGGCGGCAAAGAAGGTGTTGCGCACCAGGATGTCGGCCTGGATCTGTTCCGGGGTTACCCGGCGCACGCTCCAGCCACGCTTGGTCACGGTCTGCACGATAGCCTGCTTGACCTGCTCGTGGCTTACCGGACGGGTCAGGTTCAGCTGCTCCTGAGGGGTCAGCAGCGGCTTGGTGGTACAGCCGAGCACGCCGGCCAGCAATAGGCCGAGCAGTGCGGTGCGAATCAATGAAGACATTCCATTCTCTCCAGCAGGTTGTAGGTAATCAGTGCCAGCGGCGGAAGATCAACGAAGTATTGACCCCGCCAAAGGCGAAATTGTTGTTCATCACGTGGTCGTTGCGCAGGTGGCGGAATTCGCCGCGCAGGTAGTCCAGCGCGCCGCACAGCGGGTCGACCTCGTCCAGGTTGAACGTGTGCACGTACTGGTCGCGGTTCATCATCTCGATGCTGAACCACGACTCCAGTGCACCGCACGCGCCCAGGGTATGGCCGAAGAAACTCTTCTGCGAGCTGATCGGCATGCGCGCACCGAACAGGCTGCTGGTGGCCTGGGTTTCGGCGATATCGCCCTGCTCGGTGGCGGTGCCATGGCCGTTGACGTAACCGATGGCCTCGGGCGCCAGTTGCGCATCCTCCAGCGCCAGTTCCATCGCGCGGCGCATGGTGGCCTGCTCGGGACGGGTGGTGTGCTGGCCGTCGGCATTGCTGCCAAAGCCGACGATCTCGGCATGGATGTGCGCGCCACGGGCCAGGGCATGTTCGAGTTCCTCGAGCACCAGCATGCCGGCACCTTCGCCGATCACCAGGCCGTCGCGGCCGCTGTCGTAGGGGCGCGGGCTCTTTTGCGGGGTGTCGTTCTTGAGGCTGGTGGCGTACAGCGCGTCGAACACCATGGCTTCGGTGGGGCACAGTTCTTCGGCACCGCCGGCGAGCATCAGCGGCAGGCGCCCGAACTTGATTGCCTCGTAGGCGTAGCCGATGCCCTGGCTGCCGCTGGTGCAGGCGCTGGAGGTGGGGATCAGGCGCCCGGTCAGGCCGAAGAAGATGCTGATGTTGGCCGCCGTGGTGTGCGGCATCATGCGCACGTAGGAGTTGGCGTTGAGGCCGTCGGCCACCGAGTTGAGCAGCATGTTGCCGAACGCCTTGATCTCGTCGGTGCTGCCGGTGGACGAGCCGCAGGCCACGCCCATGCGCCCGTCACGGATCATCGGGTCGCCCAGCAGGCCGGCGTCGCGCAGGGCGTTCTCGGCTGCTGCCACTGCCAGGCGCGATACGCGGCCCATGCTGCGCAATTGCTTGCGGGTCCAGGCGGCGGGCACCTTGAAGTCGTCGATGGGCCCGGCCAGGCGCGTGTTCAACTCCTCGAAGCGGTCCCATTCATCCATGCGGCGGATGCCGCTGCGGTTGGCGGCGAAGTTCGCTGCGATGCTGTCCCAGTCGCTGCCCAGGGAGGTGATGCCGGCCATGCCGGTGACCACGACACGTTTCATCAGCACAGCCCTCCATTCACCGACAGCACCTGACGGGTGATGTACGCGGCCTCGGCCGACATCAGGAAATTCACCGCGCCGGCCACCTCTTCGGGGGTGCCCATGCGCTGGACGGGGATCATTTTCAGCAGTTCCTCGACCGGCACGTGCTCATCGAGCATGGCGGTGTCGATCAGCCCCGGCGCCACGCAGTTGACCGTGATCTGGCGCTTGCCCAGCTCGATCGCCAGGGCCTTGGCGGCGCCGATCACACCGGCCTTGGAGGCGCTGTAGTTGACCTGGCCACGGTTGCCGATCAGCCCCGAGACCGAAGTGATGCACACGATGCGCCCCGGCTTGCGGCGGCGGATCATCGGCATGCTCAGCGGGTGCAGCACATTGTAGAAACCGTCCAGGTTGGTGCGCAGCACCTGGTCCCAGTCCTCTTCGCTCAGCGCCGGGAAGGCGCCGTCGCGGGTCAGGCCGGCGTTGCACACCACGCCGTAATAGGCGCCGTGGGCCTCGACGTCCTCACCGAGGATGGCCGCGCAGGCGGCGCGGTCGGACACGTCGAACTGCAGGATGCGCGCCTGCTGGCCCAGGGCGCGCACGGCCTCGGCCACCGCCTCGACCTCGGCGCGGCCGCTGCGACAATGCAGCACCAGGTCGTAGCCGGCACGTGCCAGGCGCAGCGCGATGGCGCGGCCGATGCCACGGCTGGAGCCGGTGACCAGGATGGTGTCAGTCATGGGGCGAATCCTCTGGGCCCGGTTCTGCGAGGTAGCTCGCAGCCTGTGGCGGGCGAAAAACGTTCAAGCGGGCCAGGGCATGGATGCCTGGGCCGTTCAGGTGACATTCGAACACGCCCATGCCGTTCTCGTCTTCGAGCGAGCGCAGGGCGTGCACCTGCAGCTCGGCGCCGGCGGGGAAGTGCTCGACATTGCATTCGAACTTGCGCGTGCCGAGCAGAAAGCCCAGCTCCACCGCTTTGCCTTGCTCGCGCGCACGACAGCCGGCATAGGCAGCGACGCTCTGCGCCATCAGCTCGATACCGACCCAGGCCGGCAGGCTGCCGTCCTCGCGGTTGAACAGCCCGCCGGGGCGTACGGTCAGGCGGGTGCGGATCTGCTCCTCGTCGAACGACTCGACCTGATCGATCAGGATCATGTCGCCGGCGTGCGGCAGCAGCTCGGCCAGGGGCCAGGTGTTCATGGCGTGTCTCCGAGAATCAGGCTCACATTGTTGCCGCCGAAGGCGAACGAGTTGCTCATCAGGTGGCGCACGCCCGTGGCGGACAGGCGCGACGGGCGGTCGATCAGGTTCAGCGCCGGCAGCGCGGGGTCGGGCTGCCCGTCCCACACATGCGGCGGCAGGTGGCCCTCGACGTTGCCCGGGGCCAGCGCCAGCCAGCAGAACGCTGCTTCCAGCGCGCCGGCAGCGCCCAGGGTATGCCCGGTCATGGGCTTGGTCGAGGAACACGCCAGCGTGGGTGCGAACAACTGCGCCACGGCCAGGCTCTCCATGGCGTCGTTGTGGCGCGTGGCGGTGCCGTGCAGGTTCAGGTAGTCGATTTGTGCCGGGGCCAGGCCGGCATCGGCCAGTGCCGTGCGCATGGCCTGCAGGGCGCCCTTGCCGGTCGGTTCGGGGGCCGAGATGTGGTGCGCGTCGGAGCTGGCCGCAGCGCCCAGCAGGGCAATCGCCGGGCCTTGGTCGGGGCGTTCGCGGGTCATCAGGAACAGCACCGCGGCTTCTCCGATGTTGATGCCGTTGCGGTGGGCGGAGAACGGGTTGCAGCGCTGCGCACTGACCGCTTCCAGGGCGCTGAAGCCGTTGAGGGTCAGCCGGCACAGGCTGTCGACCCCACCGCACACCACCGCATCGCACAGGCCCATCTCGAGCAGGCGACGTGCGCTCATCAGGGCACGGGCGCTGGAGGTGCAGGCGGTCGAGATCACATAGGCCGGGCCACTGCTCTGCAACCACTCGGCCAGAAAGTTGGCGGGCGCGCTCAGCTCCTGCTGGTGATAGTCGTAGCTGGGCGGGAACTGCTGCTCGCGCAGGTAATGCGCGATGCCTTCGCTGGCCTCGCCGATACCCGAGGTGCTGGTGCCCAGTACCACCCCGACACGGCCATTGCCGTAGCGAGCCAGGGCCTGGCGCAGTGGCGCCTCGATCTGCAGGGCGGCTTCGTACAGCAGCTGGTTGTTGCGGCTGTGGTGGGCGTGCAATGCCGGCGGCAATGCCAGCAACTCGCCCTGTACGGCGCCCACCGGCACGCTGCGCTCGGGTATCCAGCCCTGTTCTTCACGCATGCCCGAACCGTCACCGGCAAACAGGCGGCGCGCCACCTCGGCCTGGTCGCGGCCCAGGGCACACACCAGGCCCAGGGCATTGAGGTAGGCAGTCATGGCGTGTTCTCGCTGGGTAGGGGGCTGACTAGATAACGCAGGCCTTGCTCCAGGTTCAAGCGCAATGATCCCGACTGGCCATAGGTGACTGACCAACGGCTACCCAGGTGGCGTTGATTGCCCTGCTGCTGCGCCGTGGGGTAGGCGCGCTGCAGCTTGGATTGCGGCGTGAGGGCGAACAGCAGCGCGGCGAACAGCTCGCGCGCGGCTGGATTGGGCGGCAACAGGCCGTCGGCCTGCCAGGTGCCGTCCTGCAGCAACTGGCGCGCCTGGGGCATGCCCAGCAGGTCGAGCAGCGACCAGCGCAGGCGTGCGTCTTCCTGCTGGATCACCAGCAGCCAGTCCTGGCGCTGGCCGGCCTGCTCGCGCTGCACATGCAGTTGCAGCGGCAAGGCCAGCGTCGGCAACTGCGCGGGCAATGGCGGGTGGCTGGTGCAACCGGCCAGCCAGGCGAAGGCGAGTATCAGCAGCAGGCGTTTCATGGGGTGTGCGCCTGCAACGGTTTGCGCGCCACCACGTTGACCAGGGTTTCCTCGCGCTGGCCCACTGGTGGCGGCGTGCGCAGGCCGAAGCGTTCGAGCAGGCCGAAGTCGCTGGAACGGCTCCACCACAGGTACGGGTACGAGACGTTGTGGGTGTCGAATGCGAAGCCCTGGTCACGCAGCATGCCCAGGTAGCCCTCGGCGCTTTTCTGTACGTGCATGGGGTGGCGGAACAGCCAGCGGATCACCCAGGTGTCGATGTAGGCCTCGGTGGATTCGGCAAACAGCAGGTAGCCGCCAGGCTTCAACACGCGCCAGAACTCGGCCAGGGCTTTTTCCTGCTCCACCAGGTGGTGGAAGGTCTGGTGGCAGAAGACCATGTCGACGCTGGCGTCGTCGAACTGCAACGCGGCGCAGTCGCTGCCGCGC
Source organism: Pseudomonas aegrilactucae (assembly GCF_019168305.1). Taxonomy (GTDB): domain Bacteria; phylum Pseudomonadota; class Gammaproteobacteria; order Pseudomonadales; family Pseudomonadaceae; genus Aquipseudomonas; species Aquipseudomonas aegrilactucae. The sequence goes on from NZ_JAHTBI010000072.1 coordinate 75,317, forward strand.
AGTTCCACATCCAGGCCCAGGCGCCGTGCCTCGGCTGCGCTCAGGTCGAGGCTGTGCGGGTCGGCATCGGTGCCCAGCAGGCGTGCCGGGGCAAATACCCGTTGCAGGTACTGGAACGACTTGCCCTGGCCGCAGCCCACGTCCAGTACCACCGGTGCCTGGGGCGGTTCGTTGTCGAACAGCCCGCGCAGGTCGTCGATCGCCACCCGCAGCACGTGGTGCTGCCAGGTGTGGCTGCGCAGGAACCAGAAGCCGAAGCGGGTTTCCTCGACGTAGGTCTTGCTCAGGAACGTCGGCTCGCTCATGCCGTCGGCCTTGCGCAGACCTGCGCCAGCATGCGCAGGCGCCGCTGCGGTTCGCTGACGAACGGGTTGCTCATGTCCCAGGCGTAGCCGGCCAGGATCGAGCTGATCATGGCGCGGATTTCCGGCGAGCTGGCCGGGTGGTAGATCACGTCCTGGAAGCTGCCGTCGTACCAGCCCTCGACGTAGGCGCGGAAGGTATCCACGCCACGCTTGAGCGGTACGGCGAATTCGGTTTGCCAGTCCACCGCTTCGCCCTTGAGCTGGCGGTCGAGCAGGCCGGCGGCCATGCTCGCCGAGCGCATGGCGATGGTCACGCCCGAAGAGAACACCGGGTCGAGGAACTCGGCAGCGTTGCCGAGCAGGGCAAAACCCGGCCCGTGCAGGCTTTTCACGTTGGCCGAGTAGCCACCGATGGTGCGTGCCGGGGTGTCCCACACGGCGTTGGCCAGGACCTTGTGCAGGCTTGGGGTCTGTGCGACGAAGGCTTTGAGGCATTCATCCAGGTCGGCGGGGGCCTGGGCAAAGTGCTCGGCCGCGGCCACCACGCCCAGCGAGCAACGGCCATCGCTGAACGGAATGGTCCAGAACCAGATGTCGCGTTTCTCGGGGTGGGTGGTGATCAGGATCTTGTCGCGGTCGAAACCGGGATGCTCGATGCGGTCTTCGATGTGGGTGAACACTGCCTGGCGCACCGGGAAGTTCGACGGCGCCTCCAGGTCCAGCAGGCGCGGCAGCACGCGGCCGTAGCCGCTGGCGTCGAGCACGAAGCCGGCCTCCACGGTGTACGCGCTGCCGTCCAGGCGACGGACCTGCACCTGCGGTCGCGGGCGCTCGAAGTCGGCGCCGACGATCTCTTGCTCGTAGCGGATCTGCACGCCCTGCAGCGCGGCCTGGTCGGCCAGCAACTGGTCGAAGCGCGCGCGCTGCACCTGGAAGGTGGTCGGACGGCCATTGCTGAAGGTTTCACCGAAGTCGAACGCGCTGTATTCCTCGCCCCAGGCGAAGGCCGCGCCGTTCTTGCGCTGGAAGCCGGCGGCCTCCAGGGCCGGGAGCATGCCGGCCTCTTCGACGAAGTCGATGCAGTGCGACAGCAGGCTCTCGCCGATGGAGAAGCGCGGGAAGCGCTGGCGCTCGATGATCAGTACATCGTGCCCCTGGCGTTTGAGCAGGGCGCCGGCGATGGCGCCAGACGGTCCAGCGCCGATGATCAGCACCGGGTGTTGTTGCAGTTCAGCGTTCGGCATGTGGCCTCCGTGCCGTGGGGAGAGTAGTCATGGGGATGCGGTGCAACCCGGCCAGCGCAGGCATCAGCGTGGCGACCAGGCTCATCAGCATCAGCGCGAAGTACAGCGCCGGGCTGATCAGGTGTTGTTGCAGCAGCAGGTTGAGAAACACGATTTCGCTCAGGCCGCGAATGTTCAGCAGCAGGCTCTCGCGCCATTTGCTTGCCCCGGCGAACGACGGCGTGGCCCAGCTCAGCCCCAGCCAGTTGCCGAGCAGCTTGCTGACGATCGGCGCCAGCAGCAGGGCACCCAGTTGCAGCAGGTCGAAGCCTTGCAGCACATCGTGCAGGTCGATCTGCACGATGCCGAAGGTGAGGATCAGCGGGATCGCCACGCCGTTCTGCAGGCGCTTGATCCAGGTGGGAGATAGCGGCATGCGCAGGCTGATCTTGCGCCAGGCCATGCAGGCCAGGTAGCCGATGCCGAAGATCAGCGCATTGAGCCTGTAGTGTTCGGCCACGAACAGCAGGGCGAAAAAGCCCAGGCTGTACACCAGCGGCTGGCGGATGCGCAGGGCATGGAGCACCAGCGGCACCCCGGCGCCCAGCAGCGGCAGCAGCAGGCTCAAGGGGTTCAGGCTGCCCTGGCCCAGACCGAACAGCAGCCAGCAGGTGAGGTCGATCAGGATCGCCGACTGCATCAGGCGGCGCGCGGCCGCCGGCGGGTAGTCGATATGGCGCAGGTACAGGTACAGCACCGGGATCGCGGTGATTGCGAACACCAGGCCCAGCGCCAGGGTGGTCAGCCACGGCTGTTCGCCCAGCAGCCAGGTGCCGCAGGCCAGGCCCGCGGCAAACGGCACCAGAAAGCTCGGCAGGGCGATCTTCAGGCTCTGGCGGTCGACCTTGAGCTCCACCACGTCACTGAGGATATGCCCCAGCAGCAGGGCGAAGCTGGCGCCATACAGGGTCTTGAGCCAGGTGGGCGCGATCAGTGCGGCGCCCGTGAGCTGCCAGTGCGGCTCGACCCACAGCAGCATCAGCAGTGGCAGGCCGAGGGCGGCCAGCAGCAACTGGCTGACGATCGGGATCAGCCCCAGGCGACGGCCCAGCTCGCTGGCGATGCCGAACAACAGCAGGGCGAACAACCAGAACAGCAGGACAGTCATGCGCTGGCGGCCTCCTTGTCGGTGGCCGCCCATGGGGCAAGCAGGAAGCTGAAGGCAAGCCCCAGGCTGACCGCCAGGCCGAAATTGCTTACCGCCGGGGTACCCGACACCGCCAGCAGGCCAAACGACAGCCAGGTGGTGGCCGCCGCCAGCAGCGTGCCGAGCAGGCTCACCGCGGCGCCGCCGATGCGTTCATGCATGAGGATCGCGTAGTCGACGCTGATCGCGGTCACCAGCAGCAGCCCGAACAGGCTGAACAGCGTCAGTGGCTGCCCCAGCCAGCCGAGGCTCGCCAGGCTGCACAGCGCCGCCAGCAGCGGCAGGGCGACGATGCGCAGGGCACCGCCCAGGCCGAACGGCAGCACCAGCAGCACCACGATCAGTGCGCAGGACAGTAGCTTGAGTTCGGCGGCGCTGATCTGGGTAGCACTGAACAGGCGGTTCAGCTCGCCGAGCCGGTCGACCAGTTGCACCCCTTGCAGCCCTTCGCTCTGCAGGTTGAGCAGCGCCGGGTCGTTGAGCCCCTGCAGGCTGACGACAGCCGCCACGCCCTGGGCATCGGCGCCCAGCCACAGGGTGCGCCACGGCTCGGCCAGCGGGCCGGCCAGGGCCTGGTCGATATCCTGCAGCGCCAGCGCCTGCAACTGGCCCAGCTCCGCCTGCAGCGCAGCCACCGGCACGCCCAGCGCCAGCAGCGGCTGCCAGTGGGCCGGCAGGTTGGCCAATGCCTCGCGCAGGCGCTGCTGTTCCGGTTGGCTGGCCACCAGGCGATCGAGGCTCATGAAGCCCTTGAGCTTGCCCAGTTCGACCAGTTCGTCGAGGCGGCTGGACAGGCTGTGCAGGCGTTCAAGCAATTGCGTCTGGTCGGCACCGCGCACCAGGTAGAACTGGCTGGTGGGCTGGTAACCGGTAATGCGCGCCACGGCCTGGGCCTCGGCTTGCAGTTGCGGCGGGCTGGCAACCCACTGGCGGATGTCGTTGTGGCTGTCCAGCTGCCACAGGCCACCGGCGCAGAACAGCATCAGCAGCGCCAGCAGCCAGGGGCTGGAGACCTTGTTCAGCAGGCGCTGACGCAGCGCCAGCAGCCACTGCGCGATACGCAGCGGCCAGTGCGCCGGCTCCAGCGTCATGCCCTTGAGCAACGCAGGCAGCAGGCACACTGCGGCCAGGTAGGCGCCGACCAGGCCGGCGGCGGAGAAGATCGCTATCTGGGTCAGCGCCGGGAACGGGGTGAAGGCCAGCGCCAGGTAGCCGATGCAGCTGGTGGCCAGGCTCAGGCTCATGCCCGGCAAGGTCAGCCGCACCGCCGGCCAGCTCTGCCACGGGCGCAGGCTCCAGCTCTTGGACAGGTAATGCAGCGGGTAGTCGACGGCCACGCCGATCAGGCTCGAACCCAGCACCAGGGTCATCACGTGCATCTGGCCGAACAGCGCCACGCAGGCCACTGCGCCAAACAGCATGCCCACCAGCACCGGCACGAAGGCCAGCAGCACGCGGGCGCGGCGAAACGCCAGCCACAGCAACAGCAGGATACCGACGGTGGCGCCGCCGCCGACCCAGGTGATTTCCTGGCTGGCCTGGCGTTGGCCATTGGCGGCGTAGAGCAGGCCGCTGGCGGCCAGCAACTGGCCGCCCACCTGGGCCGCCTGATCGCGTGACTGCGCCAGCAGGTCGGCGACCTGCAGCGGCAGCCTGAGGTCGAAGGCATTGCCCAGCGTGCGTGCGCGCAGCAGCACCCAGTGCTGGCCGTCGGCTTCGGCCAGCAGCGCGCCACTGGCGGTGTCCAGCTCTACTGCGGCGGGCTTGGGCTGGCTGTTCTGGATCAGGCCGGTCAGGCCCAGCCAGTCGTCCTGGCTGGGCACCAGGCTGAAGCCGGCAAAGGGGTCGTACAGGCGCTGTACACGCTGTTCGATAAAGGCGTGCGGTGTGTTGATCAGGGCCTGTCGGTCGCTGGCGGCGAGCATGGCTACGCGCCCGTCGAGCAACTGCTTGCGCAGCGCATCGAGATCGGCCTGCAGGCTCCACTGGACCTTTTCGAACAGCCCGCTGGCCTGCCATTCACCGCTCAGGCGCTGGGCCAGGGCAATCGCCTGGTCGCGCTCGGGGTGGCCGACCAGTACCAGCATCTCGCGGTTCAGCGGCGCCTGCATGCGCTGTTCGGCGCGCTGCACCAGCGGGTCCTGGGTGGCGCCGGGCACCAGGGTCATCAGGTCGGCCGACAGCGGCGCGCCGCTGTGCCATTGCCAGCCGGCAAGGGCGAGCACGCCGAGCAACAGCAGCGTGAACAGGCGCGGCAGCAGGCGCTCAGTCGGCAAAATCGGTGTGCTCCGCGTCGGTCAGGGCGGCGGCCTGGGTGCTTGCCGGCATGCGCAGCACGGTGCTGTCGCCCTGGGTTTCAAGCAGCTGGATCTGTTCCACGTAGCGGCCACCGGCGATGTCGATGCGGGTGAACACCTGCTTGAGCAGCAGCGAGCGCGGGGTCAGTTGCAGTTGCCAGTGCTCGGCAGTGCCGTTCAGGTTCAGGTCGAAATCCCGCTGCAGGCCGCTGCTGTCGCCTTGCAGCACGGCGAAGAACAGCCGGTTCTGCTCGGCCCCGGCGCTTTTGCCCGGCAGCCTCTGCCAGCCGTTGGCATCGCGCCGGGCGATGCCCTTGGCGTCGAGCCGGTAGTCCTGTTGCAGCGGCGTCTTGAGCAGCCACAGCAGGCCATGGTCGCGGGCCAGCACGAACTCGCCCTTGCTCACCAGCGGCTGGGGCAGGGCGCGCAGGTGCTTCTTTTGAATGAACGCACCCTTGATCACGGCAGGCTCACCCAACTGGCGGCTCAGCTCGTCGAGGCCGAATGCCTGGGCCAGCGACGCGCAGCCAAGCAGGCCGATCAGGGTAAGGCTACGCAGCACGCTTTTCATCCGAGCACCTTGTGCACCGCATCGACCATCACCCTGGGCGAGGCCAGCAGCATCTCGCGGCTGGCGATCTCGACCGCCACCTGCACGGTGCTGGCACGGGTCATGCGCTCGCCGGTGGCCAGGTCGCTGATCAGGTAGTTGATCTTGAGCCGGTTCTCCCATTCCACCAGGCTGGCGCGCACGTTCAGGCGCTGGCCGAAGGTGGCACCGCGCATGTAGCGCAGTTGCAGGTCGATCACCGGCCAGGCAAAGCCTGCCGCCTGCATCTGCTGGTAGTTGTGGCCCAGGTGGTCGAGCAGCGCGCAGCGTGCCACTTCGAGGTATTTGACGTAGTGGCCGTGCCACACCACGTGCATGCTGTCGACGTCAAAAAACGGCACCAGGATCTCGGTGTCGACGTGCATTACGCCCTGACTACGCATGCAACCTCCAGTGTTGGCTGGCGATGCGTTGCAGGCACAGGCGCAGCTCGCCTTCCAGCGCACGGTCCTCGATCACCGGGGCGAAGTCTTCGCGCAGTTGCACGTGCATCGCCGCCAGTGCCGGCGGCAGGCTGCGCGCGTCGGCTTCGAGGCTGCGCAGCCAGACGCCCTGGTTGGCGGCCAGCAGGGTGGCGGCGGCGACCTGCTCGGTCAGCTCCAGCACGCGCAGGGCATCGCGGGCGGCGATGGTGCCCATGCTCACCTTGTCCTGGTTGTGGCATTCGGTGGAGCGCGAGAACACGCTGGCCGGCATGGTGTGCTTGAGCGCTTCGGCGGTCCAGGCGCTGGTGCCGATCTGCACCGCCTTGAAACCGTGGTTGAGCATCGCACGCTCGGCCGGCGCCCCCGACAGGTTGCTCGGCAGGCCATGGCTGTAACGCACATCGACCAGCAGCGCGAGCTGGCGGTCGAGCAGGTCGGCCACATTCGCCACCAGGGTCTTGAGGCTGTCCATGGCAAAGGCGATGTGCCCACCGTAGAAGTGCCCGCCGTGCAGCACGCGTTCGGCCTCGGCATCGATGATCGGGTTGTCGTTGGCGCTGTTGAGCTCGATTTCGATAAAGCCGCGCAGCCAGTTCAGGCTGTCGGCCAGCACGCCCAGCACATGCGGCGCGCAGCGCAGCGAGTAGCGGTCCTGCAGGCGATGCAGGGGCGCGGTGGGGGCGTCGATGGCCAGGTCCTGGCGCAGCCACGCGGCCACCTGCATCTGCCCCGGGTGCGGCTTGGCGGCGAACAGGCGCTCGTCGAAGTGCTCGGGGTTGCCCTGCAGCGCTACCACGTTGAGCGCGGTGATGCGCGTGGCCAGCTTGAGCAGGTAGTCGGCGCGGGCGAAGGCCAGGCACGCCAGGCCGGTCATCACCGCGGTGCCGTTCATCAGGGCCAGGGCTTCCTTGGGCCGCAGCACCAGCGGCTGCCAGCCCAGTTCGCGGTGCACGTCCCCGGCACTGCGGCGCTCGTCCTTGTACAGCACCTCGCGCTCGCCGCACAGGGTGGCGGCCACGTACGACAGCGGGGTCAGGTCGCCACTGGCGCCCACCGAGCCTTCCTCGGGGATCAGCGGCAGGATGTCGTGTTCAAGGAACGCGTGCAGGCGCTCCAGCAACTCCACACGTACCCCGGACACGCCGTGGCACAGCGACTGCAGGCGCGCCGCCAGCACCGCACGGGTGGCCTGGGCGTCGAGCAGCTTGCCCAGCCCGCAGCCATGGAAGGTGTACAGGTGCTGTGGCAGGGCCTCGACGTGCTCCAGCGGCACGGCCACCACGCAGGAGTCGCCGTAGCCGGTGGTGACGCCGTAGATCACGCCTTCCTTGTCCAGCAGCGAGTCGAGGAACTGCGCGCCACGGGCGATGCGTGCGCGGTATTCGGCGTCGTCCTGCAGGCGCGTCGGCGCCTGGCGGCTGGCCAGGGCCAGCACGGCTTCGATGGACAGGGGCGACTCGCCGAAGGTGATCGGCTCCAGTTCAGGCTTGGTCATCGGTCTTCCAGAAAGGGTAGAAATTGAACCATTGTTGCGGTGCCTGCAGGCAGTAATGGCCCAGGCGCTCGGCGTAGCGCCCGGCACAGTCGGCGATCACCTGGTCACGCTGGCCGCGGCGCCATTGGATGGCCTCGGCGAACGGTTCGAGGATCACCTGGTAGCGGCCGTGCTGCTTGAGGCAGAAGAACAGGTTGGTACGGCATTTGAGCAGCCCGGCCAGCAGCCACGGGCCCTGCGGGAAGGCCGCCGAATGGCCGAGGAAGTCGGCCCGCACGGTGCGCCCGCCGTGCAGCGGCACGCGGTCGCCGGCAATCGCCAGCCACTCGCCGCGCTCCAGGCGCTGGCTCAGTTGCAGCATGATGGCCGGGTCCAGCTCGCTGACCTGGATCAGGCGCAGGTGTGTGGCCCCGGCCTCGCCCAGCAGGCGGTTGAAGCGCTCGGCGTGCTTGGTATGCACCAGCACGTTCATGGTCACCTGCTCGCCCAGCTCGGCCAGCGCGCGGCACACCTCCAGGTTGCCCAGGTGCGCGCCCACCAGCATCTGCCCGCGCTCGGCGCGCAGCTGGGTGCGCAGGTGCGCCGGGTCGACGATCTCGATCTGCTCGATGCCCAGCTTGCCGTTCCATACGTCGAGCTTGTCCAGCAGCGCATCGGCGAAGGCCATGAACTGGCCGAACACGCGGCGCGTGGTGGGGCGCAGTTGCGGCTGCCCGCTCCACCGGGCCAGGCGCTGCTGGTACTCGCGCACGCTGTGGCGGGCCTTGCTGGCGAAGATGAAGAAGTACAGCACGATGCCATACAGGATCGGGCTGAGCAGGCGCCGGCCGAGCACGCGCACGCCGAAGGCGGTGAGCTTCATCAGCCAGAAACTGCCGCGCTCCTGGTGGGCGGCCCAGTGCCGTTGCTCGCTCATGGCCGCCACCGTCGCCACAGGATCACGGGCGCGCGCAGCAGCATGCCGAAGAACAGCTTGGTGTGCATTTTCGAGATCAGCGCGTTGTCGTGGAACAGGCGAAAGTGCGACAGCCCATCCTGCGGGTAATGCACCCTGGTCGCCAGCCACTGCATCGGCTGGTTGCGCCAGGCCAGGCGCACCAGGATCTCCGGGTCGAAGTCCATGCGTCGGCCCAGCCTGACCGAGTTGATCAGCGCCAAGGTGCGCTCCAGCGGGTACACGCGAAAGCCGCACATCGAATCGGGAATCTGCAGCGACAGGCTGTTGATCCACACCCACACGTGGGTCAGGTAGCGCGCATACAGGCGGCCCTTGGGCACGCTGGTGTCGTATTGCGGGTAGCCGCACACCAGCGATTGCGGGTGCTGGCGCGACAGCGCCAGAAAGCGCGCCACGTCGCCCAGGTCGTGCTGGCCGTCGGCGTCCACCTGCAAGGCGTGGCTGAAGCCCAGGCGTGCGGCTTCGCGCAGGCCGGCCATGACCGCACCCCCCTTGCCCTGGTTGAGCGTCAGGCTCACCAGATGAATGTCGGGTTGTGTGGCCAGCTGCTGCAGCACCTGGGCGCAGGCCGGGCTGCTGGCGTCGTCGACCAGCACGCAGGGCAGGCCGGCGCGCAGCAGGTCGGCGACCACCGCCGGCACCGCGCGCTCGTGGTTGTACACCGGGATCACCGCACACGGCTTATGCATCCACGGCCTCCAGCACGATGCGCCCGCTGGAGCAGGGTGCGCCGGCGTTGCTGAAGGTGAAGTAGAGCTTGCCGCGTTCGGCATCGAAACGCAGGCTCAGTTCGAGTACGTCGCCGGGGCGCGCCAGTTGCTGGAACTTGAGCACTTCCATGCCGGCGAAGCGCCGTGGCCGGTCGAACAGTGGCTGGCCGAGGGCCAGGGCCCAGTCGACCTGGACCACGCCGGGCAGCACCGGGGTCCTGGGAAAGTGCCCGTTGAAGTAGGCAAGGTCGGCCGACACCGCCAGTTGCAGGCGCAGTTCGTCGCCTTCGCGCACCTGGCCAAGTACCTCCGGGCCCTTGGGGCGTGGCGCCAGCAGCAGTGCCTGCACGTCGGCCTGGGGCAGCTTGCCCTGGGCGTTGAACGGCAGTTGGCGCAGCAGGCGCCAGCGGCGCGGCAGCGCGATGGCTTCGCAGTGCCCGGCCAGGTGCTGGCGCAGGGCCTCGGTGACGGTGCGACGGCCGCTGTTGCGCAGGGCGTGCAGGCCGGCCGGGCTGAGTACCAGCAGGGCGCCGAGCGAGGCACGGTTTTCCTGCACCACGGCCAGGCGCGCATCTTCGACCCAGGCGTGCTGGAGCAGCGCCTGTTCGAGCATCGGCAGGGCAATGCGCTTTTCTTCGAGCTTGACGATGCGGTCCAGGCGGCCGAGCAGGCTGAAGCGGCCATCGTCGCTGAACGCGACGGCATCCATGCTGTGTTCGAGGTGGCCGGGTGGCAGATAAGGTGAGGCGATGCACAGCGCGCCGTGTTCGTTCTGGCTCAGGCGCACGTCGGCGAATGCCTGCCAGAGCGTGCCGCCCTGGCGCCAGGCGATGCCGCCGGTTTCGGAGCTGCCGAGAATTTCGCACGGCCATTGCCCCAGGCGCTGCTGCAGCGCCTGGGCGGCAGCGGCCGGCAACTCGCCACCGGAGGAAAACACCCGGCGCACCCGGCTCAGCGCCGGCCAGTCGAGGTTGTCGCCCATGCGCTTGAGCAGCGCCGGGCTGGCCACCCAGGCGAACGCCGGATGCTCGCGGCTGGCGCGTTGCAGGTCTTCGGGGAACGGCAACTGCCGACGCACCAGGCTGCGCCCGGCGCACAGCGGCCACAGCACGCGAAACAGCAGGCCATAGATGTGCTGGGTGGCGACGCTGCCGATCATGCAGGCCTGCCCGAGCTGCGCGCCCCACAGTTGCTCCAGGCCCAGCACTTCGCTGGCCAGCTGGCGCAGGTTTTTCTCGATGCGCTTGGGCTCGCCGCTGGAGCCGGAGGTGCACAGGCTCAGCAGCGGCGTGTCCAGGTTCAGGTCGGCGGCGGCCAGTGGGCTGCCCAGCAGTGTGTCCCACTGCGTGTCGCCTGCCTGGTCGGTCAGCCACAGGTCCACCTCGGCCTGCCAGCGCTGGCGGGTGTTGGCCTGCAGGTCGGCCGGCAGCAGCACGTGCACGCCTGCGCGCCAGGCACCGAGCAGGGCCACGGCGAGGTCGGCGGCGTCTTCCAGGTGCACGGCCAGGCGCGTTACGCCGCGCTGGTGCAGGCCGCCGGCCAGTTGCAGGGCCCGCTCGCACACCCCGGTGTGGTCCAGTGCCGGGGCGAAGGTAACCGTACGCGGGGCGTCGGTCGGGTGCAGCAGGTGCTCAAGGTTGATCCATTTCATGAGCGTCCTCGTACGCGTTGTCGTATCAGCCATTCAATGGCAAACAGCAGGCCCATCAGCCCGTAGGCGATCAGCCCGGTGTACAGCGTCCACCAGCTCAGCGGTGCCCATAGCGTCAGTGCCGCGGCGATCAACCCGTTGAGCAGGAAGAACAGGCTCCAGGCCTGGGTCACCTTGCGCGTATAGGGGATCGCCACCGCCGGTAGCTCCGGTTCGCTCAGGCGCGCCAGGCGTTCGGCGATCGGTGGGCCGACCTTCAGGCTGGTGCCGAACACCGCCAGCAGGAAGGCGCTGATCAGTACCGGGTACCAGCGCAGCAGGTGCGGGCTGTCGAACACCGCCAGCAGCACGCAGAACGCGATGGCCGCCAGGGCCATCCAGCGCCCGCCGGGCTGGCTGCGGTGGGTCAGCGCGCGGGCCAGCCACAGGCCGCCGAGCAACAGCCCGAACTGCCAGGGGGCCACGTGGGCCATGCCGAAATACACCGCAAAGGGGTACAGCAGACCGGCCAGCAGCAGCCCGAGGCCGATCAGGCGGTTCATGCCGCCGGGTTGACCAGGCGGTACACGGCCTCGACCACGTCATTGACGGTGCGCACCGCCTTGAAGTCGTCGGCGGCAATCTTCTTGCCGGTCTGGCGCTTGATGTGGTCGATCAGGTCGACGGCGTCGATGCTGTCGATTTCCAGGTCCTGGTACAGGTTGGAGTCCAGGCTGATGCGCGCCGGGTCCAGTTCGAACAGTTCGACCAGCGCGTCGCGCAGGGTGGTGAAGATGTCTTCGCGGTTTTGCATGATGCGGTCTCAGGCTGCCTGTTTGGCGGTGACGAAAGCCGCAAGGCTGGCCACGCTGGTGAAATGATTGCGGGTGTCCTTGGCGTCGGCGTCGATCTTGATGCCGTAGCGCTTCTGGATCGCCAGGCCCAGTTCCAGGGCGTCGACCGAATCCAGGCCCAGGCCTTCGCCGAACAGCGGCTGATCGTTGTCGATGTCGTCGGCACCGATGTCTTCCAGGCCCAGGGCCTCGATGATCAACAGCTTGATGTCATGGTTAAGGTCTTGCTGGCTCATCTGTGGCGAGCTCCTTGATGAAATGCTGATGCAGAAAGTCGTTCAGACGACGCGAGGCTTGCGGTGCAGGACCTGCGGCGGCAAAGGTGTGTGGTTCTATATCGGCACCCACGCGCAAACTGAAGTGCACGCGCCGTGCGGGAATGCGGTACCAGGGCTCGGCTTTGGTCAGGGTGGTGGGGCTGACCGTGATGGCGACCGGGGTGATGATCCGCGCACCGCGCAGGGCGATGGCGGCAGCGCCGCGATGAAAGGCCGGTGCCTGGCCCGGCTGGGTGCGGGTGCCTTCGGGGAAGATGATCAGGGTCTGGCCGCCTTGCAGTGCCTCGACGGCGGTGTCGAGCATGTCCATGCTGCCGTCGTTGCTGATGTAGCCGGTGGAGCGCACCGGGCCACGGGTAAAGGGGTTCTGCCACAGGCTTTGCTTGACCACGCAGTTGGCATCGCGCACCAGGCCGATGAGGAACACCACGTCGATCAGCGACGGGTGGTTGGCGATGATCATCTGCCCGGGCCGGCCGAGCCGCTCGGCGCCGCTGACGCTGTAGGTGAGCACGCCGGTGCGGCACATGAAGCGGATGAACAGCCAGAACAGCCGGCTCACCACCGCCCGCGCACGGCGCCGGTGCACCTGCGCATCGCCCGGCAGGCAGGCCAGCAGCGGGAACACCAGCACGCGCAGGCACAATCCGCCGATGCCGAACAGGCAGAAGCTTGCGGCGGTGGCCAGCAGACGCCAGTAATAGGCGTCGCGCGGCGTGTTCAAAGCGTGCGTTGCCAGTTCCATGTACGACGGTTCCAGGTATGGGTGCAGGTAGTGGCGCCACTCAGCGAGTTGCGCAGCCAATTCAGGGCATGGGGCCACGGCGTGGGGGCTGAGGCGTGGGGCGTATCGCTCAGACGAAGCGTCCATTGCTCGCCCGGGGTCAGCAGCAATGCCAGGGCATAGGGGAACGGTACGTCGTCGATCCACTGGCGGTAGGCCTGTGGCGGTTGTTCTTCGGTGATGATCAGCAGCACGGCCGGCGCGCCCTCGTGCAGGAGTGCGGCGGCCTCGACCAGGCCCTGCTCGAAACCGTCGCCGGCCGCAGCCAGTGCGGTCATCTCGGCGGTCTCGTTGCGCAGGATCGACCACAGGCCGATCACTGCATTGTGCACCGACAGGCTGAACTGGGTGGGCGACAGCGGTTGCGCGGCGGCCAGGTCGCTGAGAATCTCGAGGGTGCGCGGGGTTTCCCCGTGGCGCGACACGAACACCAGCGGCAGTGCCTCCAGGCCTTCGGCCAGCGGCCAGCCGACGCTGAACGCCATGCGTGCCAGGCGGCTCAGGCGGCGGCGCTGCAGGGCGGGCAGGAACGCCACATCAGGGGCGTGCTCGCCCGCTTCGGGCACGCACGGCGCGGCGCTCCAGGCCTGCCAGTCGGCAGCCGACTCGAGGCCCGGCGCCCAAGCGCGCCACTGACTGATGTTGAACGTGATCAAGATGGTGTACTTCCCGCCCTGAGGGACTTCCTTGCCGAAAGATGCCTCGGAACACGACCTCTGAGGGTGTGGCGCAATCGCCGAGTGGCGCGCATTATCCCGGTGACGCCGGTGTGTAGCAATGCTGGTGGTGGTAGGACAAGCAGATTTTGCTTCTGTTTAATACCGTCTATCTGTTACTTGACGTGTAGTACAACTCGGATTTTGTGGCTGGGCGGTGCTGGCTAAACCGGTGCAGCGCCCACATACTCGGTCGTTCCTGACACATGGAGGTTTGTACATGCGGCGCGTGGTGTTCAATCAGAAAGGTGGCGTGGGCAAGTCGAGCATCGCCTGCAACCTGGCGGCGGTGAGCGCCAATGAGGGGTATCGAACCCTGTTGATCGACCTGGATGCCCAGGCCAACTCGACCCAGTACCTTACCGGGCTGACCGGCGAGGACATCCCCATGGGCATTGCCGACTTCTTCAAGCAGACCCTGTCCTCGGGGCCGTTCGCCAGGAAGAACAAGGTCGACATCTACCAGACCCCATTTGAAAACCTGCATGTGGTGACCGCCACCGCGGAGTTGGCCGACCTGCAGCCCAAGCTCGAGGCCAAGCACAAGATCAACAAGCTGCGAAAGCTGCTCGAAGCGCTTGACGAGGATTACGACCGGATCTACCTGGATACCCCGCCGGCGCTCAACTTCTATGCGGTTTCAGCGTTGATCGCTGCTGATCGTGTGCTGATCCCCTTCGACTGCGACAGTTTTTCGCGCCAGGCGCTGTATGGGCTGCTGGCCGAGATCGAAGAGCTGAAAGACGACCACAACGAAGGCCTGCAGGTCGAGGGGATTGTGGTCAATCAGTTCCAGGCGCGTGCCAGCCTGCCGCAGCAGATGCTCGACGAACTGATCGCCGAGGGCTTGCCGGTGTTGCCGGTGTACCTCAACAGCTCGGTGAAGATGCGCGAATCGCACCAGGCCAGCTTGCCACTGATCCACCTGGAACCACGGCACAAGCTGACCCAGCAGTTCGTCGAACTGCATGCGTTGCTCGAAGAGGGCGCCTAGACGCCCTGGCTACGCAACCATTGCATGAGTTGCGGCAGCGGGAAGGCGCCGCTCTGGCGCGCCACTTCACGGCCGTTCTTGAACAGGATCAGGCTGGGGATCGAGCGGATGCCCAGTTGCCCGGCCAGTTGCTGGTTGGTTTCGCTGTCGAGCTTGGCCAGGCGGCAGCGCCCGGCCAGTTGGCTGGCAGCCTGTTCGAAGACCGGTGCGAACGACTTGCACGGCCCGCACCAGTCTGCCCACACATCGATCAGCAGTGGCAGGTCGCCCTTGACCTGGCTGGCGTAATCGCCCTGTTTCAACTCGAACGGGGTGTTCAGCAGCACCGCCCCCTTGCAGCGCCCGCACTTGGGCGCATCGCCCAGGCGCGCGGCGGGGATGCGGTTGAGGCCGTTGCAGTGCGGGCAGGGGATGTGGAGTGGGTCGGTCATGGCGGCGGTCCGGTGCAGGCGGTTGATGTCGGATATCTGGAGGTGATGAGTGCGGATTGCAAGGTGGCGTCGACTGGCTCCAGGTCTCTGTGGCGAAGAGGGTGTAATGGTTTAGCATGCGGCCTCTCTGAACAGGCTAGGGACAGACCGATGGATTGCCAACATTCGCTCCACATTCGCGTATTCGTCGACCGAAACAAACAGGGTGAGCCCGTGCACGAAACCGTGCCGGTGCACGAGGTGGGCGAGCATACCTATGAGTTGCTGTCCTCGCCGGGGCTGGCGCTGAACATGGCACGCGGCGACATCATCTGTACCGCCATCCCCGACCAGCATGTCGAGGTGGTAAAGCGTGGCGGCAACTTCTGCATTCACATCTATGCCAACGAGCTGCCACAGGATGCCGTGGACGGCCTGGAAGAGGCCGTGAAGACGCAGTTGGGCGGTACGCTGGATGGGCGCTACAAGGGCAACCTGACGCTGGCAGTGCCGGCCAGCAACGGCTTCGAGGCCATTTGCAAGGTGTTCGACGCGTTTCGTGAGCAGACCGGCGTGCAGTGGTACTACGCCAATATCTACAAGAACCTCAACGATGACGAGGATGAAACCCTGTTGAACTGGTGGCTGTAATGGCCCCTTCGCTGGCAAGCCAGCTCCCACAGGTCAGGTGTGCGCCGTAGAACCTTGTGGGAGCTGGCTTGCCAGCGAAGAGGCCGGTGCAGTCAAGCCAGGTACATCAGGACGAACAGCTGATCTCCAGGTGCTTGCCCCACTCCGGCGGCCGCTCGGCATAGGCCTGCATCCCCGGCTGTTCCTCGAACGGCCGCGTCAGCACCTGGTGCAGCCGTCGCACCTCCTCGTAATCCCCGCCCTCGGCCGCCTCGATGGCACGTTGGGCCAGGTAGTTGCGCAGGATGTACAGCGGGTTGACCGCATGCATGCGCTCGCGCCGCCCCTGGGCATTGCCCGGCTCTTCAGCCAATCGCGCCAGGTACGCCACCGCCCAGGCGTCGAACCCGGCCAGGTCGACAAAATCATCGCGCACCACCTGCACCGCGTCGCCTGCCGGCTGGTCGCCCAGCTTCCTGAAGAACAGCGTGTAATCCACCGCCCCCTTCTGCATCAGCTCCAGCAGGCGCTCCACCAGCGCCATGTCGTTGTCGCGCGCCTCGGTCAGCCCCAGGCGCCGACGCATCAGGTCCAGGTAATGCGCCTGGTACAACGGCAGGAACAGCCCCAGCGCCTCTTTCAACGCCTCCACACTGATGAACGGCGTCAACGCCTGGGCCAGCGCGCTCAGGTTCCAGTGTGCGATCGGCACCTGGTTGCTGAAGCTGTAGCGCCCCTGGTCGTCGGAGTGGTTGCAGATGAAGCCGGCATCGAAATCGTCGAGAAACGCAAACGGCCCGAAGTCGAAGGTGATGCCCAGGATCGACAGGTTGTCGGTGTTCATCACGCCGTGGCAGAACCCATAGGCCTGCCAGCGCGCGATCAGCTCGGCATTGCGCTCGACAATGGTCCTGAACATCGCCAGGTACGGCTCGGGCTGCTCGCGGCAGTCGGCAAAGTGCAGGTTCAGTACATGCTCGGCCAGCTCGCGCTGCTGTTCGGGCTGGCGGGTGTAGTAGAAGTACTCGAAATGGCCGAAGCGGATATGGCTCGGGGCCAGGCGCAGCACCATGGCCGCGCGCTCCTGGGTTTCGCGCCATACCGGCGTGCTCGAGCCGATCACGCACAGGGCGCGGCTGCTGGGGATGCCCAGCGCGTGCAACGCCTCGGACGCCAGGAACTCGCGAATCGAGGAGCGCAGCACCGCGCGGCCATCGCCCATGCGCGAGTACGGCGTCTGGCCCGCGCCCTTGAGGTGCAGGTCCCAGTGCTCGCCGGCAGCGTTGTAGACCTCGCCCAGCAGTAACCCGCGGCCGTCGCCCAGGCGCGGGTTGTACGAGCCGAACTGATGCCCCGAATAGACCATGGCCCGCGGCTCGGCCTCGGCCCACAGCTTGTGCCCGCTGAACAGCTCGGCGAACACCGGCGAGTGGGCCTCGGTAGGGTCGAGGTCGAGCAGCGCCATGGCCGCCTCGCTGACCACCACAAGGCGCGGCTCGGCAATCGGCTCGGGCAGCACATGGGTGGAGAACGCGTCGCCCAGGCGGGCGAAGCGGTTGTCGAAGGTCAGCTCATCAAGGGCTTTCAACGGCCATCTCCTGAAGCATCGGTGGGCGGATCGGGCAACACGGTCTTGTTCGGCGCTTCGACCGGCACCATCTTGTACTCCTGGCCCTGCATGTTCTTCAGGTACACCTCCATCTGCCGGAACGAGATGTTGATGTGCTGCTTCTTGAACTCTTTGTTGATGTAGCGGTTGATCTCGTCAAGCACCGGGTTGCGGTCGCCCAGGTCACGTACGTGCATGCGCAGTTCGTGGTCCAGGGTGCTTTCGCCGAAGTTCAGGAAGTACACGATCGGCGCCGGCTCCTTGAGCACCCGCGGGTTCTCGTTGGCCGCCTGCAG
This sequence comes from Pseudomonas aegrilactucae, assembly GCF_019168305.1. GTDB lineage: Bacteria > Pseudomonadota > Gammaproteobacteria > Pseudomonadales > Pseudomonadaceae > Aquipseudomonas > Aquipseudomonas aegrilactucae. Next base: position 92,748 of record NZ_JAHTBI010000072.1, read on the forward strand.
CAGCAGGGAGCGCACCAGGTCCAGGTCCGAGCCGTAGTCCACGCCCAGCTTGAGGGTCACCCGGGTGATGGTGTCGGTCAGCGACCAGTTGATCAGTTGCCCGGTGATGAAGGTCTTGTTGGGGACGATGATGTCCTTGCGGTCGAAGTCGGTGATGGTGGTGGCGCGAATGCGGATCTTGCTCACCGTGCCCGACAGGTTGCCGATGGTGATGGTGTCGCCGATGCGCACCGGGCGCTCGAACAGGATCATGATGCCGGAGATGAAGTTGGCGAAGATTTCCTGCATGCCGAAGCCCAGGCCCACCGACAGCGCGGCCACCAGCCATTGCAGCTTGTCCCAGCTGACCCCGAGGGTCGACAGCGTGGTGACGAAGCCGACCCCGGCAATCACGTACGACAGCAGCGTGGTGGTGGCGTAGGCGCTGCCCTGGGCCAGGTTCAGGCGTGACAGCACCAGCACCTCGAGCAGGCCCGGCAGGTTGCCGGCCAGGGCAAAGGTGATGCCCACGATCACCAGGGCACCCAGCAGGTCGCCCAGGCTGATCGGCACCATGCTCATGGCCGCGCCCGTGCCGCTGGTGTACTCGTACAGGGTGATGTTGTCGAGGTAGGCGAACACGCTGATCAGGTCGGCCCACACCCAGTACAGCGCGGCCATGAAACCACCCAGCAGGGCCAGGCGGATCAGGCGCAGCGACTGCTGGTTGACCTGCTCGATGTCCAGGGTCGGTTCTTCGACGATCACCTCGCCATCGAGCCCTTCCTTGGTCGCGTTGCGCTTGCTCAACGCGCGCTGGTAGGCCAGGCGCCGCGCGGCCACGGCCAGCCCGCGCACGAAGGCGGCCTCGATCACCAGCCAGAACATCAGCAGGTACAAGGTGTCGATCAGGCGGTCGGTGAGCTTGAGCGCGGTGTAGTAGTAGCCAAAGCACACGGCAATGAACAGCGCCACCGGCAAGGCGGTGAACGCCACGCCCACGGCCTTGCGGAACAGCGAGGTGTTGCGGTGGGTGGGGCTGCTCAGCAGCAGGCGGCTGAGCAGCCAGGCCATCAGTGCGTAGCAGGTCAGCACCACGCCGATGCCGAGCACGTCTTCGGCCAGCGCCGAGGGCTGATGCTCGGCCACCGCGACCACGCCGACCAGCGCCAGCACCACGCTGCCCAGGCGTCGGATCCAGCCGCGCAGGAACTCGACCTGCGGCTTCTCCCAGCGAAAATGCAGCTCGGCCACGCCACCGGGTGCCAGGATTCGGTAGGCGGTATAGAACACCAGCCAGGCCTGGGCGATCTGCCACAGCGCAGCACCCAGGTTGGCGTTCTGCCCGCGGGCGTCGATCTGCAAGGCGTAGCCGCACAGCGCCAGGCCCAGGCTCAATGGCATGGCCAGGAGGATATTGATCAGGATCGCCTGGGGCGTGTGCCACTGGCTGTCACGTTTGAAGTGGCCGACATCCTGGTGAACCTTGCTCAGGCGCGCATACAGGTACTTGCGCCGCCACAGCAGGGCGCCGATCAGCAGCAGCAGGGGCAGGAACAGCAGCGGGCGCTGGGTCAGGCCGTCGGCCAGTTCGTTGATGCCCGACCCCCACGGCAGGCTGACCACCTGTTTGTGCAGGCGCTCTGGCACAGTGCCCAGCCACTCCAGGTCCAGCGGCTTGTTGCTGGGAATCCAGAACATCTGCTCGTCGAGGGTGCCGCGCAGGTTCTGCGCGGTGCTCAGCAACTGCTTCTGGTTGAGCTGCAGGGTGATCGATTCGTTGAGCAGGGCGCTCAGCTCGCGGTTCAGGCGTTCGAGCAGGTCGCTGCGGGTGATCGCCACCTCCAGCAGCGCCTTGCGCAGCTGCGGGGTAACGCTCTCGGGCGGCTGGGTCCCGAGCAGCTTTTCGACATAGCTGCTGGGGCTGCTGATCTGTTCGCGCTGCTGGTTGACCTCGAACTGGTAGAGGCGGATGTCGGCGATCTGGTCGGCCAGGTCGCGGTCGACCTTCAGGTGCGGCAACGCCTGCTTCTGCTTGTAGAGGATCTTGGACAGCAGCAGGCTGCCCTTGAGCACGCTGATCTGTTCGTCCAGGGCCTGGTCGGCCTGGGTCAGGCTGTCGAGCTGCTGCTTGGTCTTGAGGTTCTGCTGGGTCAGCTCGTTGAGCCGGTCGGTGCTGCGCAGCAGGTAGTCGGAGAGCTTGAGGTTGGCCGCGCTCTCGGTGGCCAGCACACTGCTGCCGCCGGCCTTCTGCGCCTCGATCGACTGCTCGGTGACGGTTTGCTGGGACTGCGCCAGGCGCTTCTGGTTGATCAGTGTCTGCAGGTCCTGGATCTCTTGTTCCAGGCGCGTGGCGCGCTCGATCAGCAGGTCGTGCTGGCTGTTGCCCAGGTCTTGCAGCAGGCTGTTGCCGGCCAGTTCCTGGCGGCGCAGCAGGGTCAGCGAGGTAAGCGAGGCCAGCTCGGCATTGAGCTGGTTGCGCTGCTCGGCCGACAGGCTCTTGCCGTTGTCCTTGCCAAGCTTGAGGGTGCTGTTGATCTGCTGGGTGCGGGTCTGGTTGCTGCTGATCTCGGCCTGGGCGCGCTCGGGGCGGGTCTGGGAATTGATGATCAGGCTGTTGGCTTCGGACAGCGCCTTTTGCAGCTCACCCTGCTGGGTGGTGCGCTCGGACAGCAGTTGCTCCAGCTGCGGCACATTCAGTGCGGCATAGCGCTGGGCCACCGGGACGAGCTTGCTGTCCTTGAGCCGGGTCAGCTCGCGCTGGCTCTCGCTGGTCTGGCGCGGCGCGTCGGTCAGTTGCTGCTTGAGCGCGGCCAGGCGCTTGTCGTAGTCCTCGCGCGCGGCGAGAAACCCCAGGGTCTGCTCCAGCACCTGCTGCAGGGCCTTCTGGTCGGCCTCGGGCAGCTTGCGCTCGGCGATCTTGTCCAGGCTGTGCTGGACGCTCGCGGTGGAAGGTGGCTCCGCCGCGTGGGCGAGGGAGAGGGACAGGCACAGCCCGAGCAGGGCTGCGCTAAAAACAGTGCGCAGGGACATAGGCAGACGTCGTAGAACCGGGCAGAGAATCGAAGTTTAAAGGAACAACCCGGGGCCGGGTCGAGAACCTTCGGGGAATTTGATCCCCACTTTGAGGATCTTGTTCCCTTCCATCAGTGCAACGGTCCACAAGGTGCTGTTCCATTCGATCTGGTCGCCCACCACCGGCGCGCCGCCCACCTTCTGTGCGATGAAGCGTGCCAGCGGCAGGTGCGCGTCCTGGCCGTCGAGCTGCAGGCCGTACAACGCCGCTACAGCCCCCAGTTCTGCGTCCCCTTCGAGTACGAAGTCGCCGAAGAAGCGCAGGTCCAGGCCACGCTGCGGCGCCTGGCTGAACAGCTTGCCGAGGGCCGGCAGGTTGTGCTCATGGCCGATCACGCACAGCAGGTCGCCCACTTCCAGGGTGGTACTTCCCGACGGATGGAGCAGTTGCTGGCCACGGAACAGGGCTGCAATACGGGTGCCCTCGGGCATTTTCAGCTCGCGCAGGGCCGCGCCGATGCACCACTTCTCTGCGCCCAGGCGGTACACGAACAGCTCCCACTCGCTGGTGATGTGCACTTCCAGGGCCGAGCGCGAAATGGGCGCAGGGTCCGGCGGTACGGTCACCTTGAGCAGGCGCGCCACCCACGGCAGGCTGGTACCCTGCACCAGCAGCGAGACCAGCACGATGAAGAACGCCAGGTTGAAGTACAGCTGCGCATCGGGCAGGCCGGCCATCAACGGGAACACCGCGAGAATGATCGGCACCGCGCCACGCAGGCCGACCCACGAGATAAACACCTTTTCGCGCCCGTGGAAGGCCTTGAACGGCAGCAGACCGACCATCACCGACAGCGGCCGCGCGAACAGGATCATCCACAGGGCCAGGCCCAGTGCCGGCAGGGCGATCGGCAGCAGGTCGTGGGGCGTGACCAGCAGGCCCAGCACCAGGAACATGCCGATCTGCGCCAGCCAGGCCATGCCGTCGAGCATGTGCAGGATGCCGTGGCGGCTGCGGATCGGCCGGTTGCCCAGCACCAGGCCGCACAGGTACACGGCCAGGAAGCCGCTGCCGTGCAGGGCGTTGGTCAGGGCGAACACCACCAGGCCGCCGCTCACCACCAGGATCGGGTACAGGCCGCCGGCCAGGTTCATGCGGTTGACCAGCTGCAGCATCAGCCAGCCGCCGCCCAGGCCCAGCAGGCTGCCGATGCCGAACTCGCGCACCAGGTGCCCGAGCAGGCCCCAGTGCAGGCCGTTCTGGCCGCTGGCGATCATCTCGATCAGGGTCACGGTGAGGAATACTGCCATCGGGTCGTTGCTGCCCGACTCGATTTCCAGGGTGGCGGTCACCCGTTCGTTCAAGCCCTTGCCGCCCAGCAGCGAGAACACCGCAGCGGCGTCGGTGGAGCCGACGATGGCGCCGATCAGCAGGCCCTGCATCAGGTTCAGGTCGAACAGCCAGGCGGCCGCCAGGCCCGTGAGCCCGGTGGTGATCATCACCCCGACCGTGGCCAGCGACAGCGCCGGCCACAGAGCCACGCGAAAACTCGACACGCGTGTGCGCAGGCCACCGTCGAGCAGGATCACGGCCAATGCCAGGTTGCCCACCAGGTAGGCGGTGGGGTAGTTGTTGAAGATGATGCCGCCGCCGTCGACACCGGCGACCATGCCCACGGCCAGGATGATCACCAGGATCGGGATGCCCAGGCGCGAGGAGAGTGAACTGACCAGGATACTTGCACCTACCAGCAATGCGCCGATCAAGAACAGGCTATTGATGGTGGACGCATCCAAAGGCAGTACTCCAGGGCAGTGCAGAATAAGGTCGACTTGCTTTTTGCCTGACTTCAGCTAGCAGGTCGCGTGCCAAGGATTCTAACCTGATGAGTTGGCGGGCTGTAAAGCGATTATCGCGGGTACAAAAAAAGCACCGCCCGGGTGCTTGATCTGCTGTTGCCAATACGGACGCTTTCGCTGGCAAGCCAGCTCCCACAGGTACCGCACTGCCCTCAAGAGCAGTGATAAACCTGTGGGAGCTGGCTTGCCGGCGAAGCGGGCTGCAGGGTCTTAAGCCTGCGCCACTTCACGCATCGGCTTGCCCTTCACCGGCGCACCATTGGCCACATAGTATTTGGCCGTGCTGCGCGGCAATGGCTGGCGACCACGGATCCTGTCGGCGATTTTCTCCGCCATCATGATCGTCGGCGCGTTCAGGTTGCCGGTGGTGATGATCGGCATGATCGAGGCATCCACGACGCGCAGCCCCTGCATGCCATGCACGCGGCCCTGGTGGTCGACCACCGCCATCTCGTCGGTGCCCATCTTGCACGAGCACGATGGGTGGAAGGCCGTTTCGGCGTGCTCACGGATGAAGGTATCCAGCTGCTCGTCGGTCTGCACCTCGGCGCCCGGGCTGATCTCGCGGCCACGGTAGGCGTCCAGCGCCGGCTGCGCCATGATCTCGCGGGTCAGGCGGATGCCGTCACGGAACTCCTGCCAGTCCTGCTCGGTGGCCATGTAATTGAACAGGATGCTCGGGTGCTGGCGCGGGTCGCGCGATTTCAGCTGGATACGGCCGCGGCTGGGCGAGCGCATCGAACCCATGTGCGCCTGGAAGCCGTGTTCCTGTACGCCGTTGCTGCCGTTGTAGTTGATCGCCACCGGCAGGAAGTGGTACTGGATGTTCGGCCAGTCGAACTCAGGGCGCGAGCGGATGAAGCCGCCGGCCTCGAACTGGTTGCTGGCGCCGATACCGGTGCCGGCGAACAGCCACTGCGCACCAATGGCCGGCTGGTTGTACCAGAGCAGCGACGGGTACAACGACACTGGCTGGGTGCAGGCGTATTGCAGGTACAGCTCGAGGTGGTCCTGCAGGTTTTCACCCACGCCCGGCAGGTCATGGACCACCGGAATGTTCAGGCTTTCGAGCAGGGCGGCCGGGCCTACACCGGAACGCTGCAGCAGTTGCGGCGAGGCGATGGCGCCGCTGCACACGATGACTTCCTTGCGTGCACGGGCCTCGACGCGCTCTTCGCTGGCGCCTACCAGGTAGGTTACGCCCACGGCGCGCTTGCCTTCGAACAGCACGCGGTCACTCAGGGCATGGGTGACGATGGTCAGGGTCGAGCGCTTCTTGGCCGTGTCCAGGTAACCGCGTGCGGTACTGGCGCGCCGGCCGTTCGGCGTGACGGTACGGTCCATCGGGCCGAACCCTTCCTGCTGATAGCCGTTCAGGTCTTCGGTACGTGGGTAACCGGCCTGCACGCCGGCTTCGACCATGGCGTGGAACAGCGGGTTGTTGCCGGCTTTTGGCGTGGTCACGCTGACCGGGCCTTCGCCGCCGTGGTAGTCGTTGGGGCCGATGTCACGGGTTTCCGCCTTGCGGAAATACGGCAGGCAGTCCAGGTACGACCAGTCTTCCAGGCCTGGCAGCTTGGCCCAGCCGTCGTAGTCCATGGCGTTGCCGCGGATGTAGCACATGCCGTTGATCAGCGACGAGCCACCCAGGCCCTTGCCGCGACCACACTCCATGCGGCGGCCGTCCATGTGGGGCTCCGGATCGGTCTCGTAGGCCCAGTTGTAGCGACGGCCCTGCAGCGGGAAGGCCAGCGCGGCCGGCATCTGCGTGCGGAAGTCGGCGCGGTAGTCCGGGCCGCCGGCTTCAAGCAGCAATACGGTGACGCCTTCGTCTTCGGTCAGGCGGGTCGCCAGGGTGTTGCCGGCCGAGCCGGCCCCGACGATGATGTAGTCAAATACGTGGGACATGGTGTGTACCCTCATTGGCAGTGAGCAGGGGAGCGGGGGAGGCACCCGGGCCGTGGAGCCCGGGCGCGGCTGCACGGGGTGCTTAGAACACCGACGCGTAGTTGCCCAGCTCGACCTGTACCGACTTGATGCGAGTGTACTGGGCCAGCGAGCTGATGCCGTTTTCACGGCCGACACCGGATTGCTTGTAGCCACCGACCGGCATTTCGGCCGGCGATTCGCCCCAGGCGTTGATCCAGCAGATACCCGCTTCCAGCTGGTGGATGATGCGGTGCGCGCGGCTGATGTCGTTGGTGCAGACACCGGCGGCCAGGCCGTACTCGGTGTCGTTGGCGCGGCGGATCACTTCTTCTTCGGTCTCGTAGGACAGGATGCTCATCACCGGGCCGAAGATCTCTTCCTTGACGATGGTCATGTCGTCGCGGCAGTCGGTGAACACGGTCGGGGCGACGAAGGCGCCCTTGGCGAACTCACCCTCGGTCAGGCGCTCGCCGCCACACAGCACGCGGGCACCTTCTTGCTTGCCCTTGGCGATGTAGCCCAGCACGCTTTCCATGTGGGCGAAGCTGACCAGCGGGCCGAAGTTGGTGTTTTCGTCTTGCGGGTTGCCGACACGGATGCGTGCCACGCGCTCGGCGATCTTGGCTTCGAACGCCGCTTTCATCGAGGCCGGGATGAACACGCGGGTGCCGTTGGTGCACACCTGGCCCGAGCTGTAGAAGTTGGCCATCATCGCGATGTCGGCGGCGCGGTCCAGGTCGGCATCTTCACAGATGATCAGCGGCGACTTGCCGCCCAGCTCCATGGTCACTTCCTTGAGCGAAGAGCTCGAGGCGCTGGCCATGACCTTCTTGCCGGTGGTGGTGCCGCCGGTGAAGGAGATCTTCTCGATGCGCGGGTGTTCGGTCAGCAGGGTGCCGACGTCGCGGCCGCTGCCGGTCAGTACGTTGAACACGCCGTCCGGCAGGCCGGCTTCGGTGTAGATCTCGGCCAGTTTCAGGGTGGTCAGCGACGTGACTTCCGATGGCTTGAAGATCATCGCGTTGCCGGCGGCCAGGGCCGGGGCGGATTTCCACAGGGCGATCTGGATCGGGTAGTTCCACGCGCCGATCCCCACGGTCACGCCCAGCGGCTCGCGGCGGGTATAGACGAACGAGCTGTCGCGCAGTGGGATCTGCTCGCCTTCGATGGCCGGCACCAGGCCTGCGTAGTATTCGAGCACGTCGGCACCGGTGACGATGTCGACGTAGCGGGTTTCGGAGTACGACTTGCCGGTGTCCAGGGTTTCCAGCGCGGCCAGCTCATCGTTGCGCTCGCGCAGGATGTCGACGGCGCGGCGCAGGATGCGCGAGCGCTGCATGGCGGTCATCGCCGCCCAGACTTTCTGGCCACGTTCGGCGCTTTCTACTGCACGCTCCACGTCGGCTTCGTTGGCGCGTTGCACCTGGGCGAGGACTTCGCCGTTGGCCGGGTTGATGGCGTCGAAGGTGGCGCCGCTGGAAGCGTCGACATAACCACCATCAATGTAGAGTTTTTGCGTTTCGAAACGGGCCATAGTGTCCTCGCAAGTGCAGTGTGTGTTGGCTATGCGCGCTGTGCTCCTGCTTGTTTGGCAATCGCGACGCGCGGTGGTTCAGAGGCCTGGGTATGTGTGTCCGGGCTCGTCTGTTTAGCCAGTTGTAGATCCATGTATTCGTAGGCGATCTGCTTTGCCTGGTCGGTGTCGAAGGCATCCCCCGACAACGCGCCGCGCAGCCACAGCCCGTCGATCAACGCAGCCAGCCCGCGGGCCGCGCTGCGTGCTTCAGGCAGGGGCAGCGTGCGGCGGAACTGGCAGCACAGGTTGGAATACAAGCGGTGATCGTTGATCCGCTGCAACCGGTGCAAAGACGGCTGGTGCATGCTGGCGGCCCAGAAGGCCAGCCAGGTTTTCATTGCCGGGCCGTTGACCTGACTGGCGTCGAAGTTGCCTTCGATGATCACCTGCAGGTAGGCACGCGGGCTGTCGTCCTTGAGCGCCTGGCGGCGTGCCGAGACATTCTCGATCAGCACGTTCATCAGGTACCGCATGGTCGCTGCGATCAGGCCGTTCTTGTCCTGAAAGTAGTGACTGATGATGCCGTTCGACACACCGGCCAAACGGGCGATCAGCGCAATGCTGGCATCCCCCAGCCCGACCTGATCGATGGCCGTCAACGTGGCTTCGATCAACTGCTGGCGGCGGATGGGTTGCATACCGACCTTGGGCATCTTGCACATCTCCTCAGGCCTTCGGGCAGACGACAGGCGGCTACCGGGCGAAGGCCAGTCTATTTTGTTTTGATTGAACGTTCAATCAACAAAGAATAAGCTCTGCGACAATTCGCGCCATTGACAGGGTTTTCTGACCCTTCGCTGACGCAGATTGGCACCCCAAAAAAGACGTGTAACCCCCGAAATGCAAGGCGTGCACGGGTTTAAACGGAACGTTGAACAGCAGTGCCCTGCGGTGTCGCACCGCGCGGCGAACCCTCATGACGGGGTTCTTGTGCTGTTTTTTCAACGCACCCGGTTTGGGATCACGGTTTTTCAAGGTGCTTTTATAACACCTGACGCAGTAGGGCTATTGCACCAATTGCGCGGGTGACGGGTCGATTCGTGTTTTCTCTCGCACTGCCTGGAGCATCTGTGCAATGAGTTCTGCCTCCCTTATCAAGACCCCTGCCGAGAGGGTCCGGGTCAACAGCGTGGTGTTCTACACCTCGGCGCTGCTGATCCTGCTGTTGACTGCCTTGCTGATCGCCGCCCCGGACGCGGCCGGCCAAATCCTCGGCCAGGCCCAAGCCTGGCTGTCGCGCAGCTTCGGCTGGTACTACATGCTGGTGATCGGCGCCTACCTGGTGTTCGTCATCGGGCTGGCATTTTCCTCGTACGGCAAGCTCAAGCTTGGCGGCAAGGATGACAAGCCCGACTTCAGCTACGGTGCCTGGGCCGGCATGCTGTTCTCCTCCGGTATCGGTATCTCGCTGCTGTACTTTGGCGCGTCCGAACCGCTGGACCATTACTTCAACCCGCCCCAAGGTGCGCCGGCCAGCCTGCAGGCCGCCCGCCAGGGCATGCAACTGACCTTCCTGCACTGGGGCCTGCACGGCTGGGCGATCTATGCCCTGGTCGGCCTGGCCGTGGCGTACTTCGCGTACCGCCACAACCAGCCGCTGGCCTTGCGTTCGGCGCTGTACCCGCTGGTGGGCGAGCGCTGGGTCAAGGGCGCTGCCGGCCACACCGTCGACATCTTCGGCATGTTCGTGACCCTGCTGGGCCTGGTGACCAACCTGGGCATCGGCGCGATGCAGGTGTCGTCGGGGCTGGAGTACCTGTTCGGCATGGCGCACAGCGACACCAACCTGCTGATCGTGATCCTGGTGATGAGCACCGTGGCCACGATTGCAGCGGTATCGGGTGTGGAGAACGGCATTCGCCGCCTGTCCAACCTGAACATCCTGCTGTTCAGCGGCCTGCTGCTGTTCGTGCTGCTGTTCGGTGACACCCTGCACCTGCTCAACGGCTTTGTGCAGAACATCGGCGATTACCTCAACGGGGTGATTCTCAAGACCTTCGACCTGTACGTGTATGAAGGCGACAACGCCAGGTCCGAGGGCTGGCTGGGGCTGTGGACCCTGTTCTACTGGGCCTGGTGGATTTCCTGGGCCCCGTTCGTGGGCATGTTCATTGCGCGTATCTCGCGTGGCCGTACCGTGCGCGAGCTGGTGGCTGGCGTGTTGCTGATACCGCTGGGCTTTACCCTGGCGTGGCTGTCGATCTTCGGCAACACCGCGCTGGACCTGGTGATGAACCATGGCGCGGTGGAGCTGGGGCGCACGGCCGTAGAGCAGCCGGCGATGTCGATCTACCAGTTGCTGGAGCATTTCCCGGCGGCCAAGATCGTGGTGGGCGTGGCGGTGTTCGTCGGCTTCGTGCTGTTCCTGACCCCGGCGGATTCGGGGGCGGTGATGATGGCCAACCTGTCGTGCAAGGGCGGTGACGTGGATGAGGATGCGCCGCACTGGCTGCGTATCCTGTGGTCGGCGATCATCACCCTGGTGACCATCGGGCTGTTGCTGGTGGGCAACTTCCAGGCCATGCAGACCATGGTGGTGCTGGCCGGCCTGCCGTTTTCGGTGGTGCTGGTGGTGTTCATGTTTGGCCTGTTCAAGGCCATGAAGCAGGACGCCCAGGTCGAGCAGGAGCAGGCGGAACTCGCCGCGCGTGGTCGTCGTGGTTTCAGCGAACGCCTGTCGCAGCTGGACCTGCAGCCGACCCAATCGATGGTGCAGCGCTTCATGGACAAGCAGGTCAGCCCGGCCCTGAAGGAAGCGACCGTGCAATTGCAGGGCATGGGCTTGCAGGTGCAGACGCGTCTGGGTCAGTCGCGTGAAGCCATGGGCCTGCGCATCGAGATGGAAGAGGGCAACCCGTTCGTCTACGAAGTGAGCCTGGACGGTTACCTGGCGGCGCCGAGCGAGGCGCCGGTGGAAGGCGAGAGCGAAGTGCGCCAGCGCTACTACCGTGCCGAGGTGTACCTGCACAACGGCAGTCAGGAGTACGACCTGATGGGCTTTACCGCCGAGCAGATCACCCGCGACGTGCTGGACCAGTTCGAGAGCCATCGCCAGTTGCTGGGGCGTGTGTACAGCTGATCGCTGATCGCTGATCGCTGAATGAAGAAGGGCCCTGCCGGCGACGGCAGGGCCCTTTTTTGTGGCTGCCAAGAATACCGACGAACGGTCATAAAAATTTCTGTTTCACGCACTGCGGTCGACGAGCACAGCGTCTTTTCCAGGTTTCCCTGAAATTACAACCCCTGAAACGCCATTCCGTGATTTTTACCCACTGCGCAACTTCTTGCGCACTCAAATGTGGATAACCCTGTGCATACATTGCTGCAGGCCATGTGGGTTGCCATGTACAGACGAGTGCGCAACTTCTTGCGCAGTACTGCGCAAGAAGTTGCGCACTTTTTCGGGTTTGTTCAGACAAAAACGATCAAA
>NZ_JAHTBI010000073.1 GCF_019168305.1 Pseudomonas aegrilactucae
CCTGAGCTATGCCGAGCTGAACAGCCGCGCCAACCAACTCGCCCACGCCCTGATCGCACGCGGCGTCGGCCCGGACGTGCTGGTCGGTATCGCGGCCGAGCGCAGTATCGAGATGGTTGTCGGCCTGCTGGCCATCCTCAAGGCCGGCGGCGCGTACGTCCCGCTTGACCCCGAGTACCCGCGCGAGCGCCTGAGCTACCTGTTCGAAGACAGCGCCATCGGCCTGCTGCTGACCCAGCAGCACCTGCTCGAACAGCTGCCCGTGCCGCACAGCTTGCCCGTACTGGCGCTGGATACGCTGGACCTGAGCGCGCACGCCCAGAGCAATCCGGGCGTCGATCTGCACCCCGAAAACCTCGCCTACGTCATCTACACCTCAGGTTCCACCGGCAAGCCCAAGGGCGCCGGCAACCGCCACAGCGCACTGACCAACCGCCTGTGCTGGATGCAGCAGGCCTATGCCCTGGATGCCCGCGACAGCGTGCTGCAAAAGACCCCGTTCAGCTTCGACGTGTCGGTGTGGGAGTTCTTCTGGCCGCTGATGACCGGTGCACGCCTGGTGGTCGCAGCGCCGGGCGATCACCGTGACCCGGCCAGGCTGGTGGCGCTGATCAACCAGCACCGGATCAGCACGCTGCACTTCGTGCCGTCGATGCTGCAGGCATTCCTGCTGGATGAAAACGTGCCCGGCTGCACCAGCCTCACGCGCATCGTGTGCAGCGGCGAAGCGCTGCCGGTGGACGCCCAGCAACAGGTGTTCGCCAAACTGCCGAACGCCGGCCTGTACAACCTGTACGGCCCGACCGAAGCCGCCATCGACGTGACCCACTGGACCTGCCGCGAGGAAGGCAAGGATGGCGTACCGATCGGTCAGCCGATCGCCAACCTGCAGACCTACATCCTCGGCGATGACCTGGGGCTGTTGCCGGTGGGTGTCACCGGTGAGCTTTACCTTGCCGGCGAAGGCCTGGCACGCGGCTACCACCGTCGTGCGGCACTGACGGCAGAGCGCTTTGTCACCAGCCCGTTCGGCAACGGCGAACGCCTGTACCGCACCGGCGACCTGGCCTGCTACCGCGCTGACGGCGTGATCGAGTACCGCGGGCGTATCGACCATCAGGTGAAGATCCGCGGCCTGCGTATCGAGCTGGGTGAAATCGAGGCACGCCTGATGGAGCTCGACGCCGTGCGCGAAGCCGTGGTGCTGGCGCTCGACACCGCAGGCGGCCAGCAGTTGGTGGGCTACGTGGTCCCCCGCGATAGCGCCGGGCACGACGATCTGCGTGAGCACCTCAAGCACGCACTGAAGGCGCATCTGCCGGACTACATGATCCCGGCGCAGTGGGTATGGCTGGAGCAGATGCCGCTGAGCCCGAACGGCAAGCTGGAGCGCAAGGCGCTGCCCAAGCCCGATGCCAGCCAGCTGCAACGTGAGTATGTGGCCCCGCAAAGCGAACTG
>NZ_JAHTBI010000074.1 GCF_019168305.1 Pseudomonas aegrilactucae
AGCCAGCTCCCACATTTGCTTAAACGCACCATGGCCTGTGAGATTTGAGTTGTCAGCCTTGGGGGCCGGCAGCAGATTCCGGTGAGGCCACCAGGCGCCAGGCAATACATTTCCGATACCTCAAATAACCTTCACCGCACGCCCAATAAATTGAATCGGCCCCGTCGGCTTGCCGGTCGGCGATCCGGTACGGCTCTCCAGCGTCAGCTCGAACAACTGATTCGCCTCCAGCGGCGGCAGCTTGTCCAACGCCACCTCAAGCACCTGCCCCGGCTCGACCAACCCCAGCGACACCGGCCCCTGCCACCCCTCACCCTTGGTCCAGAACTGCAACGCCTTGTCCTGCGGCACACTGTCCATACCCAACGGAATCAACTGGATCTGCCGCGCATCACTGGCCTGCACCACCCAACCCGGCACCTTGTCCTGCGGCGCCACCAGCACCACCAGATAGGTCGGCGCAGCAGGCGACATCTCGCGGGTCACCAGCAGCGTGCTCAACACGACGCTGGCCGCCAGCCCAGCCGCTGCCGCCCAGCGCCACACCGCCAGCCGATCCCACCAGGAAGCCTTCTCGCTCACTGGCGACGTGCGGCCGGTGCCCAGGCTGCGCTCGATGCGCGCCCACAACAAAGGCGACGGCAGATGCGCCGGGGCCAACGCCGTCAGCGGGTACAGACGCCGCTCCCACGCGTCCACCGCAGCGCGCAACACCGCGTCATGCTCAAGCCGCTGCTCCACCTCCAGGCGCTGCTCGGCCGGCAAGCTGCCCAGCACGTATTCGCCCGCCAGCGCGTCAAGATCGTCCTGCTGCCCTGTGGTCATCCCATGCACTCCCGCAATGCCGCCAGGCTGCGCTTGATCCAGGCCTTCACCGTGCCCAGCGGTGTATCGAGCCTGCTGGCGATCTGGGCATGCGAGTAACCGTCGACATACGCATGCACGATACACGCACGCCGCAACGGCTCGAGTTGCTCCAGGCACCCGTTGATGCGCGTCGAATGCAACGCGCTGTCGTCGCTCGCCTGCACCTCGACGTGCCGCTCGACATCATCACCCAGCGCAACCTCGCGCCCGCGACCACGCAGAAAATTCAACGCCAGATGCCGGGTGATGCTGAACATCCAGCCACGCGCACTGCCACGTGCCGGGTCAAAGCCGGCAGCCCCCGTCCAGATACGAATGAACGCATCGTGCACGATGTCTTCGGCCAGCGCCGTATCGCGCACCAGTTGCCGGGCCACGCCCAGCAGACGCGGCCCCTCCTGCTCGTACAGGCGCTGCAGGGCCTGGCGGTCTGCGCGGGCGCAGGCCGTCAGGTGGGCTTCATAGTCGAACGCAGGTTCAGGTACGGACACAGGTTTCAGCCATCGACAAGGGATGCTGGCAGCGTAGACCAGTGCCGGGTTACTGCGCAGCCCAGAAGATGTAGTCGGCCTGGTATCTGACGACTTCGCGCTTGCCCTTGTCGGCTGCTGTGCAGGCGGTGGACGGTGCCACTCCACCCTTGAGCGCGACGCGCTGGATGTAGGTGACGCCGCTCATCGCGCCCTTGCCTTCGACCGGATTGGCCTTGACCAGTTGATACGGCAGGTTGCCCGGGCTGGAGGGCGCCACCGCCAGCTGCGTACCGGTCACCTTGGAACCGTCCCTGGCCTGCCAGGTGGCGGGCGGCCCGAAGTAATCGCCTACGGCCTTGCCACTGCGGTCATTGAGCACCGCCTTGGGCCCGACGAACACCCATTCGGTCTGCCCGGCCATGTCGGGCTTGTCGCGGCACTCGTAGGTGATTTCGCCAACGCCCACGGTCTCGAGCGCGACCTTGTGGCCATCGGGCACCTTGATGCTGTCGGGCACGGCCATGGCGGCATGGGCGAACGGCAGAGCGAGGGTCAGGCAGGCAGTGGCACCGGCAAGGCCGAGGAAGCGTTTGATGTTCATGCGCGTCTCTCCAGAAGGTAGTCGGTTCAGCAGCGCGAAGGGCTACTGATGAGTACTACCCACGGGAGAGCGTTCTGGATGCAGCCTGACGAAAAAATAAATCAGCCGAGCAATGCGGGGTCGATACCGTCACAGTCGAAGGTGATGAAACCACCCACGATGTCAGCTTGGCCACCCGTGATTTCACCGTGATAGGACAAACCATTGCTCAGGGTGACGCAGACATGGGTAGGGTCTTGCGGCGCATCCAGCTTGCCGTTGAATTCGACCGTGAAGCGGGTATCGCCGTCGACCTTGAGGCCCACCAGGACGTTCGCGTTGTCCACGGCCTCGGTTTCCTTGCCCGCATACTCGGCGCTGACGGTTACGGTGGCGGTGTCTTGGTACATGCTTGAACTCCAACGGCAGAATGCGTGACGCCACCTGGCGCCAACCGGCGGCTAGGGTAAGCGAACGGGTGGGGTGTGGGGAATCCCCGCCGGGCGCAAGGTTGCAATTTGCATGAGGCGAACGGCCCGTTCATGCAGCCTGCATGGGCCTAGGACAGGTTTCTTTTTCAACCAGCTGATTTTATTGAATTAAATACTTTGAAGCATTTGGCACGGTGACTGCTGAGTAACAGGGGAAGGCCCACTATTACGACTGGAGCACCAATAATGATTACAAGTGCCGATACGTACGCTGTCAGCGCGGGAGACACCTCCAGCCACTCAGGCGTGTCCTGGGCAGCCATCTTTGCGGGGGCCACCGGGGCCGCCGCGTTGTCGCTGATTCTGATCGTGCTGGGCTTCGGCCTGGGCTTTTCTGCCGTTTCACCCTGGTCAGGGGATGGCGCCACCGCCAAGCAACTGGGTATTTCCACCATCGTGTGGCTGACCGTGACGCAAATCGTGGCCTCGGGTCTGGGCGGTTACATTGCTGGGCGGCTACGGGTGAAGTGGGCCAACCTGCACACCGATGAAGTGTACTTTCGCGACACGGCCCACGGTTTCCTGGCCTGGGCGTTCGCCACGCTGGTGACGGCCACGCTGGTAGTCGGTTCGGTCACTTCGGTGATCAGCGGCGGTGTGCAGGCCGGCGCCACGGCGGCATCGGGCATGGCCGCCGCCGGTGCCGGCGCAGCCGCCAGCAACAAGGCAGATGACGAATCAGCCTACTTCATCGACATGCTGTTTCGCGATGACCGCCCGGTCGCCGTGACCGATGACGCCGCCCACGGCATCGCCGCACGCATCTTCGTACGCGGCCTTGCCGACGGGCAGTTGAACGCCGAAGACCGCACCTACCTGGCCAACGTGATCGCCCAGCGTACCCAGATCAGCCAGGCCGAAGCCGAGCAGCGCATCGATGCGGTGTTTGCCGAGGCGCGTCAGGCCATCGAAGAAGCCAAGCAACTGGCCGACGCCGCCCGCAAGGCAGCGGCCGCCGCCGCACTGTGGACCTTCGTGGCGCTGCTGTGCGGTGCGTTCTTTGCCAGCCTGTTCGCCATCTGGGGTGGTCGTCGCCGTGATACCGCGGTGTTCGTGACGGCCGACCCGGTGCGTGTCACGCCCGCTACTGCCCGCCCCCTCTGACAGGAGACTGACCATGCGCTCGATACTGCTGTTCTTCCTTGGTGTGCCGATCCCGATCATCATTCTGATCGCCCTGTTCATGCACTGATGCAACGCAAAAGCCCCCGGCCATTGGCCGGGGGCTTTCTTTTGCGGCTGAACGCTACAGCGCCGCGTGAGGCCCACGCCCGAGCACCGCCGCCGCGCCCTTGGACGTCACCAGCCTGGTGTCGCGGCGCAAGCGCGTGGACACGCGCGCAGTCGCTGGCCTCGATCGCCGACCTCGCGCACCTGGCCGAAACCCAGGTGCGCAGCATCCAGCAGGTGCGGCGTTTTGTGGCCGACATCGCCGAGGCACAGCGCCTTGGGCGGGTGCCGGGGGAGCATTACTTCTGTGTGTCGAGCATCCGCGTCGACCGCGACAACGCCCATGCCCCCATCTGCTGGACCGACGTGTATGCCCAGGAGGGCTAAGCGGCGGTGATCGAGGATGCCGAGCGTCACCCTGACGATCGGTTCACCCTGGTGACGCAGATGCGGCGCGAGAAAGCCTGAGCTGAAAATTCAAAAAGGATATAAAAATAACTATTTGTTCTAACTAAAAGTAATAAAAAAATTGCTCTGCACAGGCACCAGCCCTTATTTTCAGGCCCTACCTGAAACCCATTTGGCGACCTGCCTGCGGAGCACACCATGCCCAACACTCCTCCTTCGTCCCTTCGCCGTCTGCTGCTGGGCGGTGTATTTGCCGCCCTCGCCGGCCTGGTGCTGCCAGGCCCGCTGGCCTATGCCGAGCCGACCAAGAACCTGCGCATCGGCTACCAGAAGTTCAACAGCGTGAATATCCTCAAGGGTACCGGCGCGCTGGAAAAAGCCCTGGCGCCACAAGGCATCAAGGTCAGCTGGTACGAGTTCGCCGCCGGCCCGCAGTTGCTCGAAGCGCTGAGCACCGGCGCCATCGACCTGGGCCACGCGGCCGATGCGCCGTCGGTGTTCGCCCAGGCCTCAGGCAAACCGGTGGTGTACCTGGCGGCCGAACAGCCCTACCCGCGCGGCATTGGCATTCTGGTGCGTGATCAGGACAAGATCGCCGACGTTGCTGCCTTGAAAGGC
Source organism: Pseudomonas aegrilactucae (assembly GCF_019168305.1). GTDB lineage: Bacteria > Pseudomonadota > Gammaproteobacteria > Pseudomonadales > Pseudomonadaceae > Aquipseudomonas > Aquipseudomonas aegrilactucae. The sequence continues at coordinate 4,608 of NZ_JAHTBI010000074.1, forward strand.
CAACGCGTCGCCACCGGCCGCGGCTGGAACGCACAGTACCTGCTGGCCGTGGCACTGCAGGATGCGGGCCTGAGCTACAAGGACATCGACCCGGCCTACGTCAACAATGCCGCCGATGCAGTGGCCGCCTTGCAATCGGGCAGCGTGAAGGCCGTGACCCTGTGGGACCCCTTCCTCGCCGCCGCTGAGAAACAACCTGGCGTGAAAAGCCTGCGCGACGGTAGCGGGCTGACCAACAACCGCACCTTCTACCTGTCCTCGGCAGCGTTTGCCGATGACAACCGCGCGCTGCTCAAGACCTTCTTCACCGAGCTGGGCAAGGTCAGCAGCTGGGCCAACCAGCAGCCCAAGGAAGTCGCGGCGCTGCTCGCACCGCAACTGGGCATCGGTGCCGACGTGCTGGAAGTGGCCAGCGAGCGGCGCAACTACAACGCAGTGGCAATCACCCCGGCGATCACCGCCGAACAACAGAAGCTGGCCGATACCTTCCAGGGCCTGGGCCTGATTCCCAAGCCACTGAAAGTCGCGGATGCCGTCTACCCCGTGTCCGTGCTGCCCTGACCGCGAGCGATTCGAGCATGTCCAAGCCCATCCGTTTCAACGCATTCAGCATGAACGCCGCCACGCACCAGTCGCCCGGGTTGTGGCGCCACCCGCGCAATACCAGCGTGAACTTCAACCGCCTGAGCTACTGGACGGAGCTGGCACGCCTGCTGGAACGCGGTCGCTTCGATGCGCTGTTCATCGCGGATGTGCTGGGCGTGTACGACGTGTACCAGGGCGGCCCCGACAGCGCGCTGCGCGGTGGTGTGCAGGTACCGGTGAACGACCCGTTGCTGATCGTGCCAGCCATGGCCGGGGTCACCGAGCACCTGGGTTTCGGCATCACCTTCAGCCTGACCTACGAGCACCCCTACCCATTCGCCCGGCGCATGTCGACATTGGATCACCTGACCGATGGCCGGGTGGGCTGGAACATCGTCACCGGTTACCTGGACAGCGCCGCGCGCAACCTGGGGCTGGCCCGGCAACTGGCGCATGACGAGCGTTACGAACTGGCCGAGGAGTACCTGCAGGTGCTCTACAAGCTGTGGGAGAAGAGCTGGGACGACGATGCGGTGGTGCGTGACCGTGCCAGCGGCGTGTTTGCGGAGCCTGCGCGGGTGCACCCGATCCGGCATGCCGGCGAGCATTTTCAGGTACCCGGCATTCACCTCAGCGAGCCCTCGGCGCAGCGTACCCCGGTACTCTTCCAGGCGGGCGCCTCGGCGCGCGGGCAGCGCTTTGCCGCCACGCATGCCGAGTGCGTGTTCATCAGCGGGCCGACCCAGACGGTGCTGCGCCGGTATGTCGAGGGGATTCGCCAGGCCACCCTCGAGGCGGGGCGCCAGGCAAGCGAAGTGCTGATCTACGCGCAGGCGCTGCTGATCGTCGGGCAGACCCGCGAGGCGGCGCAGGCCAGGCTCGACGAGTATCGCCAGTATGTCGATATCGATGCCGCGCTGACGCTGCTGTCGGGTTGGACCGGCATCGACTTCTCCAGCCTGCAGCCCGACGACCTGATCGAATACATCGAGAACGATGCCGGGCGCACGGCATTGGCGGCGTTCACCACCTCCGATCCGGACCGACGCTGGACGGTGCGCGAGGCTGCCGAGTTTGTCAGCCTGGGTGGGCGCGGGCCGGTGCTGCTGGGCTCGCCCAGCGAGATTGCCGATCAACTGGAAGCGTGGCTGGATGCGACCGGTATCGACGGTTTCAACCTGACCTATGCCGTGGTCCCGGATGACCTGCAGGCAGTGGTGGACCAGGTAGTGCCGGAGTTGCAGCGGCGCGGCCGTTATCGTACCGAGTATGCGCAAGGGACCTTGCGCCACAAGCTGTTCGGCCAGGGGGATCGCTTGCCGGCTGAGCATGCGGGGCGGTTGGTGGAGGTCTGAAAGCACGCACGCCCCCTTCGCTGGCAAGCCAGCTCCCACAGGTTTTTTGAGCACCGTTGAACCCTGTGGGAGCTGGCTTGCCAGCGAAGAGGCCGGAACAGTGTCACTGCAAAACCACGCAAGATATGGCCACTTGCCTCCACGCTATTGACCAGGATCAACGGGCCACAAACTCACGCTCCTACACTGGAACGAGGACATCAAAACGCAAAACAGGCCCTCCATGAGCGAAGAATCCAGCGTACACCCCTTGCCCCTACCTTCCGCCACGCCCGCCGCCAATACCGGCAAGCCGGCGACGCCCAAAGCTGCCACCCCACGCCCACGCCGCCCACGCGCCCCTCGCAAACCCGCTCAAGTGATCGCCGCCGACACCGACATCAGCGCCGTCAGCCAACAGCCCGCTGCCCTGCAGGTGGCCAGCGCACGGCGCGGCTCCAACGAAGACAGCGTATCGGCCGCCCTGCCCGCCAATTACCCCTACCGCCACCGCATGCGCCGCGCCGAGTACGAAAAGGCCAAGCACGAACTGCAGATCGAACTGCTCAAGGTGCAGAACTGGGTCAAGGCCACCGGCCAACGCATCGTGGTGCTGTTCGAAGGCCGTGACGCGGCCGGCAAGGGTGGTACCATCAAGCGCTTCATGGAACACCTGAACCCGCGCGGCGCGCGCATCGTGGCACTGGAAAAGCCCTCCGAGCAGGAGAAGGGCCAGTGGTACTTCCAGCGCTACATCCAGCACCTGCCCACAGCCGGTGAAATGGTCTTCTTCGACCGCTCCTGGTACAACCGCGCAGGCGTCGAGCGGGTGATGGATTTCTGCACGCCCATGCAGTACCTGGAATTCATGCGCCAGACCCCCGAGCTTGAGCGCATGCTGTGCAACAGCGGCATCCTGCTGTTCAAGTTCTGGTTCTCGGTCAACCGCGAAGAGCAGTTGCGCCGCTTCATCTCGCGCCGCGACGACCCGCTCAAGCACTGGAAACTGTCGCCCATCGACATCAAGTCGCTGGACAAGTGGGACGAGTACACCGCCGCCAAGGAAGCGATGTACTTCCACACCGACACCGCCGATGCGCCCTGGACCGTGATCAAGTCCGACGACAAGAAGCGCGCGCGCCTCAATTGCATCCGCCACTTCCTGCACACGCTCGATTACCCGGACAAGGACCACAAGGTCGCGCACCAGCCCGACCCGATGCTGGTCGGCCGCGCCTCGCGCGGGCTGGAGGAAGAGGACCTGGTCAACCACAGCTGACACCGCCCGCCTCACGGCGCCATCACCTCGGGGCTGGCGCCGTGAGGCAAGCGATGGATTGAGCGCTACCCTGTAGTGACCCCGTCCATCACACCGGAGTGAGCCGATGCAACGTCTGACTGCCAAAGACTTCGCCCCCGAACTGCTCGAGCTGTACGACTACTACGCCCATGGCCAGATCAACCGACGCGAGTTTCTCGACCGCGCGGCGGCCTTTGCCGTGTGCGGGCTGACCGCCAGCGCGCTGCTGGCCTCGCTGAGCCCGGACTACGCGCTGGCCGAACAGGTGCAATTCACCGACCCGGACATCGTCGCCGACTACATCACCTACCCCTCGCCCAAGGGCCATGGGCAGGTGCGTGGCTACCTGGTGCGGCCGGCCAAGGCCAGCGGCAGATTGCCGGCCGTGGTGGTGGCGCATGAGAACCGCGGGCTCAACCCCTATATCGAGGACGTGGCGCGGCGCGTGGCCAAGGCCGGTTTCATCGCCCTGGCGCCCGACGGCCTGAGTTCGGTCGGCGGCTACCCCGGCAACGACGACAAGGGCCGTGAGCTGCAGCAGAAGGTCGACCCGCAAAAGCTGATGAACGATTTCTTCGCCGCCATCGAATGGCTGATGGCCCATGACGCCAGCACCGGCAAGGTGGGCATCACCGGGTTCTGCTATGGCGGTGGCGTGGCCAATGCAGCGGCGGTGGCGTATCCGGAACTGGCCGCTGCGGTGCCCTTCTACGGGCGCCAGGCCGACGCCAGGGATGTGCCCAGGATCAAGGCGCCGCTGCTGCTGCATTTCGGTGAACTGGACACGCGCATCAACGAAGGCTGGCCCGCCTATGAGCAGGCGCTCAAGGCCGCCGGCAAGACCTATGAGGCGTACATCTACGCCGGCGCCAACCACGGCTTCCACAACGACTCCACGCCGCGCTACGACGAGGCGGCCGCCACCCTGGCGTGGGACCGCACACTGGCGTGGTTTGGAAAATACCTGGCCTAGGATTTTTTCTTCTTGAGGTTTTTCAGGCGCTGGGCAGCGCGTTGCACGGCGGCCATCTTCTCTGGCCGCTTCATGCGCTTCCACTGCTTGATCTCATCCTTGCTGCGCCCGCAGCTCACGCACAGGTCGCCGCTGAGCTTGCACACCGAGATGCAGGGGTTGTCGATATCCTTGGCCATGGTGCGCGCCGTCAGCGCCCGCCGCCCAGGTCGATGAAGCTGCCGGTGGTGTAGGAGGCCTTGTCCGAGAGCAGCCACACGATCGCCTCGGCCACTTCGGCGGCCTGCCCGCCACGCCCCATGGGAATCGTCGGCGCCAGCTTGCTGACCCGATCGGCATCGCCGCTCAGGGCGTGGAAATCGGTGAAGATGTAGCCCGGTCGCACGCCATTGACGCGCACGCCCTCGCCCGCCACTTCCTTGGCCAGGCCGACCGTGAAGGTATCCAGCGCGCCCTTGGAGGCGGCGTAGTCGACATACTCGTTGGGCGAGCCCAGGCGCGCGGCCACCGACGACACGTTGACGATCGCACCACCTGGCCCGCCATGGCGGGTCGACATGCGTTGCAGCGCATGCTTGGCGCACAGGATCGGCCCCACCACGTTGGTCTTCATCAGCTTGAGCAGGCGAAATTCCGACATCTCGTCGACACGGCTCTTGTGGCCGATGGTGCCGGCATTGTTGACCAGCGCCGTGACCCGGCCCAGTTCGCTGTCGACGCGATGGAACAGCTGGATCACTTCATCCTCGACGCTGACGTCGGCACGCACGGTGATGGCCTCGGCACCGAGTTCGCGCACCTGCTTCAGCACCCGATGGGCCGCGTCGTCGTCGGCAAGGTAGTTGATGCAGATGCGATAGCCAGCGCGGGCGGCGGCCAGCGCAGTGGCTGCACCGATGCCGCGACCGGCACCGGTGATGATGATCACGTTGTCCATGGATACTCCTGGCCACAATGGCTTTCACCTGGCAAGGCTAACGCAGCCGGGGGCAGCAGGCAAAGGGCTATCAGGCGATAGCAGGTACCACCACCCTCAAGGCTTGGGCTCGGGCTTTTGCAGCGGATACAGGTGCTGACGCACGATCCCTTCAGGCAGCTCCTTGCCGAACACGCCATAGCGGGTCGGCCATTCCTTGCGTGGCAACTTGAAGGTGCCGAACAGCATGTCCACCAATGGCAGGTGGATGGCGTAGTTCTTGTAGATGTAGTCCTTGTGCCGGGCATGGTGCCAGTGGTGATAGCGCGGCATCACCAGCACGTAGTTCAGCCAGCCGCCGTCGATACGCACATTGGCATGCGCCAGCACCGCCTGCACACCCACCAGGATCACGTAGGCATTCATGGCCTGCGGCGAGAAGCCCAGCAGGATCAGCGGCACCAGTACACCGGTGCGTGTCAGCAGGATTTCGCAGAAGTGGATGCGCGAACCGGCCAGCCAGTCCATCGCGGTGCTCGAGTGATGCACCGCATGGAAGCGCCACATCCAGGGCACCACGTGGTACAGGCGATGCAGCCAGTACTGGCCGAGGTCGGCGACGAACACCGCCAGCAGGAACTGCACCACGATCGGCAGGCTCTGCACCTGGGCCTGCAAGGTCTCGGACAGCACCCAGCCGGCCAGCCAGGTGGACGACGCGGTGACGAAGATCAGGATGAACTGCACCAGCATGTGGCTGACGAAGAAGTAGCTCAGGTCGGTACGCCATTGCGGGCGCAGGATGTTCTGTTGCGGGTCCTTGGCGTAGAGCTTTTCCAGCGGGATGAAGATCACCGCCGACACCAGCAGCGCCAGCACGAACCAGTCCAGGCCCAGTGAGTACGGGGTCTGGCCGATGGTTTCGGTCTGAATGTTGGTGCCACCGAGAAACACCGCCAGGCCTGCCGCGCTGATGCCGGTGAAGCCCAGACGCTTGCGCCGGTTGAGCAGGATGTTGAGGGTACCCAGGCTGAACGCCAGCACCAGCCCGACCAGCAGCAGCGTGCGCGCGAACTGCTCGCTGTAGACCTTGCGGAACTCGCCGAAGGTCAGCCACTGCGGGAACAGGAAGCACAGCACTGCGAGCAGGCTGAGCAGACCCAGCATCGCCGACAGGTAGCCGCTGATCCGCCCCTCACCGAGCTTGAACGGCTCGTGACCGTGACGCTTGAAGTAGGCCTTGATTGCCTGCATGGGTGTTGATTCCTTGATGGACGATGGCATTCCGTGACCGACACCCGCCCAGGCTGGCCGGGGCGGCATCGTTTGGAGTTAGAGGTGCAACGCTTCCCACAGGTCACGCGGGCGTGGTCCTACATTACAAATCTGTAATACACCTCTCAGTTTGCCGTCAGTTTCGCCCCGCTATGCTCAAGCGACGAGGCCGGGTACCCTGTTGCCCTTGCCAACCCTCGTCCATTCGAACCAAGGGCCGCCCTTGCCGGCCGGCCTGGAGATTGCGCATGCTCAAACACCCCTTCATCGCCGCTGGCCTGCTGGCCATCAGCACCCTGGCCCAGGCCGCGCAGACCATCGATGTGTACCGCGACCCCAGTTGTGGTTGCTGCAAGGAGTGGATCAGCCACCTGCGCGACAACGGTTTCACCGTCAACGACCATCTCGAGCCGAACATGAGTGCGCTCAAGCAGCGCCTGGGCGTGGCACCGCGCCTGGCGTCGTGCCACACCGGGGTGATCGACGGCAAGTTCGTCGAAGGCCATGTGCCGGCCGAGCAGATCCGACTGCTGGGCAAGCGCCCCGACCTGCGTGGTCTGGCGGTGCCGGGCATGCCGATGGGCTCGCCAGGCATGGAGATGGGGGACCACAAGGACGCCTATCAGGTCATCGGCCTGACCCGGGACGGTACCGACGAAGTGGTTGCCAACTACCCGTGAACCCTCACCCATGCTGAGCAGCTGGGGGCTGTTTCTCAGCGCCTTTGGCGCCGCCACCCTGCTGCCGCTGCAGTCGGAGGCCGTACTGGTCGGGTTGCTGCTGCACACCCCCGAGGCCTGGCTGTGGCTGCTGCTGATCGCCACCGCCGGCAACGTGCTGGGCTCGATCGTCAACTGGCTGCTGGGGCGCGGGGTCGAACACCTGCGCGACAAGCGCTGGTTTCCGTTCAGTGCAGCACAGCTGGAAAAGGCCCAGCAGCGTTACCAGCGCTACGGCCAATGGTCGCTGCTGCTGAGCTGGATGCCCGTGATCGGCGACCCGTTGACGTTGATCGCAGGGATCATGCGCGAGCCGTTCTGGCGCTTTGTGCTGCTGGTGACGCTGGCCAAGGCCGGCCGCTACCTGGTGCTGGCAGTGCTGACGCTGGGGTGGGTGCATCGCTGAACTGAACCGCAAGGCCTGCTACAGTCGGTGCTTTACCCGCACAAATGGAGTGTCCCGATGCTGCGCATACCCGCCCTTGCCCTGGCCTGCCTGATCAGCAGCAGTGCCTTCGCCGACAAGGCGCCGACCTACGGCGAGCAACTCGAGGGGTTCCCCTCGCCTTACCCGGTGCAGCACTACGCGCTGCAGTCCCAGGGCCAGGCACTGCAAATGGGTTATCTGGATGTGGCGCCCACGGCCAAGGCCAATGGCCGTACCATGGTGCTGATGCACGGCAAGAACTTCTGCGCGTTCACCTGGGAAGGCTCGATCAAGGCATTGGCCGAGGCCGGCTATCGGGTGGTCGCGGTCGATCAGGTGGGCTTCTGTACCTCCAGCAAACCCGCACATTACCAGTACAGCTTCCAGCAACTGGCCGAAAACACCTCGGCCCTGCTCAAGCAGTTGAAGGTGGACAAGGCGATCGTGCTGGGCCACTCCACTGGCGGCATGCTCGCCACCCGCTACGCACTGATGTACCCGCAGCAGGTGGAACGCCTGGCGATGGTCAACCCGATTGGCCTGGAGGACTGGAAGGCGCTCGGTGTGCCCTACCGTACCATCGACCAGTGGCATGCCCGCGAACTGAACCTGAATGCCGAAGGCGTACGCAACTATGAACGCAGCACCTACTACGCCGGGCGCTGGAAGCCGGAGTACGAGCGCTGGGTACAGATGCTGGTGGGGCTGAACCGTGGGCCGGGGCACGCGGCGGTGGCGTGGAACTCGGCGCTGATCTACGACATGATCTACACCCAGCCGGTAGTCTACGAGTTCAAGCACCTGCAGATGCCGACCCTGTTACTGATCGGCGATGCCGACACCACCGCCATCGGCAGCGACGTCGCCCCGCCGGAGGTCAAGGCGCGCCTGGGGCAGTACAAGGTACTGGGCAAGCAGGTCATCAAGGACATCCCCCAGGGCACGCTGGTGGAGTTCCCCGGACTTGGCCATGCACCACAGATCGAGGCGCCGACGCGTTTCCACCAGGCGTTGCTGACGTGGCTGGAAGGCTGATCAGCCGCTTTCAACAGAAGCGTTGCAGTTGCATCTCGCGCAGTCGGCTGAGGGTACGCCGGAACGGAAACTCCAGGTACCCTTGGGTGTAGAGTGCCTCGAGCGTCACTTCGGCCTCCACGTACAACGCCACCCGCCGGTCGTAGCACTCGTCGACCAGCGCGATGAAGCGACGCACGCTGTCGTCATGGATCGACAACTGCGGCAGCTCACGGTCGCCAGCGAGCACGCGCTGGGCGCCATCCTCGGTACCGCGGGCAATTCTGGCCTCGCGCTGACAGGCGCCGAGGGCCGGCACCTCGCCCAGCACGATGGCCTTGAACGTGTCGCACAGGGCCATGAAGTCCATGGCCGCCAGCGGCTGCTCGCACAGCTGGGCGTAGGTACACCACACCACCGTGGTGCTGCGCCGTAGCACCTTCACCGTGCGATAGCCCAGATTCAGCTCGTCGCTGGTGGCAGGCTCACCCCCACGCAGTTGCTCGAACACTTGTTCCAGTGCGCTGGGCTGGCCGGGCACACGCACCCAGTAACGTTGCAGCGCGGCACCGGGGTGCAGGCGATGGTCCTGGCCACCGTCCACCGTGACCACCTGCATGTGCAGTTCGATGGCAGTAATCGCCGGCACGAAGCGGGCGCGGTTGAAGCCGTCCGCGTAGAGCTGTTGCGGTGGCACGTTGGAGGTCGCAACGATCACCACGCCGCTGTCGAACAGCACCTGGAACAGGCGCCCGAGAATGATGGCATCACCGATGTCGTTGACGAACAGCTCGTCGAAGCACAGCACGCGGATCTCTTCGGCCAGCGACTGGGCCAGGGCCTGCAACGGGTCGGCGGTGCCGTTGAGCTGGAACAGGCGCTGGTGCACCCAGCGCATGAAGTGGTGAAAGTGCTGGCGGCGTGCCGGCACGTGCAGGCACTTGTAAAACTGGTCCATGAGCCAGGTCTTGCCCCGCCCGACCGGCCCCCAGAGGTACACGCCACGGCCGACTTCACCACCTTGCAGCGCCTCGAAACAGCCCTGCAGACAGTCGGCGGCGTGCTGCTGGGCGGCGTCGGGCACAAAGCCGTCGTGGTCGATGGACTGCTGGTACAGCGACAGCGGGGTAAGGCTGGACATGCCGGGGGCCTGTGCAAAAGGCCTAGGGTAGCATCAGGCTACCGGGCCGGGGGCCTTCGATGGCCCCTTCGCTGGCAAGCCAGCGCCCACAGGTTACTGATCCAGTCCGACCTTGAGCAGCGCCCCATCCGTCTCATCGGTCAGCACATACAGGAATCCGTCGGGCCCTACGCGCACATCGCGGATGCGCGCCTTGAGTTCACCCAACAGGCGCTCTTCATGCACCACCTTGTCGCCGTCCAACTGCAAGCGGATAAGCTCCTGCGCTGCCAGTGCGCCGATAAATACGCTGTGATCCCAGGACTTGAAACGCGGGTTGTCATAGAACGCCATGCCGCTGATGGCCGGTGATTTTTCCCACACATGCAGCGGGTCTACCGCGCCCTCGACACTCTTGCCCTTCGCTTCGGGAATCGGCAGCAACGAATAGTTGATGCCATGGGTCGCCAGGGGCCAGCCGTAGTTCTTGCCCGGCTTGGGAATATTGATCTCGTCACCACCGCGCGGGCCGTGCTCGTCAGTCCACAATTCGCCGGTCCAGGGGTTGAGCGCCGCCCCCTGCTGGTTGCGATGGCCGTACGACCAGATTTCGGGGCGCACGTTGTCCTGGCCGACAAACGGGTTGTCCTTGGGCACCTGGCCGTCGGGCAGGATGCGCACCACCTTGCCCTGCAGCTTGTCGAGGTCTTGCGCGGTGGGGCGCTGGTTGTTCTCGCCCAGCGCGATGAACAGGTAGCCGTCACGGTCGAACACCAGACGCGAGCCGAAGTGATTGCCGCTGGACAGCTTGGGCTGCTGGCGGAAGATCACGTTGAAGGCTTCAAGGCGCGCGTTGTCGGCCGACAGACGCCCGCGCCCCACGGCAGTGCCGGCCGTGTCGCCCTCGCCTCCCCCTTCGGCATACGACAGATACACCATGCGGTCCTGCTTGAACTGCGGCGACAGTGCGACATCAAGCAGGCCGCCCTGCCCTTTGGCCCACACCTGTGGAACGCCGCTCAACGGCGCACCGACCTTGCCATCGGCACCGACGATACGCAGGTTGCCCTGGCGCTCGGTGACCAGCATGCCTTGGCCGTCCGGCAGGAACGCCAGCGCCCACGGGTTCTTGAGGCCCTGGGCCAGGGTGCTGACCTTGAGTGGTCCCTCTTCACTGGGAAAGGTGCGTTCAGGGGCCGCCGTTGCGGCCAAGGGCAGCAGCGCCGCGGCGCAGAGCGTGACAAGCCAGTTGCGTGAAGACATGAATGATTCCTTGCGGTGGACCGTGGGCGATCAGGGCGTGCGCGTGGATTCGCGCGGCGGGCGCGTGGGCTCCAGGCGCGGGGCCTGCTGCTCGCGACGCAGGTTTTCGCCGTTGCCGATACCACGGTTGTCCAGGGTGGGTGGGCGAGGCAGAGGTTGCGTAGAGGGCCCTGGCAGCGCCGGGGTCGAACGCACCGTGCCCTGCTGTGAATTGGGATTGGCCCGGCGCACCGGGTCATTGTATGGGTTGCCCGGTTCGACTGCCTGAGCCGGCACGCCGAGCATCACACTCAGTGCTGCACCGACCAGGGCCGGCAACCATCGGTTCATCGTGTCCATCTCCTGCGCCACTCAGTGGGCCTCTGGCGTTGGATAGCCTACGGCGCAAGAGGTTCGCGGCGAAACCCATGAAGCCGGTGGAGATGATTCAGATTGTTACCTCGGTGCTGCGTCTTTCCACCGTGTCGTGCATTTGCCACACTCAAGACCCACCTTGTGCCGGAGTCTTGCCCCATGACACGTCCCGTGCGTCATCTTTTGCGCTGCTGCCTGGGCCTGATGCTTGCGCTGAGCCTGGGCGCGTGCTCGCTGTTGCAGGGGCGTGACCCGGTCACCATCAGTGTGATCGGCATCGAGCCTCTGCCCGGCCAGGAGCTGGAAATGCGCATGGCGATCAAGCTGCGTGTACAGAACCCGAACGAAACGCCCATCGAGTACAACGGCGTGGCGTTGAACCTTGAAGTCAATGGCCAGCCGCTGGCCAGCGGGGTCAGCGATCAGCGCGGCACCATTGGCCGCTATGACGAGGGCATTGTGACCATACCGGTCAGCATCACGGCGTTTTCGATGCTGCGCCAGGCCATGGGCTTGAGCCGCGTACGTGAGCTCGACGGCATGCCTTACGTACTGCGGGGCAAGCTGGCCGGCGGTGCCTTTGGCACGATGCGCTTCACCGACAGCGGCCGCCTGCAGTTGCCGCAACCGGCCACTGCGACCTGGTAGCGGCACCAGCAGGTGTTACTTGGCCGCGGCCATCAGCTTGTTGACCTCGCTGCGCACCATGTTGGCAAACTCCGGAGGCGACATGCCGTCAAGCTCGGCGCGCACCCACTCGGCCCACTTGCCCTTGCGCCGCGGCTTTTCGCTGATCAGCCGCGCGGCCTCGGCCTTGGCCTTGCCCAGGTTCGATTGCCAGAGCTCGAACAGTCGCGACTTCTCGTCCTCGACCTGCGCCCGTTCGGCGAAGCTCATGTTGGCCAGATTGAAACTCATGGGGGTATTCCTGCCGCTTGAAAATGGGCGCTATCTTACACTGTCGCCACAGACCACCGCCAAGGCGCTGCAACTTTCGGCGCGCGCAGGCATCCATTGAACAGTGACCATCATTCAACGAGGACGCGTACATGGCCAGGAAAAGCACCGTGCAAGCCGATGCCGAACAGATCAAGGATCAAGCCTTCAGTGAGCTGCAGGCATTGATCGAAGAGTCCGAAAAACTGCTCAAGGACAGCGCCGCGCTGGTCGGCGAAGAAGCCGAGACCCTGCGGGCCCAGGTGGGGCTCAAACTCAAGCAGGCCCGCGATGCAGTGGGCGGTGTACGCGAGAAAGCCAAGCCGGTGGTCGATGCCACTCAGGATTACATCGGGGGCCATCCGTGGCAGACCGTGGCGATTTCCGCCGGTTTCGGGCTGGTGGTGGGTCTGCTGCTGGGGCGGCGCTCTTGAGGACGCGAGCAGCACGTCGCGCGGCATAGCGCCCCGAGCAGTTCTGACCCTCGAAAGCACTCATACGAGTGCCTTTTAATGAAAAGCCGCGCATTTGCGCGGTTTTTCCTACAAATATTTCGTACAACTGATAGTCATTCACTGTGTTCTCGGTTCTCGCCGGCCACCCGGCAAGGGTAGAATGGCCAAAACCGGGAGTGTCAATGAATCAAACCAGTCTCAGCGCAGCCGAACTCGATGCCATCACCGATGCCGCCGCGCAATGGTGCATGCGCCTGCATGCTGAAGATTGCAGCGCACAGGAGCGTGCGGCGTGTGAGCAATGGCGTGCCGCCCACCCGGTGCACGAGCAGGAGTTCCAGGCCATGCAGCAGATCTGGCAAACCGCCGATCACCTGCCGCGCCATCAACCTGCCCAGTTGCTGACACTGCCGGTCAAGCCGCGTACCCGCGCCTATCGCCACTATGCCTCGGCGGCCGCCATCGCACTGCTGGCTCTGCCCCTGGGCGCATGGATCGGCTGGGAGCAAGGCTGGGTGCCCAACAGCTACCAGCGCATTGAAAGCACCACGGCCATAACCAAGGCGGTACTGCCCGACGGCAGTGAAGTGGAACTGAACCTCAATACCACCTTGCGTTACGCCAACTACAAAGACGAGCGCAGGGTAACGCTGGTCAGCGGCGAAGCATTCTTCAAGGTTTACCACGACGTCGCACATCCGTTCGTGGTGCGCGCCGGGCGCGGCCAGACCAAGGTCACCGGCACCCAGTTCAACGTGTGGAAGTACCGGGAACAGGTGAAGGTCACGCTGGTAGAAGGCTCCGTACTCGTCAGCACCAACAGCAGCGACCCGGACAGCGGCTATCGCCTGGGTCCGGGCATGCAGGCCAGCTATACCACCGGTGATTTCGAGCCACGCCTCAGCCAGACCTACGCCCATGACACCAGCCTGAGCTGGCGCAGCGGCAAGCTGATCCTCGACAACCTGCCCCTCGCACAGGCACTGCCGCTGATCAACCGCTACCTGGAAAAACCGCTGTTGCTGGCAGACGCCAGCACAGGGCATATCCGCATCAGCGGCATCTACAACACCGCCGAGGTCAAGCGCCTGGTAAGCAGCCTGCCCAAGGTGCTGCCGGTGTACCTGACACGCAACAAGGACGGCGACACGGTACTCAACCGTATTTCCCCACCCCCGAGAAAAGGCTGAGCCTTGCGCTCAGCCCTCCCCCTTCCCTACAGCACCATTGCCGCGACCCAGCCGAACGCCAGCAACGGCAGGTTGTAGTGCAGGAACGTCGGTACCACCGTGTCCCAGATGTGATGGTGCTGGCCGTCGACGTTAAGGCCCGAGGTGGGCCCCAGGGTGGAGTCTGAGGCGGGCGAGCCCGCGTCCCCCAACGCGCCAGCCGTGCCGACGATGCACACCGTGGCCAGCGGGTCGAAGCCCAGCTGCACGCACAGCGGCACGAAGATCGCCGCCAGGATCGGTACGGTGGAGAATGACGAGCCGATGCCCATGGTCACCAGCAGCCCTACCAGCAACATCAGCAACGCGCCGATGCCCTTGCTGTGGCCTATCCAGCCTGCCGACGTCTCGACCAGGGTTTTCACGTCGCCGGTAGCCTTCATCACTTCGGCAAAGCCTGAGGCGGCAATCATGATGAAGCCGATCATGGCCATCATCTTCATGCCTTCGGTGAACAGGTCATCGGTCTCCTTCCAGCGTACGATGCCCGACAGCGAGAAAATCAGGAAGCCGGCCATGGCGCCGATGATCATCGAGTCCAGCCACAACTGGATGATGAACGCTGCGCCAATCGCGCACCCCGCCACCATCAAGGTCAGCGGGTTGTAGCGAATGGCCACTTGCTCGACCTGCTCGATTTTCTCCAGATCGTACACGCGCTTCTTGCGGTAGCTGACAAACACCGCCAGCAACAGCCCGAACAGCATGCCTGCCGCCGGGATCGCCATGGCCTGCGTGACGTTCACACCTGTGATGTCCACCCCGCTGCGACTGACGTTGGCCAGCAGGATCTGGTTGAGGAAGATATTGCCAAAGCCTACCGGCAGGAACATGTACGGGGTGATCAGGCCAAAGGTCATCACGCAGGCCACCAGGCGCCGGTCGATCTGCAAGCGAGTCAACACGTACAACAGGGGCGGCACCAGCAGCGGGATGAAGGCGATATGGATAGGCAGGATGTTCTGCGACGAAACGGCTACCACCAGCAGCAAGCCGATCAGCAGCCATTTGACCTTGCCGCTGTCGGCGTTGCGCTGGCCATGGAACATTGCCAGGGCGCGGTCAGCCAGGGCATGGGCCAGCCCCGACTTGGCGATGGCCACGGCGAATGCGCCGAGCAATGCGTAGGACAACGCCACTGTGGCGCCGCCACCCAGCCCGCCATTGAACGCCTTGAGTGTACCTTCGATACCCAGACCGCCTACCAGCCCGCCTGCCAGCGCGCCGATGATCAAGGCAATCACCACGTGCACGCGGGACAGGCTCAGTATCAGCATGATGCCGACCGCGGCAATTACTGCATTCATTTCTGTGACCTCTAGAAACCAGACAAAAAGCTTGCGCGTCGGCGACAGACTGCCTGGGCAGTGGCCGAACGGTAGGTATTTTTATGGAGGGCGCACACTCTGAAGCAGCACCCGCCGCTTGTCAAAGCTACGGGCCAGACAGCCTGTGGCGGGTCGCATGGATATCTTAAAACGACGCATTTCAATTGAACGTTTGAATAAAGAAAACGCATTCGGCGCCGCTACAGTCGACAGCCTCAATCTTTTTTTGCATCAAAGGACTTCGCCAATGTCGTTCCGACAACTTTCCATCCAATGGAAAATCACCCTGCTGGCAGGGCTGTGCCTGGCCAGCATCGTCACTCTGCTGGTGGGCCTGTCGCTGTACCGGATGGAGCACAACTCGGCGCTGGTCAAAGCCAGCAGCATGCAGATGCTCACCGAGGCCGCACAGTCACGCATAGAGTCCCAGGGCGAAGTCCAGGCGCTGAGCATCCGTCGCCAGTTCATGGACGCCTATCAATACGGCGCCGGGTTTGCGCGCCAGGTGCTGTTCCTGCGCGAGCAGGCCGAGAAGCGCTTCCTGGATGCCTTCGACCTGCGCGAGGACATGACGCGCCAGGTGCGCGCGGCACTGCAGGCCAACCCTGACCTGCTGGGCCTGTCGCTGGTGTTCGAACCCAATGCCCTCGACAGCAAGGATGCGCTGTTCGCCAACCAGGCGGAACTTGGCAGCAACGAGAGCGGCCGCTTTGCCTTGTACTGGTCCCAGCCCACCCCTGGCCAGTTGACCGCCATGGCGCTGCCCGAAAAGGACATGAACGACACCAGCGTGGGCCCCAGTGGCGAGCCGGCCAACACCTGGTCGGTGTGCCCGCGTACCACGCGCAAGACCTGTGTGATCGAACCGTACTTCTATGAAATCAACGGCCAGAAGGTGCTGATGACCAGCATCGTGTTCCCGCTGATAGCCGCCGACAAGGTGATTGCCACCCTGTCGATCGACATCAACCTGAACAGCCTGCAGGCACTGAGCCTGCAGGCAAGCCGCAACCTGTACAACGGCCAGACACGCGTCGGCATCCTCAGCCCGGTCGGCCTGCTGGCCGGCTACAGCCCGGACGCTGGAAAGCTGGCGCAACGTTTCGAGCAGATCGACAGCGCCAATGGCGCCGAATTGATCCGCTTGCTGACCGACAGCACGCCGCTGCACAGCCTGCACCACGAAGGGCGCATGAAGGTGCTCGCCTCGTTCGCGCCGATCCCGGGCGGCAAGCCATGGGGGGTGCTGCTGGATGTGCCGGAAAGTGCGCTGATCGGCCCGGCCGAAGCGCTCAAGACCGAGCTCGACCAACGCAACAACAGCGGTACCCTGATCGAGCTGGGCCTCGGCCTGCTGGCCGCGGTGGTCGGCTTGCTGCTGATCTGGGTCATGGCGCGCAGCGTCACCCGCCCGATTCTGGGAGTGGCCGCCATGCTCAAGGACATCGCCAGTGGCGAAGGCGACCTGACCCGACGCCTGCACTACGACAAGCGCGACGAACTGGGCGAACTGGCCGGCTGGTTCAACCGCTTCCTGGACAAGCTGCAGCCGACCATTGCCGAGGTCAAGCACTCGGTTCAGGCCGCGCGCGATACCGCCGACCAGTCATCCTCGATTGCCGCACAGACCAGTGCCGGCATGGAACAGCAGTACCGCCAGGTCGATCAGGTGGCAACCGCTTCGCATGAAATGAGTGCCACCGCGCAGGACGTTGCACGCAGCGCCGCGCAAGCGGCCCAGGCCGCTCGCGATGCCGACCAGGCCACCCGCCAGGGCCTGGCGGTGATCGACCGCACCACCAGCAGCATCGATACCCTGGCCGCCGACATGAGCACGGCCATGGTTCAGGTCGAAGGCCTGGCCGACAACAGCGAGAAGATCGGCTCGGTGCTGGAGGTGATCCGCTCGATCGCCGAGCAGACCAACCTGCTGGCACTCAACGCTGCCATCGAAGCGGCTCGCGCCGGTGAAGCCGGGCGCGGCTTTGCGGTGGTGGCCGATGAAGTGCGCAACCTGGCCCGCCGTACCCAGGAATCGGTGGAAGAAACCCGCCAGGTGATCGAGCTGCTGCAAACCGGCACACGTGAGGTGGTGGACGCCATGGACAACAGCCATCGCCAGGCCCAGGGCAGTGTCGAGCAGGTCGGCCAGGCGGTGACTGCACTGCGCCAGATCGGCGACGCGGTCACCGTGATCAGCGACATGAACCTGCAGATCGCCAGCGCTGCCGAGCAACAGAGCGCAGTGGCCGAGGAGATCAACAGCAACGTGGCAACCATTCGCGATGTGACCGAGTCGCTGTCGGGTCAGGCCAATGAGTCAGCACGCGTCAGCCAGTCGCTGAACAGCCTGGCCAATCAGCAACAAGGGCTGATGGATCAGTTCAGGGTTTGACGGCCCTTATCGAGCTGCCTCGCGGGGCAGCTCGATGCTTACCCGCAATCCGCCTAGCGGGCTCTCCAGCAACGCCAGTTGCCCTCCCCACGTTTCGATGATGTCGCGCACGATACCCAGGCCCAGACCGTGGCCGTCGACTTGCTCGTCAAGCCGTGCGCCGCGCTCAAGCACCCCTGCCCTGGCGTTTTCGGGAATGCCCGGGCCATCGTCATCCACCCATAGACGGTACACATCCCCCTCCTGGGCAATGTTCAGGCAGACTTCGCTGTCGGCCCACTTGCAGGCGTTGTCCAGCACGTTGCCCAGTAGCTCCAGCAGGTCTTCGCGGTCCCAGGGCAGCGAGAGGCCGTCAGGGAAGTGCTGGCGTATGTCCAGGTGATCACCGTGAATCATGCACAGCGTCGAGCGCAGGCCGGGCAATTCGGCCGCGCAATCAAAGTGCGCCCCCGGCAACGCATCGCCCGCCAGCCTGGCTCGATTGAGCTCGCGGCTCAGGCGCTGCTGGATCTGTTCAAGCTGCTCGTGCAACTGGGCACGAACCTCGGGCAGGTCCTTCAGGCGCGGGCTGGAAGCCAGGCTGATCAGTACCGCCAAGGGCGTCTTCAACGCATGCCCCAGGTTGCCCAGGGCATTGCGAGAACGCCTGAGGCTGTCCTCGGTGTGGGCAAGCAGGTGGTTGATCTGCGCAACCAACGGTTCGAGTTCGGTAGGTACCTGGGTATCGAGCTGCGAGCGCTTGCCCTGCTGCAACTGCGCGATCTGTTCGCGGGTGCGCTCCAGCGGACGCAGGGAACGGGTGACGGTGATGCGTTGCAGTACCAGAGTCAGCAACAGTGCCACCAGCCCCAGGCCGAGGCCTATCTGTTGCATGCGCCTAAATCCATCACGTACCGGGGTGTAGTCTTGCGCCACGCTGATGGAGATTGGCTGCCCCAGACGACGATAATCGGCACGCAGCACCAGCAGTTGCTGCCCTGCCGGCCCCAGCTCGAGCCCGGCGTGCAGGCCGGGCGTCTGCGGGCGCGGCATGTCCATGTCCCAGAGCGAGCGCGAGCGCCAACTGCCATCCTCGAAGTCGACGCGGAAGTAATAGCCGGAAAACGGCCGCTGGTACGCTGATGAGATACGCCGCTCATCCAGTTCCAGGCCCGTATGGCCACGCATAAGGGCCACCAGCAGGTTTTCACTTTCCTTGCGCAGGCCTGTCTCCAGATAGCGCTGCAGACCGACCTCGAACAACCACAGGCTGATCTGTGCCAATGCCAGACCTACCACGACCAGTACTCCGACCAGCCCCAGGCTCAAGCGCGCCTGAATAGACCTCATTCGACCACTGCGCCAAAGCGATAGCCTTGGCCTCGGTGGGTTTCGATCACGCTGCGGCCCAGCTTGCGACGAAGATGATTGACGTGCACTTCCAGCACATTCGAATCGCGTTCGGTTTCACCATTGTAGAGATGTTCGGCCAGATGGCCTTTGGAAAGGATCTGCTGCGGGTGCAGCATGAAGTAGCGCAGCAGACGAAACTCGGCGGCGGTCAGCTGGATATCTTGCCCGTCGCGACTCACGCACTGACGGCCCTCATCCAGATGCAGACCGGCGGCCTGCAGGGTCGGTTGATTGGCCAGGCCACGGGCACGGCGCAGCAGCGACTGGATTCGCAACTGCAGTTCTTCAGGGTGGAAGGGCTTGCTCAAGTAGTCGTCGGCACCGGCCTTGAGCCCTTCGATGCGCTCGGCCCAGGAGCCGCGCGCAGTCAGAATCAGTACAGGCGTGGCGAGCCCGCCGCGCGCCACTGAGCCAACACCTCAAGGCCTGGCAGGCCGGGCAGCCCCAGGTCCAGGATAATCAGATCGTAGGGCTCGCTGCTGCCCTGGTACACCGCATCGCGGCCGTCAGCCAACCAGTCGATGGCATAGCCCTGACGCTGCAGGCTCTGGGTGAGTTCATCGGCCAGCGGGACGTTGTCCTCGACCAGTAACAGGCGCATCAGTCATCTTCCTCGTCTTTGATAAGTACACCGGTGCGGGCGTCGAACTTGATTTCACGCACGACGCCCTCGGGGGTGATCAACTCGACTTCGTATTCGTAGCGTTTGTGCTTTTCTTCAAGCTCGGCCTCCAGCAACCTTGCCCCGGGGTAACGCCCCAGGGCAGATTCCAGGAGTTGCTCCAGCGGCAGGATGACGCCTTTCTGGCGCAGCTCCAAGGCTTCATCCTGATCGAGGTCGCGGGCCAGGGCCAGCGAACAGAACGCCAGCAATACGAGGAACAGGCACTGCGCTGTTCGCTTGCGCTCGATCATCAGGTGTCCTGGGCGTCCTTGAGTACTTCACCGGTCTTGGCGTCCATATCGACATCCCACTCTACGTTCTGGGCATCACGCAGTTCGACTTTGTAGATATAGCGACCGTGCTCATTTTCAAGCTCGCTGTCCTTGACCGTGGCGCCAGGGTGTTTGGCGAGCGCCGTGGCCTTGAGCTCATCCAGCGACTTGATGGTCTTGTTCTGAACCAGCTTGACGACTTCGTCAGGTTGAACATCTTTGGCCAGCGCAACGTTGGCGCTCAGCGCAAGGGCGGCGGTGGCGAACAGGGCAGTCAAAGTCTTCATCGTGTCTCTCCTTTAGGATCAATCTTGCTTACGGATTCAGAATACCGAACCGAACTTAACTGAAACTGAAAACAACTGGCGCCATGATAGCGCACGGCCCCCCCTCTTCCTCTCGCGCTTCTCTATAATCGTTGACCCAGGACAACGAGGCCCCCATGACTGCAATCCAGATCAAGTACCCGGCGCTCACGCTCAAGGCCGGCGCACAGGCACTGGCCCATGTACGCGAGCGTGGCTTGCTTGCCGCAGACGTGGGCGTGCTGCCTGGCGCAGCAGGTGGCCCCAAGGCGCTGGGTATTCAAGGCATCGATCTGGCGCTGTTCGGTCAGTGGCTGCCCGCCGCGCCGCGTGAACGCTCGCTGATTGGTGCATCGATTGGCGCCTGGCGCTTCGCAAGTGCCTGCCTGCCAGATCCGTCTAAGGCCCTGCTACGTCTTGGCGATCTCTACACCGAGCAGGACTTTGCCAAGGGCGTCACTCAGGCTCAGGTCAGCCACAGCTGTCAGCGCATGCTGGCTGAGTTGCTGGAAGGTCAGGACGCACGCATCCTCGATAATCCCCACTATCGTCTCAACATCATGCTGGTCAAAAGTCATGGCTTGCTGCAGCACGATCATCGGGGTCGACTGGGCATAGGGCTGTCATCGGTGATTGCCGACAACCTCGTCAGCCGTGCCCGTCTGGCCCGACACTTCGAACGGGTGATTGTGCATGATGCGCGCTGCGCTCCGCCGCTGCACCCACTCACCGACTTCCCCTCACGCTGCCTGCCGCTGGCTGTCGACAATCTGCGACACGCCCTGCTCGCTTCTGGCTCCATCCCTATGGTGATGGAAGGTGTGCGTGATATTCCTGGCATCGGCGCGGGCACCTACCGTGATGGTGGGTTGCTTGACTACCACCTGGACCTGCCCTACAGCGGCGATGACATCGTGCTGTACCCACATTTCACCGACAAGGTGGTGCCGGGCTGGTTCGACAAGGCGCTGCCTTGGCGACGCAGCAATCCGCAGTACCTCAGCAACGTGTTGCTGCTAGCGCCGTCACCGCAGTACCTGGCACACCTCCCCTACGGCAAGCTGCCAGACCGCAGCGACTTCAAGCGTTTCATGGGGGATGCCGGCAGCCGGCAACGCTATTGGCGCACTGCCATGAGCGAGAGCCAGCGCCTGGGTGATGCGTTTCTGGAACTGGTGGAAAGCGGCACGCTGCACGAGCATCTGCAACCGCTGCGTTAGCCTTGCTGGTAAACTGCTCGCCAGCATTGGTTTTCAGAGTTATAGATACCGTGGAAATTTTCAAAGAGTTTACCTTCGAATCGGCCCACCGTTTGCCGAACGTTGCCCCCGGGCACAAATGCGGGCGCCTGCATGGCCACTCGTTCAAGGTGGCACTGCACTTGACCGGCCCGCTGGACCCTCACACGGGCTGGATCCGCGACTTCTCCGAGATCAAGGCAATCTTCAAGCCGCTTTACGAACAGCTCGATCACAACTACCTCAACGATATTCCTGGCCTGGAAAACCCGACCAGCGAAGTGATCGCCAAATGGATCTGGGATCAGGTCAAGCCGCTGCTGCCAGAGCTCAGCAAGGTGCGTATTCATGAGACCTGCACCAGTGGTTGCGAGTACTACGGCGATTAAGTACCGTTGGTGACCACAGGCATAAAGAACCACCCGAACGGGTGGTTTT
>NZ_JAHTBI010000075.1 GCF_019168305.1 Pseudomonas aegrilactucae
GCCAGCTCCCACAGGGTTTGTGTGCGCGGCAGAACCCTGTGGGAGCTGGCTTGCCAGCGAAGGGCTGCAAAGCAGCCCCCAAAATGGCGGCCTTACTTCCACACCTGCGGGTTCACCAGGTCCCGCGGGCGTTCGCCCAGCAGCGCTGCCCGCAGGTTGTCGATGGCGCGATTGGCCATCGCCTCGCGCGTCTGGGCCGTGGCCGAACCCACATGCGGCAAGGTCACTGCATTGGCCAACTGGAACAGCGGCGACGCGCTCAGCGGTTCCTTCTCGTACACGTCCAGCCCGGCGCCGCGAATCGTGCCGTCCTGCAAGGCCGCGATCAGCGCCGCCTCGTCCACCACCGGCCCGCGCGAGACGTTGATCAAAAATGCGCTGGGCTTCATCAGCTTCAATTCCCGCGCGCCGATCAGGTGCGTGGTGGCGGCGCCCAACGGCACCATCAGCACCACAAAGTCTGCTTCGGCCAGCAGTTCCTCCAGGCTGCGGTACTGCGCACCCAGTTCCTGCTCCAACGCCATCTTGCGGCTGTTGCCGCTGTAGATTACCGGCATGTTGAAGCCGAACCGCCCACGCCGCGCAATCGCTGCGCCGATGTTGCCCAGGCCGACGATACCCAGGGTCTTGCCGTGCACGTCACTGCCGAAATGCCCAGGCCCCACGGTGGCCTTCCACTCGCCGGCCTTGGTCCAGGCATCCAGTTCGGCCACGCGTCGCGCCGCGCTCATCAGCAGCGCAAAGCCAAGGTCTGCGGTGCTTTCGGTCAGCACATCGGGGGTGTTGGTCAGGGCAATGCCGCGCTGGTTGAAGTAGGCCAGGTCGTAGTTGTCGTAACCCACCGACACACTCGACACCACCTGCAACTGCTGCGCGCTTTGCAGTTGCGCCTGGCCCAGCGTGCGCCCGGCGCCGATCAGGCCGTGGGCCAGGGGCAACGCTTCGTTGAACTGGGCATTGATGTCACCGAGCCTGGGGTTGGGCACGATCACATTGAAGTCTTGCTGCAGGCGCTCGACCATCGGCGCGGTGATGCGGCTGAAGGCCAGGACAGTCTTTTTCATCGGCAAACTCGCTGCGGGCAGGGAAGAATGGGTAGCACGCTATCATTCTCCGCGGCCCCTGTGCAGCAAGATTTCAGGTGGCGATGCGCAGTTCGTGGGTCTTGAGGTCGGCTTCATGGGCCGCGAGGATCTCGGGCAGCGAGTTGCGCAGGTACTCGACCCAGGTTTTGATCTTGGCATCCAGGTACTGGCGCGACGGGTAGATCGCGTACAGGTTCAGTTCCTGCAGGCGGTACCCGGGCATCACCCGCACCAGGCTGCCGTCGCGCAGGCCGTCGATGGCCGAGTAGATCGGCAGCACGCCGACGCCCATGCCGCTGCGGATCGCCGCCTTCATGGCATCGGCCGAGTTCACCTGGAACGGCGCCTGGGTGATGTTCACCACTTCCTGGCCTTCGGGGCCGTCGAACAGCCACTTCTCCAGCGGGATCACCGGGCTGACCATGCGCAGGCAGGCGTGGTTGAGCAGGTCGGCGGGCTTGTGCGCCACGCCCTGGCGCTTCACGTAGTCGGGGGAGGCGCACACGATGCTGTAGGTGATGCCCAGGCGCTGCGACACGAAGCCCGAGTCGGGCAGCTCGCTGGCCAGCACGATGGACACGTCGTAACCCTCGTCCAGCAGGTCCGGCACGCGGTTGGCCATGGTCAGGTCGAAGGTCACGTCGGGGTGGGTTTCGCGGTAGCGCGCGATTGCGTCGATCACGAAGTGCTGGCCCACCCCCGTCATCGAATGCACCTTCAGTTGCCCGGAGGGCCGTGCATGCGCGTCACTGGCCTCGGCCTCGGCTTCCTCCACATAGGTGAGGATCTGCTCGCAACGCATCAGGTAGCGCTTGCCCGCTTCGGTCAGGGCGATGCGCCGGGTGGTGCGGTTGAGCAGGCGGGTTTGCAGGTGCGCTTCAAGGTTGGAAACCGCCCGCGACACGTTCGCGGTGGTCGTATCCAGTTGCACGGCGGCGGCGGTAAAACTGCCGACTTGCGCAACGCAACTGAAGGCACGCATGTTTTGCAGGGTGTCCATGGGGCGCTCTCAGAGAAGACGACAGAATTGTGACATGAAGTAACCAAATCAGTCTTCAAGACTAAAGCCGGATTATCGCCGTTTTCGTAACAAAGATTCGCAGGAATGCACGCTTATCGCCAGTGCGGCGGCCCCCTAGAATTGCGGCTCCTAGCGTCATCCACCTTCTAGTCGGGAACTCGCCGCTGTGCCGCGTCGCATCATCAGAGCGCTGAATGCGCTCAGTGTCTGTGCCTTTAGCTTGACCTTGAGCGGCTGTATCGGAACCTGGGGCATCGCCCCGCAAAGCAAGACGCTGCACGCCAATTCCCTGCCCCCCGACGCGGCTATCCGGGCCGCCGCGCAAGACGCCCATTGGCCCGACCAGCAATGGTGGCAAGCCTATGGTGACCCGCAACTGACGCGCTGGATCGCCCTGGCGGTCAAGGACAGCCCCACGCTGGCCATGGCTGCCGCACGGGTCCGTGAAGCCAAGGCCATGGCCGGGGTGGTCGAGGCCGACGAGAAGCTGCAGGTCAATGGCCAGGCCAGCCTCAAACGCCACAACTGGCCCGAAGACCCGTTCTACGGACCCGGCGCGTTGTCGGGTGCCAACACCTGGGACAACAACGCCGCCCTGGGCCTGAGCTACGCGCTGGACCTGTGGGGTCGCGAGCGCAACGCCAGCGAGCAGGCACTGGACCTTGCGCACATGAGCGTGGCGCAGGCCCGTCAAGCGCAGCTTGAACTGCAGAACACCATCGTCAAGGTGTATATCCAGCTGTCGCTGCACTTCGCCCAGCGCGACATCGTCAAGGCCGAGCTGGCCCAGCAGGCGCAGATCCTGGCCCTGGCCGAACGCCGCCTGGCCGGTGGCATCGGCACCCATTTCGAGGTCAGCCAGGCGCAGACGCCACTGCCCGAAACCCATCGCCAGCTCGACAGCCTGGATGAAGCGATCGCCCTGACGCGTAACCAGTTGGCGGCACTGGCCGGCAAGGGGCCGGGCGAGGGCGCGCAGTTGCAACGCCCGAGCCTGTCGCTCGGGGCCGCGCTGGCGCTGCCATCGAGGCTGCCCGCCGAGCTGGTCGGGCAGCGCCCGGACGTGGTCGCCAGCCGCTGGCAGGTGGCGGCCCAGGCGCGGGGCATCGACGTGGCGCATGCCGGCTTCTTTCCCAACGTCGACCTGGTCGGCGGGCTGGGCTTCATGGCCACCGGTGGCGGCGCGCTGGAGTTTCTCACCGGGCGCACGTTCAACTACAACGTCGGCCCGGCCATCAGCCTGCCGGTGTTCGATGGCGGCCGGCTGCGCTCGCAGCTGGGTGTCGCTACGGCCGGCTATGACCTGGCCGTGGCGCGCTACAACCAGACCGTGATCGAGGCGCTCAAGGGCATCTCCGATCAACTTGTCCGTCGCCACTCGATGCACGAGCAGGAGCATTTTGCGGCCGAATCGGTGGCCTCGGCGCAGAAGACCTACGACATCGCCATGGTCGCGTTCCAGCGCGGCCTGACCGACTACCTCAACGTGCTCAACGCGCAAACGCTGCTGTTGCGTCAGCAGCAGATCCAGCAACAGGTGCAGGCCGCACGCCTGAGCGCGCATGCCGAACTGGTCACCGCGCTGGGCGGTGGCCTGGGGGCTGGCAACGATGTACCTGCGCCGGGCACCCAGGACGCACCGGCCACCCCACGCACCCTGGCGGTGTTCGACCAATGAGCGCCATGACCCTGCCGTTTCGCTGGCTGGCATCACTTGAATGGCGTCGCGGGTTTTTCGAATGGGCGCGCAGCGACGGCGTCACCTGGGTGTACATCTTCAAGGTACTGAGCGCCGCATTTCTCACCTTGTGGCTGGCCATGCGCCTGGAACTGCCGCAGCCGCGCACTGCGATGATCACCGTGTTCATCGTGATGCAGCTGCAGAGCGGCCACGTGTTCGCCAAGAGTTTCTACCGCCTGCTCGGCACCCTGGCCGGCTCGTCGGTGATGGTCGCGCTGATCGCGATCTTCCCGCAGAACACCGAGCTGTTCCTGCCCAGCCTGGCGATCTGGGTGGGCATCTGCTCGGCCGGTGCGATGCGCTATCGCAACTTTCGCGCCTATGGTTTCGTGCTGGCCGGCTACACCGCGGCGATGGTCGGCCTGCCGGCCCTGCAGCACCCGGACGGCGCGTTCATGGCCGCGGTGTGGCGGGTGCTGGAGATTTCCCTGGGCATCCTGGTGTCGACCCTGGTCAGCGCCGCGATCCTGCCGCAGTCGGCCAGTGCCTCGATGCGCAACGCGCTGTACCAGCGCTTTGGCGTGTTTGCCGGGTTCGTCGCCGAAGGGCTGCGCGGCGACAGCCAGCGCGACCGTTTCGAAAGCAGCAACGTGCGCTTCATCGCCGAGGCCGTGGGGCTTGAAAGCCTGCGCAGCGTGACCGCCTTCGAAGACCCGCACATGCGCCGGCGCAATGGCCGGCTGGGGCGCATGAACAGTGAGTTCATGGCCATCACCACGCGCTTCAACGCCTTGCACCAGTTGCTCGAACGCCTGCGCCAGCGCGGCCCGTTGCAGATCGGCACGGCCATTGAACCGGGCCTGAACGCCTTGGCTGAACTGCTCGACGGCTACGCCGCGCGTTCGCTGACCCACGCCGATGCGGCGCGCCTGGCCGCGCAGTTGGCTGCGTACAAGGAGGACCTGCCCGAGCGCGTGCGCAGCCTGCGTGCGGCGTATGTCCAGACCGCGCCGAGCGATGCCGACCTGCTCGACTTCCACACCGCCTACGAGCTGCTGTACCGCTTCGTCGACGACCTGCACAGCTACGCACAGACCCACGCCTCGCTGGCTGACCATGACCACGCCCGCGAGCAATGGGACGAGCCCTACGTGGCCCAGACCAACTGGCTGGTGTCGCTGGCAGCCGGCGTGCGGGCGTCGTTCATCCTGCTGGTGCTGGGCAGTTTCTGGCTGGCCACGGCGTGGCCGAGCGGGGCGATGATGACCCTGATCGCCGCTGCCACCGTGGGCCTGTCGGCGGCCACGCCCAACCCCAGGCGCATGTCGTTCCAGATGGCCTGCGGGACCCTGTTCGGCGCGCTGGTGGGGTTCTTCGAGACCTTCTTCGTGTTCCCCTGGATCGACGGCTTCGCGTTGCTGTGCCTGGTCCTGGCGCCGGTATTCGTGGTGGGCGCGTTCCTGGCGTCGCGCCCGGCCTACGCCGGCTACGGGCTGGGCCTGCTGATCTTCTTCTCGACCGGTTCGGTGCCCGACAACCTCACCGTGTACAACCCCTACGCCTTCATCAACGACTACATCGCCATGGTCCTTGGCATGCTGGTCTGCGCGGCCGCCGGGGCAATCATCCTGCCGCCCAACAGCCGCTGGCTGTGGAGCCGCCTGGAGCAGGACCTGCGTGGCCAGGTGCTGTTCGCCATCAGCGGGCGCCTGCGCGGGCTGGGCTCGGCGTTCGAAAGCCGCACCCGCGACCTGCTGCACCAGGCGTATGGCCTGGCAGTGGGGCAGCCGCAGGTGCAGAGCACGCTGCTGCGCTGGATGTTCGTGGTGCTGGAGGTGGGCCACGCGATCATCGAGCTGCGCAAGGAGCAGGCGATCCTGCCGGTACACCCTTGCTACGCCGAGTCGCAACCCTGGCGCCAGGCTATCCGCGTGATGGGGCGGGCGTTGGCGCGGCTGTTCCTGCAACCGACGGCCAGCAACCATGAGCGCGCGCTGGTGGCGGTCGACCATGCGATCGGCCGCGTACAGGCCACCGACGAACCCTTTGCCCGGCACTTCGACACCTCGGCGTTGCGTCGGGTGCAGAGCTACCTGCACTTCATCCGTACCTCACTGCTCGACCCACAATCGCCGCTGGCCGACCTGGCGCCGGCGCAAGGACTGCCCGATGCCCCGTGAAATTGCCTTCCACGGCCTGTACATGCCGACCATGACCTTGATGTTCCTGTTTGCCGCGGGGCTGGCCTGGGGGCTGGACCGGTTCATCGCCGCGCATGACGGCTACCGCTTCTTCTGGCACCCGGCGCTGCTGCGCCTGTGCCTGTTCATTTGCCTCTTCGGCGCCATGGCGCTGACCGTCTACCGTTGAGACCCTCGTGATGAAAAAGTTTTTCAGCCTGATCGCCACCCTGCTGGTACTGGCGGCTGCCGTGGTGATCGGTCGGCAGTTGTGGGTGCACTACATGAACACGCCCTGGACCCGTGACGGGCGCGTGCGCGCGGACATCATCAACGTGGCCGCCGATGTACCCGGCTACGTGGTGGATGTCCCGGTGCGCGACAACCAGCTGGTGAAGAAGGGCGACCTGCTGATCCAGATCGACCCGGCGCACTACGAGGTGGCGGTGAAACAGGCGCAGGCGCTGGTAGCCTCGCGCAAGGCCACCTGGGAGATGCGCAAGGTCAACGCGCACCGGCGTGCCGACATGGACAACCTGGTGATCTCGCGGGAGAACCGTGACGACGCCAGCAACATCGCCACCGCTGCCCAGGCCGATTACCAGCAGGCCCAGGCGCACCTGGCGGCGGCCGAGCTGGACCTCAGGCGCACGCGCATTCTGGCCACGGTGGATGGCTACGTGACCAACCTCAATGTGCACCGTGGCGACTACGCACGCACTGGCGAAGCGAAAATGGCGGTGGTCGACAAGGACTCGTTCTGGGTCTACGGCTTCTTCGAGGAAACCAAGTTGCCTCGGGTGAAGGTGGGTGACCAGGCCGACCTGCAGATGATGAGCGGCGAAGTGCTCAAGGGGCACGTGGAGAGCATTTCGCGGGGTATCTATGACCGCGACAACCCCGAAAGCCGCGAGCTGATCGCGGACGTGAACCCCACCTTCAACTGGGTGCGCCTGGCGCAGCGGGTGCCGGTGCGGATTCATATCGACGAGGTGCCGCAAGGGTACCTGCTGGCAGCAGGCACGACCTGTACTGTCGTGGTCAAGCCGTTGTAGGGGCCGCCTTGTGGGAGGATGGAACGGTTAGTTACCCACTGGCCAGCCCGCCCTGCTAAGCTCGCCCTTGCTCTGAATGCACTGAATGGACGCTCGTAATGCACTTACCGGATATGAACTTGTTGGTAGCGCTGGATGCGCTGCTGGACGAGGGCAGCGTGGTCGGCGCCGCGCGCCGCATGAACCTCAGCCCCGCCGCCATGAGCCGCACCCTGGGCCGCATTCGCGAAGCTGTCGGCGACCCGATCCTGGTGCGTGCCGGTCGTGGCCTGGTGCCCACGCCCCGCGCCCAGGCCCTGCGCGATCAGGTGCGGATAGTGGTCGAGCAGGCCACCCAGCTGTTTCGTGCCGGGGAAGACGTCGAGCTCGATAGCCTGGACCGCGAGTTCAACATCCGCGCCAATGACCTGTTCATTGCCCTGTTCGGCGCGCAGTTGCTGCAGATGATGCACACCCAGGCCCCGCACACCATGCTGCGCTTCGTCCCCGAGGGCGAGGGCGGCGATGAGGACGCGGTGCTGCGCGATGGGCGTATCGACCTGTTCATCAGTTCGAGCATCGACCTGGGGCCGGAAATCAAGGTGCAGAGCCTGTTCAACACGCACTACATCGGCCTGGCCCGCAGCGACCACCCGATCTTCGATGCCCCGGTCACACCTGAGCGTTTTGCCCGCTACCAGCAGATCAGCGTGTCGCGACGTGGCCGCGCCACCGGCCCGATCGATGTCGCGCTGGCAGGCCTGGGCCTGCAGCGACGCGTGGCGCTGATCACCCCCAGCTTTCATTCGGCGATGTTCTCGCTGCCCGACTCCGACCTGCTGTTGCCGCTGCCCAAGCGTGTGCTCACCAGCGTGGACAGGTTTGCCGCACCGTTGCGCTGGTTCGATATCCCGCTGGAGCTCGAAGCGGTGTCGGTGATGCAGGCCTGGCACCCGCGTTTCGACAACGACCCGGCCCATCGCTGGCTGCGCCAGATCCTCAAGGTGTGTTGCGCCAGGGCCCAGTGAAGGCATAGTTGCGTTTGGCGCACTATTACACTGTGACAATGTCAGTTTTCGTTAGCATTGCCCCTGCATAGAATCTCCCGGCTTAGTGTTCAGCCCGGAGAGTCCTGTCATGAGTTCGCTTGCCGCGACGCCTGCCACCGCCGTACCGCCCCTGCCTGCGGCCTTTGGCCTGCGCATTCTGGTGGGCTTGTGTGGCGTGCTGGTGGTGGTGCTGTGCGCCGGCCTGAACGAGATGGTCACCAAGCTGGCCATGGCCGATATCCGTGGCGGCCTGTTGCTGGGCGCCGATGAAGGTTCGTGGCTGGTGGCGGTGTACGCGGCCGCCTCGGTGTCGGCCATGGCGTTTGCGCCGTGGTGTTCGGTGACCTTCTCGTTGCGCCGGTTCACGCTGTGTGCCATTGCCGCTTTCGCGCTGTTCGGCCTGTTGCTGCCGCATGCGCCCAACTACCCGAGCCTGTTGCTGCTGCGCGGGCTGCAAGGCCTGGCTGCCGGCGCCTTGCCGCCCATGCTGATGACCGTGGCGCTGCGCTTTTTGCCGCCCGACATCAAGCTCTACGGGCTGGCCGGCTATGCCCTGACCGCGACCTTCGGGCCGAGCATGGGCATGCCGCTGGCGGGGTTGTGGACCGAGTATGTGGGGTGGAAGTGGACGTTCTGGCAGGTCATCACGCCTTCGTTGCTGGGCATGGCGTGCGTGGCCTGGGGCATCCCCCAGGACCCGCTGCGCCTGGAGCGCTTCAAGGCGTTCAACTGGCGCGGCGTGCTGCTTGGCCTGCCGGCGCTCAGTGCGCTGGCGGTCGGGCTGGTGCAGGGCGACCGCTTGGGCTGGTTCGACTCGCCGCTGATCTGCACGCTGCTGGGGGGCGGCACGTTGTTGCTGGTGCTGTTCATGCTCAACGAATGGCGTGCGCCCATTCCGTTCTTCAAGTTGCAGATGCTCGCCCGACGCAACCTGACCCACGCGCTGATCACCCTGGCCGGTGTGCTGGTGGTGCTCTCTGCGGTGATTGTGATCCCGGCCGGCTACCTGGCGCAGATCCAGGGCTACCGCCCGGCACAGACCGCGCCGCTGATGCTGGTGGTGGCATTGCCGCAACTGCTGGCGCTGCCGCTGGTGGCGGCGCTGTGCAACATTCGCGCGGTGGACTGTCGCTGGGTCCTGGCCGCCGGCCTGGGCATGCTCGCGCTGTCCTGCCTGGGCGGCACGCAACTGACCTCGCAGTGGATCCGCGACAACTTCTACGTGCTGCAACTGCTGCAGATCTTCGGCCAGCCGATGGCGGTGCTGCCGCTGCTGATGCTCGCCACCAGCGGCATGTCCCCGCAGGATGGCCCGTTCGCTTCGGCCTGGTTCAACACCGTGCGCGGCCTGGCCTCGGTGGTCGCCACCGGGGTGCTCGAAGCGCTGGGCACCGTGCGCCGGCATTTTCATTCCAATGCGCTGGTGGACAGCCTGGGCAATGCGCCGCTGGTGGATGACAGCGCGCCGGACCTGGCGCGGCGCATTCATGAACAGGCGCTGGTACTCACCAGCATCGACCTCTACCTGTGCATGGCGCTGCTGGCGCTGGCACTGACCCTGCTGATTCCTTTCGTGCCCACCCGCGTCTACCCGCCGCGGGCGCCGGCCTAGCCTTTCATTGAGAGCATTGTGTGATGAACATCAGTAACAGCCGTCGACCGATCCTGATCTTTGCGGCGCTCGCCGTGGTGGGCGTGGGCCTGGCCTTTTCGATCCTGGGCAGTGGCAGCGTGCAGACCACCAACGATGCCTACGTGTCCGCCGACTACACCGTGGTGGCGCCCAAGGTCGCCGGCTTCATCAGGCAGGTGCTGGTCGACGACAACCAGCAGGTCAAGGCCGGCCAGGTGCTGGCGCTGATCGACGACCGCGACTTCCAGGCGACCCTGGCCGCCGTGCAGGCGCAGGCGCAGATCGCGCATGCCGAGCAGCAGAACGCCCGGGCCACGCTCGAACGGCAAAGCTCGGTGATCGACCAGGCCCAGGCGCAGGTGGCTGCCGACCAGGCCGAGCTGGCGTTCGCCAACCATGAGCTGACCCGTTACGGGCGCCTCGCCGAGCAAGGCGCGGGCACCGTGCAGAACGCCCAGCAGGCGCGTTCACGGGGCGATCAGGCCAAGGCGCGGCTGGCCAACTCGAGCGCGGCACTGGCGGCGGCGCGCAAGCAGGTCGACATGCTCAAGGCGCAACTGGAGCGTGCCGACGGCGGGCTCAGGCATGCGCTGGCGAGCGTCGAGCGTGCGCAGCTGGACCTGTCGTACACGCGCATCGTCGCGCCTATCGACGGCGTGGTTGGCCAGCGCGCGCTGCGCGTGGGCGCCTACGTGAACCCGGGTGCACGCCTGCTGGCAGTGGTGCCGCTGGCCCAGGCGTATGTGATCGGCAACTTCCAGGAAACCCAGCTGACCCATGTGCAGCCGGGGCAACCGGTGCAGATCAGTGTCGACACCTTTGCCGGCGAGCGCCTGCATGGCCATGTCCAGAGCCTGGCCCCGGCCACCGGCGTCACCTTCGCGGCGGTCAAGCCCGACAATGCGACGGGCAACTTCACCAAGGTGGTGCAGCGTATCCCGGTCAAGATCGTGCTCGATGCCGACCAGCCGTTGCTGGCGCGGCTGCGCGTGGGCATGTCGGTGGAGGCGCAGATCGACACGGCGGCGGCCCTCGTGCCGGTCGCGGGCCAGGAGGTCAGTGCGCGATGAAAGCCTTGTACCTGCTGACCCCGTTGCTGGTGAGTGCGGGCCTTGCCGGCTGCACCCTGGGCCCCGACTTCGAACAGCCGCCCAGCCAGGCCCCGGCCGATTGGCCGCCCCTGCAAGGCGAGGCGGGCCCCAGCCAGG
The DNA here is from genome assembly GCF_019168305.1 of Pseudomonas aegrilactucae. Lineage (GTDB taxonomy): Bacteria > Pseudomonadota > Gammaproteobacteria > Pseudomonadales > Pseudomonadaceae > Aquipseudomonas > Aquipseudomonas aegrilactucae. Next base: position 10,892 of record NZ_JAHTBI010000075.1, read on the forward strand.
CGCAGGCCGGGCCGTTGGAAGAACGCTGGTGGGAGGGTTTCCACGACCCCTTGCTGAGCACGCTGATCGAACGCGCCGGCCAGCACAACCTGGATTTGCAGATCGCCAGCAGTCGCCTGCTGCAGAGCCGTGCGGCGCGGGCCAGCATTGCCGCCGAACAGTCACCCTCGCTCGACCTGGACGCCGGCTACAGCCGTGCGCGCAACAGCGCCGAGGGCCTCAATGACCCGTCGGGCAACAACGGCAGGTCGGCGTTCAGCCTGTGGCAGGGCGACCTGGTGGCGGGCTGGGAACTCGACCTGTGGGGCCGCGTGCGGCGCCAGGTGCAGGCAGCCGATGCGGCAGTGCAGGTGGCCGAGAACGATCGACGTGGGGTGGCCCTGTCACTGCTGGCCGAGACCGCGCGCAACTACATTCAACTGCGTGCCGTGCAGGCGACCCTGGCGGTGACGCGCGAGAACCTCGACGTCTCGCGCCACAGCCTGCGCCTGTCGCAGATGCGCCTGAACGATGGGGTGGCCACCCAGTTGGATGTGGCCCAGGCCAGCGCGCTGGTGGCGTCCATCGAGGCCGGCCTGCCGCTGCTCGAAGACCGCCAGGCACAGTTGATCAATGCCCTGAGCCTGCTGCTGGCCGAGCCGCCGCGCGCGTTGCAGGCCGAGCTGGAACAGGCCGGCCCGTTGCCCCAGCCGCAGGAGCGCTTTGCGATCGGCGTACCGTCGTCGCTGGCCAGGCGCCGTCCGGATATCCTGCGCGCCGAGGCGCAGTTGCAGGCTGCTACCGCCCGCATCGGGGTGGCCAAGGCGGACTTCTACCCGGCCATCCGGCTGTCGGGCAACGTGGGCTTTCAGTCGCTGCAACTGTCGGACTTCGGCAACTGGAGCGCACGCCGCTTTGCCATCGGCCCGCAACTGAGCCTGCCGATTTTCGAAGGCGGGCGCCTGAGCGGCGTGCTCAAGCTGCGCGAGGCACAGCAGCAGGAAGCGGCGCTCAACTACCAGCAGGTGGTGCTGCGTGCCTGGCACGAGATCGACGATGTGCTCACCCTGTACAACGCCAACCAGCTGCGCCGCGATCACCTGGCCGAAGCGGTGCGCCAGAACCGTATCGCGCTGGACACCGCGCAGCGCCAGTACGTGGAAGGCGCGGTGGACTTTCTCAATGTGCTGACGGTGCAGACTGCCTTGCTGCAAAGCCAGCAGCAGTGGGTGGAAAGTTCGGCGCAGGTGTCGCAGGCGCTGGTCGGCCTGTACAAGGCTCTCGGTGGCGGCTGGCAGCCGCTGGGCTGATCAGAGCGTACGGTCGAGGCCGAAGCGTTTTTTCAGCACCCGTTGCAGCAGTCGTGCCGGCAGCAGCGCTGCCAGCAGCGGCAACGCGCGGCTACCGTTGCCCAGGCGCAGCAGGTCGGGCGGGGTGGTCTGCTGCACGGCCTTGAGCACGCCCTGGGCGAATGCGCTGGCCGGGGTCGGCTTGTCCTGCGAGGCGCGGGCGCGGGCCCGAATGTTTTCGCGCAGTGGCCACCAGGGTGAATCCTGCGCCAGCAACTGTTCGGCCTCGCGCCCGGCATTGGCGGCAAAGCTGGAGGCGATGGCGCCGGGCTGCACTTCCATCACGCGCACGCCGAACGGTGCCAGCTCCAGGCGCAGCGCATCGCTCAGGGCATGCACCGCTGCCTTGGACGCGCAATAGGCCCCGGCGAACGGGGTGACCAGCACGCCCGAGACGCTGCCGATATTCACCACTGTGCCCTGATTGCGGCGCAGCAGCGGGAACAGCGCACGGGTGACACCCACCACGGCAAATACATTGGTTTCGAACTGGCGGCGCATCGCCTCCACGCCGCCGTCGAGCAGCGGGCCCATGGCGCCGTAGCCGGCATTGTTGATCAGCAGGTCGAGGCCGCCGTGGGCGCTGTCGATGGCGTCGCCCAGGCGCACCAGGGCCTGCTCGTCGTTTACATCGAGCTGGCGGCTGTTGAAGCCGGCCTTGATCAGGGCGGCGACGTCATCGGCCTTGCGCGCGGTTGCCCACACGCTGTAGCCGGCGTGCTTGAAGCTGTCGGCGAGGGCGCGGCCGATGCCGCTGGAGCAACCGGTGATGAGGACGACGGGCATGGAAAGGTGGACTCCTCAGGGTAAGGTGATGACTCAGGCTGTGGATCAGCGTGGGTACGCTGCTGGTACACACGACGACAGGCGCGCCGGCAAGGGGCAAGAGCACGTGAGAGGGCAGATACTGAAGTGAAATGCGTTGGAAAAACAGCCTCAGTTCGGGCGCTTGCGGGTGGTCTTCATAGTGGTCGACATTGAAAGCGTAGAAGTCTGCGCCTGGTTGCGCAGACCAGTGCCTGGCGTTGCTCTAGCCGGATAAGGGATGTGCGTGACATGCCGAGGCTCCTGCACGGTAGTGGGGTCGGCACTATTCAAGCGTGGATGACTGCCGACGGTAACTGACAAAAATACTAGTTGGCAAAACTGCCCTGAAGGTGTTCGGCGCGAAACTCCAGGGTTTGCGGGCGGTAGCCCGAACGCAGCGGCGGCAGGGGCAGGCAGTCGTGCCAGCTGGCGCCGGCCTGAAGATCGCCCGGGCCGCGGTAGCGGGGGGCAGCGTAGGTGTTTTCGGCGAGGTTGACGCTGTCACCGGGCGCATAGGCGGCGACGCGCCAGCGCAGTTCGGTGAGTGGGGTGTCGTTGTCGTTCTTCATCTGCACGCGCAGCGGGCGGTCGGCCGGGCATTGGGCGGGAGCGTAGTCCAGGCGCAGTTCCAGGCGTGCCAGCTGGCTGGCCTCGCGGTTGTCCAGCCACACCACCCACAGGCCGACCAGGCCCAGGCCCAGCAGCGCAGCCATGGAGATCGGCAGGGCCTTGGCCGGGTAGCGCAGCAGCAGGACCAGCCAGGTGAGGATAAGCAGGATACCGATGAACATGAAGGGCGCCTTGGCTGCGGATTCTGTGTTCCTCCATAAAAACATCGTGCCCCCTTCGCTGGCAAGCCAGCTCCCACAGGGTTTTGAGGTGCTCACAAAACCTGTGGCAGCCGGCTTGCCGGCGAAGGGGGCCCCTTGGGCTTCAGATCACTGCGCGATGGTCTTGATCGACACCCCGCGCTCGATCGGCGTCGAGCGCCCGTAGATGTCCTCGAAACGCTCGATGTCGTCTTCGCCCAGGTAGCTGCCCGATTGCACCTCGATGATCTCCAGCGGGATCTTGCCCGGGTTGCGCAGGCGGTGCACCGAGGCGATCGGGATATAGGTCGACTGGTTCTCGCACAGCAGGAACACGTTCTCGTCGCAGGTCACCTCGGCCGTGCCCGACACCACGATCCAGTGTTCGGCACGGTGGTGGTGCATCTGCAGCGACAGGCTCGCCCCGGGCTTGACCGTGATGTGCTTGACCTGGAAGCGCCCGCCCATGTCCACCGAGTCATACGAGCCCCACGGGCGGTAGACCTCGCAGTGGTTCTGGGTCTCGTTGCGGCCCTGGGCGTCGAGGGTGTTGACCATCTGCTTGACCCCCTGAACCTTGTCTTTGTGCGCGATCATCATGGCGTCCTTGGTCTCGACCACCACGATGTTCTCCAGGCCGATCACCGACACCAGCTTGCCGTTGCCATGGATCATGCAGTTGTGGCTGTCCTGCACCACCACGTCGCCCTTGGTCACGTTGCCGTTGTCGTCCTTCTCGTGCACGTCCCACAGCGACGACCAGCAACCCACGTCGCTCCAGCCTGCGCTCAGCGGGACCACGCAGGCGCGCTGGGTCTTTTCCATCACCGCGTAGTCGATGGAGTTGTCCGGGCAGCAGGCGAAGGTGGCTTCGTCGATGGCGAGGCTGTCACCGTCTTCCTGGCTGCGTTCCAGGGTCAGCAGGCAGGTGTCGTAGATGTCCGCGTCATGCTTTTTCAGCTCTTCGAGGAAGCGGCTGGCACGGAACAGGAACATGCCGCTGTTCCAGAAGTAACCACCGGCCTTGACGAACTCGACGGCGCGTTTCTCATCCGGTTTCTCGACGAACTGCGCGACCCGGCTGATGCCCTCGGGCAGCAGCGCGTCCTGGCTCGACTTGATGTAGCCATAGCCGGTTTCCGGCTTGGTCGCCGGAACCCCGAACAGCACCATCTCGCCACGCTCGGCCGCCACCGTGGCCAGGGCCAGGGCACGTTGCAGGGCTTTCTGGTCGTCGATCACGTGGTCGGCTGGCAGCACCAGCATCAGCTCGTCGCGGCCTTCGTTGACCAGCTTCATGGCGGTCAGCGCCACCGCCGGCGCGGTGTTGCGCCCGAACGGCTCCATCAGGATCGCCTGGGTCTCGAGCTTCAGGTTGCTCAACTGCTCGTTGACGATGAAGCGGTGGTCCTTGTTGCACACCACGATGGGCGCGTCCATGCCGTCGAACACCAGGCGCGACAGGGTTTGCTGGAACAGCGTGTGTTCACCGGTCAGGGCCAGGAACTGCTTGGGGAATTGCTTGCGCGACAGGGGCCACAGACGCGAGCCGCTACCACCGGACAGAATGACTGGAATCATGGGTAATCTCCGAACGTTGAAAGGGGCAGTTGATTAACGGGTGGACACTGGGCGCTTGACCCACACCGGCGACAGGTTGCTGCCGGAACCGGTGACATACAGCACGGCCGCTTCGCCACGTTCGAGTGCCACGGGCTTGAGGTCGCTGACTTTCTTGTCGCCTTCATACAGCGCCAGGCTGACCTTGACCGGGTTGATCTCGCGCTCGCCGCGCGCCTTGGCCGCCACCGGCTTGACCACTTCGGTCTTGCCATCGGCGGTCTTCAGGGTCAGGGCCTGGTCGCTCAGGTTCTGCACGCGTACCAGGGATTTCTGCTTGTTCTTGAACGGTGGTTCCTCGACCAGTTGCGGCTGGCCGCTGGCATGGTTGACCAGGGTGTAGTAGTGGTCGCCCGCCAGCTTGACCGGCACGCTCTGGCTACCGACCTTGGCGCTGTAGTCACCCTGGGGCATGAAGCTGAAATCGCTGCTGGCCTGGGCGGCCACTTCGCTGATCTGGGTGTTGCCGACGCTGGCGGCTACCGGCTGGTTGCCGGCGTTGAAGATGCGCACGAAGGTCGAACCCTTCGGCGCGCTCGGGCCATACAGCGCGGCGTCGGCGCCAGCCCAGGCCTGCAACGAGAGCAGGCTCATGCCGGCGGTGAGGGCGAATGCCTTGGCAATACGGTGCTTGGTGGTCATGTGCGGTTCCTCTCAGTGTTGCGTCCGATTGGACGACAGGGCCATGTCTTGATTGGCGGTACGGGTTTTCTTCAGCTGTGCGATCCACTGCGGATCGAAGGCGCTGAGGTCGTTTTTCATTGGCAGATAACGTTCCGGGAACTCCCAGACCAGCACTTGCGGCGCGCTGTGCTTGAAGGCATCGGTGTTCAGGTACTTGAGCATCGGCACCAGCGGGCCGTGGCCGTCTTCGGCGTAATTGACCACGTCGCTGCGCAGTGCCTGCTGCAGCGCGCCGAGGAAGTTCCAGTGCGGGTTGGCGCTGTAGCTGGTGCCGATCAGCGCCACCGGGATCTCGCTGTCGGCGAACAGCGCATCGCCGCTGTCGGCCTGGGCCTGTGCCGGGCGGGTGCTGCGCGGTTGCAGGCTGTCCGGGGTCGGCAGCAGGTTGCTGAACAGCGGGTCGAGCGGCAGGAAGTTGGTCAGGTCGCCCTTGTACGGCGTCGCCGGCTTGGCCTCGGTGACGAACAGCTGCGGCGTGCCGCTGAGCAGGTCCTGGCGTGCCACGGCGTCGGCCAGGTGCTCGGCCACCACTTCGGCGCCCATCGGCGTCCAGTGCGTGTCGGTACGCAGGAACACCTGGCCCTGGGCCTTGGCCGCCTGCAGCGGGCCGAGCAGGTCGGGGGCGAACACCCCGGCCTGGCGGGCCTTGGCATGGAACTGGTTGTACAGGTCCTGGTGCAGGCTGGCGGGGGCTTGCTCGCCAATGTATTCGGGGTACAGCCGGGCCTTGGCCGGGATGATCGCCAGCACCAGTTGCACACCCTGTTGCTGCAGGGTGTCGCGCACGCCGCGGATCAGCGCCAGGTTCTCGGCCTCGTACTGCTCGGCGCCGGCCACCGGCTTGAACTCTTCATCGCTGAACAGCCATTGCTCGCGGCCCAGCACCACGCCGGGGCGGCCTTCGTTGAACAGCTTGAAGTCCAGTGCGGCCCAGAGGTTGGTGCCCAGGCGCTTGATCGGGAACTGCTCGTCGTAATGGGTTTCGGCGGCCTTGGCCAGCTTGCCGTTGAGCACGGTCATCTGCGCGGTGCGCTGGAAGCTGCCCAAGCCTCCCAGCGACCAGATGCCCAGGCCCAGCAGCAGCGCCATGAACAGCAGTGCGTAGAGTGTGCGTAATGATCGGGTCATGGTCGCCTCGCTCAGAACTGGAAGTAGAGGAACGGCGAGTAGCTTTGCGCCGAGAGTTTCAGGATCGACGCCACGAACAGCAGCAGCACCAGCGCGCGGGTGACGTACAGGCCCCAGTCCAGGCTCACGCTGCCATCGGCATGCACGGCCACGGGGCTTGCCTTGGCGCTGGGCCTGGCGTTGCGGTAGAAGTCGCGCAGGCCGAAGAAGGCCAGGGTCAGGTAGGCCACGATCAGCGTCGCCACTTGCAGGCCCGTGAGGCTGGCGCGGTTGAGCTCCGACAGTTGCCAGTCACCGAAGCTGAACATGGCGCCGACCATGCGCCCGGCCACGTGCAGGTTCTCGGCGCGGAAGATCACCCAGCCCATCACCACCAGCAGGAAGGTGAAGGCCCATTTGACCGGGTTGAAGCGTTGCGGGTTGGTGTCCAGGCCCAGCGCGCGTTCGATCGCCAGCCACATGCCGTGCCAGGCGCCCCAGAGGATGTAGGTGATGTTGGCGCCGTGCCACAGGCCGCCCAGCAGCATGGTCAGGAACAGGTTGCGGTAGGTGGCGAAGGTGCCGCCGCGGTTGCCGCCCAGGGTGATGTACAGGTAGTCGCGCAGCCAGGTCGACAGGCTGATGTGCCAGCGCCGCCAGAACTCGGTGATCGACTGGCTGATGTAGGGCTGCCTGAAGTTTTCCATGAAGCGGAAACCCATCATCAGGCCCAGGCCGATGGCCATGTCGCTGTAGCCGGAGAAATCGAAGTACAGCTGCGCGGTGTAGGCCAGCGCGCCGAGCCAGGCATCGCCCGTGGTGGGGTTCTGCAGGGCGAAGCAATGGTCGGCGACCACCGCCAGGGTGTCGGCGATGAAGACCTTCTTGATGAAGCCCTGCATGAACCGCGTGCAGCCTTCGGAGAACTTGTCCAGGGTATGGGTGCGGTGGTTGAACTGGTCGGCCAGGTCCTTGAAGCGCAGCACGGGGCCGGCGATCAGGTGCGGGAAGATCGCCACGAACGCCGCGAAGTCGATCAGGTTGCGCGTGGCCGGGGTATCGCCGCGGTACACGTCGATGATGTAGCTGATCGACTCGAAGATGTAGAACGAGATACCGATCGGCAACAGAATGTGGGTCAGGATGAACGGCTCAAGCCCGTAGGAGGTCATGATCGCGTTGAGGCTGTCCACGCCGAAGTTGGCGTACTTGAAGTAGCCCAGGATGCACAGGTCCACGCCTACACCCAGCAGCAGCCAGCGTTGGGCCGGCTTGGTGCGTACGCCGGCGGCGCCGACCTTGAGACCGATCCAGTAGTTCCACAGGGTGACGGCGGCGAACAGCGCCAGGAAGTCCACCCGCCACCAGGCGTAGAACACGTAGCTGGCCAGCAGCAGCAGGGCGTTGCGATAGCGTTGCCCGCTCAGGTAGTACAGGCCGAGAAAGATCGGCAGGAACAGGAACAGGAACACATTGGACGAAAACACCATCCCGATCTCTCCTTGTCGTTATCCACAATCGGGGCAGCAGCCCCCCAAACCCCCCGCGCACATCGCGGGGGAATGTACATACGTGTGCAGCCTCCACTGTTCCCTGTGGGAGCTGGCTTGCCAGCGAAGAGGCCATACCTGACACACCGAGGTGCCTTCTTCGCTGGCAAGCCAGCTCCCACACGGGGCAGCGGCGATCCTTACTTCTTCTGTTCGGCCTGTGGGTCGTATACCCGCGTCAGGTCGCCGCCCAGGCGGAAGCTCTTGAACGGCTGCATCGCCTGCTTGCGTTTCAGTGCATCCGCATCGCATTGGTACAAGCTGCACCACGGCTCCAGCCACGCGTACTTGCTGTCGACCTTCAGGTCGCCCATGTCCTGCTTCTGGCCAGTGCGCGCCTTGAACGCACTCGGGTCCCTGGACCCCGACAACACCCGTTCACCCAGGCGCTTCAACGCGCCGTTGTTTTCCGGGCGTACATCCACACCATTGGCCTGGGCGAAGCTTGCGATCATCGCCAAGGGCGGCAAGGCGTAGTTGTGGTACGCCAGGGCGCGCTGCTTGCGCTTCATCTCGTTGGGCAGAAAGCCCTGTGCGTCGACCTGGTTGGCGCCCACGCGGTACTCCTTCACCGCCCAGTCGAACAGGTCGCGCCGGTCGGTCGCGACCGCCGTGGCCATCACCGACCAGGCCGCCCAGTACGAGTGGTTGTTGATCTTTTCCAGCGGCAGGTCGCTCCAGTCCTTGACCGTCTGTTCGGCCAGGCGCGCAAACCATTTTTCGATCTGTTCGGCCTCGGCCTGGTGCGCCGCCAGTGGCTGGGAATTGGAGAACTTCAGGCGCAGGTAGGCCGAGCTCATGCTGCCCAGCGCCCATTTGCGCATCGACTTGCCGGTGTGGTTGTAGTCGGTGGACATCAGCGCATCGGCGCGCGCCCAGGTGCCCAGCCACTGCAGGGTGCAGTCCAGCTGCTGCGGGCGGCCGTCACGCATGTACTGCATGACCTGCTTGCTGACCCCGCGCTCCAGCGTGGTGATGTCGGCGGTGGAGTCGCGGAAGGCTTTTTCGGAGGCCTTGTTCAACGTCGCGCGGGCCTTGTCCGAGCCTTCGTACTTGCTGCGAAACTGCAGCGAGCCGGTGTAGGGCTGCGGCACCGCTTCACAGGTGAAGTCGTTGGGGCTGGTCTTGGGTTTCTCGATCCCGGCGTAGTAGCCCTGCGGCGGGACCAGGCCTGCCGCCTGTGCACCCGCGCCGAACAGCGCGAGGGTGAGCAGGGCAGGGGTGGCGATGCTACGAAAGTGGCTCATGTGCGCCTCACAGTCCGGCGTGCGCAGCGCGCTGCGCGTTGCCGGCGATTGGGTTGCGGGTACAAAGCGTGGCCTTGACCTTCTGGCTGCCGCTTTCCGGGCCCTGCACTTCCACGGCGAGCAGGGTCTGGTTGGCCCAGTCTTCGTCTTCACGCAGCTGGAAAGCGAAGCGGCCATCGGTGTCGGAGGTCTGCGGCTTCTCGATCTTCAGGTCTTCGTGGCGACCATTGAGGTACCACAGGGTGGCCTGTAGGGTCTTGACCGAGGTGTCTTCGAAACGGATGTCGAGCTGGTGGCGGCCATTGACCAGGTTCTTGATCACGCCGTTCTTGCCATTGACCATCAGCTCGTTCTTGCCCGGCTTGAGCGAGGTGCTGGCGCTCATCTGCGCAGGCTTGCCTTCGCAGCCGTTGTCGAGCAGGGCGAGCATCTGGCGCCAGATGGTTTCCTGGTCCAGGCGGTACAGCGGCGAGAACTCCCAGATGAGGATCTTGGGTGGGTTGTTCTGGAATGCCTCGCTGCCCAGGTACTGGATCATCGAGCCTTCCAGGCCACCACCGGGGAACGCCACGTTGAGCACGTCGGCGCCGATGTACTGCTCCAGAAAGCCCGAGAAGTTGTAGTTCTTGCCGCTGTGGCTGGTGCCCACCAGGGTGATCTGCGGGTTGCCCGAATCGCCGAACAGGTCGTCGCCGCCACTTTCGCCCTTGGGCTCGGTGACGAACTGGTCCATGTACTGCACCGCATAGCTGGTGCCGCACAACTGGCCGGCGACGTTGTGCAGGGTACCGGTCTTGCCCATGCGCCCGGACGTGTGGCTTTCGAATTCACGCCTGGGCACGTCGGCGAAGGCCGGCATCCCGTGCACCGTGTCGGCCACGATCCTGGCCGCACGCTCGGCACCGTAGGGCGTCCAGTGCTGGTCGCCACGGAAGTAGAAATCCTTGCCTTGCTGCGCGGCCGGCAGCTGTTCGTTGGTCAGCGGCGACAGGTCGGGCACGTTGTAGCCCATCTTGCTGAAGCGCCCGAGCATGGCCTGGTAGTTGCCCAGGGCTTTCTCGTAGTTGAACGCAGCCTTGTCGGCGGGGTTGAGCATGTTGCGGTTCACCAGGCCACGGGTGGGCTGGTACACCACCACCAGTTCCACGCCACGCGCCTTGAAGGCGTCGTGCACCTGCTGCAGGCGCTTGTAGCCGGCCGGGGTGGTGTTGAATTCGGTGCGCAGGTCTTCGCGGGTACGGAACAGCCAGTCACCCTGGGCTTGTACCAGGGTGGTGAAGTTCTGCTGGTAGCGGGTGGTGTAGCGGCTGGCGTCGTGGGCTTCGGGGCACAGTTGGCAGCACGGCTCGGCGGTGAAGCGCGGTGCCTGCACGTCATCGGCGCGCACGCCGTTGCTGATCGCCAGCAGCGCGGCACTCAGGCCCAGCAGTTTCATCAGGTGTGGGGTCATGTCAGGTTTCCTCAATCCGCCATTTCGGTCTGGCGTTCGACCGGGTCGATCAGTACGGCTTTGCCCTGGCGCACCATCAGGTCGAGAATCTCGTCCTGACGCTCACCCAGCACTCCGGAAAAACTGATGCCGCTGGCCTTGCTCGGCGCCAGCATCGACACCCGGTACAGCTCCACGCTCAGCGGCGAGTCGATCGACAGCGGGCCGCTGCCGTTGGCTGCCAGCTCGCCACCGACCACGATCAGCGAGACCTTGGTGTCGAAGGGGTCGAGGTCGATGTCGCGGTCGGTATCGGACAGGTCCTTGATGTGCCCGTACACGCCCACCAGGCCGTTGGCCATGGCGAGGTTCTCGTACAGGCGGATGTTCACGCTGTTGCGCACGCGAATGCCGTGGCGACGGTTGCTGATCAGCTTGTTGCCCCAGATCAGGTTGTCGCCGCTTTCGTACAGGGTGATGCCGTCGGTGTGGTTGCGGTAGATCTCGTTGTAGGCGATCAGGTTGTTCACGCTGTTACGGTCGATCACCACGCCGGAGAGTTTGTTGTCGTAGCTCTTGTTGTGGATGATCCAGCTGTCGTTGACCTCGCGCGAGACGATGATGCCGTGCTTCTTTTTCGTGCCGTGCACGGTGTTGCCGGCGATGATCAGGCGGTGCGAGCGGTCGTGCGGGTCGATGCCGTAGACGATGTTGTCGCGGTAGGTGCTGTCCTTGACCACGAAGTCGGCGGTCTCGTAGCAGTAGAAGCCGTACCACATGTCGCTGAACTCCGAGCCGAGGATCCAGCCGGTGGGTTCGGCGCGGTTCATCTGCCTGGCCATGTTGGGCGTGTACTGCGAGATGCTCACGCCATAAGACTTGCTCTTGGCGTAGCCGAAGCTGGCCATCTTGCTGTTGACGATGTAGGTCTGGGTGCCGCCCCACGCGAGCAGGAACGGGCGGAATTCATCGGGCTTGCGAAAGGTCGCCGGGCCGTTGTCCTTTTCGCGCCAGCCGGTGACGCGGGTGTCGGTGACAAACAGCTTGCCGTCATTGACCATGAACGCACCGCCCTCCTGGGACAGGCGCAGTTCCTTGACCTTGGCGTCGATCTCCAGCACGCCCTTGTGCCCGACCACGATCGGCAGCCGCGCCAGGTACACGCCCGGCGAGGTTTCGCGCAGGTACTGGGCGGGCACGCGCTTGCTCAGCTCGGTGAAGTCGACATGCCCGTCATCGATGAAGATCGCCTGCGGAATGCCGTGCTGGCGCGCCACCCATTCGGCCATCTTGTTGTCGCCGCCGATGAACTCCTTGAGCGCATCCTCCTGCAGCATGCGGCGTACCGTGACCTTGCCCTTGTGCCCGCGCTGGATCTTCGCCTGCACGGCCTGGGCGGTGAAGCCGGTCAGGTCCGGCAGGGTCGGCGGGGCGATCTGCAGCGGCTCGATCGGCGCGCTGCTCACGGTGTAGGTCTTGGCCTGCTGCAGCTCTTTGGCCACGCTGGCGGCCGGCAGGCCGTTGGCCAGGGCAATGCTGCTGGCCAGCAGCAGGCTGCCGGCAAACAGCGTGTTGAGCGGGTGAAGGTTCATATCAATGCACTCCAGGCATCAGAAGCGCCAGATCACGTCGACAAAGGCGCGGTGCATGTACGCGTCCGCTTCCTTGCCGTAGGCGTCGCCCGGCTTGAACACCCCGCCGCGAAAGCGCACCAGCGCCGACGGTTCGTCGATCGACTGGCTCAGCGCAGCCGGCAGCAGGCCCTGCTTGAAGTACTTGGTGACGACCAGATCCATCTCCTGGCCCAGGTCTTTCTCGCCCTGGATCAGCGGACGGTTGATGCCGCCGTCATCGACCACGGCATTGATGCCGCTGCTGCCGATGTTCTGTTTGCCGTCGACGCGCCAGAACTTGTGGTACACCAGGCTCGCATCGTAGTCGTCGCGCAGTTGCCAGGAGGTGAACAGGGTGGCGGCCTGCAGGTTGCCCAGCTCGCCACGGAAGGCCTCGCCGAAGCGGTGCACACGCGAGCGGGTGCCGGTGAAGTTGGAGCGGTTGCTCTCAAGGCCCGTCTGTTCGAAGTTGTTCGAGCCGTCGCTGCCGCCACCGCCGCTGCCCCGCGCATAGGCCGCGCCGACCTGCCAATTGGGGTCCAGGCGCAGGCGGATGCCCAGGTCCGTGGCCCAGGCGTTGACGTCGCCGCTCTGTTTTTGCGTGGCCAACTGGTCGCCGTTGGTCAGGGTGTTCGAGCTCAGGCGATCACGGTCGCCGCTCAGCCAGGTGACACTGCCCCAGTAGTTGACGGCGTTCTGGTTGCGCCAGTTGTAGGCGTCGCTGTTGGCCTCCAGGCCCAGCCAGGTGAGGTCGCCGTTGCGGGTCTTGTCGAGCGGGTCGAGGATTTCGCCCGGGTTCTTGAGCTTGCCGTCGTCGTGGGTGTGGTGGGCGCGCAGGCCGACCCAGTGGCCGGGTGTCCATTGCGCGGCGACGTCACCGTAGAGGTGCAGGCGGTCCTTGTCTTCGGGGGCCAGCTCGGTGAGGTCGGTGCGGTACTCGCTGAAGCGTTGCGCCACACCCGCGTTGGCACGCAGCAGGGTGGTGTCGAAGGTCCAGTTCAGCGCCTCGATATTGGTGTCGCGCCACATGCCGTCGTCATTGCGCAGGCGCTGGCGGCCAAAGCGCAGCTGCTCGCCGGGGTAGGCGGTGAAGCCGCTGTAGCCGACCCAGAACTCGCGCATGGCCAGGTAGCTCTTGTCGGGTTCGCGACCGTTGGCACGGCGGGTCTGGACCTGGCTGTCGTCGTCGGCCTGACGCAGCGTATCGGTGTCGATGATGTCGGTGGCGGTGACGGCCTGGCCCATGGCGTAGGCGCTCCAGTTGCCGCGCTCGCCGTACACCCACGGGCGCAGGTCCAGGCCCAGGCCGTTGACGTCGCCGCCGGAGCGGGTGCCCAGGTCGCGGTCGTCTTCGGATTGGCCGGTGGCTTTGACTTCCAGGCCGAAGTTCTTGTCAGCGGTCATCGCGGCCAGGGTCGGGCACGACCAGAGCAGGGCGAAGCCCAGGCCCAGGCCGGCTTTCATCCACGGGTTGAGTGTCATAGGGAATCCTCGCCGTCTTGTTCGGTGGTGTCCTGCAGGGCCTGCATGGCCAGGGCGCCGGGGCCCTGACCCATGGCGCCACGGGCCTGGCGCTCCTGTTGCAACAGGCGCTGGGCCTGGGCCTTCTGCGGGGCAGAGAGCTGCTGGTCGAGTTCGCCGGCCATGGCCGCCGATTGCTCGCTGGGGTTGGCCTGCGCCAGTTGTGCGAAGACCCAGGCGCTGACCAGATCCTGGCGAATGCCGTGGCCTTCGCTGAACAGTTGGGCCAGTGCATAGTCGGCGCTGAGCTGGCCGCCACGGGCAGCGCCGAGCAGGTGGTCGACGGCTTTTTGCGGTTCGACCTGGCCCAGGTAGCCGCGCCGGTAGAGCTGGCCGAGGTAGTAATGGGCGCTGATTTCACCGGCGTCGGCGGCGGCCTGCAGGTGCGTCTCGGCTTTTTTCGCATCGGCCGGTACGGCCTTGCCTTCGTAGTAGAGGCGGCCCAGCAGCAGTTCGGCGCGCGGTTGCGCAGCCTCGCGGCCCTTGTCGATGTAGCCCATCAACTGCTCGCTGTCGCCCAGTTCCGGGAAGCTGTAGAGCAGTTGCGCAAGGCTGACCCAGGACGCGGGGTTGCTTGGCGCGACCTGTTCGAGCAGGGCCTGGGCGGTTTTCTCGTCGGTCTGGCCCAGGCTTGGGTCGGCCAGTACGCGGGCCACGCTGTCGACCCGGCTGGCGGGCACGGCGCCGCGGGCGTAGGCAGCCTTGAGCTGTTCGAGCAGGGCGGCCTGCAGGTCGGCCTGGCCGCGCTTCTGGTACACGCTGGCCAGTTCCACGTAGCAGATGTCGGTGCTGGCCAGCGCGGCCTTGCAGATGCGTTCCACATCATCCAGGTGCTGGTCGTAGGTGTTCTGGGTGCGGTACAGCAGTACCTGGGCCAGGCCCGCCTCGGGGTAGCCGGCGGCGCGCCATTGGTCGACCTGCTGCTGCGCGTTGATCTCGGGGAAGCTCTGCGGGTATTGCAGGTAGAGCATGGCCAGCGGGATCAGGGTGTTGCTCTCGCCGGCGGCGAAGGCTTTTTTCAGCAGGCCCTGGGCTTCCTTGCGCTCGGCTTCGCTGCTGTCGGGCTTGGCCACCAGCAGGCGGCCCAGGCGTGCCTGGGCACGCGGTGAAATCTGTGCGGCGGCGCGGTAGGTGGCCTCGGCTTGCTTGAGCTTGGCCGGGTCGCGGGTTTCCACCTGGATATCGGCAAGGCCCACCTGGGCTTCGCTGTAGCCCAGGTCCGCGAGCTGCTGATAGTTGCGCTCGGCCAGGGCGGTGTCGCCGCGCTTGAGCGCTTCGTTGGCCAGGCGCTGGTCGGGCAGGCCGGCGCAACCGGCCAGGCTGATGGCCAGGGCCAGGGCACCCATTTTAAGAGCTTCGCTGGCAAGCCAGCTCCACAGGGTTGGTCGGTGCTCACAAACCCATGTGGGAGCTGGCTTGCCAGC
>NZ_JAHTBI010000076.1 GCF_019168305.1 Pseudomonas aegrilactucae
ATGCGCCAGTTCGCACGCCTAAACGCAACCGGCTGACGGGGAAGAGTGCAATGAATCAGTTCGCGATTCTGCACGGAGATCGATTTGCCCGCCCTGGCAACTTTCTGGCGTGAGCCGTTGCCCTGCCCCACACCTTCCGGTACAAAGCCGGAAAATGTCATTCATGGAACCTCACGACCCTCACGGCCGTGAGCTGAACAAGGATCCATCCGCCATGCAAGGCTTCCACTGCGCCACCTGCGGCCAGCACCACGACGCACTCCCCACCACCTTCGGCGCGCCGGCACCGGCCGCCTGGTACGCCATCCCCGAAGCGGAACGCGAGCAACGCGCGCAGCTCTCCAGTGACCAGTGCGTCATCGACGGCACCCACTACTTTCTGTTCGGCTGCCTGGAAATTCCAGTGATCGATTCGGACGAACCCTTCACATGGCTGACCTGGGTGACCGTCAGCGAGGAGCATTTCGACCGCACCAGCGAGTTGTGGGAAGCCGAGGGGCGTGAAAGTGAACCCCCGTATCCGGCACGCACACAAAGCGATTTCCCCTACGAAGTCTCCACGCTGAACCTCAAGGCCACCCTGCACACCCAACCTCTGGGCGTACGCCCGCTGGTGCTGCTCGAACCCTGCGATCACCCGCTCGCCCACGAGCAGCACGGGGGTATCACGCTTGACCGGGTTCGTGAACTGGCCGAGCGATGCCTGCACGGCTGATGCGCCCTGAGGGCAGAGCGCTGTCAATCAGGGTTATCAACTTGTAATTTTCGGTCATTGAGCAGTACCCGCAGCCGCATTACTGTCGTTCACAGATAACCGACGGGCCCCGCAGCACTCAGCGAGGCGCCCGCATTCCGTGATTTGCTCGCTGTGGAGTTCGACAATGGCTGCCGCTCAATATCCGCATCTGCTCGCCCCGCTGGACCTGGGCTTTACCACCCTGCGCAACCGCACCCTGATGGGCTCGATGCACACCGGCCTGGAAGAAAAGCCCGGCGGTTTCGAGCGCATGGCCGCCTACTTTGCCGAGCGCGCCCGGGGTGGTGTCGGCCTGATGGTGACCGGTGGCATCGGCCCCAACGAAGAGGGTGGGGTGTACTCCGGTGCAGCCAAGCTGACCACCGCCGAGGAAGCGGAAAAACACCGCATCGTGACCCAGGCCGTGCACGCCGCCGGCGGCAAGATCTGCATGCAGATCCTGCACGCCGGGCGCTATGCCTACAGCCCCAGGCAAGTGGCACCCAGCGCGATCCAGGCACCGATCAACCCGTTCAAGCCGCGCGAGCTGGACGAGGAGGGCATCGAGAAGCAGATCCAGGACTTCGTCACCTGCTCGGCCCTGGCGCAAAGTGCCGGCTACGACGGCGTCGAGATCATGGGCTCCGAAGGCTACTTCATCAATCAGTTCCTCGCCGCCCACACCAACCAGCGCACCGACCGCTGGGGCGGCAGCTACGAGAACCGCATGCGCCTGGCGGTCGAGATCGTGCGCCGGGTACGCGAAGCGGTGGGGCCGAACTTCATCATCATCTTCCGCCTGTCGATGCTCGACCTGGTGGAAGGCGGCAGCGACTGGCAAGAGATCGTGCAACTGGCCCAGGCCATCGAGCAGGCCGGCGCCACGCTGATCAACACCGGTATCGGCTGGCACGAGGCGCGCATCCCGACCATCGCCACCAAGGTGCCGCGCGCCGCTTTCAGCAAGGTCACCGCCAAGCTGCGTGGCGCGGTAACGATCCCGCTGATCACCACCAACCGCATCAACACCCCCGAAGTTGCCGAGCAGATCCTCGCCGACGGCGACGCCGACATGGTGTCGATGGCGCGTCCGTTCCTGGCCGACCCGGCGTTCGTCAACAAGGCCGCCGCCGGGCGTGGCGACGAGATCAATACCTGCATCGGCTGCAACCAGGCCTGCCTGGACCATACCTTCGGCGGCAAGCTGACCAGTTGCCTGGTCAACCCGCGCGCCTGCCACGAAACCGAGCTCAACTACCTGCCGGTGACCCAGGCCAGGCGCATTGCCGTGGTCGGCGCGGGCCCGGCAGGCCTGGCGGCGGCCACGGTGGCGGCCGAGCGTGGGCATGCGGTGACGCTGTTCGATTCGGCCAGCGAGATCGGTGGCCAGTTCAACGTGGCCAAGCGCGTACCGGGCAAGGAAGAGTTCTTCGAGACCCTGCGCTATTTCAGGCGCAAGCTGCAGACCACCGGCGTGGAGCTGTGCCTGAACACCCGCGTAGGGGTCGAGCAACTGGTCAGCGGCGGCTATGACGAGATCATCCTGGCCACCGGCATCGCGCCGCGCCTGCCGGCCATCGAGGGGATCGCGCACAGCAAGGTGCTGAGCTATCTGGACGTGCTGCTGGCGCGCAAGCCGGTGGGGCAGAAGGTGGCGGTGATCGGTGCGGGCGGCATCGGTTTCGACGTGTCGGAATTTCTCGTGCACCAGGGCGTGGCCACCAGCCAGGACCGTGACGCGTTCTGGAAGGAGTGGGGTATCGATACCCAACTGCAGGCCCGTGGCGGTGTGGCCGGGATCAAGGCCGAGCCCCATGCGCCGGCGCGCCAGGTGTTCCTGCTGCAGCGCAAGAAAACCAAGGTCGGTGATGGCCTGGGCAAGACCACCGGCTGGATCCACCGCACGGGCCTGAAGAACAAGCAGGTGCAGATGCTCAACAGCGTCGACTACCTGAAGATCGACGACGCCGGCCTGCATATCCGCATCGCCGAGGGCGAACCCCAGGTGCTGGCGGTGGACAACGTGGTGATCTGCGCCGGCCAGGACCCGCTGCGCGAATTGCAGGACGGCCTGCTCGCGGCAGGGCAGTCGGTACACCTGATCGGCGGCGCCGACGTGGCGGCCGAGCTGGATGCCAAACGCGCGATCAACCAGGGCTCGCGCCTGGCGGCCGAGCTGTAGGCCAGTGGCGCGGTGCGGGCTGCTAGACTGCGTCTCCCGTCCCGTGCCGAGCCTGTTTGATGCCTGCTGCCTTCGATGACCTGCCCCTGGCGCCCCTGCAACCGCTGGCCCTCGGCTGGCTGGCGCGCGCCGGCATCGACGTGGCGGTGCTGCGCCTGGACCTGATCGACCCGCTGATCAGCGGCAACAAATGGTTCAAGCTGCTGGGGCATCTGCGCCTGGCGAAGGCACACGGCGCGCCGGGGGTGATCAGCCTGGGCGGCGCGTATTCCAATCACCTGCACGCACTGGCGGCCGCCGGCAAGCGCTTCGGCTTTGCCACGGCCGGGCTGCTGCGTGGGCACCCGCAACACACCCCGACCGTGCACGACCTGCAAGCGTTGGGCATGCAACTGCACTGGCTCGGGTATGGCGGCTATCGGGCGCGGCATCAGGCTGATTTCTGGCAACCCTGGCAGGCCTTGTACCCGGCGTGGCACTGCGTGCCCGAAGGCGGCGCCGGGCCGTTGGGTACCCAGGGTTGTGCGCAGATCGTGGCCCAGGCACGGGCGCAGCTCGGTGCCGTGGGCTGGGCAGGTTACGACGCCTGGTGGCTGGCGGTGGGCAGCGGCACCACCCTGGTCGGGTTGGCCCAGGCCGAGGCGGGCGCGCACCCGGTGCACGGTGCGATGGCCGTGCCGCCGGGGCATGGCGTCGAAGCCGAAGTTGCGGTACTGGCGCCCGGCGCTTGCCGCCTGCACGCTGCCAGCCGCGGTGGCTTTGCCAAGGTCGACCCTGCCTTGCTGGCGTTCATCGAGGCCAGTGAAGCCGAGTCGGGTGTACCGCTGGAGCCTTTGTACACCGGCAAGGCGCTGCTGGCGCTGCACGAGCAGGTGCAGGCCGGCGTGTTCGCTGCCGGCACGCGCCTGATTTTCGTGCATACCGGCGGCCTGCAGGGCCGCCGCGGGTTCGCCTAGTCGCTTTTCTGCGCCAGCATGCGCAGCAGGGTGTTATCGCGCACCACGTAGTGATGATAAAGCCCGGCCAGTGCATGCAGGCCGATCAGCCAGTAGCCCAGCGCACCGAACCACTCGTGCCAGCCCTTGACGAATCTGGCCAGGTCCTTGTCCGGCGCCACCAGCGCCGGCAGCTCCAGGCCGTAGAACGGTATCGGCTTGTCCGCCGCGCTCAGAATGGTCCAGCCGGCCAGTGGCAGGCCGATCATCAATGCGTACAAGGCCCAGTGCATCAGGTGCGCCAGCCCGGTCTGCCAGGCTGGCGGCTTGGGCTCGATGCGCGGGGTAGGGCGGGTGACCTTGAGCAGCAGGCGCAGCCACACCAGCGCGAACACCGTGAGCCCGAGCATGAAGTGCAGGGTTTTCATCAGGTCGCGTTCGGCACTGTCCTTGGGGAAGATGCCGCGCAGCTCGATGCAGGCATATACCGCCGCCAGCAGGATCAGCATCAGCCAGTGCAGTGCGATCGACAGGCTGCCGTAGCGCGCCTGGGTGTTGGTCAGGGTCATGGTGGTTCCTCGTTCATCAGGTCGATGGCGCTCTTGATGGCGCTGTGGGTTAACTCTAATCGGTTGTGCGCGTCTTTCACCTGCGCTGGCGCAAAAAAACGGCGGGCAGGCTCACAGGCCTTTCTTGCCCAGGTACTCGATCAGCTGTGGGTCCTGGATCTTGATCGCCAGGTCCATCAGGTTGCTCTTGTCGTCGGCCAGGCAGTAGGGCTTTTGCGGGTCGCAGTAGGTGCCTGTGCTGCTCATGCCGCGTTCGAGCAGCACGCTGAGGATGTCGTAGCTCACATGCGGTGCGTCGGGGCTGTCGCGGGTCTGGCGCGAGAGTTCGATCAGCATCGCTTCCAGGGTTTCGCTGCCAGGCTGTGGCAGCGGCAAGTGCCGTGCGACGGCCTGGCGCGTGGCGCTGTGGTCGGTCAGCACGGCCGCATCGAAGGCATCCATGTTGCTGTCGCTGCGCTCGAAGTAGCCGACGTCGGCGCCGGCCTTGACCAGCACGTCGATCACCGCCGCATCGGCGCCTGCTTCTATGGCCTGCAGCAGCGGGCGAGGGTGGTGGTAGTCACCCTGCTCGACGTCGGCGCCCTGGGCGATCAACCAGTCGATCGTCGCGGCCGGGTGCCTGGCTTCTATCGCAATAGCCAGCAGCGACTGCGGGTAATCGCCCAGGCCGACCATCTGCGGCAGGGCGGCGCGCAGTTGTTGCAGCAGCGCCAGCGAGGCGTGGTTTTGCAGCGCGACGTGGAAGGCGGTGCTGTGGGTGCTGACGATGCCGGGCAGTATCTCGCCCGGTTTGGCGTGGCCAAGCAATGGCGCCAGGTCCTCGGGGCGCGCCTGGCTCCAGAAGCTGTCGCTCTGCAGCAGTAGCGCGTTCTGGTAGCGCTGATCCTCATCGAGAGGTGCGGGCGCTGCGCTGGCGTGGCTGAACCAGAATGCCGAGAGGGCGAGCGACAAGGCGCGAAGGGTGCCGAGCAAGGGGGACTTCCTTTGTCAGGGGGGGCTTTAAAAATCCGAGATTAACAGACTGCTGCGTGGTGTCTTATTGCTATCACCGGTATCATGCGCGCCCTTGAAACGGCCATGGCGGCCTGGTCGCTGTCATGTTCAAGGTTGTGCGGCAGCCTGCAACTGCCCCATTTGCCTGTCTACCTCTTCAGAAGGATCTTGTGGTTATGAAATGCCTCACCCGAGCCCATGTGGGCCCCCTGCTGTTTTCCTTTTCTGCCGCGTTGTTGGCCGGTTGCCAGGGCATCAAGCCGGTTCCGGCGCCGGCGGCGATGGTACTGCCGGTCTGCATCAATGATGAATGCGCGGTACTCGACCAGAACGGGGTCGTGCAGGTGTCGGCGGACAACGACTATGACGCGGTCTACGACGGCCCGATGAACAGCACGCTGCTGTTTGCCCGGGACGGCTTGTGGAACCTGGCCAGTGGCGATGGCAAGCAAGTGATCAAGGCCGAATTTACCAACGAGCTGTGGACGCTGACCCCGGGCTACTTCGGCTTCAAGCGCAACGGCAAGTTCGGCGTGATGGATGCGCAGGGCAAGGAAATACAGCCTGCGACCTATGACGAAGTGTTCGAGGGCGACTTTAACGAATTCATCGTGTACGAAGTTGACGGCAAGCGCGGTTTTCTCAGTGCGACCGGCCAGAAGCTGAGCGACCCGGTGTTTGACAGCAGCCGGGTTCGCGGCAAATTTGCCGAGCTTGGCAATTGGATCACCGGTGAACGTGACGGTGAGCCATGGGCACTGAACATCACCACCGGCGAGCTGAAAAAGGTCGAGTTCGAGGAGATCGACGCAGGTGCCGGGCAGGTCATGGTGGTGAGCAATGGCCGCGGTGAGGCCAAAGGTCTGGCCAATGCCAATGCCACGCTGGTGACCGCGCTCAAGTATGAGTGGATCGGCAAGCCGGGTGTGGACCTGGTTGCCTTCAAGGAAGCCGGTGCCAAGCTCTGCGGCTACATGGACTTCAAGGGCAAGACGGTTATCGCGCCCACGTTCGCCGAGTGCAACCCATTCGGCGAGAAGGGGGCGATGGTGCTGGCCGCGAACGTCGAGGGTAAAAACAAGGGCGGCTTCATAGGACGTGACGGCAAGTGGCTGATCGAGCCGACCTATGCCTCGGTGGGCGACGTCAAGCTGTCTTCGATGGGCATGCTGGGCAATGTGCCGGGCTACAGCCATATCGGTGTGCTGCAGAACATGTTCCTGGCCTACTACGGCGTGTTCGACCTGAACAAGGGCGTCGAGGTACTCAAGCCCGAGTACCTGCAGGTGGGGGTGCTCACCGACAACCTGTTCGCCTTCAGCGACCTGGCTTCGCCGTATCGCACCGTCACGGTATTCGGCCAGCCGGACCAGGTGCGTGCGGTGGGTGTGGTCGATGCGAAGGGCAAGGTGCTGATCAAGCCGGATGAGTTCACCTACATCACGCTGGATGCCAGTGGCCGTTACTTGAGCGCCTATGAGGCCCTCGGTGCACCGGCCCGCGTTGCGCTGTACGACCTTGACGGCAAGCAGGTGGTGCCGGCGCGGTGGCAGGAGCTGGTGGTCGATGTGGCCCGTGGTGCGATCTTCGGCTATGAGGTGCAGGGTACGGGTGATGACGCCAGCCGCAGCCTGCGGGCGCTGTATCGCCTGGACGGCACGCCGGTGTTCGACACCACCCTCGTGAAGGCGGGGTGTGATGTGGAGCAGGTACGTAATGGCAAGGGCGAAGTGCTGTGGCCGACGGATCCGCAGGCGTACTGCGAGGATGCTGACGAAGAGGCTTGATGGCTTCGCGACAGAGACCTGAAATGAGCAAACAAGGCTGGCAACGCTGATCTGTCAGGATCGGCGTTGTCAGCCTTGATGACTCGGCTGCAGACCGCGGTGGGCCGGCCAGGTCCTACCCCGGCAGGTTCGGCCAGGCATCCGACACCAGAAACAACCGCTCCGCTTCTTCCCAATCGCCCCCATCACCCTCCACCAACCGCACCAGCAATTGCGCCGGCGCCATGGGCTCAAGCCCCTGCAACCAGCCTGCGAACTGTTCGGGTGACCAGGTCTGCTCCGGCGGGTAGCGCGCTGGCGCCAACCACGCCTGGCGCGGCAACAGTTGCCAGCAACCCGCCGCACTCTGCGCCACATACCCGGCCCAATCACGCTGATGCAGCCAGCGCCCACGCAAGTGCTGCGGGTGAGCGCCACAGGGCGGCTGGGCAAGCCCAGGCCATGGATACAGCAGATACCCACCCAGCCACAGCTGCGCCGTGAAGGCATCGATCGACAGCGCCGCCAACGCCTCACGGCTCTCGGCCCGCGCCGAAATCGGCAGTTGATGGTCATTCAGGTGCGCCAGCTTGCGGTCCAGCCGGTCATGGCAACCCGGCCCCAGCCACTGCGCAGGGTCGTGCCCGTCACCCAACTGCGGCCCCAGGTACAGCTTGATCGCCAGCTCCAGGTGATGCACCCCCTCGCGGTCGCGCAGCAGGATATCCAGCTCGCCCAAGGTATGCCCGCCATCGCGGATCGGCAGGTTGGCCGCCAGCAATTCGACGCCTGGCGCATGCTGCAGGGCGAACTGCCACAACCGTTCGTAGTACAGCCCCAGGCGCCGGCTGCCCGCCTGCGCCAGCCAGTCCAGCAGCGCGCGGCTGTCACGGTCCAGCGCCAGCAGCCAGTGGCGCAACTGCTCGGGTCGGCCCATCCAGTCGCTGCCCGTCAGCGGGTGGCGCTGCGGCCAGGGCGTCACGCTGAGCATCGGCGGGGCGAGCAGTACCCACGCCAGGTCGCGCACCTGGGGCTGGCGCAATTGACGGGGCAGGTCGCTGAGGTCGGCAAAAGGCATCATCCTGCGAGCATAGCCGCCAACCGGCGCTCCCCGCGCAAAAACTGCGTGGCAGTAGCCATGGCGTTTGCCGCTGCCCGGCGCTTTCGCCCATAATCAACGCTTTGGCCAACCGCGCCTTTCTACTGCCGCAAGGCCTCGCAGGAGCCCCATGGAGCAATTTCGCAATATCGGTATCATCGGTCGCCTGGGCAGTTCGCAGGTGCTCGATACCATTCGCCGACTGAAAAAATTCCTGCTGCAGCGGCACCTGCACGTCATCCTCGAAGACACCATTGCCGACGTGCTGCCCGGCCACGGCCTGCAGACGTCCTCGCGCAAGCTGCTGGGCGAGGTCTGCGACATGGTCATCGTGGTCGGTGGCGACGGCAGCCTGCTGGGCGCCGCCCGCGCCCTGGCCCGTCACAATATCCCGGTACTGGGTATCAACCGCGGCAGCCTGGGCTTTCTCACCGACATCCGCCCCGACGAGCTGGAAGTCAAGGTCGCTGAAGTCCTCGACGGCCATTACCTGGTCGAAAACCGCTTCCTGCTGCAGGCTGAAGTACGCCGCCACGGTGAAGCCATCGGCCAGGGCGATGCGCTCAACGACGTGGTGCTGCACCCGGGCAAGTCCAACCGCATGATCGAGTTCGAGATCTACATCGACGGTCAGTTCGTCTGCAGCCAGAAGGCCGACGGCCTGATCGTCGCCACCCCGACCGGCTCGACCGCGTACGCGCTGTCGGCCGGCGGGCCGATCATGCACCCCAAGCTCGACGCCATCGTGATCGTGCCGATGTACCCGCACACCCTGTCGGGCCGACCGATCGTGGTCGACGGCAACAGCGAACTGAAGATCGTGGTGTCGCGTGACCTGCAGTTGTACCCGCAGGTGTCGTGCGACGGCCAGAACCACTTCACCTGCGCCCCCGGCGACACCATCACGGTGAACAAGAAGCCGCAGAAGCTGCGCCTGATCCATCCACTGGACCATAACTACTACGAGGTCTGCCGGACCAAGCTCGGCTGGGGCAGCCGTCTGGGTGGTGGAGGCGACTGATGCTCGATCCCGCGCGCGGTTACGACCTGATCGGCGATGTCCACGGCTGTGCCCACACCCTGGAGCGCCTGCTCGATGCCCTGGGCTACAGGCGTCAGGGCGGGGTGTGGCGACATGCGCAGCGTCAGGCCATTTTCCTGGGCGATATCATCGACCGCGGCCCGCGCATTCGCGAGGCCCTGCACATCGTGCACGGCATGGTCGAGGCGGGGCAGGCCCATTGCATCATGGGCAACCATGAGCTCAGTGCACTGGGTTGGACTACCCCGGCGCTGCCCGGCAGCGGCAAGCAGTTCGTGCGCGAGCACAACCCGCGCCATGCCCGCCTGATCGATGAGACCCTTACCCAGTTCGCCGACCATCCCGGCGACTGGCACGATTTTCTTGGCTGGTTCTACGAACTGCCGTTGTTCATCGACGCCGGCCGCTTTCGCGTGGTGCACGCGTGCTGGGATGCACGGCTGATCGAACCGTTGCGCCAGCAGCACCCCGACGGGCGCATCGACGCGCATTTCGTGCAGGCCTCGGCCGTGGCCGGCAGCTTCGCCCACACGGTGTGCAACCGCCTGCTGCGCGGCACCGACATGCGCCTGCCTGACGGCCTGACCCTGACCGGCGGCGACGGCCTGACCCGCGCCTTCTTCCGTACCAAGTTCTGGGAAGAGGACCCGCAGACCTACGGTGACATTGTGTTCCAGCCAGACGCGCTGCCCGCCGAGGTGGCCAGCGCGCCGCTCAGCCGCAGCCAGAAGAACGCGCTGCTGCGCTACGGCGAGGACGAGCCGTTGCTGTTCGTCGGGCATTACTGGCGCAGCGGCAAGCCGGCGCCGATCCGCGCCAACCTGGCCTGCCTGGACTACAGTGCAGTGCTCTACGGCAAGCTGGTGGCCTACCGGCTGGACGATGAAACACGCATCGACCCGCGCAAGTTCGTGTGGGTGGATGTCGAACGGCCGGAGGCCAGTCAATGAGTGCGGCGAGGGTGATGCGTCTGCCGCTGAGTGTCGACCTCAGCGGTTTTGTCGACCTGCTCAAGCGTCTTCAGGTACCCCATCGGGTCTCGGAGGAGGGCAACGAGCAGGTGCTGTGGACGCTGGAGCACCTGGTGGAGGACGTGCGCCAGCTGTACCAGCGTTTCCCGGATGGCAACGCCGACATCGACTTGCCGCCGCTGCCCAGCCAGGTGAAGCCGGCACGTCCGAGCCTGGGCGCGCAGGCCAGGGCCAGCAAGGCCACCGCAGCCGTGCTGCTGTTGTGCCTGGTGGTGGCGGGGCTGACCGGCCTTGGCGAAAATCTTTCCACACTGAGCTGGCTGACCTTCCTGGATTTTCGCGTGCAGGGCGACTACCTGTACTTCACCCCGCTGTTCACCAGCCTCGACCAGGGCCAGTTGTGGCGTTTGTTCAGCCCGATGCTGTTGCATTTCGGCCTTCTGCACCTGGCCATGAACGGCCTGTGGTACTGGGAGCTGGGGCGGCGCATCGAATTGCGCCAGGGCACCTTGGCGTTGCTGAGCCTGACCCTGCTGTTCAGTCTGGTGTCGAACGTGGCGCAGTTCGTGTTTGGCGGGCCGAGCCTGTTCGGCGGCCTGTCGGGCGTGCTGTACGGCTTGCTGGGGCATGTGTGGCTGTACCAGTGGCTGGCGCCCGACCCGCTGTATCGCATGCCGCGCGGTGTACTGGTGATGATGCTGGTGTGGCTGCTGCTGTGCCTGTCGGGGCTGGTCAGCCTGCTCGGCTTTGGCGCCATCGCCAACGCCGCGCACGTGGGCGGTCTGTTGGTCGGTTGCCTCAGCGGGCTCTTGGGCGGGGCGCTGGCCCGGCGTAAACTGTCGGCTTGATTTTTGGAGACGTTATGTCCACTTTTTCGCAAATGATCGAAAACATTACCCCTGAAATCTACCAGAGCCTGAAACTGGCCGTGGAAATCGGCAAGTGGTCCGATGGGCGCAAGCTCACCGCCGAGCAGAAAGAGCTGTCGCTGCAGGCGGTGATCGCCTGGGAAGCGCAGAACCTGCCCGAAGACCAGCGCACCGGCTACATGGGCCCGCAGGAGTGCGCCTCGAAGTCGGCGCCGGTGCCTAACATCCTGTTCAAGTCGGATGCGATCCATTGATCGAAGTCGGCCGTGGTTCCATCAGCAAGATGACGGCGCGCCTTGAGCAGCCGGTCGTGCAATACGCGTTTCGCCTGGGCGATACCGAGGTGCCGGTCAACCCGATGCTGGGCAAGACCGTACGCCTCGAATACCTGGGCGCGATCCACTGTACCCACTGCGGGCGCAAGACCAAGACCAGCTTCAGCCAGGGCTACTGCTACCCGTGCATGACCCGGCTGGCGCAGTGCGACACCTGCATCATGAGCCCCGAGCGCTGTCACTACGAGCACGGCACCTGCCGTGACCCGGCCTGGGGCGAGCAGTTCTGCATGACTGACCATGTGGTGTACCTGGCCAACTCCTCGGGCATCAAGGTCGGCATCACCCGTGCCACCCAACTGCCCACCCGCTGGCTCGACCAGGGGGCCAGCCAGGCCCTGCCGATCGTGCGCGTGGCCACCCGGCAGCAGTCCGGGCTGGTCGAGGACCTGTTTCGCAGCCAGGTGGCCGACCGCACCAACTGGCGCGCCCTGCTCAAGGGCAATGCCGAGGCGGTTGACCTGGTGGCGGTGCGCGAGCAGCTGTTCGACAGTTGTGCAGAAGGTTTCAAGGGTTTGCAGGAAAGGTTCGGCCTACAGGCGATCCAGCCGCTTGGCGACGTCGAGCCGATCGAGATTCGTTACCCGGTCGAGGCTTACCCGAGCAAGATCGTGAGCTTCAACCTGGACAAGAACCCGGTCGCCGAAGGCACCCTGCTGGGGATCAAGGGCCAGTACCTGATTTTCGACACCGGCGTGATCAATATTCGCAAGTACACGGCCTACCAACTGGCCGTGCATCAGTAAAAGGACCGCCACATGCGTACCGAACAGCCGCAAGTGATCCACCTCAAGGACTATCAGGCGCCCGAGTACCTGATCGACGAGACGCACCTGACCTTCGAACTGTTCGAGGACCACAGCCTGGTCCACGCGCAACTGGTGATGCGCCGCAACCCGGCGCGCGGGGCGGGCCTGCCGGCACTGGTGCTCGACGGCCAGCAGCTGGAACTGCTGCGCGTGGCGATTGACGACCAGGTGCTGGACGCTGCCGCCTACCAGCTCGACGACAGCCACCTGACGCTGCAGCCCACTGCCGAGCGTTTCACCCTGGACACCAGCGTGAAAATCCACCCCGAGCGCAACACCGCACTCGAGGGCCTGTACAAGTCCGGCGGCATGTTCTGCACCCAGTGCGAGGCCGAGGGCTTTCGCAAGATCACCTACTACCTCGACCGCCCGGACGTGATGAGCACCTTCACCACCACGGTGATCGCCGAGCAGCATCGCTACCCGGTGCTGCTGTCCAACGGCAACCCGATCGGCAGCGGGCCGCAGCAAGACGGCCGGCACTGGGCCACCTGGGAAGACCCGTTCATGAAGCCGGCCTACCTGTTCGCGCTGGTGGCCGGTGACCTGTGGTGTGTCGAAGACACCTTCACCCGCCAGTCGGGGCGTGACGTCACCCTGCGCATCTATGTCGAGCCGGAAAACATCGACAAGTGCCAGCACGCCATGGTCAGCCTGAAGAAGTCGATGCGCTGGGACGAAGAGGTGTACGGTCGCGAGTACGACCTGGACATCTTCATGATCGTGGCGGTCAACGACTTCAACATGGGCGCCATGGAGAACAAGGGCCTCAACATCTTCAACTCCAGCTGCGTGCTGGCGCGTGCCGAAACCGCCACCGATGCGGCGCACCAGCGTGTCGAGGCCGTGGTGGCCCACGAATACTTCCACAACTGGTCGGGCAACCGCGTGACCTGCCGCGACTGGTTCCAGCTGTCGCTCAAGGAAGGCTTCACGGTGTTCCGCGATTCGGAGTTCAGCGCCGACATGAACTCGCGCACCGTCAAGCGCATCGAGGACGTGGCCTACCTGCGCACTCACCAGTTCGCCGAAGACGCTGGCCCCATGGCCCACGCCGTGCGCCCGGACAGCTTCATCGAGATCTCCAACTTCTACACCCTGACCGTGTACGAGAAGGGCTCGGAAGTGGTGCGCATGGTGCGTACGCTGCTGGGCGCCGAGGGTTTTCGCAAGGGCAGCGACCTGTACTTCGAGCGCCACGATGGCCAGGCCGTGACCTGCGACGACTTCATCAAGGCCATGGAAGATGCCAACGGTGTGGACCTGACCCAGTTCAAGCGCTGGTACAGCCAGGCCGGCACGCCGCGCCTGAACGTCAGCGAGGCGTACGATGCGGCCGCGCAGACCTACAGCCTGACCTTCAGCCAAAGCTGCCCGGCCACTCCGGACAAGGTCGAGAAGCTGCCGTTCGTGATCCCGGTGGAACTGGGCCTGCTCGACGCCCAGGGCAACGACCTCGCCTTGCGTCTGCAAGGCGAAGCACAGGCGGGCGCTACCACGCGGGTACTGTCGGTGACCGAGGCGCAACAGACCTTCACCTTCGTCGACGTGGCGGCCAGGCCGTTGCCGTCGCTGCTGCGCGGCTTCAGCGCACCGGTCAAGCTGAGCTTCCCGTACGATCGCGACCAGCTGATGTTCCTGATGCAGCACGACAGCGATGGTTTCAACCGCTGGGAAGCCGGCCAGCAACTGTCGGTGCAGGTGCTGCAGGAACTGATCGCGCAGCATCAGCGCGGTGAGGCGCTGGTGCTGGATCAGCGCCTGGTCACTGCCCTGGGCAGTGTGCTGGCCAATGAGACCCTGGACCAGGCGATGGTTGCCGAGATGCTCTCGCTGCCGAGCGAGGCCTACCTCACCGAGATCAGCGACGTGGCCGATGTCGACGCGATTCATGCCGCGCGCGACTTTGCTCGCCAGCAGATCGCCGAGCAATTGTTCGACGGCCTGTGGGCGCGCTACCAGGCCAACCGTGCGCTGTCGCGTGACACGGCCTATGTGGCCGAGGCCGAGCATTTCGCCCGTCGCAGCCTGCAGAACATTGCGCTGGCGTACCTGATGCTCGGCGCGCGGCCTGAGGTGCTGGCGGCCACGCTGGAGCAGTTCGAGGCGTGCGACAACATGACCGAGCGCCTGACCGCGCTGGCCGTGCTGGTCAATTCGCCGTTCGAGGCCGAGCGTGCCAAGGCACTGGAAAGCTTTGCCGAGCACTTCAAGGACAACCCGCTGGTGATGGACCAGTGGTTCAGCGTGCAGGCCGGCAGTCCGTTGCCGGGTGGCCTGGCGCGGGTGCGTGCATTGATGCAGCACCCGGCGTTCACCGTGAAGAACCCGAACAAGGTGCGTGCCCTGATCGGTGCGTTTGCCGGGCAGAACCTGATCAACTTCCATGCGGCCGATGGTTCGGGTTATCGCTTCCTGGCGGACCTGGTGATCGAGTTGAACGGCTTCAACCCGCAGATCGCCTCGCGCCAGCTGGCGCCGTTGACCCGCTGGCGCAAGTACGACGCCGGTCGTCAGGCGCTGATGAAGGCAGAGCTGGAGCGCATCCGCAGCTCGGGCGAGCTGTCCAGCGATGTGTTCGAGGTGGTGAGCAAAAGCCTGGCCTGAGGTTGAGGGCAGGTTGAAGAGGGGGCTGGCCTTTGGGGCCAGCCCCCTTTTTTGTGCTGATTTTGCCGGCCTCTTCGCCTACAAGGCGTCTGCGCTTAACAAAAGATAACGCGTTGTCCGTTGTCATCCATTTCCAAACCCTGCTAGCTTGATGCCAGCATTCGCGGGGCTCTAGCTTGCTGCTTCCAGCCCCGCTCGTACCACCCGAACAACAATAATCGTGGGAGAGGACTATGAGTGTATTCACGGCCAGCGCCATGCTGGGCCTGGCACTTGGGTTGGGGCTGTTCGCCGAAGCGGTCGAGGCGGCCGACACCAACCCCACGCCGCAGACCGTGTATTCGCAAGCGTCGGACAAGGCCGCGCGCAGCCTGCTGCTCGACGTGGCCAAGGCCGGCCCGCGCCTGGTGGCGGTGGGCGAACGCGGGCATATCCTCTTCTCCGACGACCAGGGCCAGAGCTGGAACCAGGCCCGCGTGCCCAGCCGCCAACTGCTGACGGCCGTGTATTTCGTCGACGACAAGCGCGGCTGGGCCGTCGGCCACGACGCGCAGATCCTCGCCAGCAGCGATGGCGGCGCCACCTGGAGCAAACAGTTCGAAGACCCGGCGCGCGAAGCACCGCTGCTCGATGTGTGGTTCCA
Source organism: Pseudomonas aegrilactucae (assembly GCF_019168305.1). Lineage (GTDB taxonomy): Bacteria > Pseudomonadota > Gammaproteobacteria > Pseudomonadales > Pseudomonadaceae > Aquipseudomonas > Aquipseudomonas aegrilactucae. The sequence continues at coordinate 15,557 of NZ_JAHTBI010000076.1, forward strand.
GGACGCCGAACACGGCTTTGCGGTGGGGGCGTATGGTGCACTGCTGGAAACCCGCGATGGCGGCAAGCAGTGGCAGGACGTCGCCGAGCGCCTCGACAACCCCGACCAGTTCCACCTCAACGGCATCGCCGCGGTCAAGGACGCCGGCCTGTTCATCGTCGGCGAGCAGGGCAGCATGTTCCGCTCCAGCGATGCCGGGCAGAGCTGGGAACGCCTCGAAGGGCCGTACCAGGGCTCGTTGTTCGGTGTGATCGGCACCGCCCACGCCAACACCCTGCTGGCCTACGGCTTGCGCGGCAACCTGTACCGCTCCAGCGACTTCGGCAGCACCTGGCAGGCCATCCCCCTGCAAGGCGCGCGCGGCGCCCTCGAATTCGGCCTGGCAAGCGCTACGCTACTCGATGACGGCAGCCTCGTGCTGGTCGGCAACGGGGGCAGTGTGTTGCGCAGTACCGATGACGGCCAGCGTTTCAGCGTGTTCAACCGGCCAGACCGCGTCGCGCTGTCGGGCGTCAGCGCCGAGGCCGACGGCCAGCTGATACTGGTCGGCCAGGGCGGCGCACGTCTGGCCACCGCCACGGGCGCGGCGAGGGTCCAACCATGAGCAGCCGGGAGTCGTTGAACATGCAGCACAACCAGGACAAGGCGAGCCTGCTCGAGCGTCTGATCTTCAACAATCGCCCCGTGGTGATCGGCATCTGCCTGCTGGTGAGCATCTTCCTGTTCTGGCAGGCCACGCTGATCCGGCCGTCCACCAGCTTCGAGAAGATGATCCCGCTGGAGCATCCGTTCATCCAGAACATGCTCGAACACCGCAACGACCTGGCCAACCTCGGCAACACCGTGCGTATCTCGGTGGAGGCCAAGGACGGTGACATCTTCGGCAAGGAATACATGGAGACCCTGCGCCAGATCCATGACGAGGTGTTCTACATTCCGGGTGTCGACCGCTCTGCGCTGAAGTCGCTGTGGAGCCCCAGCGTGCGCTGGACCGAAGTGACCGAGGAGGGCTTCGCCGGCGGCGAGGTGATCCCGCAGACCTACGACGGTTCGCCCGACAGCCTGGAGCAGTTGCGCAACAACGTGCTCAAGTCTGGCCAGGTGGGCCGGCTGGTGGCCAACAACTTCAAGTCGAGCATCGTCGATGTGCCGTTGCTCGAATCCTACCCCGACCCGAAAGACCAGGGCCGCCTGGTCAAGCTCGACTACCAGGCGTTTTCCCACCAGCTCGAAGAACTGGTACGCGACAAGTTCCAGGCGCAGAACCCCAACGTGAAGATCCACATCGTCGGCTTTGCCAAGAAAGTCGGCGACCTGATCGACGGGCTGATGATGGTGGCGATGTTCTTCGCCATCGCGCTGGTGATCACCTGGGTGCTGCTGTACTGGTTCACCTGGTGCATCCGCAGCACCATCGCCGTGCTGATCACCACCCTGGTGGCGGTGGTGTGGCAGCTGGGCCTGATGCATGCGGTGGGCTTCGGGCTCGATCCATATTCGATGCTGGTGCCGTTCCTGATCTTTGCCATCGGCATCTCCCACGGGGTGCAGAAAATCAACGGTATCGCCTTGCAGTCCAGCGATGCCGACAATGCGCTGACAGCGGCGCGGCGCACCTTCCGTCAGCTGTTCCTGCCGGGCATGATCGCGATCCTGGCCGATGCGGTGGGCTTCATCACCTTGCTGATCATCGATATCGGGGTGATCCGCGAACTGGCCATCGGCGCCTCCATCGGCGTGGCGGTAATCGTGTTCACCAACCTGATCCTGTTGCCGGTGGCCATCTCGTACGTGGGCATCAGCAAGAAGGCCATCGAGCGCAGCAAGAAGGACGCCACCCGCGAGCATCCGTTCTGGCGCCTGCTGTCCAACTTCGCCAGCCCCAGGGTGGCGCCGGTGTCGGTGCTGCTGGCACTGGTCGCGTTCGGCGGCGGCCTGTGGTACAGCCAGAACCTGAAGATCGGCGACCTTGACCAGGGCGCGCCGGAACTGCGCCCCGATTCGCGCTACAACCAGGACAACAGCTTCATCATCAGCAACTACTCGACCAGCTCGGACGTGCTGGTGGTGATGGTCAAGACCCCGACCGAAGGCTGCTCGGTGTACAAGACCCTGGCGCCGATCGACGAACTGATGTGGAAGATGGAGAACACGCCCGGGGTGCAGTCGGCGGTGTCGCTGGTGACCGTGTCCAAGCAGATGATCAAGGGCATGAACGAGGGCAACCTGAAGTGGGAGAGCCTGTCGCGCAATCCGGACATCCTCAACACCTCGGTGTCGCGTGCCGAAGGCCTGTACAACGCCGACTGCTCGCTGGCGCCGGTGCTGGTGTTCCTCAACGACCACAAGGCCGAGACGCTGGACCGTGCGGTGAATGCGGTCAAGGCGTTTGCCGCCGAGCATGACCAGGAGGGCCTGGAGTTCCTGCTGGCGGCGGGCAACGCCGGGATCGAGGCGGCGACCAACGAAGTGATCAAGTCGGCCGAGCTGACCATTCTGATCCTGGTGTACCTGTGCGTGGCGGTGATGTGCATGATCACCTTCCGCTCGTTCGCCGCCACCCTGTGCATCGTGTTGCCGCTGGTGCTGACCTCGGTGCTGGGCAACGCGCTGATGGCCTTCATGGGCATTGGCGTGAAGGTCGCGACCCTGCCGGTGGTGGCGTTGGGGGTGGGGATCGGCGTGGACTACGGGATCTACATCTACAGCCGCCTGGAGAGTTTTCTGCGTGCCGGGTTGCCGTTGCAGGAGGCGTATTACCAGACGCTCAAGTCGACCGGCAAGGCGGTGCTGTTCACCGGGCTGTGCCTGGCGATCGGGGTGTGCACCTGGATCTTCTCGGCCATCAAGTTCCAGGCCGACATGGGCCTGATGCTGACTTTCATGCTGCTGTGGAACATGTTCGGCGCGCTGTGGCTGTTGCCGGCGCTGGCGCGCTTCCTGATCAAGCCCGAGAAGATGGCGGGCACCCAGAGCAAGTCGATTTTCGCGCACTGACAGGTAGAGCGAGTCGATTTCATCGCGGGTCGAGCCCGCTCCCACAGGTATGGCGCAACACTGTGGGAGCGAGCTTGACCCGCGATGCTTGTGAGGTTGGAGTATCATGCACATTTGCTCAGGAATACTCCCCACCATGACCACCCTTGCCCAAGCCCTTGAATCCTGCGACATGCTGGTGATCGATGGTCTGCACGCGTTTGATTTCACCTACGACGACACTGGCCTGCACATCCTGTGCATGGACGGCCGGGACCGCAAAAAATGGTCGTTCAGCCCTGAACAGATCGCCAGCGCCCGCGCCGAAGGCCAGGACTGGCTGATCGCAAACGACGCCGGCGAGTATCGTCTAGTCTGTCTGGACGCTTTTAGCGCCCCCGAAGAGGACGACGATGAAACGCCTGTTGATGCCCCTGCTGACCGCTAGTGCCATGGCGCTGAGCACCGCTGCCCACAGTCACGAACTGCTGGTGGGCACCCACGACGCGATCTACCGTTACCGCTTCGACAGCCAGACCGGCCAGCTCGACACGCAGCCTCTGCAAGCCTTCAAGAGCGTCAATCCATCCTGGCTGACGCTGTCGCCCCAGCGTGGCTGGCTGTTTGCCGTCAACGAAAATGGGGAAGGGCGCGGGCAGGTCAGCAGTATGGCCCTCGATCGTGAAAGCGGCGTACTGAGCCTGTTGAACCAGGCCCCGAGCAACGGCGACGAGCCGACCCACTCCAGCCTGAGCCATGACGCCCGTTTCCTGTTCGTGGCCAACTATGGCGTCAAGCCCTCACCTGGTGGCAGCCTCAGTGTCCTGCCGGTGGCGGCTGACGGGCGCCTGTCGGCACCGGTGCAGCAGTTGCAGCATGTGCCCAGTCGGGTCAACCCGCAACGCCAGGCGGGGCCGCACGTGCATTCGGTGGTGGTGGCGCCGGACGGCCGCCATGTGTTCGCCAGCGACCTGGGCGCAGACCAGGTGGTGGCCTATCGTTATGACCCCGCTGCGGCGCAGCCGTTGAGTGCGGCCAGCCCTGTGAGCCTGCCACCCGGTAGCGGTCCGCGGCACCTGACATTCGCGCCGGACGGCAAGCATGCCTACCTGACTCTGGAGATGAGTGCGCAGGTGGTGGTGTTCGACTACCTCGATGGCAGCCTGGTACAGCGCCAGATTCTGCCGTTGACCGAACGGGACGATGCTGCGGCCAAAGCTGCCAGTGCGGTGCATGTGTCGGCCGACGGGCGCTTCCTGTATGTGAGTAACCGTGGCACCAGCAATGAGCTGGTGGTGTTCGCGATCAACCCGCTCGATGGCAGCTTGAGCTTCCTGCAGCACCGCTCGGTGGAGGGCGACCATCCCCGTGAGTTCACCCTGGACCCGAGTGAAGGCTATGTGCTGGTCGGCAACCAGAAGAGCGACCAGGTCGTGGTGATCAAGCGTGATCCGCTTACTGGCCTGCTGGGCAAGGTGGTACAGCGCATGGCGCTGCAATCGCCTTCGGACCTCAAGTTCGTCGACTGAACCGCACCCAGAAATACCTGCAACAGCGTGCCCATTTCTGCGCGGCCCCGGCTCAACGCGCCATGATCGCCTTGAACAACGCCGACTCCAGCCAGCCCTGCAACCACGCACGCAGGTGCGGGTAGGCCGCCTGTGCAAACCACTCGGGCTCCACCCCGGCAAACTGGCGAATGAACGGCATCAGCGCCACATCGGCAATGCTCGGGTGCGCCGCCACCAGGTACGCCTGCTGGGCCAGGCGCTGTTCCAGGTCGAGCAGCACCTCTTCAGCCCTTTCCCGATACGCCTCGCGCGTCTGCTCGGGATAGCGCTCGGCATACTTGTAGTGGTTGAGCCGCACCTTGAACAGTGTGTCATTGCGCTCGATCAGGGCCCCGGCCGCGTGCGCCGCCGCAGGGTCGGCACTGAGCAGCCAGTCCTGCGGGTCATGCCGGGCCAGCGCCCAGCGCATGATCTGCACACTCTCCTCCAGCACCTCACCGTCCACGCTCAACACCGGCACCGTGCCCTTGGGCGACAGGGCCAGCATCTCGGCCGGCTTGGCCTTCAGGCTCACTTCATGCACCTGCACCGCACAGCCGGCGTAGCGCAGCGCCATGCGCGCACGCATGGCATACGGGCAGCGACGGAACGAATACAGAATCACCCGCTGACCTCCACTGTGCTCAGACCATTGCCCTGACGGCGTACCTGGATCTGCACCGGAATCCGTTCATGCATCTCCTGCACGTGGGAGATCACCGCCACCTTGCGGCCCTGGGCCTGCAGGCCATCCAGCGCATCCATCGCCAGTTGCAGCGATTCGGGGTCGAGGCTGCCGAAGCCTTCGTCGATGAACAGCGATTCGATACGCAAGGTACTCGAGGCCATCGATGCCAGGCCCAATGCCAGCGCCAGCGACACCAGGAAGGTTTCGCCGCCAGACAGTGAATGCACCGAGCGCAGTTCGTCGCCCATCTCGGTATCGAGCACCAGCAGCCCGAGCAGGCTGCCGCCGCGCTTGAGCCGGTAGCGCCGGGCCAGTTGGCGCAGTTGCACATTGGCGTGGTGCACCAGCAGGTCAAGGTTGTAACCCTGGGCGATCTTGCGGAACACATCGCCGGTGGCCGAGCCGATCAGAGCGTTCAGGCGTGCCCAGCGCTGCCATTCGCCGTAGGCCTGAGCGATGCGCTCGGCCAGTGCCTGATTGGCCAGTTGCCGGCGTTGGTCGTCGGCCTGCTCGGCGCGCAATTCGGCGCACTGCTGTTCGCTGGCCACCATCTGTTGTTGCAGCTCGACCAGTGCCTGTTCCAGTTGTTCGCCCGGCACCTCGCCACTGGCCTGGGCCTGATGCTGCTGCAAGCGCTGCTCGCGTTCCTGTACCCGTACGCCGGCCTGCTCGATGGCTTTTTCCGCCTGCTGCAGGCGCTGGCGCAACTGGCTGAGCTGGTCGTCATCGACTGCCAGCAGTTGGTCCAGCCCGGCGTCGTCCAGTTCAGGGTGGCCCTGGCGCCATTGCCCGATGGCGTGTTCGAGGTGCTGGCTCTCTTGTTCCAGAGCGCCCAGACGCTGTTCGTCGGCCTTGAGTTCGGCAGCCCGTTCGATGGCCTGGGCGTGTGCCTGCTGCAACTGCCGGCTGGCCGTTGCCTGCGCGCTGCGCGCGGCCTCGACCTGCTGCTCCAGATGCTGTTGCCATTGCTCGGCATTGGCCTGCTCGCCAATCAGCGTGCTCAGGGCAGCGCGGGCCTGTTGCTGCTGGGCGCCCAGTGCGCTGACCTGTTGCTGCACGGTGTGGTGCCTGAGCTCGAGTGCCTGTTGTTGCACCTGGGCTTTTTCAAGCTGTTGCTGGCGCTCGGTGTGTTCCTGCTGCTCGCCCCTCTGGCGGCCGAGCAGTTCCAGGCGCAGGGTCAACTGCTGGTCGAGTTGCAGGAAGGTCGCCGCGGGCTCCTTGCGCAAGGCGTCGAGCACGTCGCCGGGCAGCAGGCTGGCAAACCCGGCCAGTGCCTGTTCCAGGCGTTCTTCGTCGGCCTGCAGGGCATGCTGTTGCTGGCTCAGGTGTTGCGTGGCCTGCTGGCTGGCCTCGATGCCCGCCTGCACCTGCTGCTGTGCGCGGGCGGCGTCTTTTTGCAGGGTCAGCAGAGTGGCCTGGCGTTGCTCGTCGCGGCCGATGTCGTCGTTCAGGCGGCGTAGCTGGTGCTCCAGCCAGGTCGAGCGGGCGCCTGCATCCTGCGTAGCCAGTTGCGGATACAGCGCATGCGCCTCCAGGTCGGGGGCCAGCGCCTGTTGCTGGCTGGTCAGTTGCTCCTGCTGGTGCAGGTATTCCTTGATCTGGCCATTCACCCCACCCAGCGTGCTGCGCAGCTCGTCGAGCTTGAGCTTGAGCACATCCACGGCTTGCTGGGCGCTGGCCTCTTCGTCCTGGTCGTGGCGGCCGAGGCTTTGCAGCAGGGCTTCGGGCTGGTGATAGGGGTGCTCCTGGCTGCCACACACCGGGCAGGGCTGATCGTCCTGCAACTGGGCGCGCAGCTCTTCAACGCTGGCGCTGCGGGCCAGGCGCTGGCGTTCGAGCAACTGGCGGGTGACCTGCAGGGTGTGCTCGGCGGCGGTCAGTGCGGTCTTGCCTTGCAGGCCTTCGGCAATAAGGCCTTCACGCTGTTGCTGGGCTGCCTGCTGGCGCTCGCGCAGGGCTTGGGCGCGTTGCTCCAGCGCCTGCTGGCTGGCCCACAGGCGGGACAGCTCTTCGACAGCGCGCTGCTGCTTGCGGTTGTCCTGCAGCAGGGTGGCGAGCAGGTCGATCTGTTCGGCCAGCGCCTCGGGCTCGGCACCGGCTTCGTGGTAGAGCAGGGCCAGGGTATCGCGATGCGCCTGCAACTGGCGCGCGCATTCGTCGGCGCGCTGCTGCAGGTCGGGCAGTTCCTCGCGGCCCTGGCTGAGGCGGTTGCCGGTCTGCATCAGTTGCTGCAACTGGGCGCTGTAGGCGTTCCAGGCATCGCCGATGCTGGCCAGGTGGGCGCTCTGGCCAAGCTGCTCGTCGATCTGGGACAGGCGCTGGCTGTTGAGCTGTTGACGCTCGATCAGCGCCTGGATCTGCTGCTGGCCTTCATGACTGGCCTGTTCGGCCTGCTGGCACTCGGCGTTGCGTTGCCCAAGCTCCTGTTCCAGGCGCGTGAGCGTCTGCTGTTCGGCAAAGGCCTGGCGCAGCCGCGGCGCGCAGTCGGTGTGCTGGGCCAGCGCGTGCGCCAGGTGTTCGCCGGCGGCGTGTTGCGTCTGTTCTAGCTGCTGCTGGCGCTGCTGCAACTCGGCCTGCTGCTGGCGGTGCTGTTCGATGCTTGCCACCAGCGGGGTGAGCTGGCGGGCCAGCTCGCGCTGGCGGGCGAACTGATGGCGCTGCGGGGCCAGCTGTTCGAGGCGGGTCAGGTTCAGGCGTTCGCCCTGCAACTGCGCCCACTGCTGCTGTGCGTTGTGCAGCTGTTCGCTGGCGGCGGCCTGCTGGTCCTGCAACTGCTTGAGTTCGGCGTACCAGTTGCGCTGCTGTTCGATCAGGCGCAGGCGCGCCTGCTCGGCCTTGAGCTGGCCCTGCGCCTCGGTGACGCGCTGGTCGAGCTCGGCACGTGCCTCGTCGGCCATCGGCATCACACCCTGGGCCTGATCGGTGAGGGCCTTGTGTGCTTCTTCGGCCTCTTTGCTCTTGCTGTAGGCGCGTCGGCCCAACTGGCTGTAGATGGCGGTGTTGGTGAGCTTTTCGAGCAGCTCGCTGCGCTCCTTGTCATCGGCTTTGAGGAACGCGCTGAATTCGCTCTGCGCCAGCATCACCGCACGGGTGAACTGTTCGAAGTTCAGGCCCAGACGGGCCTCGATCATCTGCTCGTATTCGCGCTTGCTCTGGTTGCTCAGCAACTGGTTGCTGTCCAGGTCGTGCAGGCTCTGGCGGCTGCCTTGCAGCTTGCCGGTGGGCTTGTCGCGGGCGCGGTTGGCTTCCCAGCGCGCGCGGTAGCGGCGGCCGTCGATGCCCACGAAGTCGACTTCGGCAAAGCCGCTGCCGGTGCCGCGGCGCAGCAGGGTGCGTGGGTCGCTGGTGAGGATTTCGCTGTCGACCTCGGGCAGCTTGGTTTCGCGGCCGATGTTGTTCAGCCGCGGCACCGTACCGAACAGCGCCAGGCACAGGGCGTCGAGCAGGGTGCTCTTGCCCGCGCCGGTCGGCCCGGTGATGGCGAACAGGCCGGCACTGGCCAGCGGTTCGGCGCTGAAGTCGATCTCGAACGGGCCGGCCAGGGAGGCGAGGTTTTTCAGGCGAATGGCAAGAATCTTCATGGCTGCTCCTCCTGCTGCTGCACGTCCTGCAACAGCAGGGCGAAGTCGGCCAGGGTCTGCTCGTCGGCACTGCTGCCATAGGCCTGTTCCCAGGCGCGGCTGAACAGGTCGTGCGGGCTGAGCTGGCCCAGTTCGATCAGGCGTGCGCTGTCGTCGCCATCGCTGCCTGCGGTGCCGGCGTATTCGGCGGCGATGCGCACCAGCCTTACGGCTTTGCCTTGCAGGCAGGTTTCTATCTGCTGGCGCAGGTCGGGTTGCGGTTCGTCCAGGCGTACGCGCACCTCCAGCCAGGGCTGGCGTTGCGGGTCGTCGAGCAGGTCGACCTGGGGCAGTTGTCCAAGCTGTTCAAGAATCTCGCTCAGTGGCGCGGGGCCAACACGCTGCAGGTGCACCGCCCGCGGGATCAGGCGTGGTTCGACGCTGATCAGCTTGGCGCCCTCCAGTTCGATTTCGAGGATCTGGTGCTGATAGTTGATCTCGGAGAACGAAAGGGGGATCGGCGAGCCGCTGTAGCGGATGCGCTCCTCGCGGTTGACCTTCTGCGGCTTGTGCAGGTGGCCGAGGGCGACGTAGCTGATGTCGCTGCCGAACAGGCTGGCAGGCAGCGCCTCGGCATTGCCGATGATCAGGCTGCGTTCGGAGTCCTCCGACACTGAACCCCCGGCCATGTGCGCGTGGCTCACTGCGATCAGCGCCTGGCCGGGCTTGCGCTGTTGCAGGGCGGCCTCGATCAGCCATTCGTGCACCTGGCCGATGCCGCGCAGGTAATCGTCACCCAGGTGCCCGCCGGTAACTTCGGCCGGGCGCAGGAAGGGCAGGGCCAGGCACCAGGCGGTGACCTTGCCCTTGGCGTTGGTCAGCGGGATGAGCAGGCGCTGGCTGTCCAGTTGGCCGTCGTCAAGCCAGTGCACGCGGCCCAGGGCGTAGGTTTTCAGGCGCCGCATCAACGGCGCGGGCAGCTCGATGCGCGAACCCGAATCGTGGTTGCCGGCGATCATCACGATGTTCAGCCTGGGCTGCTGCTCGTGGGCCTGCACGATGAAGTCGTAGAGGCGTTCCTGAGCTTTGACCGGCGGGTTGACGGTGTCGAAGATGTCCCCGGCGATCAGCAGTGCGTCGGGCTGGCGCAGCTTGAGCTGGCCGAGCAGCCAGTCGAGAAAGCAGGCATGTTCGAAATCGCGGTCCTGGCCGTGCAGGGCTTGCCCCAGGTGCCAGTCGGAGGTGTGAAACAGACGCATTGGTAGTCCCGTGAAGATCAAGCCGGTAGCCGGCTATGGTAACGCGGGTGGGGGATCTTGGGGGGCGTGTTGACGCCTTCGCTGGCAAGCCAGCTCCCACAGGTACGCCACTGCCCTTGAGAACAGT
>NZ_JAHTBI010000077.1 GCF_019168305.1 Pseudomonas aegrilactucae
TGTGCATGGGGCCTTCTTTCGGCAAACAGCGGTAGGCACCGGAGAATGTTTGGCCTGCCGCCGCTTTTCGGCAAGTTGATCGGAGCATCCCTAGAGACATCCACAAAAATCTATGCAAGCAACTCTCCGATTGCGAATTTCTGGGCACAATCTGCAATAAAAAAGCTGCCATTACGGCAGCTTCACCCAGCAATGAGCTATTTCTTTGAAGACTTGCTAGGCTTCAAATCAGGGTTGTTCCCTGGTGTATCTTTATTGTCGCGACGACGTTTATCCACTTCGCCGGTTGACTTGGCAATAGGCTTTGGGCCCGGTTTAAGCGCCATAAGATCCCCCTCAATTACAACGTTCAAGTTGACTGCCGCCAAATGATCTTATTGCTAATGGCGGGCGCTTTCAAGGGGGATGATAGGCTTAATTAAGCCACTACAAATGTAACTTTATTTTACAGCCACTACCGATCACCTGTAGAAAGCCAAGCTGCTAGATGCTCGTATTGGCGACATAGGCATTACTGCGTAGCCAGCAGCTCGCTCTCGATGATTTCTAAGCTCATCGCAACGACACGAAGCGCCAACTCATAGCCTTTCCAGAGGTTCGCCCGATCGTTCGAGAGGTCACCGTAACGCGCAGATACATCTGGGTAGATCGCTAGCTCTGCCTCGGTGAAGCCTGGGTCTGGCTTGACCTTCAGGAGCTCCGTCCTCAGTGGTACAAGCCGATGGCTGAACTGCTTCTGAAGCGTCGCGTCTGTATGCCCCAACTTTAGGATGAGCACAGCCTTGATAGCTATCTCCACAGCTAGGCGTGAATCCTCCAGGGCTTTCGCACTGGGAGGGGAGCTAAGGAGCGCCGCAGTTGCGCTGGAGAGCTGCCGGGAGGCTGCCATCACGAACTGGCCAACGGCTGATGGCTTCGTCTCGTCGAGGCGCCTGATGTTCTCCTCCATCACAAAGACGCCATAGGCGTTGCTGAAGTGCTGCAGGTAGGCCTCGAGCGAGTCAGGGGAGCTGGCCAGGCGCTGAACCAGATAAGGTGGTACGTTCCTGAACTGCTTCAGCGGGAAGATCTGCGGACGCCCGTAGACCAGAGGCATTACGACTTCTACGAAGGCCATGTCCCAGTAAAACGCGGCCCTGCCGAAAGGCTGCCGGATGTGTAGCCCATAGGTGGTGTTCCGACTGAACCACTCCGCTATGACTTTGGTTGCCTCAGCCCCGAAAGCCAGGCTTTGCTGAGACTCAATGCACCACCTGCGAAAGGCCTCGCTCGGCCGGCGCTCAGGGATCAATCCCTCCGTGGCCAACATCTCGTTGATTCCTTCAAGCCATGACTCCGTTGGCAGCTTTATCCCTGACACGGCTAGTCCCTCACTAAGATCAAGATGTGAGCGGAATAATCGCACAGACGCTCGTCATCTTGCCTCAAATTTGCATAGACTCTGGCCACGGAAATGGTGGTAGAAAGCAGTTTCCGCCATCGAGCGACAGCCCGATGTAAATGCGCGCAGTCTTCGGAATCCGAGGCTGGCCACTTCGCTATGATCAACTGCCCGGCGATGAGTATTTTTATGACCACTGATGCTTCGGCGAGACGTCTAGCCGGCGTCCTGGGCAATCATTCTGTCCAGGATTGAAAACTGCAGCGGGAGCCAGTTCTCCATCACGAGACTTCAACGTCCGCAGGCGAAGAGGGCGTTCCGCGCTGAGTGCACAGCAACATCACTGGCATCATTTTCTACTGCGCAAAAACAAGACGGGCACGGGCAGGCTGACCAACAAAACTGACGATATCAAACTGAGCGGGCCCCGTCTCGCCTGCGTTGATAGCGGTGACCCTCGCTTGAACATACTCGTCCCAACCAGGATTACAGAATTGCGTGTCAGACCAAAAGTTGTGTGCCTCGTCTGCGACAAATTGCCTGGCAATCGCTCGCTGTTCCACACCGACCAAACACCAAGCTGCAACTACTCTATCGCTCCAAGTTGCGGAGGCCAGTAGGTGTAAAGCAGAAAAACTTCCAAAATTGAATTGATCGACCTCTGTATTAAACGCGTACATCGCATTTAACTGGTCTACGCGGGAATATTTGGCCATGCAGTCCACCACCGTGAAAAACCAACCTAGCGCCTGGAATTGACTGAGCCTTACGAGCCGTTTGTGGGCGGGGGACAGACGACTTCTGATAAACCACACATTCGTGTCCGCTCGAGCTTTGGTAGTTAGAGCATGTATATTGTTGACGGACATTTTCATGCCTCCTTGCTAGCAGATTATCTCTAGGCGCGTTATTCCCTCACGGGAAGCTGCTTCTCATTTTAGATTGCATGTGGAGCAAGCGGCGACGCAATCAGCAAGACACGCAAAGCGAACGGCACTATTCGCCCCTTCCCAGTTGTTGCACCAGTTGAGAACGCTCTCGCATTTGCGCGAAAGAATGAGCATCGGCTCTGAAAACTTTATGGATCTACTTGTAGATCTGCTCCTAGGAGTACCGCGCGCTCAGAATGCCTTGATCATGCCTTAGTGGCGGTGCCGCGTGATCCTTTCAACCAAGCGCCAATGCAGGGGGCTTGGAGGCAAAGAGTACATTTGTACTCAACAGCTTTATGGAGACTTTCGCGGACAGTTTTCGGCAGCTGGCTCCCGGTCTCCCTCCTCTTCCGGAGTAGCTAAATGCTATCGTACCCCTCTGTCATGGAGTGGATGCCCGAGTGAACGACTACGACTTTTCGCGTCTCAACGACAAAGAATTTGAGGTGCTGTGCACCGACCTCATCGGCGCCTCTGAAGGCGTTCGATTTGAACGCTTCAAAGCCGGTCGAGATGGTGGCGTAGATGGCCGCTATTTCAGCCCGAATGGTGGCGAGTGGATCTTACAGGCCAAGCATTGGGCAGCTACTCCCTTCGCTCAGCTTGTTGCGCGTTTGCGGTCTACGGAAGCACCCAAGGTCGCAGAGCTTCAGCCCGAATGGTACATCCTAGTGGTATCGCATACGCTTTCGAGGTCGAACAAGGAGGAGCTCATTACCGCTATCGGCGCCTCCTGCCCCGTGAGCGTTTACGGCAAAGAAGATCTCAACGACCTGCTTGCCCGGCATCCCTGGGTCGAGCAAAGGCATTTCAAGCTCTGGATAAGTAGCGCTACGGTGCTTGTCCACCTGCTCAACAACGCCATCATGGGGCGTAGCGATGCGATGATGAGCGAGATCATTGAGAAGTCGAAGATCTTCGTCCAGACCCGCAATTACGAATGGGCCGTCGATAAGCTCAACCAGCTCGGGACGGTCATCATCACTGGCCAAGCAGGAATCGGAAAGACCACACTCGCCGAGCAGCTCATCTTGTTATATGCCAAAAATGGCTTTGAGTTTCTGTCCATCGGCAATGACGTTCATGAGGCTGAGCAAGCTTACGTGCCTGATAGGCGGCAGCTGTTCTATTTCGACGATTTCCTAGGGAGGAACTACCTAGAAGCACTGGCAGGTCACGAAGGGAGCCAGATCGTCAACTTCATAAAGCGGATCCATCGGGATAGGGCGACTAAGAAATTCGTACTGACGTCACGGTCTACTATTTTGAATCAGGGGCGAATCCTGAACGACGCCTTTGAAAACAGCAATGTCAATCGAAACGAGATGGAGATCAAGCTCCAATCCCTTTCAAGCCTCGACAAAGCCCATATCCTGTACAACCATATATGGCATTCGGGGCTAAGCCCTGAGCATGTAGAATCATTCTACATAAAAAAGCGTTACCACAGGGTTATTGGACACCGCAATTTTAACCCCCGCATCATACAGTTCATCACCGACCCGCAGCGTTTGGTCGACATCCCCGCTGAAGCATACTGGAATCACATTACCAACCTCCTGGATAACCCAACGAGAATCTGGGAACACCCATTCGACGCCCAGCTCGACGACTTTGGTCGATTCTTGGTACTTTTGGTCGCATTCAATGGGAACGATATTCTTGAGCAGAATCTTGCTAATGCATATGCCGTGGGTCTGCGCATGCCTGAACATGCGAGCTTTAAGGGAAAACGTGAGTTCGACTTCGTAGTTCGGCATCTCTCAAATTCACTGCTGACGCGCGTGATGGCAGGCGAGAAGCGCTACTACAAACTCTTCAACCCATCTCTTGGGGATTATTTGATTCATCGCTATGCGAATGACACCCTGCTGCTCAGAGCTGTTTGCAGCTGTCTGCGCAGTCTCAGCGCTCTCGATATGCTCGAAGATATGAGGCGCAACAAGCTAATTTCTAAAGAGAGCGTGGAAAGTATATTTCAGTCCTTGTACGGACATGAGGAGCATCTGGGCTTTGTGGACAGCTCGCCCGAATACCTGGCAAAACTATATCAGTGCACTATCTATGGAGTAAGTGAGCAAGAGAGTGCGAAGCGGCTATTACAAACCACGGCGGTCATTATAAGGAACCCCATCAGCGAAAGTTATCTGCACTGCTTGGACACCCTAGCCGACGCTATTGATGACGAGATAGTTTCGGCCTCGTCGCTGATCGATTTTGTTTTGGGAGTCATAAGCACTGAAGTGGAAGTGACAGAGAAAGAGCTCTCTGCACTTGGCAATTTAGTCAAATCGCTTGAAGCCTATGACATTACTGAAGCAACGGAGCCGTTCGCAAATTTAGCGTACACCACCATGAGCGAATCGCTTGACGAGATGTTCGAGGAAAGCGATGTGTTCGACAATGGCTTTGATTTGGCTGCCGCTAATCGAGTTCTTACCAACATGATTGACGAAAAGTTTTCCAGTTGGCATGCATCGCCCTCGAACGCACTGATCGACGGAATCCTCGACGCCTATGACGTCAAGTACCGTATGAAGCGGTATTTCCAGGAAGAGGAACAGAGTTACGTGTCCCCACGAGCGGAACAGAACCGGCTCGAAGCGCTGGACATTGATGATCTGTTCAGCAGGGAGCGGTAGTTTTTTTGGTCGGATGAGGGTGTCTTTCGGCTTTCTGGGCATTTGTTGTAGCGGGGTCAGCGTCGAATGGGTAGCTAGGCGGGCTGGTAGTGAAGGATTTTCGGAGAGGCAGTGGATGGGGTTTTCGAGATCGTGGCACCTACCGGAGGTGTGATTTTGGAACGCGCCAGGTGCTTCGTTGGAAGCTCAGAGCAGGGGGATTGAGGTGGCTGGCTTATGCTCGTTGAGGGCACTAAAGGGCTGGAGGCCCTCAGATCAGGGCTTCTGGGTAGAATGGGGTGGCCAGGCGACGTTGACGAAAAATCGCTGAGTTTGGTGCATTTCACAAAATTCCGTCATGGAGTAGATGCCCGAGGGCGATTACGATTTTCCGCATCGTTGAGATGCTGTGCACTGATCTGATTGAAGCCGAAGAAAGCGTTCGCTCGAACGCTGCAAAGCCGGTCGTGATGGTGGCGGGGGGATCCTCCAGGCCGAGCACTGGCCAGATAAGCCCTTTCTAAGCTTTTCGCCCATTGACGCTTACCGGATGCGTCTTTCGGAACAGCAGTGTCTAGGCTGGTCGTACATCCACCGCCTCAAGCCCCTGCCTGACGAACCTGAGCCATTGCTGCCTCAGGTAGACTACCTGCCTTCCACCATTAGAAGTAAATGAGCAAACACCAATGCTACATGACGAGAGCAGCGCGCAGCTCAGCGCCACCCTCTATGACATCACGATCATCGAGATCACCTGCCGATCCATTTCACCCGAATCGCTCGCGCAGGAGATCGATGCCTTCTTTTTTGATTTTATTGATGATCAACCCAGCTCCGACGCGATGATTGATCTGTCGAGATTACCTTCGGAGCACGCCCAAGCCCTCTTTGATGCCTTCATGGCCGTATCCCAAGAGCGCGGCTATCGGTTCGGAATTGCATACCTAGGCTGTCTGTCAGACTACGAGGGATGGTGTGTTCCTCTTGATCACTACCCCCTAAGACAATTTGCTCAGCATCTCCTGGGCGCTATGGACTCTGACGCCCTTCACCCAGAGCTTCGCGATTTCAAGTTCGCTGCAGATTTGGGTCTGTAACGATCTGAACGGCACAACGACCCTTTCACTCTACGTTCATCTGCCGACTTTTTCTTGAAGGTTTTTTGAGGGGCTCAGCAAGGAACAGGCGCAATGGTAAGCCGGGTCGCCAACGAACAACAGTTCAGGTGCTGAGTGCAAACCAAGGGGGAGTGGGTACGAGACTATGCGTGGGGCCCAGTAAATCTGCGGCCTGCAAAGCATGCAGTCGAAATCTCACTCATTCCAAAGCGCGCAGCAAGCGGCAGTAGCATGCAGCTAGTGAAATGCACCCTTAGCATTCCGAGGCGCAGGCCGAGCCTAGGCCTGCAGGGAACACAAGAAATGATCGGCCACAAAAAAGGGCCTAGATCGCTCTAAGCCCTGATTTTACTGAGTTTGGCGGGAAACCAGGGATTCGAACCCTGGGTACGCTATTAACGTACGCCGGTTTTCAAGACCGGTGCATTCAACCACTCTGCCAATTTCCCGATGCATACTGCTAGAGCGCCTTGAAGTGTGCATCTAGGATCTACCTGAGATAAGAACTCTAGGATAGTTGCCCATCGACGGTTTTCAAGACCGTTGCCTTAAACCACTCGGCCACGCTTCCTTCGTATTGCGGCCGCCATAATACCGAAATGAAACAAGCTGTCAAACTCTCTAGGTGGCCGCTTTGCAGACGTCTGTTATGATCTTTGCATCCGAACGTTTCAAACCCACAGGAGTGTCGCCATGCGCGAACAGGATTACGCCGTCAACCACGGCCTGCAGGTCGAACAGCAAGAGGTCAGCCGCGTCCTGCGCAATACCTATGGCCTGCTGGCCATCACCCTCGCTTTCAGTGGTGTCATGGCCTTCGTGGCCCAACAGATGCGCGTCGGCTACCCGAACATCTTCGTGGTGCTGATCGGCTTCTATGGCCTGTTCTTCCTCACCAACAAGCTGCGTGACTCGGTATGGGGCCTGGTGTCCACCTTCGCACTGACCGGTTTCATGGGCTTCCTGCTCGGCCCTATCCTCAACCGTTACCTGGGTATGGCTGGCGGCGCTGAAGTGGTCAGCTCGGCATTTGCCATGACTGCGCTGGTATTTGGTGGCCTGTCGGCTTACGTGCTGATTACCCGCAAGGACATGAGCTTCCTGGGCGGTTTCATCACCGCAGGCTTCTTCGTGCTGCTGGGTGCTGTGCTGGCGAGCTTCTTCTTCCAGATCAGCGGCCTGCAACTGGCGATCAGCGCCGGCTTCGTGCTGTTCTCGTCGGTGTGCATCCTGTTCCAGACCAGTGCGATCATCCATGGCGGTGAGCGCAACTACATCATGGCTACCATCAGCCTGTATGTGTCGATCTACAACCTGTTCGTCAGCCTGCTGCAGCTGTTTGGCTTGATGAGCCGCGATGACTGATAGACGGTTGAGCTGTTGAAGATGTCAAAAAAGCCCGCTTCGGCGGGCTTTTTTTGTGGGTGATGAGGGGGGGGGTGACGTAAACAGCGGTGCTAGTGATTGCAGTATTTGGCCTGATGAAGCGTGCACTCAGGTTTACGACCGCTGCGCGCTCGATTCGCTGGCAAGCCAGCTCCCACGCCCTGACGAGAAGCAGATTTTTTTGCCGTGATGGACACAAGCAGGCGGTGCCGGCCCTAAGCCCAAACAATGCTGGCAAAGTGGGCTACCCCTATCCCCGCCCGCGCCGTAGAATGCGCTCCTTTTTTCTGCCCGGGGCAGCATTACCCATGAGCTCACTCGAACAAGCGCCCGCACAGGCCAATGAACTGGTCCTGGGACTGGAAGACCGCCCTCGCCCGCTCATCGCGCTGCTCGCCGCACTGCAGCACCTGCTCGCGATCATCGTGCCGATCGTGACCCCAGGCCTGCTGATCTGCCAGGCCCTGGGCGTGTCCGCCCGCGACACCAACCTGATCGTGTCGATGTCGCTGGTCATCTCCGGCATCGCCACCTTCGTGCAATGCCGCCGCTTCGGGCCCTTCGGCGCCGGGCTGCTGATCGTGCAAGGCACCAGTTTCAATTTCGTCGGCCCACTGATTGCCGGCGGCGCACTGATGGTCAAGCAAGGCACGCCAGTAGAAGGCGTGATGGCGGCGATCTTCGGTGTGGTGATCGCAGGCTCCTTCGTGGAGATGGGCATTTCGCGCATCCTGCCCTTCGTCAAACGCCTGATCACCCCGCTGGTGACCGGTATCGTGGTGCTGATGATCGGCCTTACGCTGATCAAGGTCGGCCTGATCAGCATGGGCGGCGGCTTCGGCGCCATGGCCAATGGCACTTTCGCCAACGGCGAAAACCTGCTGCTGTCGGGCGTTGTACTGGCAATTATCGTGGTGCTCAACCGCATTCCCGTGGTGTGGATGCGCAGTTGCGCCATCGTGATCGCACTGGCCGTGGGCTACGCGCTGGCAGGCTACCTGGGCCGCCTGGACTTTACCGGCATGCATGAAGCCGCTGTATTCCAGGTGCCGGTGCCGCTGCACTTCGGCCTGGGCTTCTCGTGGGCACTGTTCATCCCGATGCTGGTGATCTACCTGGTGACCTCGCTAGAGGCCATCGGCGACGTTACCGCCACCAGCAAGGTCTCGCGCCAACCGGTCGAAGGCCCGCTGTGGATGCAACGCATCAAGGGCGGCGTGCTGGTCAACGGCGCCAACTCGCTGCTGGCCGGTGTGTTCAATACCTTCCCAAGCTCGGTGTTCGCGCAGAACAATGGGGTGATCCAGCTGACCGGTATCGCCAGCCGCCATATCGGTATCTGGATCGCCGCGATGCTGGTGATCCTGGGCCTGTTCCCGAGCGTGGCCGGGGTGATTCAGGCTGTGCCGGAGCCAGTGCTGGGTGGCGCTGCGATGGTGATGTTCGGGGCGGTTGCCGCTTCGGGCATCAATATCCTGGCCAGCATCAGCCTGGATCGCCGTGCGCTGCTGATCATCGCGGTGTCCCTGGCACTGGGCCTGGGCGTGGCGCAAGTGCCGGAGTTTCTCGCGCACATGCCGTCGGCGCTGCGCAATGTGCTGGAATCGGGCGTGGCCACCGGCGGGATCTGTGCGCTGGTGCTGAACTGGTTCCTGCCTGAGGCCAAACCACAGGCCTGAGTCGCTATTGGGGCCACGTAGCGGCCCTTCGCTGGCATGGCCGGCGCCTACAGGCGCCGGCTTTTTGCTTTATCATGGGCGCAGTTTTGCTGACAGAGCACACCATGAAGTTCACCCTCGCGATTTTTTCTCCCGGACACGCGCCCTCCTCGCGCCGCGCCCTGCTGTTCGCTCAAGCGGCACTGGCCAGCGGGCACGAGATCGTGCGGCTGTTTTTCTATCAGGACGGTGTGCACAGCGCTTCGGCCAATGTGGTCGCGCCCCAGGATGAACTGGACGTGCCCGCCCGATGGCGCACCTTAATCACCGAGCACAACCTCGACGCCGTGGTGTGCATCGCCGCCGCCCTGCGCCGCGGCGTGCTCAACACCGAAGAGGCCCAGCGCTACCAGCGCCCCGCCGTGAACCTGCCCGCGCCCTGGGAGCTGTCCGGCCTTGGGCAGTTGCACGAAGCCGCACAAACCGCCGACCGCCTGGTCTGCTTCGGAGGCGATTGAGATGGCCAAGTCCCTGCTGATCATCAGCCGCCAGGCCCCCTGGGCCGGCCCCTCGGCACGCGAGGCGCTGGACATCGCCCTGGCCGGCGGCGCCTTCGACCTGCCGCTGGGCATGCTGTTTCTGGATGACGGCGTGCTCCAGCTGGCACCCGCGCAACAACCGGGGCAACTGCAACAGAAGAACCTGGCCGCCAACCTGCAGGCCCTGCCGATGTTCGGTGTGGACGAGTTGTTCGCCGCTGCCAGCAGCCTGCAAGCGCGCGGCCTGAGCGCCGACAGCCTGACACTGGACGTCGAAGTACTCGACGACAGCGCACTGGCGGCCCTGATCGACCGTTTTGACCAGGTGGTAACCCTCTGATGAGCACCCTGCACGTCATTTCCCACTCGCCGTTTGGCGACAATCGCCTGAGCAGTTGCCTGCGCCTGCTCGGCAGCCAGGACGCGCTGCTGCTGTGCGGTGACGCGGTGTACGCGCTGCAAACGGGCAGCGAACCGCTCAAGGTATTACAGGCGGCCAACCTGGCAGCGCGCCTGTACGCACTCGAAGAAGACCTGCAAGCGCGCGGCATCCATAGCGATATCGCCCAGGCCACCGACTACCCGGCCTTCGTCGAGTTGTCGCTGGCCTACGACAAGGTCAACAGCTGGCTATGAACACCCTGACGGTCGACACACGCGATATCGCCCTGGACAAGGACGGCTTTCTGGTCGACCTGCAGGACTGGTCTGCCCCCGTGGCCCAAGCCCTGGCCGCCCGCGAGGGCCTGAGCCTGACTGCCGAGCACTGGGAAGTGCTGGAGCTGCTGCGCCAGTTCTACCAGGAGTTCGAGCTGTCGCCCGCCACGCGCCCGCTGATCAGGTACACCGCCCTGAAGCTGGGCCCGGACAAGGGCAACAGTCTGCACCTGAACCGCCTGTTCAACGGCACTCCCGCCAAACTTGCCGCGAAGCTCGCGGGCCTGCCCAAGCCGACCAATTGCATATGACCGAACCTAGCCCGCTGATCACCGAAACACCGGCCGAACACCCGTTCGCGCAGTTTGTGCGCATTCTTGGCAAGGGCAAGCGCGGCGCGCGTGGCCTGACCCGTGAAGAGGCCCGCGAAGCCATGGGCATGCTGCTCGACGGCAAGGTCGAAGACACCCAGCTCGGCGCCTTCCTGATGCTGCTGCGGCACAAGGAAGAAAGCCCCGAGGAGCTCGCAGGCTTCACCGAGGCCGTACGCCAGCGCGTGCAGGCGCCGCCGATTGCCGTGGACCTGGACTGGCCGAGCTACGCCGGCAAAAAGCGTCACCTGCCATGGTTTTTGCTGGCCGCCAAGTGCCTGGCCAACAATGGCATCCGCATCCTGCTGCACGGCGGCGGCGCGCACACCGCCGGGCGCCTGTACACCGAGCAGGTGCTGGAGCAGGTACAGATCCCCCTGTGCCGCGACTGGGACAGCGTCGCCGGCGCCCTGGAGGCGCAGCGCATCGCCTTCATCCCGCTGCAGGACTGGGCGCCGCGCCTGCAGCGCATGATCGACCTGCGCAACACCCTGGGCCTGCGCTCCCCGATCCATTCGCTGGCCCGGGTGCTCAACCCGCTGGGTGCTCGCTGCGGCCTGCAGAGCATCTTCCACCCCGGCTACCAGGCGGTGCACCGCGAAGCCAGCCGCCTGCTGGGCGACACGGCCATCGTGGTCAAGGGTGACGGCGGCGAGATCGAGATCAACCCCGACGCCACCAGCCATCTGTACGGTACCGCCAACGGCGAAGAGTGGGACGAGGAATGGCCGCAGCAGTCGGCCCAGCGCCACGTCAAACCCGCCAGCCTTGAGGTGTCGCACCTGCTGGCGGTATGGCGTGGCGACGCCAGCGACAGCTATGGCGAAATGGCCCTGGTGGCGACCATGGCCCTGGCGCTGCGCGGCCTGGGGCACTCCCGCGAGGCAGCGTTCACCCAGGCACAGCAATGGTGGGCTGCCCGCCTTAGCTAGGCAATCCATCGGGAAAGCCGATCATACACGCCCATGCTTTGCGCTATTCGTTCGAACTTGAGCCCGTACACTGGGCTCCAAGTTGAATGAATCGCCAAGGAGAGAACCATGGGCCTGTTGATCGACGGCCGCTGGCACGACCAGTGGTATGAAAGCAGCAAAGACGGCGCCTTTCAGCGCGAAAACGCGCAGCGCCGCAACCAGCTGCCGGCTGCCGAGGCCGGGCGCTATCACCTGTATGTATCGCTGGCCTGCCCCTGGGCACACCGCACACTGATCTTTCGCAAGCTCAAGGGCCTGGAAAAACTGATCGACGTGTCGGTGGTCAGCTGGCTGATGGGCGAAAATGGCTGGACCTTCGACAAGACGCTCGGCTCGACGGGCGATGCACTCGACAACTTCGAGTTTCTGCATCAGCGCTATACCCGCGACGACCCGCACTACAGTGGCCGTGTCACGGTGCCGGTGCTGTGGGACAAGCAGGAACAGCGCATCGTCAACAACGAGTCGGCAGAGATCATCCGCATCTTCAACACCGCCTTCGACGGGCTGACCAGCAATCGACTTGACCTGTACCCCGAAGCGCTGCGCGCGACGATCGATGCGATCAACGAGCGGGTGTATCCGGCGGTCAACAATGGCGTTTACCGGGCAGGGTTTGCGACGACGCAGCAGGCGTATGAGCAGGCTTTCGATGAGCTGTTCACCGAACTGGATGCGCTGGAGCAGCTACTGCACACGCAGCGTTATCTGGCGGGCGAGTACCTGACCGAGGCCGACTGGCGGCTGTTTACCACGCTGATTCGCTTTGATGCGGTGTACCATGGGCACTTCAAGTGCAACCTGCGGCGCATCGCCGATTATCCGAACCTGTCGAACTGGCTGAGGGAGCTGTATCAGTGGCAGGGGGTGGCCGAGACAGTGAACATGGAACATATGCAGCATCACTATTACATGAGCCACAAGACCATCAACCCGAATGGGATCGTGCCGAAAGGGCCGTTGCAGGACTTTGGCATAGCGCATGATCGCGAGCGCCTCGAGGGGCGGGGGATCTGGGACAAGACCAGCTTCTGACCAGGCCTTGAGGACGCCTTCGCTGGCAAGCC
>NZ_JAHTBI010000078.1 GCF_019168305.1 Pseudomonas aegrilactucae
CCGATCAGTTATGCGGGTGGTGTGACTCAAACGATACCGTCGCCCTACTTGGCATGAGCTTGAACAATAGAGACGGACCCCGAATGCATGGACAGCGCTAACCGCAATTCACTGCTGATGACCGCCGCGACACAGGATTTGCAACTGTATGCCGCGGATTGTCTTGATCGTTACTGCCAATCAAAAAACATTTGTCATCCTGCCATCGGTGAGTTGTTGTCTCACCTGCGGTCCATGGGGGCATGCGAAAACCTGGCCGTTTGGGAGAGCAACGGCGCGTGCCTGCCCCTTAATGGGCGGGGTGACGACATGCCGCAGGATTTGCATGAGTCACTCGCGCCTGAAGCCGCTGACACGCTGGAAAAGCTTGTAGGCTATGTGGTCGAAGTGGGCCTGGCTGATATGTATGGAGCGGCTTCCGGGCTCCCCCTGGCCTTCCTGAAACGGGTAATTTCCATACTGGAAGAGGGCGGCACCGGCGTGCCGGAATTCCCCAACCCGAGTTCCCCACTACAGGTGATGAAGTGAATACGGCAGACGCTATTTTTACCCGATACCACAGGTTTGATGACGGTTATCTGGTTGCATTTGGTTACTCATCAGCGCCTGACGGCACGACCACGGTGGAAATGGTGCTGCATGGCATGGATTACCAGGCCGAAGGCAACCTGTGGCGCAGCGTCAAGGTCACCGTGGAGGACGTGCAGGAACTGGTGGCCAGGTGGCAGAAGAATCATCTTCATAGAATCTGCTGCGGGGTGAAGCTTTTGCGCTTTGGCGAGCTTTGGTGCATCGATGTGGACGGTGTCTACAACGGGGTCGATGACCCAGCGTCGATTGAAGAGGTCAGGGCAGACGGGGAGTTTTACGTGGTGGGGCGCGGCGTGAAGGCCGAAGAGACAGCTGTGCTGCACCACGACTAGAACGCTGAGCGCTGCGCCACATGAGCCCTCGAGTTTCAGGATGTCATCGATCTGGCGTGTTCGCAGGACAGCGCAGCGTCTTCAGAGGTGTTGATAACATGCTTGAATCACTACTCGCAGCACGATGACTTTCTGGACGTGGGGCAGGGGCACTGAACGGTGCTCAACGCGGGATTCTTGTAACCTCCAGTGATGGATTTCGAAACGGAATGTCAAAAACGCGTGTCATCGGCACAACGCTTTCTGCGATCGCCTCTGCTGAGAAACAGCTGAACAGAACGTTTCCCTCCTCCTTTTCCCGCTGGCTGCTTGCCAACAATGGACGGTCACTGGGGGGGCTGGTGGTGTTCCCCGTGTTCGACAGCCGAGACCCGAGGAAGACCTGGGACTCGATCGTCCGACATTACACGGCAGGGTGGCAGGCATGGCTGGAAAACTTCCCGCAATCGCCTGAGCATTTTGCACCGTTATTGCCTTTCGCAGAGTTTGGTACGGGTGATTATTATTGCTTCGATTATGACGCGGTAGGCGCCTCAGGCGAGCCTGTCGTCGTGGTGTGGGATCATGAGACGGGCAGTACCCGCCGTGTTGCGGATGACTTTGAGCAGTGGCTCAATAGCGCTGACCCTGCTCCGTAACGATCATCAGTTGCCCTGGATGGCTTGAATGTTGGAAGTGTTGATTATCGACCCAGGCTCCGAGACGTTGTGACCTGCCCTATGCAAACCCTGCAATCGCTCAGAACCACGGTCTATGCCATCCCCGTTGGTGCACGCCGCAAGGTGGTGCACGCGTGGGTGCGCGAGTTCGAGGCAGTCATCGGTTCGAGCACGCTTTACCTGAACGCCTATCTCGAACTCGCGGTTGAAGTGTTCTCGGTGGAGGCGCTGTACCGCAAGCCAGGCATGTATTCACTGGTTCACTTGATGTACGTCGACATGTACCGCATGACCACTGTACAAAAAGAGCGACTGCTGCAGGCATTGCGTGACAACTACAACGGTTATGACGACCTGGACCTGTGCTGGCACACCGGCGATCTCATCGCCCGGTGCTATGAGCAGAACGTCGCGCTGGCAGCGTTCTCGGCGATGTTCGATTCAGCGACGCCCCAGGGTAAAGAGGGCGTGGCGCTCGGGCTGGACGTGCTGATGAGGCAGCCAGGCAGGGCGCCCGACCTTGGCAAACGGGTAAGGCGCATCCTGGGTTTGCCCGGCGTTATGCCCGCCCGATGACGCCCGGCTTCCCACGACACGCAACGTCATGTTGATGTTCAGCCCTGTTCCAATCAGGCACCATTGGGCGTGAGTGCAAAGGCCTGCACCCCACACGTTACACACGCAATCACACAAGGACGGATCACATGAAAGACATTGTTCGCCTGGGCGATGCCACCACCCACGGTGGCGTGGTACTCGAAGCCTTCTCCAACACCAACCTCAACGGCAAGCCGATTGCCGGCGTAGGGCACAGCGTCAGTTGCCCCCTGTGCAAGGGCGTATTCCCGATAGCCGAGGGCAGCAGCACCTACAGCGTCGACGGCACGCCCGTGGCGCTGGACGGCATGAAGACCGCCTGCGGCGCTGCACTGATTGCCAGTGGCCCCAAGGGCGCGGTCATCAGCTAGGCACTGCCTGCAAGGCGCAAGCTCCCCCGGCGCACCGCCAGTCGCGACGATGGCCGGGGTATCCATTTGTGTCTACAATCAGCTCCTTTGATTGACCTACTTACTGGAGCTCACGTTTTGGCTCAATACGTCTACACCATGCATCGGCTGAGCAAAGTTGTGCCGCCGAAGCGGGAAATCCTCAAGAACATTTCGCTGTCCTTTTTCCCCGGCGCCAAGATCG
Organism: Pseudomonas aegrilactucae; assembly: GCF_019168305.1. Classification (GTDB taxonomy): domain Bacteria; phylum Pseudomonadota; class Gammaproteobacteria; order Pseudomonadales; family Pseudomonadaceae; genus Aquipseudomonas; species Aquipseudomonas aegrilactucae. The sequence goes on from NZ_JAHTBI010000078.1 coordinate 2,774, forward strand.
GCGTGCTCGGCCTCAACGGCTCGGGCAAATCCACCCTGCTGAAGATCATGGCCGGCGTCGACACCGAGTTCGACGGCGAAGCGCGTCCGATGCCCGAGCTCAATGTCGGCTACCTGCCGCAAGAGCCGCAACTGGACCCGACCAAGACCGTACGTGAAGTGGTCGAAGAGGCCGTCAGCGTGATCAAGGACGCCCAGGCCCGCCTGGACGAGGTGTATGCCGCCTACGCCGAGCCGGATGCCGACTTCGACAAGCTGGCCGCCGAACAGGCCAAGCTCGAGTCGATCCTGCAGGCCAGCGACGGCCATAACCTGGAGCGCCAGCTGGAAGTCGCCGCCGACGCGCTGCGCCTGCCAGCCTGGGACGCCAGGGTCGAACACCTGTCCGGTGGCGAGAAGCGCCGCGTGGCGCTGTGCCGCCTGCTGCTGTCGGCCCCCGACATGCTGCTGCTCGACGAGCCGACCAACCACCTGGACGCCGATTCCGTCGCCTGGCTGGAGCACTTCCTGCACGACTTCCCGGGCACCGTGGTAGCCATTACCCACGACCGTTACTTCCTCGACAACGTCGCAGGCTGGATCCTGGAACTCGACCGCGGCGCCGGTATTCCGTACGAGGGCAACTATTCGGGCTGGCTGGAAGCCAAGTCCGATCGTCTGGCCCAGGAATCCAAGCAGCAGTCGGCGCATGAAAAGGCCATGAAGGAAGAGCTGGAGTGGGTGCGCAAAGGCGCCAAGGCCCGCCAGTCCAAATCCAAGGCTCGTCTGCAGCGCTTCGAAGAAATGCAGTCGCAGGAATTCCAGAAGCGCAGTGAAACCAACGAGATCTACATCCCGGCCGGCCCGCGCCTGGGTGACAAGGTCATCGAGTTCAAGAACGTCACCAAGGGCTACGGCGATCGCGTGCTGATCGACAACCTGTCGTTCGCCATGCCAAAAGGCGCCATCGTCGGCGTGATCGGCGGTAACGGTGCCGGTAAGTCGACCCTGTTCCGCATGCTGATGGGCAAGGAGCAACCGGACTCGGGCAGCATCGAGATCGGTGAAACCGTGCAACTGGCCTGCGTCGACCAGAGCCGTGAAGACCTGGACGGCGGCAAGACCGTGTTCCAGCAGATCTCCGACGGTTCCGACCAGATCCGTATCGGCAACTACGAGATCCCGGCACGTACCTACGTGGGGCGCTTCAACTTCAAGGGCGGCGACCAGCAGAAGTTCGTCAAGGACCTCTCCGGTGGTGAGCGTGGCCGCCTGCACCTGGCCCTGACCCTCAAGGAGGGCGGCAACGTGCTGCTGCTCGACGAACCGTCCAACGACCTCGACGTCGAGACCCTGCGTTCGCTGGAAGAAGCGCTGCTGGACTTCCCGGGCGCCGCCATTGTGATCTCTCACGATCGGTGGTTCCTGGACCGTGTGGCCACGCACATCCTGGCGTACGAAGACGATTCGCAGGCGGTGTTCTTCGAAGGCAACTACACCGAGTACGAAGCCGATCGCAAGAAACGCCTGGGCGACGCTGCTGCCCAGCCGCACCGCGTGCGGCACAAGAAACTGGCATGACCCTCGCGGTCTTGCACTGAAACGGGGCCTTGGGGCCCCGTTTTTTTTTGGCTTGAAATCACGGTTCCCCCTTCGCTGGCAAGCCAGCTCCCACAGGGACTGTGCACACCGCCCCTGTGGGAGCTGGCTT
>NZ_JAHTBI010000079.1 GCF_019168305.1 Pseudomonas aegrilactucae
TCCCACATTTGTTGCAACGTGCCATGGCCTGTAAGATTTGAGTTGTCAGCCTTGGTGTCCCAACTTCAGGTCACCAGCGAGGCTCTTGCACTAGCCAACACCAATCACCCCCACCAACCACACCGGCACAACACCCACCAAACAAACCGCCACCCGCGGCCAATACGGCAACACCATCACCAACACAAACCCCGACAGCGAGATCACCCCAAACCACGCCACAGGCCCTATCGCCCAACCCCAGGCGAACCCGCAGAGCCAGAAGCTGACCGCCAGTGCCAACCACCCCGCCACGCGCAAGGCCACACGCAACCAACGCGCCGGCACCCTGCCCCACACCTGCTTGTAATGCCGCTCCAACCCCAGGCACAACGCCAACATGCCCAAGTAGGCAAACACCACCGCTCCCATCATCAACATGTCACTGCCCCTCCACCGCCACTGCCGCACGCTTGCGCACAGGCTTGTGCTCACGCGGCGCCACACAGCGCCACGCCGCGTACGCCAGCAACCCGCCCAGCACCACGCTGGTGGCTTCCAACACGCGATGCGCCGGGTCATGCAAGGCCGTCAACGCGCCCAGCACCGGCAAGCCGACACACAGCAACGCCGCCAACCCCAACTGCTCGGCCCACGCACGCTGCGCCGGGCGCACGCCCGCATGCAGCAACGACAGCAACCACAGCGCAAAGAACACCTTCACCTCCCAGTTGGCCCGCTGCGCCAGCTCCACCGGCAACAGACGGTTGGCCCACAACAAGCCCACACACGCCAGCATCAGGCCGGCCACGAACGCCACGTTGAAGCTCTCGGCCACCTTGTACCAGCGCTGCGCCGACACCGACGCGCTCGCATACTTGCGCCGCCGCTTGACGCAGAACAGCACCAGCCCGGTGGCGATCATCGCGCTGCTGATCAGCGCGCACAGGAAGTACACCCAGCGCATCGGATACCCGCCGAACTGGGCAAAATGCAAACCGGCCATCACCCGCTGCGTGAGCAGCGCCGGCCGCATGGCCGGCACATCGCGCAGCAGCTCGCCAGTGACGCCGTCGAACACCATGGCCTGGCCCTTGCTCAAGGCAATGCGGTAGCCCAGCGTCGGCCGCACCTCGATGCGCGCCGCCGCCGTCCCCGGGTTGGCGATACCCACCCCGCTGATCGAGCCCAGGCGCGCCTGCGCTTGCGCCAGCACCGGCGCCAGGTCGGTCAACTCCGCCGGCTGCTTGAGCAACGCCCGCGGCGTGACCAGGCGCTGTTCACCCTGGGCCTGGTAATACGCGCGATTGTCACCGTCGAACAACGCATCCACCGCCGCCGGCATGTAGATGAACAGGAAGATCACCAGCCCCGTGTAGGTGATCATCAGGTGAAACGGCAGCAGCAGCACCGCACTGGCATTGTGAAAATCCAGCCACGAACGCTGGCCCTTGTCCGGCCGGAAGGTGAAGAACTCCTTGAAGAGCTTCTTGTGGATGACGATGCCGCTGACCAGCCCCACCAGCATCACGATGGCCAGCGCACCGACTACCCAGATGCCCCAGTTGCGCGGCAGGTTGAGGGTGAAGTGAAAGCGGAAGAAGAAGCTTCCGCCCGCCGTTTCTCGCACCTCTATCTGCTCGCCGGTGTGCGGGTCGAGCGAGGTGCCGCCGCCGCGCCGGCGCTCGCCGGACGACACCTGCACACCCGGCGAACGCGCATCCGGCAAACTGATGTTCCAGGCACTGGCACCAGGCGCATGCTGCTGCAGCCAGGCCAGCCCGCGCTGCGCGGCCTGGAGCTGGGTGAGGTCGTGGCTGCGCACTTCGGGGCGCATCCAGTTGTCGATCTCCTTGTCGAACACCGCCAGGGTGCCGGTGGCGAAAATCGCGAACAGCAACCAGCCGAAGATCAGGCCGGCCCAGGTGTGCAGCCACGCCATGGATTGGGTGAAGGTGTTTTTCATCTCACAGGCTCCACAGGTGCGGCCAGAAGCCAATCACCGCCAAGGGACCCGCCAGCACCGCGGGCAGCCAGGCGCGCCGTGCACTGTGGGTGGCGAACGCCCAGATGAAGGCGCCGGTGTAGAAGGCGAACGACGGCAGGCTGGCGACGATCGCCGCATCTACCGCCGACAGCGGCAGCAGCCGCGCCAGGCAGGCGGTGGTGGCGTAACTGAAGGCATATCCGCCCAACAGCGCCGCGGCCGCCCGCGACACGATCAGTCGCCAGACCGGTAAGGTCTTGTTCATCGATAATCTCCATCAGCCGCAGGCAATCGAAGGTTCAGGCGCAGGCCGGGGTTGAGGTTCTGCGCCCACAGCTGGCCGCCCTGCAGTTGCACCCGGCAACGGGCAATGGTCAGGCCCAGGCCAAAGCCGTCGCCGCCAGGGCGCGCGGCATCGAGCCGGGTGAAGGGTTGAAAGATGCTCTCCAGCGCGTCTTCGGCCACGCCCGGCCCCTGGTCGTCGATCCACAGGTGCCAGTACGCGCCGTCGCGGCAGCCCCCCAGGCGAACCTGGCCCTGGGCAGGGGAATGGCGGATGGCATTGCGCACGATGTTTTCCATGGCCTGCGCCAGGCCGTTCAGGTGGCCGTGCACCAGGCAGTCCTCGCCCAGCTCGTTGGGCAACTGCTGCTCGTGCCAGCCAGACTCGAAGCACGCGTTCTCGCGCACCACGTCCCACAAGGTCTGCACCTCGACCGTGTCCAGTGCCAGCTTGGGCCGCTCGGTGTCGAGCCACACCAGCTCCAGCGTGTCGTCGACCAGTTGGCGCATGCACTGCACTTCGCGGGTCAGGCGCTCGCGCAGCACGTCAGTGTCAGCTTCGTTCTCGGCCGCCATGTGCAGCCGCGTCAACGGCGTGCGCAGCTCGTGGGACAAGTCGGCCAGCAGGCGATGCTGCAGCGCCACGGTCTTTTCCAGGCGTTCGGCCATGTGGTCGAAGGCACGCCCAAGATCGCCCAGTTCATCCTGACGGCGGGTGATCACCGGGTCCACCCGCGTGCTCAGCCGGTCGGCGCGCAAGGCGTTGGCCTGGGCGCGCAGGTGCGCCAGCGGGCCGATCAGCACGCGGTACAGCAGCAAGCCGGCAAACAGCGCCAACACCCCCGGCAGTACACCATGGGTCAGCAGTTGCACAAGCAGCGGCCGTATCGAGGGCATGAAGCGCTCGGGCAACTGGATGACCAGCTTGCCTTCGTGCGGCGCATCGGGGAACGGCACGCTGATCGCTGGCAGCTCGACGGCGCGCTTGCTCATCGGCCAGTGCAGCTGACGCATGAACGTCACGTGCCTCTGCTGCGCCTCGCTCAGCGGCTGGCTGCTCAACGAACGCAGGTCGGGGCCGACCACCAGTGCCCAACCGACTTCACGGGCGTGCAACTGCGCAAGCCAGCGATCGACGCCTTGCGTACCGCCCTCGCGCCACGCCACATGGGCCTGGGCAGCATAGGCCTTGAGCACTTGCTGAGCCTCCTGCGACAGGTGATAGCTCTGGCGTTCGAAGTGCGCACCGCCCGAACGGCTGACCCACAGGATCAGCAGGCACAGCACCACCAGCAGGCCACACAGTTTCCACAGCAGCGAATGGCGACCGGGCAGCTTCATGACGGCACCTGCGTCAGCACGTAACCCTTGCCCCACACCGTGGCCAGGCGACCTTCGTAACCGATGGCGGCAAGTTTGCGGCGCACATGGCTGACGTGCATGTCGAGCACGCGGTCCTGTTGCGAGAACGGCTTGTGCAGCACCTGCTGGTACAGGAACGGCTTGCTCAGCACTTCTTCAGGGTGCGCCAGCAGCACCTTCATCAGGCGGTATTCGATGCGGGTAAAACTGGCCACCGCTTCACCCAGGCGCATGTCCTGGCGTACCGCCTTGCGCAGCGACGGTTGCTCATCCTCCTCGTTCGGCGGCCCGGAGCGCTCATAGGCCACCCGGCGCAGTACCGCATCGATGCGCACATCCATCTCGCCCATGCTGAACGGCTTGGGCAGGTAGTCATCGGCGCCCTGGCTGAAACCGACGATGCGATCCTGCTCGGCACCCAGCGCCGACATCAGGATCACCGGCACCATGAAGCGTTCGCGCAGTTCGCCGAGCAGCTGCAAACCACTGCGCCCCGGCAGCAGGATGTCCATGAGGATCAGGTCGAAGCCCTTCCACGCCTGCAGATCGGTGTGGTCGTCCACGCCATGGCACAGCGTCACGTCAAAGCCACGGCGGCGCAGGTGCTGGTCCAGATGGGCCGCCAGCAGCGGATCATCCTCGACGGCCAGGATCCTGGGGGCCGGTTGTGCACAGAGGTAGCTCATGGTTCACCCTGAAGCTGAAAAACACAAAAAGCCGCCCCGGGCCGGTCGATGCGCGATCGACCCGGGGCAGCCTTGTCACTGGCGCCGGCTCAGAACGAGATGTTCAGCGCAGCGAACAACGCACGGCCCGGCTGGTTGTAGGTGTTGGCACCCGAACTGCTGGCGTTGCCACCGCGGTAGATCTGCTTGTCGAACAGATTGTTCACACCGAAGCGCACGTCATAGTTCTTGGTGATCTTGTAGCCGGTGCTGACATCGACCAGGCCGTAGGCTTCGACGTCCTGCTGGGCATCCAGGTCATAGTTCTGCTGGGTACGGTAATTGTAGGTCGGCGACTTCTGCTTGCCGAAGTAGGTACCGGCCACCTGGAACGACAGCTGCTCGGTGGCGCGCCAGTCCAGGGTGCTGTTGACCGTGTACTTGGGGATCACGCTCAGCGGCTCGCCGGTGTCGCGGTTGTCGTTGTTGAGCATCAGGGTGAGATTGGTGTTCCAGTCCAGCGACGGCGCCAGCTCGACGAAGAAGTTGCCTTCCACCCCTTCCACCAGCGCCTTGCCGGCGTTTTCCCACTGGGTTACGCGGCGGCCACTGTTGATGTCGTAGACCACATCGGTACCGCCGGTGATCTTGTTCTTGTAGTCGTTGCGAAAGTACGTCGCGCTGGTGCGCCAGGTGCCACGGTCGTACAGCAGGCCGATCTCCTTGTTGACGCTGGTTTCCGGCTCGAGGTTGGCGTTGCCCTGCAGGTAGCAGCCACCGTTGTTGGTCTGCTGGGTGCTGCAACCATTGCCACGGCTGTACAGCAGGTAGTTGGAATTGTACTGGTACAGGTTCGGGGTCTTGTAGGCCCGCGCGATGCCACCCTTGACGGTGAGGTCATCGGTGAGTTTGTGCGACACGTTCAGGCTGGGGCTGTAGTTGTCGCCGAACTGCTCGTGGTGATCCAGGCGCAGGCCCGGGGTGATGGTGGTGTCGCCGACCACGATATTGTCTTCGGCGAACAGTGCGAAGCTCTTGGCCGAGATCTTCGAGTTGCTGCGGTCGAAGCCGTCGATCTGGTCGCCGGGCAGGCCGCTGGGGTCAAAGCTCTGCGAGCGCAGCGAGCCTTTGTCGTTGAGCACTTCATACAGGTATTCGCCGCCCAGGGTCAGTACGTGCTCGCTGCTGGCGAGGCTGAACGGCAGGTTCACTTCGCTGGACAGGCGCGTGTTGCGCAGGCGCGACATGTCGGCGCCGGTGTCGTTGATGGCGCCTTCCGGGCCGCCGGCCAGGCCTTCGTTGAGGCGCCAGTTGCGCACGTATTCATAGGTCAGCGACGACTTGGTCGAGCCCCAGTCGAAGTCGCCCAGGTGAGTGAAATCGTAGGTGCTGCGCTGCATCACGTTGGTTTCATGGCCGTACAGCGCTTCGATGCCGGCGAGGTTGCCGCCACCGTTGCTGTTCATGGTGTCGCCAGCGTAGATGTTGCCCTGGCGGCTGTAGCCACTGCTCAGCTCCAGGCGGTGCTGGTCGTTGAGGCGCCAGCTGAGCAGGCCGTTGATGTCCTTGTTGCGGACCCCTTCGCGGCCGGCGACCAGTGCGCTGTTGGCACTGTCGGCGTTGATGTCGAGGTCGTCGGCGTCGGTCTTGGCCAGGCCGCCATACACACGGAACGACAGGTCATCGGTCAGGCCGCCGCTGAGGCTGAAGTTGGTGCGTTTGCTCACGCCTTCGGCGTCGTCTTCGGGCATCACGGTGAACAGGCTGATGTTGCCTTGCAGCTCCTGGGTCGGGCGCTTGGTGATGATGTTGACCACCCCGCCCATGGCGCCGGAGCCGTAGCGGGCAGCGGCCGGGCCACGCAGGATCTCGATGCGCTCGACCGCTTCGGCCGGTACCCAGTTGGTTTCACCGCGGGTGTCGCGGTCGCCGTTCCAGCCGTAACGCACGGCGTTGCGCGCACTGGATGGCTTGCCGTCGATCAGGATCAGGGTGTTTTCCGGGCCCATGCCGCGCAGGTCGATCTGGCGGTTGTTGCCGCGTGCGCCGCTGGCGCTGTTGCCGGTGAGGTTCACGCCCGGTTCGCGGCGGATGATATCGGACAGGTCGTTGGCCGGCGGGTGACGCTTGATGTCTTCGGCGGTGATGATCGAAGAGCCCAGTGCCTGCTTGGCTTCCTCCTCGGCGGTGACCCGGGTGTTCTGGATCACCAGGGCATTGTCACCGACCTGTTCGACGCTGCTGGCGTCTTCGGCGTGAACCGAGGGGGTGACCAGCGCCGATGACGACAGGGCAACAAAGGCCCAGGCCAGGCTGTTGGGGGAGGTTCTGGACTGCATTTCACGTCTCCGTTACTTCGAGAGCTGGGCAACGCGCATGGCGTGAGCTGCCCCAAGGAGACGCTGAATATAATGATTCTCAAATGGGTTTAAATCTTATTTACGAAATTTACACATTCGCAGGGGAACTCCTACGCATCGCGCTGGAAACAGCAATCGTTAACTTTAATGAACGAAAAACGAAGCGCACGGATATTTTAATTGACACCCATCCTGCAACCGCCCTGTTCCAGTGCCTCTTGCATCGGCTCCTGGTGGCCCCACTGCGATCTGCCGTCGGACCACCAAAGCTGACAAAAGATCGCGGGGGGCCACCCGGGGCCAGTCAATGCATTTCTGCTACCCCTCCCCCCCATACACCGGCTCACCTAAATTGAGCATCAACCGATTGGCCCACGCAAAAATCGCCACCGCATGAATCAAGTCAAGAATCTCGCCCTGCGCCAACCCCTGTTCGCGCAACGCCAGTACCTGCTCACGCCCCACCTCGCCCGGCACCATCGTGAGCTCGATGGCAAACCGTATGATCGCCCGCTCCCGGTCACTACCGCCCGCCGTGTACGGGTCGGCGAAGACCTGGGCAATCACCTCATTGCGCTTGGCCAACTGCTCGAACCGCTGCGCATGCACCGACGCACAGTAAACACACTGGTTGACACGCGACACCACCGCACTCGCCAACTCCCGCTCCGCACGCGACAAACCACCCGGCGCATACATGATGGCGTTGAACGCCAACGACCGCTGACGCAACACTTCGGGCTGATGAATCAAGCTCAGGTAGTACTCCGACACCATGGCCTGCGGGTGGCTCTCCTTGAGCACGGCCAACTGCTCATCACTGGCCTGCGCCGGATCGACCGTGGGCAACCACGCCTTCCACCCCAGCGTCTCGTTGGTAAAACCCTGATCACGTATCACCTGGCTCATGCCTCCACCTCCACTGCCTGCAACGCCGACAAGCCGGCCACCAATCGCACCTGGTACGCCACGAACGCAATCAACTGGGCCAGCGTGACCACATCCACCGCGCTCAGCCCCGCAGCCAGCAATACCTCCAATGCCGCACGATCACCTTCGCGCGGCGCCACGATCAAGGTGCGGGTGTAGCGCAGCACCGCGACCAGCCGCGCATCATCCAGACCCGACAGCGCATCCTGCTGCACCGCCGCCAGCCACTCGGGCGCCACCTCCAGCGCCTGCAAGCGCTCGCGATAATGCGCCACCAGTTGGGCCTGGGGCGTGAGCACGGCAGCATACAGCGCCACCAGCAAGCGCAGCTGCAGCGACAAGGCGCCAGGTAATTGCGCCGAGAGCAGGCTGTCGTAGCTGCCCTGGGTAGCCTGGGTGACTTTGCCGCGTGCCTGGCGCAGCGCCTGCAAGGCCGGGCCCGGCACCAGTAAGGTGTCGAGCAGATCGGTAGGGGCAACGGTACTCATGGGGTGTCCTCAAGGTGTGCCTGGCGAGCCGCCACGGCATCGTGCAAAAAGTCTCGAACCGCTAGCCAGGACTGTTCATTGGCCTGGGCATTGGCCGCAGGCGTGCCGTCCTGGCTGTAGGTGGACGGTATGAAGGGCAACAGGATGCTGTGCCCCGCCGCCGCGAAATCCAGGTGCTGCACCGGCCACGGATGCGCCAGCGCCTCAAGGCGCTCGGCGACCATGCCGGCGAAGCGGCTGGACGGCCACGCCGCATCATCACCCGCCGACAGCAACAGCACCGGGCCCTGGATACGCTCCACGGCAATGCGCGAACGCTCCACCGCCGCACTGTCGCCCAGCGCCGTGGCAATCGACAGCGCATTGCGCTGCCCGGCATCGCGCGCGCTCCAGTTGGCGGTGCGGTTGTGGTCCCACAGGTGCACCAGCGGTTGCCCGTGGTACAGCCACGCCGGTCCATCACGCCCCACCGCCGGGTCGGCTGCGGCCTGCCCGCCATGCACCAGCGCACTGGGCACATAAGCCACCACCGCCGACACGGCCGAGGGGAACAGGCTGCCCAGCAACAGCACCAGTTCGCCGCCACGCGACTGGCCGCTGAGGGCGACGAAGTCGTTGGCCGGCTTGAGCTCGCGACGCACCCAGGCCATGCCGCGCTCGAAGTACTCCAGCGGCGTATTGGAGATGTAGTCGGACAGCCCCGGCGCCTTGAAATAGGCCAGCGCCAGCGCCGCATAGCCCCGCGAGGCATACAGCGCCGCACGCGGCTCGTTGATGCCGCCACCAGAGCCATTGAGCACGATCACCGCCGGGTGCGGCCCCGGCCCTGCCGGCAGGAACAGCGTGCCGACCAGCCCGTCTTCACGCACCTCACGGCGGGTGACACCAGGCGCGGCCAACTGCTGTTGCAGTACCTGCACCTGGCCGCTGCCCTGCACCGCGATCTGCGTCACCAGCGGCGCCAGCAGGTTGTCGGGGAAGATCGCCGCGCCCTGCCCCGCCTCCGGCCGTTGGCTCCACAGCAGCCCCAAGGGGCTGACGCCGCTGTAGTCGCCGGCCACCGGTGCATCGTGCTGCAGGTCGATTGCGCCGCTGGCATCGGCGACGAAGGTGGCCTGGCTGGCCCAGTACTGGCCGTGGCCGCGCAAGGTGCGCGCACTCAAGGTGACACGTGCACCCGGCGCCAGCCCCTGGACGCGAATGCGCCGAGGTTCGTCGAGCAAGCCGTCACGCGGGGTGACGCTCAGGCGTGTCATGGCTTTCCCTCTGTCACCATGATCGCGGCGGTACGGTCGCTGACCCACGGCTCCACCTTCAGGCCTTTGCGCGCCGCCCAGATGTTCTGGTAGTGGAACAGCGGGATGATGCCCACGTCGTCGCTCACCACCTTGGCGGCCTCGCGCAGGATGGCGGCGCGACGGGTATCGTCGAACTCGACGGTGGCACGCTCCAGCGCCTGGTCGACTTCAGGGTTGCTGTAGCGGCCCCAGTTGGACATGCCCAGGCCCTTGCCGGCATCGGCGGTGGCCAGGATGTTGGTCAGGCCGTAGCTGGCTTCGCCGGTGCCATTGCCCCAGGCGATCACGGTGACCGCGTACTCGTTCTTGTTGGCGCGGCTGGCATACACCGACCATGGCACCACCTGCAGGTCGACCTTGACCCCGATGCGCGCCCAGAACTGCGCCACCGCCTGCAGGCTTTCGGGTGCCAGCGGGTAGCGGTCGCCGGGCACGTGCACGCTCAGCTGGAAGCCCTGCGGGTAACCGGCTTCGGCCAACAGCGCCTTGGCCCGCGCCGGGTCGTTGGGGATGTCCTTGACCGCGGGGTTGTAGCCAAAGGTGTTGGCCGGCATCCACTGGTTGGCCTCGGTCACGGTGTTCTGCAGGATGCGCTCCACGATGGCCTTGCGGTTGATTGCCAGCGACAGTGCCTCACGTACCCGCACATCGCGCAGCGGGTTCTGCGCCAGCGGTTTGCCGCTGTTGTCGCGGATGAACTCGTTGGGCCCCTCGCGCAGGCTCGGCTGCACGATCAGGGCGCGCAGGCCCGGGTAGGCGTACACACTGACGCTGTCGGTGGTGCGCAGCTTGTTCACGTCGCTGGGCGAGACCTTGTCTATCACGTCGACATCGCCGGCCAGCAGCGCGGCGGTGCGCCCGGCCGGGTTGGCGATGTAGCGAAAGTCGACAGCGTCCCAGGTTGGGCGCGGCCCCCAATACGCCGGGTTGCGCTCGAACAAGGTACGGTCGCCCTGGGCGTAGGACACGAAACGGTACGGGCCGGTGCCGATCATGGCCTTGCCGTTGCCGTAGTCTTCGCTGGCGGCGGTGGCCCCGGCGTGGCGGCTGACCAGGTAGATCGAATCGATGTTGGTCAGCAGCGTGGGGTTGGGCACGCGGGTCTTGACCACCACCGTATAGGGGTCGCGGGCGGTGACCGACGCCACCGTGCGCAAGCCGCTGGCATAGGACGCCACGCTGCCCGGCACGTTGCGCGCACGCTCGATGGAGAACGCCACGTCGTCGGCAGTGAACGGCTGGCCGTCGTGCCATTTGACGTCCTGGCGCAGGTGGAACACCCAGGTGTTGTCGTCGAGGCGTTCCCAGCGCTCGGCCAGGCCCGGGTGCTCGCCGTCGTCACGCCGCTCCAGCAGCGACTCGAACGTATGCAGCGCCACCGAGCGGTCACCGGCATGGTTGTTGAGCTGCGGGTCGAGCGACGACACCGGGTCGGCATAGCCGATGCGCAGGGTGTGCGCCGACACGCTGCCACCGGCCAGCAAGGTCATGGCCAATACACTGGCCAGCAAAGGTTTGAAAGGCTGTTTCAAGGGCACGTCCTCGGGTCAGGCAAAAAGGTTGAGGTGGCAGGCGCTCAGGTGCTGCGGCGCCACTTCACGAAGGCCGGGGGCCTGCTCGCGGCACCGGGCGGTGGCGTGCGGGCAACGCGGATGAAAATGGCAACCGGACGGCGGGTTCAGCGGGCTTGGCATCTCGCCGCGAATCGCGTCGTACTGGCTGCGGCGCACGTCGAAACGCGGTACCTGGGCCAGCAGCGCCTGGGTGTAGGGGTGGTTGGGGCGGGCGAACAGGTCGTCGACCGTGGCCGACTCCACCACCCGCCCCAGGTACATCACCACCACGCGGTCACACAGGTGCTCGACCACGCCCAGGTCATGGCTGATGAACAGGTAGGTCAGCCCCAACTGCTCGCGCAGGTCCATGAACAGGTTGAGGATCTGCGCCTGGATCGACACGTCCAGCGCCGCTACCGACTCGTCGCACACCAGCACGTCGGGCTGCACCGCCAGCGCGCGGGCAATGCCGATGCGCTGGCGCTGGCCGCCACTGAACTGGTGTGCATAGCGTTGGCGAAGGTCCGGATTGAGCCCGGCGCGCTGCAACTGGGCGCTGACGTAGTCGTCGAAACCAGCCGCGTCAGTGAGGCCGTGCAGCCACGCGCCCTCGCCCACGATGCGGTCGATGCGCAGGCGCGGGTTGAGGCTGGCGTAGGGGTCCTGGAAGATCATCTGCACCTTGAGCCGGGCCTGCTGGCGGGCGGCGGGCGACAGGCCATCGAGCGCCTGGCCGTCGAGGCTGACGGTACCGCTGGAGCTGGGCAAAAGGCCCGCAGCGATGCGCCCCAGGGTCGACTTGCCACAGCCGGACTCGCCCACCAGGCCGACCACTTCGCCGCGCCGGATGTGCAGGTCGACGCGGTCGACCGCTCGGGTGATGGCGGGTGGTTGCGCCCAGCCCAGGCGCTGCAGGCCGCGGCCCACGATGCCCTGGCGACGCTCGCCAAAATGCTTGCTGACCTGCTCGAGGGCGATCAGTGGAATCTCATTGCCCATGGGTGTCTCCCGGATGGAAGCAGCGCACGCTGCGCCCGGCTGCGATCAGGTGCGTGGGGGGTTGGGCGGCACAGGCCGGGGTGGCCCGCGCGCAACGTGGGGCGAACGCGCAGCCGGTCTCGACAGCCTGCAACCCCGGCGCCATGCCGGGGATCTGGCGCAGGCGTTCGCCGCGCCGGTTGCGGCTCGGCAGGCTGTCGATCAGGCCTCGGGTGTAGGGGTGCAGCGGCTGGTCGAGCACCGCGTCCACCGGGCCCTGCTCGACGATGCGCCCGGCGTACATCACCGCCACGTCGTCTGCCAGGCCTGCCACCACCGACAGGTCGTGGGTGATCCAGATCAGCGCGGTGCCCTGCTCGCGCACCAGCTTCTGCACCTCGCCCAGAATCTGCGCCTGAATGGTCACGTCCAGCGCGGTGGTGGGTTCGTCGGCAATGATCAGGTCGGGCCGATGCAGCAGCGCGATGGCAATCGCCACGCGCTGACGCATGCCGCCCGAAAGCTGATGCGGGTAGGCCCGCAGGCGCTCCTCGGGGCTGGCGATGCCCATCGCTGCCAGCGTCGCACAGGCCTGTTCACGCGCCTGGGCCTTGCTCACACGTTGATGCGCACGCACCGCCTCGATCATTTGCGTGTCGACCCGCAGCACCGGGTTGAGGGTCATCATCGGGTCCTGGAAGATCATCGCCAGGCGGTTGCCCTGCACCTCGCGCAACTGGCGCGGCGACAGCGTGCGCAGGTCGCGCCCCTGGAACCAGATTTCTCCGCCGGTGATACGCCCCGGTGCGTCGAGCAGCCCGAGAATGGAAAAGCCGGTGACCGACTTGCCCGAACCCGACTCGCCCACCAGCCCCAGGATGCGCCCCGGCTGCAAGCGCAACGACAGGTCGCGTACGGCGGGCAGCAGGCCGTCGCGGGTGGCGAAGGCGGCCGACAGGTTGCGCACCTCCAGGGTCGCAGGGGCAAGCAGTGGCGACACGGCAGTCATGATTGCAACCTCGGGTTGAGCACATCGCGCAGGCGGTCGCCCACCAGGTTGATGGCGACGATGGTCAGCAGCAGTGCGAGGCCCGGGAACACGCTGATCCAGTATTCGTCGCCGAGCATGTACTGGAAGCCATTGGCAATCAGCAGGCCCAGCGACGGCTCGGTGATCGGCACGCCGAGGCCGAGAAACGACAGGGTCGCTTCCAGGGTGATGGCGCGGGCGATCTGCAAGGCGCCGATCACGATCAGCGGCGGCAGGCAGTTAGGCAGGATGTGCCCGAGCAGGATGCGCCAGCGCCCGATGCCCTGCCCGCGCGCCGCCTCGACGTACTCGCGACGGCTTTCGACCAGCGCCTGGCCACGCGCGGTGCGGGCGTAGTACGCCCACTCCAGCACCACCAGGGTCAGCATCACGTTACCCACGCCCTTGCCCAGCCAGGCCAGGATCATCAGCGCCATGAGGATGCCAGGGAACGACAGCAGCAGGTCGACCAGGCGCATCAGCAACGCGTCCAGCCAGCCGCCGGCGTACGCCGACACCAGCCCGACCACGGTGCCCACCACGGCGGCGATCAGTGCCGAGCCCACGCCAACCAGCAAACTGATGCGCAGGCCGTAGGCAATCGCCGAGTACAGGTCGCGGCCCTGGCCGTCGGTGCCCAGCCAGTAGCGGTAGCCGCCGGCCATGCTGTCGGCGCCGGGCGCCAGGCGCGCATCGAGCACGTCCAGCTGCATCAGGTCATACGGGTTCTGCGGGGTGATCCACGGCGCCAGCAGTGCCAGCAACACCACCAGCAACAGCAGCATCAGGCCGACCACCGCAGACGGCGCACGGACAAAATCGCCCAGCGCACGCTGCCAGGGCGAGGCCAGTGAAACAGGCTTGCTCATCGCGCACCCTCCAGGCGAACCCGCGGGTCGAGCACGCGGTACAGCACATCGACAATCAGGTTCAGGCTCACGAAAATCACCACCACGACCATCAGGTAGGCCACCACTACGGGGCGGTCCAGGTTGTTGATACTGTCCAGGATCAGCTTGCCGGCGCCCGGCCAGGCAAAGATGCTTTCGGTGACCACCGCATAGGCGATGGTCGAGCCCAGCTCCAGGCCGAGCACCGTCACCAGCGGGATCAACGTGTTGCGCAGCACGTGCACCAGCACCACGCGCAGCGGCGACAGGCCCTTGGCCCGGGCGAAGCGCACGAAGTCCTGGGGCAGCACTTCACGCACCCCGGCGCGGGTCAGGCGCAGCACCAGCGACACCTTGAACAGCGCCAGGTTGAAGGCCGGCAGCAGCAAGTGCTGCAGGCCGTCCAGGGTCAGCCACGACCACTGCACGCCGAACAGCTCGCGGGTGTCGCCACGACCGCTGGCGGGCAGCCAGCCCAGGTGCACCGAGAACAACAGAATCAGCATCAGCGCCACCCAGAACGAGGGCAGCGAGAAGCCCACGATGCTGCCGGCCATCAGCAGCCGCGAGCACGGGTGCTCGGGGTACAGGCCGGCGAACAGCCCCAGCGGCACGCCGAGCACGATGGCGATGAGCAAGGCACTGATGGCCAGTTCGACCGTGGCCGGCAGACGTTTGAGGATCAGTTGCAGGGCGTCTTCGTGGTGCACGTAGCTGGTGCCCAGGTGCCCGTGCAAGGCGCCCTGCAAGAAGCCCAGGTATTGCTGCCACAGCGGCTGGTCCAGGCCCAGGCGCGCAATGGCCTGGGCCCGTTCGGCCTGGTTGAGGTCTTCGCCGATGAGAATGTCCAGCGGGTTGCCGATGGCATTCAGGCCGATGAACACCACCAGCGACATCAGCACCAGCACCAGCAGCGCCTGGCCGACACGGCGCAGCAGCCAGCCGCTCACGTGCGCAACTCGTCGGCACGCAGGGTGCCTGGCTGCCACTCGTCACCCAACAGCTCGGGTTCGGCGTAGTGCTGCATGTCGTCGAAGTGGCGCGCGATGTCTTCGTTGAACAACTGCCCGGCCAGCCCCTGGGCAATACGCTTGGCGCCTTCGCTGATGGCCGGAATGTCGCCCGACACGCCGCCATAGGTCAGCGCGGCCGGGTAGCTGAAGCAGTGCACCCGCTCAAGCCCCGGGCAGGCGCCTGGGGTGCGCTGCTGAAACTCGAACAGCGGGCCCAGGTCGGGCAGTTGCGCCAGCTCGCCATCCACCTGGCCGGCCGGCATCGGGTAGCGGTCGGACCAAGGCTTGATGTGCGCCGCGAACGGGGCGAACTCCGGGCGCAACGCCAGGTTGCTGCGAAACCCCGTGGCGAACACGATGAAGTCATAGGCCAGTTGCGCGGTGGGCGTGGTCACCTGCAAGTGGCCGTCGGCCTGCACCTGCACCGCCTCGATGGGGCTGTCGAGCAGGAACCGAGCGTTGGCATGGCGCGACACGCGCAAGGTGCTGCCGCGCGGTGGCGGTACCTGCTGGGTGTTGAGGTAGTGGCGGATCTGCCACTTCCAATCGTCCGACAGGCGCCAGTAGCCGTGGGTCATGCCGGGGTTGCCGGCGCCCTTGCCCTTGTTGATGCGCGGCAGATCGCGACGCCGGATCAGCAGGTCGACCGCCTGGGCGCCAGCTTCGAGCGCGGTGGCGGCGGCGTCCATGGCCGAGGCGCCGCCGCCGATCACCGCCACGCGCTTGCCGACGAACCAGTCGTCCTGCAGGCCGTCGGCCGAATGGGCCCAGCATTCACGCGGCAGTTGCTCGGCCCATTGCGGCACCCACGGCCCGCCCAGGCCGTCACGCCCGGTGGCCAGCACCACATGGCGGGCGTTCACCTCAAGGTTGCCCTGGGCGGTCTCGAGCATCAGTTGCACGTGCCCTTCGGCCCCCGGCTGCACCCGCGCCACGCGGTGCAGGTTGCGCACATCCAGGCCCAGCACCTGGCGATACCAGCGCAGGTACTCGGCCCATTGCAGGCGCGGGATCTTGTCCAGCGCATCCCATTCGGCCAGGCCGAACTGCGCCTGGAACCAGGCGCGAAACGTCAGCGCCGGCAGCCCCAGCGCCGGCCCGCTCAACTGCTTGGGCGAGCGCAGCGTCTGCATGCGTGCGGTGGTCGCCCACGGGCCTTCGAAGCCCTCTGGCGCCTGATCGAACACCACCGCCCGCACCCCCAGGTGCTGCAGTTCGGCCGCCACCGCCATGCCGGCCATGCCGCCGCCGATAATGGCCACGTCAAGCAGCGCCTGGCCCTGGTGGGCGTGCGGCTTGACCCAGGGTTGTACCGGCAGGCCGAGCCATTCCAGGTCTTCGCGCAGGCGTGCTTGGAGGGCAGCCAGGCCGATGGGGGTATGGGTGTCAGGCATTGTGCAATCTCGATCACAGGGGTGGGCCGGGATGGCCCACAGGGTTAGAAATCTATGTTCAGGCGGCCGTAGTAGAAGGCGCCGTAGGACCCGAACGGCGAGATCGACGAGTAGTACGAGGCGCCGGAAACATCGGTCACGGTGTGCTTGTCGGGGTACACGTCGAACACGTTGTCGGCGCCCAGCGAGACCCGCACGTTGTCGGTCAGGGCATAGCTCACGTCGACGTCGGTGATCCACTTGGCGCCGAAGGTTTCGTCCACGCCGCCGTTGCTGCTGCCGAGCTTTTTCACCGAGCCGTAGCGCGTGGTGCGCAGGCCGATGTCCCAATCGCTGAGCTGCCAGTTCAGGCCCAGGATGTACTTGGACCGGGGCGTGAGGTCGGTGATGCCACCCAGCTCGGTGCGGTCGAAGCGCGACAGGCCCAGGCTCTGCAACTGCGCGGGATTGGCCTTGAGTTCGGTGATGCTGGCCTTGTTCCAGTTGGCGCCCACGTTGTAGCGCAGACGGCCGTACTGGCCCAGGTGCTGGGTGTAGTCGACCACCAGGTCCAGGCCCTTGGTGCGGGTGTCGAAGGCGTTGGCGTAGTACTGCACCTGCTGCACGTGGGCAAAGCCGTTGGCCGCCAGGATCTGGTCGACCGCCAGGCCCGACAGCGGGCTGATCAGTGCAATGCGGTCTTCGAGGTCGATGAGGTAGGCGTCCAGCGCCACGTTGAGGTTCTGCAACGGCGTCCAGGTCAGGCCCGCCGACACGCTTTGCGAGCGCACCGGCTCAAGGTCTTCGGCGCCCAGGGCGCGGCCGATGGCCGAGTCGGTCTGCACGCGCTTGATCATGATGTCGCGGGTTTCGTTGCCCACTGTGCGCCGGCCCAGGCCAGTCTTGGCATAGCCCTGCTGGATCATCGACGGCGCCACGAAGCCGGTGCTCAACGCGCCGCGCGCGGCCAGTTGCGGGGTGAAGGCGTAGCGGGTGGAGAGCTTGCCGGTCCAGGTGTTGCCCGAGCTGTCGGTGTAATGCTCGAAGCGCCCCGCCGCCCCCACGAACCACTTGTCGGTGACGTCCAGGCCCAGGTCGACATAGGCGGCCGAGTCGCTGCGGCGCAGGTTGACCTCGTCTTCGGGTAGCAGCAGGTAGTTGCCCAGTGCGCCGATCGCGGCCTGCTGGCCGGCACGCGGGTGGCCGACCGGGTAACGGTAGCCGCCGCTGGCGTAGGAGTCGGGGTCGCCGGCTTCGGTGCGGTACTGCTCGTAGCGGTACTCAAGGCCGGTGGCGAAGGTCAGCGGGTTGGCCAGGCCGATGTCCAGCGGGCGGTTGAGGTCCAGGTTGGTGGTCCACTGGGTGAAACGGTTGGTCTGCAGGGTGAAGTCGGTCGGGCTGCTGGTGCCCAGCGACGGGTTGAGGTTGTGGTCGGTGAGCTGCTTCTGGCGGTTCTCGCCGTAGGAGGTGCTCAGGTCCCAGTCCCAGCCGGCCAGGTCGTTGCCGCGCACGCCGAACACGCTCTGGTAGTCAATGCTTTCGAAGGTGAAGTTGGGCGCGATGCCGTCCGGGTACAGCTCGTTGATGATGGTGTTGGAGTTGGGCCGGCGAAAGCCGATAGACACCAGTGCGTCCTGCTTGCCGAAGGTGCTGAAGGAGTACAGCGAAAGGTTGTCCTGCAACGGCAGCTCGGCGTTGTACGACAGGTTGATCTGTTCGATTTCTGGCAGGCCGCCGCCGTAGCTACGCTTGTTGACGGTTTGCTCGCGTGGGTCGGGCTGGCCGTTGACCGGGTAGTAGAAATTGCCGGTGGCCTCGCCGGAGCGCTTGGTGCTGTCCTGCTTCTTGGCGTCGACCGCCAGGTTGAGGAAGCCGTCGTTGGGCAACGCCAGGCCATAGTTGAAGGTTTGCTGGTAGGTCTCGCCGTTGGAGCCCACGCCGCTGGCGTAGTGCGAGCGGCGCCCGACCATGGTGCTGGCACTGCCGCCGCTGCTGTCGCGCTTGAGGATGATGTTGATCACCCCGGCGATGGCGTCCGAGCCGTATTGCGCGGCGGCGCCGTCGCGCAGCACCTCGACACGGTCGACCGCGCTGATGGGGATCAGGTCCAGGTCGGCGGGGTTCCAGCCTTCGATCAATACCGAGTTTTCCGACGCTACCGATCCGCCGTGACGGCGCTTGCCGTTGACCAGCACCAGCACGTAGCCGCCGCCCAGGCCGCGCAGGCCGGCGGCGCGGGCCACGTTGCTGTAGGCACCGCCGGTGACCTTGGCCACGTTGAACGAGGGCAGCAGGTTGGCCAGCGCGTCACGCAGGCTAGCACTGGCGCCCTGCTTCTCCAGGTCCTGGCCGCCGATCACATCGATGGGCACCGCGCTTTGCGCAACAGTGCGCTGGGCGCCGCGGTTGCCCACCGACACCACGGCTTCGAGCACCGGCTCGTCGGCGCTGACCGTGGCCGCCAGGGTGCTGGTGGAGGCCGTTGCCCAGTACAACCCTGCCAAGGTCAGCAGAGCGGGTGAAAAAGCCGAAACGGATGAAAACCTTGCGTGCATGACTGCTCCCCGAGAAATCGCCAGAAAATGGGTGAAACCGGTATTGCGGCGATTTGCCGAGGTCGGCTGGATTTCCGCGAAACGTGAATCGTCGATCGTTGAGACAATTCTATTTATGTATTCAAAAGCGCATTGAATGCGGTAAATGAATAGTAAGCGGCGTTTTTTATCGCAGCAACAGCTTAAAAAAGCTATGCATATTCGTTTAGGGAATATAAGGCGTTGAGGTGCAACGCCTGGGGGGCGGGGATCAGCTGGCGTAGATGCCTTGCATCAAGGCGTCGTGGCGGTTGGCAGGGTGCACGGTCATGCCGGGCAGCAGGTCGCGTGAGGAGTCCTGCAACGCGTCGACCAGCGCCTTGGCCACGTCGGACAGCGGGCTGGCGTAGGCCGATACCAGGCCGAAGTAGAACGGAATGCTGCATTCGATGGGGCGCACCACCACGCCTTCCAACGGCACGCCGAATGCCGTGAACGGGTCGACCAGCGCCACACCCAGACCCACGCGCGCCATCTGCATGGCGATCAGCGAGGTGTTGGTGTCGAGGATGTGTTGCGGCGCCAGGCCTGCTGATTCGAACGCCTTGTCGATACGGCGGCGGAAGCGGTACGGGTTGGAGATGCTGATCAGGGTTTCGCCGGCCAGCTGCTCCATGCCCAGCACCGCGTGGCTGGCCAGCGCTGCATCGGCGGGCAACACGGCCACGCAGGGGGCTTCGCCGATCCAGTGCAGGTCCAGGCCACGGTGTTCCAGCGGCAGGCTGACCACGCCCAGGTCGACGGTCTTGGACAGCACCGCCTGCACGGCGGCTTCGGGGGTCAGGCTCTGGATCTGCAGTTGCTGCGGACGCAGCGCTTGCGGCAGGCGTGCCAGGGCGGGCGGCAATAATCCCGCTGCCAGCGCCGGGGTGGCGACCAGGCGCAGGCTGAGGTTCTCGTCGCGGGCGATGTTCACGGCGCGCTGGCGCACGTGTCGCACGCCTTGCAGAGCGCTCTCCACCTCGGCGGTCATCATGAAGGCCTTGTGCGTCGGCGTGACCTTGGGCCCGCTGCGCTCGAACAGGGCAAACCCCAGTTCCTGCTCCAGCTCCTGGATCAGGCGGGTGATCGTGGGTTGCGAGCGGCCGAGCATCTGCCCGGCACCGGTGACGCTGCCGGCGGACATGACGGCGGCAAAGGCTTCGAGTTGACGCAGGTCCACAGAACCTCCTGGTGATGGTGTGGGGAGCCGGTATTTATACCTGCCTGGCGCAGGACTGTTCACTAAAAAGCGCGCGCGTGAATTTTATTTCTATTAATGATCTTCATTGACGAATAGATTTTCTAACTGCATGTAAATAAGCGAACGATTGTCAAAAATTTTTCCCTCGATCCTCAGTAGCCTATCTGCAGCGCCGCACAGCGGCTGCCGGCCTTGCCTTCCACGTGCACAGAAAAAGACCACGACCATGCCAAACGAACCGCTGTACCTCGACTACGCCGCCACCACGCCCGTTGATGATCGAGTCATTGAAGCCATGCTGGCGTGCCTTGGGCGCCAGGGCAATTTCGGCAACCCTGCGTCCAGCGGGCATGGCTACGGCCAGGCTGCGCGCCAGGCCGTGGACCAGGCGCGACACCAGGTGGCGCGCCGGGTTGGCGCCAGCGTGGACACGATCGTATGGACCTCGGGCGCGACCGAGTCGAACAACCTGGCGCTCAAGGGCATCGCCCAGGGTAGTGACGGCCGGCGTCGGCACCTGGTGACCAGTTGCCTGGAGCACAAAGCGGTGATCGACACAGCGCGTGAGCTGGAGCGCCTGGGGGTTGAGGTCACCTGGTTGAAGCCGGATGCACAGGGGTTGATCCAGCCCGAGGCGGTGCAGGCGGCCATGCGTGAAGACACCGTGCTGGTGTCGTTGATGTGGGTGAACAACGAGCTGGGCACCCTGACCGACATTGCCCGTATTGGCGAGCTGGTGCGTGCGCGGGGGGCGCTGCTGCATGTGGATGCGGCGCAGGCGGTGGGCAAGCTGGAGATCGACCTGAGCAGTCTTGCGGTGGACCTGATGTCGTTTTCGGCGCACAAGGTGTATGGCCCCAAGGGGATCGGTGCGTTGTACGTCGGCCCGCGCGCGCGCGCGATGCTGCAGGCGCAGATGCATGGTGGCGGGCATGAAGGTGGGTTGCGTTCGGGCACGTTGCCCACGCATCAGATTGTGGGCATGGGGGCGGCGTTCGAGTTGGCGGCGGTGCATGGCGATGAGGAAAGCCGGCGCATCGAACAGCTGAGCCAGCGTTTGCGCGAGGGGTTGCTGGCGTTGCCGGGGGTCCGGCTGAATGGCTGTGCGCAGCAGCGCGTCGCGCATACCCTCAACCTGTGCATTACCCGCAGTGGGTTCAACAGTGCGCAGTTGGCGGGCAGCCTGGCGTTGTCGTCGACGTCGGCGTGCAACTCGGCCAGCAATGCGCCTTCGCATGTGCTGCTGGCGTTGGGGTTGGAGCCGGGGCAGGCGTTGAGCAGTGTGCGAGTGAGTGTGGGGCGCTATACCGAGGCGGCGGATGTGGAGCGAGCGATCGAGGTGTTCCGCACCGCGTTGCAAGCGCCTGCTTCGTTCTGGTGAACGGGGTGGTGTATCAGCAACACCGCGTGTAGTGGTTTTGCTGCCGCTACGCGCCAGATCGCGAGCAAGCATGCTCCCACGGCCTTCGGCCAGAGGCGGCTCTTCGGCGTCTGCACCGAACTGCTTCTGGCCGGTAGGCCGTGGGAGCGGGCTTGACCCGCGAACGAGCGCGAAGCGGTCGCAAGGCCTGAATGCAGGGTGCATCAGACACACCGCGCATCGGTTTTACTGCCGCTACGCGCCAGATCGCGAGCAAGCATGCTCCCACGGCCTTCGGCCAGAGGCGGCTCTTCGGCGTCTGCACCGAACTGCTTCTGGCCGGTAGGCCGTGGGAGCGGGCTTGACCCGCGAACGAGCGCGAAGCGGTCGCAAACCCTGAATGCACGGTGTACCAGACACACCGCATTCACCGGTTTTACTGCCGCTGCGCGCCAGATCGCGAGCAAGCATGCTCCTACGGCCTTCGGCCAGAGGCGGCTCTTCGGCGTCTGCACCGAACTGCTTCTGGCCGGTAGGCCGTGGGAGCTGGTCTTGCCAGCGAACGAGCGCGTAGCGGTCGAAAACCCTGAATGCACGGTGCACCAGGCACACCGCGTACACCGGTTTACTGCCGCTACGCGCCAGATCGCGAGCAAGCATGCTCCCACGGCCTTCGGCCAGAGGCGGCTCTTCGGCGTCTGCACCGAACTGCTTCTGGCCGGTAGGCCGTGGGAGCGGGCTTGACCCGCGAACGAGCGCGAAGCGGTCGCAGACCCTGAATGCACGGTGCACCAGGCACACCGCGTGCACCGGTTTTACTGCCGCTACGCGCCAGATCGCGAGCAAGCATGCTCCTACGGCCTTCGGCCAGAGGCGGCTCTTCGGCGTCTGCACCGAACTGCTTCTGGCCGCCAGGCCGTGGGAGCTGGTCTTGCCAGCGAACGAGCGCATAGCGGTCGCAAGACTGAATGCACGGTGCATCAGACACACCGCGTGCACCGGTTTTACTGCCGCTTTGCGCCAGTTCGCGGGCAAGCCAGCCCCCACGCCCTACGGGCAGAAGCTGGTCAGCGATGCATGCAAAAATCCGCTTCTGGCCGGCAGGCCGTGGGAGCTGGCTTGCCAGCGAACGAGCGCGTAGCGGTCGAAAACCCTAGATGGCCTGCACAGTTTAACGGCCGCACCTCTTAAGTAGTAAATCCCCCACCCCGCCTGACCTTCTTTGGTACTGCCACACCCCCGGCGCGCTTGACCTGCAAGCGCCGCCCTCGCGATGCTTGCCGCAGCAAAGCCCCAACCCATAACAACAATAACAAATGAATGGCGCGGCACAGCGCCACTCGGACAAGGAGTTCGCCGATGCTTGGCTACTATGCGCAGTACAGCACCGAATACATCACCACCCTGATGATCGTCACCACGCTGTTTTTCGCTTTGCCTATCTTCATCGCCCCGCTCACCTGGGCCCGCGCCATGCGCTGGACCATTCCCGAACATCAGCACCTGGCCATCTACTTCGGCCGCTGCCTGGGGGCGTTCATCCTGGTGGTTGAAATTGCCATGCTGCGTTCGGCCACCACTGGCACCAGTTTCAGCTATGCGTTCGACATTCTGTTCGTGGTGTTTACCTTGATGTTCGTGGTGCATGTATACGGCGCGATCAAAGGTATCCAGCCGATTACCGAAACCCTGGAAATCGGCTTGTGGATGATGCTGTTGGTGCTGAACATCCTGTTCTATCCCGCCACCAGCATCACCCTATGACACGCCTGGTCGGTCAGTTGCCCGCGTAGCCAACCGCTTTGTCGGCCAGCCAATTGCGCCGCACGAAATAGGCCCCAACCACCAGCACGACCGTAGAGCTGATGAACCAGAGCTGGAAGCGCGACGCGGGGTCGAACGCCTGGCTGCCGATCACGCCCAGCAGCGCCAGCAGCGCGACGATATTGGCGTACGGGAAGAACCACGCGCGGAACGCCTTGGGGTCAACCGGTTCGTGGCGGGTTTTCCAGCGCATGGCCAGGTGCGCAATGATGATGAAGATCCACACGATCATCACGAAGGTGCCGCTGCTTTTGGCCAGCGTCATGAACAGGTCGCCGCCGCTCACGAAGTGCACCGTCAGAATGGTCAGGCAGATGCACAGGCTGAGCAGCAGCGCATTGAGCGGCACACCCTTGGGCGTGGTGCGCGAGAACAGCTTGGGCGCGTGCCCACGTTGGCTGAGCGAGAACAGCATGCGCGAGTTGGAGAACATGAACGAGTTCATCACCGACATGAACGAGACGAACAGCACGATCTTCATCGCGACCGCAGCGCCACCGAACCCGGCCAGGGTAAACAGCGACACATACGGCGATGCCAGGTTGGCCTTGTCGGTCCAGGGCAGGCACAGGATCAGGATCGACACGGAGCCGACGTAGAACAGCATCACGCGCAGGATCACGCTCTTGATTGCCCGGATCACGTTCTTGCGCGGGTTCTCCGACTCGCCGGCCGCCACGGCGGCGATTTCGCTGCCGCCCAGCGAGAAGATAACCACGATCACCCCCGCCATCACCGGCGACAGGCCATTGGGCATGAAGCCGTCGTGCGCGGTCAGGTTGACCAGGCCCGGGGACGGTATGTCGCTGTGCAGGCCGAGCAGAATCGAGAGGCCCAGCAGCATGAAGATCACGATGGTCGCGACCTTCATCGCAGCCAGCCAGTACTCCACTTCGGCGAACGACCGGACCGAGTAGGCATTGCTCGCCATCAGCGTCACCAGCATGAGGAACGCGCCGGCCCAGATGGGCAGCCACGGCAGAAAGTCATGCAGGATGGCGCCCAGCAGCACCGCTTCGAGGGTGATGGTCATCATCGACTTGAACCAGTACAGCCAGCCGACCGTAAAGCCTGCCCATTCGCCCAGGTACATATTGGCGTAGGTCGAGAACGAGCCCGCGTCGGGCGTGCGGCAGGCCATTTCGCCGAGCATGAACATCACCAGGGTGACCACCACGCCGCCGATGAAGTACGACAGGATGGCGGCCGGCCCGGCCGAGGCGATCAGTGAGCCGGAGCCCATGAAGAGCCCCGCACCGATTACCCCGCCCAGGGCGATCATGGTGATGTGACGTTGTTTCAGGCTTTGCTTGAGACTGTTGGTTTGCATTTGCTTGACCTCTCTTATTATTGGGAGGAGTCGACAAGGTGCCGGTGTGCGAGATGGCTCGCCGCACTCGGAAAATGTCGTCCCCCAACACAGGCAACGTCTTGTGCCTGCGTCCACGCGCTGCAGCCTTTTTTCTAGGCAATGGCTATCAGGGTTGCACCTTGGACGGCAGGGCCTGGTAGCTCAAGCGAATTCTGAGCACAACATCCTGCATTTTTTTCCTGAGGGCGCTGTTGCAGACGGGTGCCGGCCCCAGGAACGCCGCAAAACCCTGTGGGAGCTGGCTTGCCAGCGAACGAGCGCGAAGCGGTCGCGGCCCCTGCGCGCAGTGGAGAGCAACGACCAAGTCGCCGCCCTCCCCTGCGCCGTGCAGCGTGCTGCTAGTCGGTGAGCATGGCGTGCGCCACGTCCTCGACCAGGGCCTTGGACATGCCGCTGAGGTAATGCGCGGCCCACACCAGCGAACCGTCTTGCTGGATGCCGGCTTGCAGGGTGAGTTTGTACACGCAGCTCATGAGCATGGCGGCTTGTTCCAATGCGAAGTCCGCAGAGTGGCCGGGCTGCACGCGGAACAGGCGTTCGGCGCTTGAGCCCGTGTCGCCTTCACCGAAGGTGCCGACGCCGATGGTTTTGGTGGTGTTGGTGGCAGGTGCAATCGAATCCTTGTTCATCCGAAACTCTCCTGGCGTTTGCCAATTTCAGGAGGTGTGGGGGCTGGGCTGCCTGTAGGCTGCACTGGCACGCAAGAGCGCCGCATAACCTTGTGGGAGCTGGCTTGCCAGCGAACGACCGCAACGCGGTCGCAGATCCCCCAAGCCCCCCACCCTATCAATGCGTGCGCTGAACCCGGCTCAACACCATTTCCACCAACCCGCGCGCGTGCTCGAGCTCATGCACGGCCGTGAGGCTCAGCATCTGCTGGGGTGTTCGGGAATAGAGCGCGGCCGCCTGCTGCGACACGGTCTGGGCGCAGAGCAGGTATTCGGAGAGCTGGATGAGGATGTCTTCGAGGGAGTGGGTGGCGTGGTGCGGTGGGTCTGGGACGATTTTTAGCATGACGATCTCCAACACTGGTGGAGCCGCCACAGACCCGCTGTCAATCAGAAAGGTGGCAGCTGTACGCGGGTTGACAGACCGAGAGCATTGGAACCCGGCGCACACGAGTGTGCCCCACGCACAGCCGCCATAAAGCGACACACGCAGAACAATGCTCGTCGGTCTGTCAAAACCGGTCGTTGAATGGGCAACGACGGAGGGAGCCTAGTCGGCTGACAGAGCCGGCGCAATGGCTGGCGTGCGGCGGGAGTATGATTGGGAAAGGGACTACAGGGAATAGGGAAAATCTGAGGTTTAGATGTTACGGATTGCAAATCCGCGTCAGAACGGCTCGTTCGCGAGCAAAGATTTAGTCAGTTGGCTGATAAGCGAGAATCGCCATCGCCAACTGCATATCGTCCTCAGGAGTGACCGGGCGAGTAGCTCGTAGTGCTGACAATGCTGCCTGCAGTTCTACGCCCAGAATATCGCCATTGCTTGCCACGAAGGCAGCGGCGTCGTTACGAGCGTCAATGATCTTTTGATCGTTGTTGTTGCTGCTATTTCGGGTGCTGATTTGGCTGTCCTCGGTCGCCGTGACGGGGTATAGCGTCACAGCCAGCGACGACGAAACGATGACCCCGAAGAACGTGGGTTCCACGGCGCGTCCATCCACGGCTTGGGCGGACAGGGTGTAGGAAAAACTGAGCACAATTGTCGCTATAAGCTTGCGCACCTGCTCGCTCCCTGCGTTAGTCAGATCGTCGAAAAAGCAATGTACGCGCATTCTTACGAAGTATCGACTGGAGGAGTATCAGAGGGCGAAATCAGATAAATCGCGGCCAGACGCTCACCATTGCGAACCACAGCCCGCCAAGGCCTGCTGTTACATGATTTGGCACAGATCAGCCGATCGGGGACTAACAAAAAACTGCTACCTATCAAGTAGGTGGCAGCGCTACGTAGGTTTACAGACCGAGCACTCTAGGACTGGCACGTAGGACCGTTCCTTCCTCTGCGTAAGATCATGCGTTAGAGTCAATGGCAATACGCCATGCTAAGGACGCGAGATGCAGTTTTTCTGGGTGAATCTGGGTGCGACCCACAAGGAAGCAAAGAAGGAAGGGTTTTTGTGGGCCCCATTGAAGTCAAGGTCAGTCAACGGGAAACTGCAGCGCAGGGAGCACTGGGACAACGTCGGCGAGGTTAAGTCTGGCGACCTGATTTTTTGCTATCACGATAACTACGTGCGAGGCGTAGCTCAGGCCCAGCAGGACGCATACGTCTCCGAAAGGCCGCCGAGTCGCTCTTTTAAAGAGTGGGAGCAGGAAGGCTTTCGCGTGGATGTGTTTTATGAAGAACTGAAGCGACCGATTCGGAACGAAGAGATTGGGCCAGCGTACCAAGCACGATTCGACAGTCGGACCAGGCCAACGCTGTTCAACAGAACGGGTGGCGTTAACCAGATATACATGGCGAAACTGCCAGCTGACGCTGCTCTGTTCTTACTAGAACAGGCAGATATCATTGCAAACTATGAAGATAAAATCGTTGATTCGGGATCACCTGAAAGGATCAGCTCAACGACACGGGAAGCAATCATCAAGGCACGGGTTGGACAAGGTGTTTTCCGCTCTAAACTAATAAAGCGTTGGGAGGGTAGATGCGCTTTAACTGGTGTCCAGAACCCCAATTTGCTGGTGGCATCACATATTGAGGCATGGAGCCTGGCGGACAATGACGCCAGACTTGACCCTGAAAACGGCCTCCTGCTTGCAACTCATATTGATCGACTGTTTGATTGCGGGCTTATTTCCTTTCAGCACGATGGCAAGTTAATTATCAGCGAGAAACTCACAGCGGGCGAGCGCGAGACCTTTGGTCTGAATCGGTATGATGGAATCAAAACATTAAGTGAGCAGAACCTCACATACCTAAAAAAACACCGAAGTCGATTTAGCCTAAGCTAATTCCGGGTTTAATAGTTCCACCCCAGCGTAAGCTGATAGGCTGTAGAAGCCGAAAGATGAGATGAAAAAGATCAAAGAAGACACGCAAAAGTCACGCACATGAAAAAGGCCATCCCTTTCGGAAATGGCCTTATTCACTAAATATATGGTCGGGACGGAGTGATTCGAACACTCGACCCCTTGCACCCCATGCAAGTGCGCTACCGGGCTGCGCTACGCCCCGACTGGGCTTGAAGCATGTTCCCCTGATTGCTGAGAACGATGAAGAATTTACCTTAACCTTTTGAATTATGGAAGCTTTTTTTCCAAAATTCCTGACACGGCCAAAATCACTTCTTCAACACCCCCAGCACATCCTCCAACTCGACAATCATCTGCCGAATCATCTGCTTGTACTGGGTCGTGTCATCCTTGGCTTCGTCCCCCGACAGGCGCAGCCGCGCACCGCCGATGGTGAAGCCCTGGTCGTACAACAGCGCCCGGATCTGCCGGATCATCAGCACGTCCTGGCGCTGATAATACCGGCGGTTACCGCGGCGCTTCACCGGGTTAAGCTGGGGGAATTCCTGCTCCCAGTAACGGAGCACGTGCGGTTTTACCGCACAAAGCTCGCTCACCTCACCAATGGTGAAGTAGCGTTTGCCTGGAATCGGCGGAAGCTCGTCGTTATGACTTGGTTCCAGCATAGGCCTCAACTCGGGCTTTCAACTTCTGCCCTGGACGAAAGGTGACGACTCGACGCGCCGTGATCGGGATCTCTTCACCCGTTTTCGGGTTGCGGCCCGGCCGCTGGCGCTTGTCGCGCAAGTCAAAGTTGCCGAAACCCGACAATTTGACCTGCTCGTTGTCTTCTAGAGCGTGCCTGATCTCTTCAAAAAACAGCTCGACCAATTCCTTGGCCTCGCGCTTGTTCAGGCCCAACTCCTCATACAGCCGTTCGGCCATCTCAGCTTTCGTCAGAGCACCCATACGCTATTTCCTTAACGTGGTGTTCAACCTTTGTTCAAGCGAGGTGAGAATGTTTTGCGTGGTGGCGTTCACCTCATCGTCGTTAAGAGTGCGCGATGGATGCTGCCAGGTCAAGCCGACCGCCAGGCTTTTTCTATCAGGATCAATACCTTTACCCTGATACACATCAAACAGCCTGAGGTCTGTCAGCCACTCACCCGCATTTTCACGGATCACGTCCAGCACCGCGCTGGCCGCCACGTCACGCCCTGCGATCAACGCCAGGTCACGACGCACTTCTGGGAACTTGGACAGTTCGTGGAATTTAGGCAGGCGCCCTTCCACTACGTCGGCCAGTACCAGCTCGAACACGTAAACGGTGCGGTCCAGGCCCAGGGTCTTGACCAGCTCTGGGTGCAAGGCGCCCAGGTAGCCGACTTCGACGCCGTCACGCTCGATGCG
The DNA here is from genome assembly GCF_019168305.1 of Pseudomonas aegrilactucae. GTDB lineage: Bacteria > Pseudomonadota > Gammaproteobacteria > Pseudomonadales > Pseudomonadaceae > Aquipseudomonas > Aquipseudomonas aegrilactucae. The sequence continues at coordinate 28,898 of NZ_JAHTBI010000079.1, forward strand.
TGCGGTCTGGCCCGGGTGCAACGCCGGGTGCTTGCCTGGCACGAAGGTGAAGTCGTTGAGCGAGCCGGAGAAGCCCAGTACCGCTTCGACATCGGCCTTCACATCAAAGAAGTCGATGGTGTCACGGCCGTTGGCCCAGCCTTCCGGCAGGCGGCTACCGCAGATCACGCCCGCCAGCATCGGCTGCTGCTTGAGGTCACCCAGCTGGCCAATGAAGCGCTGGCCGCTTTCGAACAGGCGCACGCGGTCTTGCTGACGGTTGAGGTTGTGCTGCAGCGCCTTGACCAGGCCCGGCCACAGGCTGGCACGCATGGCCGCCATGTCGGTGGAGATCGGGTTGGCCAGCAGCAGCGGCTCTACGCCCGGGCTGAACAGTTCGAACAGTTTAGGGTCGATGAAGCTGTAGGTGATCGCTTCCTGGTAGCCACGCGCAACCAGCAGGCGACGCAGCGCCGGCAGCTCACCACGGGCTTCAGGCCTGGCCTGCGGGGCCAGGCGCGCTTGCGGGTAACGTACCGGCAGGCGATTGTAGCCGTACAGGCGGGCCAGCTCTTCGATCAGGTCGACTTCCAGGCTGATGTCGAAGCGGTGGCTGGGTACTTCTACCTGCCACTGCCCGGCTTCACCGCTGGTTTTCAGGCCCAGGGCGTTGAGCAGTTGCTCGACGTGGGCGTTGTCCATTTCCATGCCCAGCATCTGGGTGATGCGCTCGGCACGCAGAGTGACCGGAGCGATGTTGGGCAGGTGCTCAGGGCTGACGGTTTCGATCACCGGGCCAGCTTCGCCGCCAACGATGTCCAGCAGCAGGCCGGTGGCGCGCTCCATGGCTTCGCGGGCCAGCTGCGAGTCTACGCCACGCTCGTAGCGGTGCGAGGCATCGGTGTGCAGGCCGTAGGAACGGGCCTTGCCCGCTACCGAGATCGGCTCGAAGAAGGCGCTTTCAAGGAAGATGTCATTGGTGGTGGCCGCAACGCCGCTGTGCTCGCCACCCATCACGCCGGCAATGGCCAGGGCGCGATCATGGTCGGCGATGACCAGGGTGTCGGCACGCAGGGTGACTTCCTGGCCGTCGAGCAGGACCAGCTTCTCGCCCTCCTCGGCCATGCGCACACGAATGCCGCCATTGATTTCAGCCAGGTCGAAGGCGTGCAGCGGCTGGCCCAGTTCGATCATCACGTAGTTGGTGATGTCGACGGCAGCGTCGATGCTGCGCACGTCGGCACGGCGCAGGCGCTCGACCATCCACAGCGGGGTCGGGCGCGACAGGTCGACGTTACGGATAACGCGGCCCAGGTAACGCGGGCAGGCCGCCGGCGCGAGTACTTCTACCGGGCGCACGTCGTCGATGCTGGGCGCAATGGCCGGCACGATCGGGCGGGTGACCGGGGCGGCGTACAGGGCGCCGACTTCACGGGCCAGGCCAGCCAGGGACAGGCAGTCGCCGCGGTTCGGGGTCAGGTCGACCTCGATGCTGGCGTCGTCCAGGTCCAGGTAGACGCGGATGTCCTGGCCAACCGGGGCGTCTGCCGCCAGCTCCAGCAAGCCGTCGTTCTCTTCGCTGATCTGCAGTTCAGCGGCCGAGCACAGCATGCCGTTGGACTCCACGCCACGCAGCTTGGCCTTCTTGATCTTGAAGTCGCCCGGCAGCTCGGCGCCGATCATGGCAAACGGGATTTTCAGGCCAGGGCGCACATTCGGCGCACCGCACACTACCTGGAAGGTCTCGCTGCCGTTGCTGACCTGGCACACGCGCAGTTTGTCGGCGTCGGGGTGCTGCTCGGTGCTCAGCACCTCGCCCACGATGATGCCGCTGAATTGACCGGCGGCCGGGGTTACGCTGTCGACCTCAAGACCGGCCATGGACAGACGCGCCACCAGCTCGTCACGGGATACCTGCGGGTTGACCCAACCGCGCAGCCACTTTTCACTGAATTTCATCCTGCTCTCCTAAAGATTCGTTACGGGTGCGCGACCTAGCGAAATTGCGCAAGGAACCGCAAGTCGTTGTCGAAGAACAGGCGCAAATCGTTGACGCCGTAACGCAGCATGGCCAGGCGCTCGGCCCCCATGCCAAATGCGAAGCCCGAGAACTCTTCAGGGTCGATGCCCGACATGCGCAGCACGTTCGGGTGCACCATGCCGCAGCCCATGACTTCCAGCCAGCCGGTCTGCTTGCACACACGGCAACCTTTGCCGCTGCACATCACGCATTGGATATCGACTTCAGCCGAAGGCTCGGTGAAGGGGAAGAACGACGGGCGGAAACGTACCGCCAGCTCTTTTTCGAAGAACACACGCAGGAATTCTTCGATGGTGCCTTTGAGGTCGGCAAAATTGATGTCGCGATCGACCAGCAGGCCTTCGACCTGGTGAAACATCGGCGAGTGGGTAATGTCCGAGTCGCAGCGGTAGACGCGGCCCGGGCACACAATGCGGATCGGCGGCTGGGTGGACTCCATGGTCCGCACTTGCACCGGCGAGGTGTGGGTGCGCAGCAGCATGTTGGCATTGAAGTAGAAGGTGTCATGCATTGCACGGGCCGGGTGGTGGCCAGGAATGTTGAGCGCTTCGAAGTTGTGGTAGTCGTCTTCGACTTCCGGGCCTTCGGCAATGCCGTAGCCGATATGCGTGAAAAACTCCTCGATGCGTTCGAGGGTACGGGTGACAGGGTGCAAACCACCGGAGGTCTGGCCACGGCCAGGCAAGGTGACGTCAATGCATTCGGCGGCCAGGCGAGCGCTGAGCTCGGCTTCTTCATAGGCAGCCTTGCGGGCGTTGAGCACCTCGGTAACGCGTTCCTTGGCATCGTTGATCAGCGCGCCGACTTTGGGCCGCTCTTCAGCTGGCAGGTTGCCCAGGGTCTTCATCACCTGAGTCAGTTCGCCTTTCTTGCCAAGGAATTGAACCCGGATCTGCTCCAGGGCATTGATGTCTTCAGCGCGCTCCACAGCCTCGAGGGCTTGGGAGACCAACGCATCCAGGTTTTCCATGTACAGACTCCAGATACAAAATAGGGGAAGAGCTTACAGGCTCTTCCCCTATCTATGACGTTTAACATCCGCCGCCGACATCGACGGCGAATGATTGTCGTGGGTACTTAAGCCAGAACGGCTTTAGCCTTCTCGACAATCGCAGCAAACGCCGCTTTTTCGTTCACTGCCAGATCAGCCAGAACTTTGCGGTCGATTTCGATCGACGCTTTTTTCAGGCCAGCGATCAGGCGGCTGTAGGACAGACCGTTGACGCGAGCACCAGCGTTGATACGAGCGATCCACAGAGCGCGGAACTGACGCTTTTTCTGGCGACGGTCGCGGTAGGCGTATTGGCCTGCCTTGATGACCGCTTGCTTGGCAACACGGAATACGCGCGAGCGTGCACCGTAGTAACCTTTAGCCAGTTTCAGAATTTTCTTGTGACGCTTACGAGCGATGACGCCACGCTTTACACGAGCCATGAGTAACTTCCTCTATCTAGAACCAAAAATTAACGAAGGCGCAGCATGCGCTCGACTTTTGCAACGTCCGACGCGTGCAGCAAGCTGCTACCACGAAGTTGACGCTTACGCTTGGTCGACATTTTGGTCAGGATGTGGCTCTTGAAAGCGTGTTTGTGCTTGATGCCGTTAGCCGTTTTCAAGAAACGCTTGGCTGCACCGCTTTTGGTTTTCATTTTTGGCATGTTCGGATACTCCGCATTCAGTTGATAAACATAACCGCAAGGCCTGCCGTGCCCTGGTGGTTATTTCTTTTTCTTGGGGGCGATGACCATCAAAAGCTGGCGTCCTTCCATCTTAGGATGCTGTTCGACGGTTCCGTATTCGACGAGATCAGCTTCGATCCGCTTCAACAGTTCCATACCCAGCTCCTGGTGGGCCATCTCACGACCACGGAATCTCAGAGAGATTTTGGTTTTGTCCCCATCAGTAAGGAAACGTACCAGGTTGCGTAGTTTTACCTGGTAATCCCCTTCCTCCGTCCCTGGACGAAACTTGATTTCTTTGATCTGGATGATCTTCTGGTTCTTCTTCGCCGCAGCCTGCTGCTTTTTCTTCTCGAACAGGCTTTTGCCGTAGTCGAGGACTTTGCAGACAGGCGGAACGGCGTCAGCAGAAATTTCTACCAGGTCCAGTTTCGCTTCTTCAGCGATACGAAGCGCTTCTTCAATCGAGACGATGCCCAACTGCTCGCCGTCAGCGCCAATTAACCGAACCTCACGTGCCGAGATATTCTCGTTGATCGGGGCCTTCGGTGCAGCTCGTTTATCTTGTCTCATATCACGCTTAATAGTAATTACTCCGAATCTTGGCGACCACGCCGGGAAACCGCTTGCGCGAGCAGGTCCGCAAATTGGGCGACGGGCATGGAGCCCAGGTCAGCACCTTCGCGGGTACGCACAGCGACAGTTTGCGTTTCGACTTCCCGATCCCCGATAACCAGGAGATAGGGAACCTTGAGCAAGGTATGCTCGCGGATTTTAAAGCCGATTTTCTCATTTCTCAAGTCGGACTTGGCACGGAAACCGCTTTCGGCCAGAGTTTTTTCGACTTTTTGCGCGAATTCCGCTTGTTTGTCGGTGATGTTCATGATCACCGCCTGCGTTGGCGCGAGCCAAGCCGGGAATGCGCCTTCGTAATGCTCGATGAGAATTCCGACGAAACGCTCGAACGAACCGAGGATTGCACGGTGCAGCATCACAGGATGCTTGCGGCCGTTGTCTTCGGACACGTATTCGGCGCCCAGACGGATCGGCAGGTTGAAGTCGAGCTGCAGGGTACCACACTGCCACACGCGGCCAAGGCAATCCTTCAGCGAGAATTCGATTTTCGGACCGTAGAACGCCCCTTCACCCGGCTGCAGGTCGTACGGCAGGCCGGCGCTGTCGAGGGCTGCGGCCAGTGCACCTTCGGCACGGTCCCACAGGTCGTCGGAACCTACGCGCTTTTCCGGACGAGTGGAGAGCTTGAGCTCGATGTCCTTGAAGCCGAAGTCCTTGTACACGTCCAGGGTCAGCTTGATGAACGCGGCCGACTCGGACTGCATCTGCTCTTCGGTGCAGAAGATGTGCGCGTCGTCCTGTACGAAGCCACGCACGCGCATGATGCCGTGCAGTGCACCCGACGGCTCGTTGCGATGGCAGGCACCGAACTCTGCCAGGCGCAGCGGCAGCTCGCGGTAGCTTTTCAGGCCCTGGTTGAACACCTGCACGTGGCACGGGCAGTTCATCGGCTTGATGGCGTAGTCGCGGTTCTCGGACTGGGTGGTGAACATGTTGTCACCGTAGTTGGCCCAGTGCCCGGATTTTTCCCACAGCGAGCGGTCGACCACTTGCGGGGTCTTGATCTCGAGGTAGCCGTTGTCACGCTGTACCTTGCGCATGTACTGCTCGAGCACCTGGTACAGGGTCCAGCCGTTGGGGTGCCAGAACACCATGCCCGGCGCTTCTTCCTGGAGGTGGAAGAGGTTCAGGCGCTTGCCGATCTTGCGGTGGTCGCGCTTTTCGGCTTCTTCGATGCGCTGGATGTAGGCGGCCAGCTGCTTCTTGTCAGCCCAGGCGGTGCCGTACACACGCTGAAGTTGCTCGTTCTTGGCGTCGCCGCGCCAGTAGGCACCGGACAGCTTGGTCAGCTTGAACGACTTGAGGAAGCGCGTGTTGGGCACGTGCGGGCCACGGCACATGTCGACGTATTCTTCATGGAAGTACAGGCCCATGGCCTGTTCATTCGGCATGTCTTCGACCAGGCGCAGCTTGTAGTCTTCGCCACGGGCCTTGAACAGCTCGATCACCTCGGCGCGCGGGGTGACCTTCTTGATGACGTCGTAGTCCTTCTCGATCAGTTGCTGCATGCGCTGCTCGATCGCCGCCAGGTCTTCCGGGGTGAAAGGACGCTCATACGCGATGTCGTAATAGAAGCCTTCGTCAATGACCGGGCCGATCACCATCTTGGCGGTCGGGTACAGCTGCTTGACCGCATGACCGACCAGGTGAGCGCAGGAGTGACGGATGATCTCCAGCCCCTCTTCGTCCTTGGGCGTGATGATTTGCAGGCTGGCATCCTGTTCGATCAGGTCGCACGCGTCGACCAGCTTGCCATTGACCTTGCCGGCCACGGTGGCCTTGGCCAGGCCTGCGCCAATGGAAGCGGCTACATCCGCTACGGTTACGGCGCTGTCGAACGAACGTTGACTGCCATCGGGAAGAGTAATAGTGGGCATGGCGCCTCCTCTCCTAGTGGTGACCCCTACCAAAGGTCACGTGGGTTGGGATGAGCCAGTACGCGATTCGACCCTGTCTTTGCTATGCAAAGCCTGCCTCACAGTGGCAGAAGCCCAAGGGCCTGCCAGGGTACGAACCAGAGTGACTGGATACGTATATATAGAAAGAAAGATTTGAGCGGCACGCTGCAAGCGGCAAGACGAAACGGCCAAATCCTGAGCCAGGCATGCTAGCACAAAGCTTTCGGCAGATTTGGCGCCGCGCCGGGGATATGCAGAAATATTCTGAAATTAGATCGAAGCGGTGAACTTGAGCGGTTTTTTTCCGATCAGAGATTAGGAAGCGACCTACTCTAGATAACACCCGACCCTAAAAGGAGTGACCGGTATGCGACTTCATTCTCTTCTGGCCCTGGCGGCCACTGGCGCCCTGCTGCTGCCTCTCGGCGCAAGTGCAGGCACGGTGCCACCCGGCTACCTGACATCTTGCGTAGCCTCCGCCGCCGCCCAGCCGGGCATGACGAAACCCGCCGCCGAAAAACACTGCAGTTGCAGCGTGAATGTGATCGAAAAAAACTTTTCGGATGCAGAAATCAAGGAGCTCAACAGCACCGATGGCGTTGATCAGGCACTGAAAGACAAGGCAATCAGGCTGGTGACACAAGCCTGCAAGGCCCAGAAATAGGGGCCCGAGGCACAGAAAGCTCAGATAATTTGCGCTAGATCAGCATTCGCCTCACGTAAAAGTCACCACAAGCGCAGAATTAGACTATGATGTCTCTGTGCACCTTGTTGGCCTCGGCGACACCGCACTACTGAAAAAAATCATGTTTCCTGGAGATACACCCATGTCCAATCGCCAAACCGGCACCGTCAAATGGTTCAACGATGAAAAAGGCTTCGGCTTCATCACTCCACAAGGTGGCGGCGACGACCTGTTCGTACACTTCAAGGCCATCGAATCCGACGGCTTCAAGAGCCTGAAAGAAGGCCAGACCGTCTCCTTCGTTGCCGAAAAAGGCCAGAAGGGCATGCAGGCTGCACAAGTTCGCCCAGAGTAAGCTCTGACGAATTAAAAAAACCCGTCCTTGGACGGGTTTTTTTGTGCCTGCCGTTTGGTCAAACAGCAGGCGGTGGTAGGGTTCAGCCGCAGTTGACCCGCGTGACCACACCTTTGTCGTCGGCGTTGAGGTTCAGGCGCTCGGAGCGGTACTCCAGGGTGATCATGTCGGTAGGCTTGAGCACTCGGGCGATCTGCGCCCCGCTCGCCTTGCGCGCCTGCTCCAGCAGTTCGGCGCTAGCCGGCTTGCCGACGGTGAATGCGGCGCGGGTGGCCTCGCAACGGCCATCGAGGCTCGGTGCGGCCGCGACCTCTGGCGCCCTGGACGATGAGCCATCGGTACTGCAACCTGCCAGAACCACGGCGGCCAGCAGGCTCGCCAATGTTGCACGCGTGCGGAACATGAATACTCCTTTCAAATACTGGGATGCTGTCTGGTACGACAGTTTCAAGCACTTTTGGTTGCAAAAACGTCCCAGTCTGCCTGAGAGGTGCGCGACTGGGAAACCTCAATCGTGACGGGATTTTGCGTCGCCGCTCAGTAGATATCGATGTAGTCGCTGGCGGGCTCGGGCCAGTTGTTGCTCAACACGTTGTAGACCTGCAGTACCCAGCGTTCGTCGTCGGCAGCGACAGGGCCGACGCAGCCCGAGCCTGCGGCCCAGGTTTCGAGACGAAACAGCAGGCCGTCGAGTTCCCGGCCACCGGTTACCTGCGACAGGAAGGCGATGCCGGCGCGGGTGACGCGCAGTTGGTTGTGAACGCGGTCATTGCCCTGCGCCAGCAACTGGCGCACCTGTTCGAGAGTGAGTTGCACGGGGTTGTTCAGATCGATCTGCACGGGGGTGTCCTTGGGCGTGCTGGTGGCTGTGGGGTGCAGGGTACCTCAGGTACACCGCGTGTGCTTCTTCGCTGGCAAGCCAGCTCCCACAAGGTTTGGTGAGCGCTGCAAGAACCTGTGGGAGCTGGCTTGCCAGCGAATTGGCTTACCTCCCCCACTGCTTATGCCTAAGTAGCAGTGCCAGCCCTTCGCCAACATGGTTAACTTGCACCTGTTGGCGGAGCGCAATCATGCCCCCGCTGCAGACGCCAGGGCCCGGCATCTGTACTGAAAAGCACGTGCACTTTCGATCGAGACCCCCATGAACAGCCCCACCCTGACTACCGACATCAAGGTTACCTGGCCCGACGGCCACCGCTCCTACAGCCCCGGCAGCACCGAGGAGCTGTTCATCATCGCCGCCGAACTGCTGGTGCAGGACCTCGGCCACGAAGCCGCCCGCACGTTCGTCGACCAGGTGTTCGAGCGCCACTGGCCCGCTGCCGAGGCCGAACTGACCCGTGCTATTTCAACCGAGCAAGACGCTCGCTGAGCAGGTCGAAAAAGCCCTGGGCATCGCCGCTGTCGATCCACATCACATTGGCCGGCTGCTTGAGTGTGCCGTACCAGTCCGCAATGGTCTGACCGAAGGTCGGGCCCTCGCGACTGTCCACGCTCATGTGGATCTGCCGACCACTGAACAGCTGCGGCTTGAGCAGGTAGGCAATCACGCTGGCATCGTGCACCGGCCCGCCCGGCAAGCCGTAATGCGCCATGTCAGCCTTGACGTAAGCATCGAGGATATCGCCCACCAACTTGCTCGCCTGGTTGTTGACCGCGCGAATCTGCTGCAGCCGCGCCTCGCTGGTCAGCACCTTGTGCGTCACATCCAGCGGCAGGTAGGTCAGCTTGACCCCGCTACGCAGCACCACCTCGGCCGCCTGCGGGTCGGCATACAGGTTGAACTCGGCCACGGGCGTGATGTTGCCGCCATTGAAGTGCGCCCCGCCCATCACCACCACTTCCTTGATGCCCTTGACGATCTCCGGCGCCTGAACCAGCGCCAGTGCCAGATTGGTCTGCGGACCGAGCATGGCCACGGTGATGCTGTGCGGCTCGGCAGCCCCCAGGGTGTCGATCAGGTACTGCACCGCACTGCCCTGGGCCAGGCCCTGTTTCGGCTCGTGCACGGCAACCCCCGGCAGCCCCTCCTCACCATGGATGTTCTCGGCATAGATCGGCGTGCGTACCAGCGGCGTCGGCGCACCGGCGTACACCGGCACCTCTTCGCGCCCCGCCCACTCGCGGGCCAGCCGCGCATTGCGCGAAGTCTTGTCCAGGCGCACGTTGCCGGCCACCGTGGTGATGGCGCGCACGTTCAGCTCCTCAGGTGAAGCCAGGGCAAACAGCAAGGCCACCACGTCATCCGCACCCGGGTCGGTATCGATGATCAGGTCGCGGGGCGCAGCCAGGGCCGCAGTAGCCGACAGGGCAGACATCAGCAGCGCACCTCGCAGCAAACGCTTGGCTTTATGGGCAAATTCAGGCATCGGGCACTCCTTGCGCTCAGGGGAACATTGGTCAAAAGGTCACACCCGCCACCAGTGCAATATTGGTGTAGGGCTGGCATTCGCCCGTGCGCACAATGGCCCTGACCTGTGCACTCAGTTGCTTGAACGCCGCATGGCTCATGAGGTGGCGCGCACCCAGTTCGCCGCGCCCATGCAACTGCTCGATCTGCGCCAGGGCGGGCGGGTTGTGTTGCAGCGTCTCTTCGGCCAGCACATGGCTTTCGACCTGCATCTCTGCCAATACGGTACGCAGGGTGCTGACAAAGTCCGGGATACCCGGCGTCAGTGCCAGGTCGATCAGCTCGACGCCCGCCGGCACCGGCAAGCCGGCATCGCCGATCAGCAGCACATCACCGTGGCCCAGCGAGGCCACCAGGCGCGACAGCGCAATGTTGAGCAACGGGGTTTTCTTCATGGCGCCAGCCCTTGCAGTTCGTTCAAGTGAGGGATAGACGGTTGCGCACCGGCACGGGTAACCGATAGCGCGGCGGCCTGCTGACCGAACGCGATCGCCTCGGCCTGCGCCTTGCCTTGTGCCAGCGCCGCGGCAAACCCGCCAACAAACGTGTCACCCGCCGCCGTGGTGTCCACCGGTTGCACCACCGGCGCGGCAAAGTGCTGGAAGCCCTGGGCGTCGGCAAACAGAGCGCCCTGCGCACCGAGGGTGACGATCACCTTGCCCGCGCCCATCGCCAGCAGTTGGGTGGCCGCGGCCCGCGCGCTGGGCAGGTCACTCACCGGCAACCCGGTCAGGGCACTGGCCTCGCTCTCGTTGGGGATCAGGTAATCGATGGCGGCAAACCAGTCGGCCGGCAGCGGGCCGGTGGCGGGCGCGGGGTTGAGGATCACGGTCTTGCCCAGCGCCCGAGCACGGGCCAGGGTGTATGCCACCGTAGCCTGCGGCACTTCGAGCTGACAGATGATCACCTCGGCGGCCTGCAGCAGCGCATCGAAACGCTGCACCGATGCCGGCAGCAACTGACCATTGCCGCCCGCCACGATCACGATGGCGTTCTGGCTGCTGGCGTCCACCACGATCAGCGCCACACCGCTGCTGACGTCCGCCGCGGTGTCGACACCCTGGCAGTCGATGCCCTCGTCGAGCAACGCCTGGCGCAACTGGTCGCCGTAGGCGTCCTGCCCCACGCAGCCGATCATCGCCACCTGTGCGCCCAACCGCGCGGCGGCCACCGCCTGATTGGCACCCTTGCCGCCCGGCACCGTGCCGAAGGACTCACCGGCCAGGGTTTCACCCGCCACCGGCAACCGCTGGGCGCGGGTCACCAGGTCCATGTTCAGGCTGCCTACCACTACTACATTCGCTTGCATGGCCATCTGGGTCCTAGCGGTAATCATTGAAAAGGTCGGGCCGTGGCCCGGTCGACTCGCGCAACACGATGTTCGGCGCCACGATGCGCTGCTCCACCGCGCTGCGCGCCGGCTCGCCGATGCGCCGCAGCAGCAGGTCGGCCGCCATCTCGCCCAGCTCGCGGATCGACTGCCCCACCGTGGTCAGTGCCGGGTACACGTACTGGCTCATCTGGATGTCGTCGAAACCGATCACCGACAGCTCGCTCGGCACGCCGATATTGCGTTCGGCGGCCGCCCGCAGCACACCCATGCCGATCATGTCGTTGGCGGCAAAGATCGCCGTGGGGCGGTCGTGGGCCAGCAGTTGCGCAGCCGCGCCATAACCGCCCAGGCTGGTGAAGTCGCTCTCGACCACCCACCCCTCACGCAGTGTGACGCCGGCCTCGTCCAGGGCCCGCAGAAAACCGCCGAGGCGCATCTTGGCCACACTGGTGTGCGCCGGACCATTGATGCAGGCGATATCCTGATGCCCCAGCTCCAGCAAGTGCCGGGTCGCCAGGTAAGCGCCCTGTTCATGGTCGATACGCACCAGGTCGGCCTCAACACCGTCCAGCGCACGGTCGACGATCACCATGGGCGTGCGCACGCTGGCCAGGCTGTCGAGCAGGTCGGCGTCCTCACCCACCGAGGCCACGATCAGGCCGTCGATGCGCTTTTCCAGCAGCACGCGCAGGTAACTGCGCTGCTTGCGCGGGTCGTCATCGGAGTTGCACAGGATCACGCAGTAGCCGTTGCGCTCGCAGCCATCCTCGATGCCGCGTGCCAGTTCGGCGAAGTACGGGTTGACGCTGTTGGGCACCAGCAGGCCGATGGTGGCGGTGCAGCGCGCCTTGAGCGAGCGCGCCACGGCGCTGGGCACGTAGTCGAGCTCGGCAATCGCCGCCTCCACCTTGCGCCGTACCGGCTCGCTCACCGGGCGGGTCTTGTTGAGCACATGGGACACCGTGGTGTAGGAAATACCCGCCAGCGCCGCTACATCTTTGATGGTTGCCATTGTTCAGGTCCGCCGGCGCGCACGCCGGCTGCGGTAGGTGTCGAGAACCACGGCGATCACGATGACCGCCCCGGTGATAATGCGCTTGGTCGGCTCGGAGGCTCCGATCTGCGCCAGCCCTGCGGCCAGCACCGAAATGATCAGCACGCCGAAGAAGGTACTGATGACCGAACCGCGCCCACCCATCAGGCTGGTGCCGCCGATCACCACGGCGGCAATCACCTGCAGCTCCAGCCCGGAGCCGGCGTTGGGATCGGCCGCTTCCAGCCGCGAGATCTGGAACAGCGCCGCCAGGCCCGCCAGCAGCCCCATCAGCGAGAACACCAGTATCTTGTACGGGCGCGGGTCGATGCCGGCCAGGCGCACGGCCTCTTCGTTGGTGCCGATGCCGATCAGGTAGCGGCCGAACACGGTGCGGGTCAGCACCAGTTGTGCCACCACGATGACCAGCAAGGCGATGATGAACGAGGGCGAGATGCCGAAGGCCACTGGCTCCGACAGCCAGGCGAAGGCATCACCGATGTACGCGGTGCGCGAGTCGGTGAGCTGGTAGGCCATGCCGCGTGCCATCTCCAGCACACCCAGCGAGACGATGAACGAGGGGATGCGCCAGGCCACGGTGATCGAACCGGTGATGGTGCCGGCCAATGCGGCGCAGCCCATGCCCAGCAGCGCGGCCGGTAGCACGCTCCAGCCCCAGCCCAGGATCGCCACGCTGACCGCCGAGGCGGCCAGGGCCAGCACCGAGCCCACCGACAGGTCGATGCCGCCGATGATCAGCACGAAGGTCATGCCCACCGCCAGCACCATCAGGTCGGGGATCTGGTTGGCCAGGGTGCTGAAGGTGCCATACGACAGGAAGTGGCTGCTCAGCAGCGAGAACAGCACCACCAGCGCCAGCAGCGCACCGGCCAGGCCCAGGTAGGTACCCAGGCCGAGGTAGGTGGCGCCGCGTTTGGCCGGCACGTTGGCCGGGGTGTCTATCGGGGAGGTTTTCATACGGGGTTCCTGGGCACTGCGTCGTGCAGCAGTGCATCACGTTTCTGGTAGCCGGCAAAGGCAGCGGCCAACAATTGGTCCTGGCTCCAGTGCTCGCGCTCGAAGGTGTCGATCAGGCGACCGGCCGACAGCACGCCGATGCGATCGCAGATCAGCATCAGTTCGCGCAGGTCGCTGGACACCACCACCAGCGCCTTGCCCTGGCGGGTCAGCTCGGCGAGCAGGCCATAGATGTCGAACTTGGCGCCTACGTCGATGCCGCGCGTGGGCTCGTCGAACAGCAGCACGCTGCAGTCGCGCTCCAGCCAGCGGCCGATCACCACCTTCTGCTGGTTGCCGCCGGAAAGCTCGCCCACCGGCTGCTCGGGCCCGGCACTGCGAATGCGCATGGCCTCGATCTGGCGCTCGGCCAACGCCCGCTCGGCGCCGGCATCCACCAGGCCCGCACGGGAGATGGCCGGCATGTTGCCCAGCGCCAGGTTGGCGCTGATCGACTGCGACAGCAGCAGGCCTTCGCCCTTGCGGTCCTCGGTGATCAGCGCCACGCCGTGGCGTACTGCGGCCACCGGCGAGTCGATACGCGCCGGGCGCAGCGGGTTGCCCAGTTCGATGCTGCCGCTGTCGGCCATGTCGGCGCCGTAGATCAGGCGCAACAGTTCAGTGCGCCCAGCACCGATCAGGCCGGAGATACCGAAGATTTCACCGCTGCGCACCTCGAACGAGACGTCCTGCACCTTGTCGCCACGGCTCAGGCCGTTGACCCGCAGCACAGGCGCACCGATCGTGCGGCGCCCCAGGTCGATATGCTCGCCCAGCTCGCGCCCCACCATCAGGTTGACCAGTTGCTCGCTGCTGTAGCGCTGCATCGGCTCCACGCACACCAGCTTGCCATCGCGCAGCACGGCGATGCGCTGGGCGATGCGCTTGAGCTCTTCGAGGCGATGGGAGATGTACACGATCGACACGCCGCGCTGCTGCAGGCGCTCGATCTGACTGAACAGCAGCTCGACTTCGCGGGCGGTGAGCATCGCGGTGGGCTCGTCGAGAATCAGTACATGGCAGTCACCGATCAGGTTGCGCGCAATCTCGACCATCTGCTGATGCCCGATACCCAGCTCGCCCACCAGGGTGTCGGGGTCGATGGCCTCAAGGCCCACCTGCGCCATTGCCGCCGTTGCCATCTGGCGCAGGCGCTTGCGGTTGACCCAGCCGGCACGGCTGGGCAGGTTGTCCAGGAACAGGTTCTCGGCCACGCTCAAGGTCGGCAGCAGGTTCAGCTCCTGCATCACCATGCGCACGCCCAGGCGCTCGGCCGCCGTGCGGCTGGCCGGCAGATAGGGCTGGCCGTGGTAGTGCATCTGCCCGGTGGTGGGCACCTCAAGGCCGCCGATGATCTTCGACAGGGTGCTCTTGCCGGCGCCGTTCTCGCCGGTCAGGGCCAGCACTTCGCCGCGCAGCAACGACAACTCGATTTCGCCAAGCACAGGCTGGGCATAGGTCTTGCCGATCGCACTGACCGACAACACGACCTCTGCAGTCGCAGACATAACGCATTCTCCTGGCGCCCGCCCGCAGGCAGGCGCCGTCAGCTGACTACGGCTGTTTGACCAGTTCTACCGGGGTCTGGATGACGTTGTCGGCATCCACGTTCGGCGTCTTGCCGCTCAGCATCTGCAGGGCCGCCTCGATACCGAACACCGCCTGTCTGGCAGCGTACTGGTCGGCCGTGGCCAGCACGCGGCCGTCCTTGAGCATCGGCTGGATGGCCTTGATATTGTCGTAGCCCACCACCTGCACCGCACCCACCTTGCCTGCTGCACGCACCGCAGACACGGCGCCCAGCGCCATGCTGTCATTGCCGGCCAGCAGCGCCTTGAGGTCAGGGTATTCGTTGAGCATCGCCGCGGCCACGGCGTTGCCCTTGTCGATCTCCCAGTTGCCGGACTGGGTGGAGACCACCTTCATCTTGGCCGCGTCCATCGCGTCCTTGAAGCCGGCGGTACGCTGCTGGGCGTTGGTGGTGGTCGGTACACCTTCGATGATGCCGACCTGATCGCCCACGCTTAGCCGCGTAGCCAGGTATTCGCCGACCAGGCGCGCACCCTTGCGGTTGTCGGGGCCAACGAACGGCACCGTGAGGTTCTTGCTCTTGAGCACGTCAGGGTCGAGGCGGTTGTCGATGTTGACCACGGTGATGCCGGCGTCCATGGCCTTCTTGATCACCGGCACCAGCGCCTTGGAATCAGCCGGGGCGATCACCAGGGCATTGACCCCGGAGACGATCATCTGCTCGACGATACGGATCTGGTTGCTGGTGTCGGACTCGTCCTTGATGCCATTGGACACCAGGTCGAACTCGCCCGCGTGGTCTTTCTGGTAGGCCTTGGCCCCGTCCTCCATGGTGCGGAAGAATTCGTTGGCCAGCGACTTCATCACCAGCGCCACCTTGGGCTTGGCATCGTCGGCAGAGGCCTGGCTGAAAGGTACGGCGGCAGCGAAGGTGGCGAGCATGGCAACGGCCAGCAGGCGTCCAGCGAAGGGCAGCGTCATGGGTTTACTCCGAATCTTATTGATTTTTGTCGGGTCGCAAACGTTTGCGGTTAATAACTATGGAAACGCCACCGGGTTTTGTCAAATCAACCTGCGGCCATCCATTGCCCGAACAGTGGCGGGAAGTATCCTTAAAATCTTCGGAAAACCGAACATGCCTACAACAATAAATTCGGCTTTCCGACATACCCATCGCATGAAGACAACCGATGACAAACAAGAAAACCAATATAAATCAATTAGTTGAAACCAAAATCGAACCAATTCGGTAACTGGTACGCTTTCTGCTGAACTTGTCTATGCAACACAGCGAGTTCACTCATAGGGAAAAACAACGATGAAAGCTGCGCTCCACTCCTTTGCTCCAGCCGCCCTCACCCTGTTCATGCTGTTCCCGGCAGGCGTCAACGCCAAGGAAGCCGAAACCCAACAGAAGCTGGCCAATGTGGTCATCCTGGCCACCGGCGGCACCATTGCCGGCGCGGGCGCCAGTGCCGCCAACAGCGCCACCTACCAGGCCGCCAAACTGGGCGTCGACAAACTGATCGCCGGGGTACCGGAACTGGCCAACCTGGCCAACGTGCGTGGCGAGCAGGTCATGCAGATCGCCTCCGAAAGCATCACCAACGACAACCTGCTGCAACTGGGCAAGCGCGTTGCCGAACTGGCCGACAGCAAGGACGTCGACGGCATCGTGATCACCCACGGCACCGACACCCTGGAAGAGACCGCCTACTTCCTCAACCTGGTCGAAAAAACCGACAAGCCGATCGTGGTCGTGGGCTCGATGCGCCCAGGCACCGCCATGTCGGCCGACGGCATGCTCAACCTGTACAACGCCGTGGCCGTGGCCAGCGACAAGCAGTCGCGCGGCAAGGGCGTGCTGGTCACCATGAACGACGAGATCCAGTCGGGCCGTGACGTGAGCAAGTCGGTCAACATCAAGACCGAAGCGTTCAAGAGCGCCTGGGGCCCGATGGGCATGGTCGTGGAAGGCAAGTCGTACTGGTTCCGCCTGCCGGCCAAGCGCCACACCAGCGGCTCGGAATTCGACATCAAGACCATCAGCAGCCTGCCTGCCGTGGACATCGCCTACGGTTACGGCAACGTCAGCGACACCGCCTACAAGGCCCTGGGCCAGGCCGGTGCCAAAGCCATCATCCACGCCGGTACCGGCAACGGTTCGGTGTCGTCGCGCGTAGTGCCAGCCCTGCAAGAGCTGCGCAAGAACGGCGTGCAGATCATTCGTTCGTCCCACGTCAACCAGGGTGGTTTCGTGCTGCGCAACGCAGAGCAGCCGGATGACAAGAATGATTGGGTGGTTGCCCATGACCTGAACCCGCAAAAAGCGCGCATCCTGGCCATGGTCGCCCTGACCAAGACCCAGGACAGCAAAGAGCTGCAGCGCATCTTCTGGGAATACTGAGTCCAGTACCCCGGCAGGCCACCCCGCCCCTACTCGGCCGGGGTGGCCTAACCTCTTGTAACCTCGACACTTTTATTTTTTGCACGGCGCAGCAATCTGCGTTGTGTGCGGTCATATGGGTTCTTTCACCGACGCGCTGTTGCGAAAAGCCTTACAGTAAAATACTGTACGCACATACAGCACAACAAGGAACCGACCCCGTGGCCACCTCCTCCGCCGCCAAGCCTGCCAGCAGCTATGAGCAGTTGGGCATTCGCATCCAGAAAATCATCAACTCGCCGACCGCGCAAAAGTCCCGCGCAGCGCTGATTTTCCGCCTGGAGCATGAAACACCCGCCGACTGGGAAACCCTGCTCGAAGAAATCGCCGAGAACGACAACGTCACCCTGGCGTACCGGGATGACGGTGGCGTGCAGATTTTCTGGGTTGTGCCGAAGGAAGATTGAAGCCGTCGTCAGACGGCTGCGCCCCTACCCCGCTTCAACTTATCGCCAGCCCCTGGGCAATGGTGTTATCCGTAAAAATTGGAAGTACCAATGTTTAAGAATTTTGCAGCGGCAGTGATGCTGCTGATGCTTTTGTGTGGTCAGGTCTTTGCAGAAACGCGTATTGGTACCTGGAACCTGCAACACCTGAATGATCGCCCCAGCAAAGACTTCAAGAGCATTGCAAAGGTCGCGAAGAACGTCGACTTTCTGGCGGTACAGGAGCTGGTGAACAAGGACGCCCTGAACAAGCTGGCCAAAGAACTTACACGCCAGAGCGGCGAACCCTGGAGCGCCATGGCCTCCGACGCAGTCGGCCGCGCTTCAAGCAAGGAAATGTATGGCTTCGTGTGGAAAGACAGCAAGGTTGCCTACGAAGACGGTGCCGTGTCTTACCTTGATCGCCAGAATATCTTTGCACGCGAGCCCTATTCCGCACGCTTCAGATCATTGACCGATAACGCCTACTTCGTGGTTGCCACGGTGCATATCGTGTACGGGAAGAAGCCTGCTGACCGGGTTGAGGAAATCAAGGCGCTGTCCAGCTATTGGAGCTGGCTGAAGGAGATCTATCCGGGCAACAATCACATCATGCTGATGGGCGACTTCAACATGCCGCCCACCTCGCCCGCGTGGGAGCAGCTCAAAGCAAGCGCCAGGCCCCTGCTGACCCAAGGCGCCAGCACACTGTCTACAGCCGATGGCAAGTTTGCCAACCTGTACGACAATATCTTCGTCAGCAAAGTGTCGTCGATGAAAGTCAACAACGTCAGCGTGTACGACTACCCGAAACACCTGGGCATGACCCATGAGCAAGGCCGCGCGAACATATCCGATCACGCCCCGGTCTTCCTGCGCGCCGAACTGGGCCAGGGCAAAGGCGTGGCTACAGCTGCGACTGCGTCAACGCCCAAGCCGGCCACCGCCGCCGCGGCCAAACCCGCTACCGTAGCGAACGCCGTGGCACACATACGGGGCAACCGCAAAACCATGGTCTACCATCGCCCGGACTGCCCGTCCTACAACAGCGTGACTGAAAAGAATCGCATCGAGTTCAACAGCGAAGCGGCGGCCCAGGCACAAAGCTACCGCATCGCCAAGAACTGCCAGAAAGCGGGCTGATCGATCACGGGCGCAGCCTTTTTCAGCGGCTGCACCCGTGAGTCACTTGAGCAGTTGAAACTGGCTGGCGGCCTGGAGCTCGATGCGCGGCACGCCCTTGTACTGCTCGATGCGCCCGATCACGCACACATTGCGCCCCTCCAGCGGCTGCGCCAGCAACTGAGCGAATGCCGCGCGGTGTTCGCCCCACACCACCAGCCCCAAACGCTGAGCGCTCGGGAAACTCGCGCCCAGATCGATCCAGGTCGGCTTGCCCTTGGCCGTTGCCTTATAGGTCACCTTGATGATCGGCCCAACTACTGCGGCGCTCTGGCCGATATGGCGTGCGGCCTGGCGCCAATCCAACGGGTTGTCGCAGGTGGCGCCTTGCAATACGGCAGGCGACACAGGCGCGGCCATGGCCTGGCTGGCCTGCGCAGGCCCGGCGGTCGATTGATTGCCCTTAAACGCAAAGACGACGATCAGAACCCCGATCAGCGCAGTGAATGACATGATCGTGTACTTCATGACCGAAACCTCCTTGTTGAGCCCTTTGATCTGACTGCCCTGTAGCTCTGCCAATTGCTGTGCACCCGCATGCTTGCGTGTGTGCGACAAAAGGCTGAAGGCTTTTTTACGTTCGTCTTCCAGCAGCGCACGCAGATGGCCAGCGCAACGCGCCGGCTCATCTCTGACGTCGCGGTTGGCAAACCGCAACACCCGCCAGCCTTGCGTCGTCAACGCAGCCTGACGCCGCTGCCAATCGATGAAGTCATCGTGCGACATGCCTGTGCCGGCACCGCGCTTGTCATAGCCATCGATTTCGATGGCGATGCGCACGCCACCCTCTTCGCTGATGACCAGGTCGCAATAGCGTTGCTTGCCGTCATTGTCCTTGAAGGGGTATTGCACGCTCAGCGACTCGTATCGGATCTGCGCTACAAGGCTGAGCACATTCTGGGCAAACAGCCGCTCGTAGTCACTGCCGAACAGCGCCGCATTTGCCTTCAACCACTCTTCCTGGGTCATGTCTGATCGTCTGCACATTGGAAAGTCGGGCCGGTGCAAAGCACACCCCTCGACCGTTGCCACCAAAATGCTATAACGCAGTCGAGCCGCCGATTCTGGCCGACTCTGTAGGAAAAGTCGATTTTCCTACCCTATACCTGACTAGAGGCTGGGACACGGCGTGCATCCATGCTGACTGCCGGGGCCGGGCCGCATGTGATTAACCACACTCAAAACACAATACGCAGCTATAAATGCGATCGCGAGCCAGACAACAAACGGACTGCTACAGGCACCACCCGCCAATCCAAATATCATTCGGGCACATTTAAACAAAACCTTTATTCCCTGCGCATATAACTCCTACAAACCAATACAAAAAAATAAACACTCCGACGCCGCCAAACAACAATCCCACCCCCGCCCAACTTACCCCGCCAGCCAGGCGAGGTAATTGTTACTTACTATTTATTTCACACCCGGAAACTTGCCCGTCGCGGGCGCACTGAGATAGCCTTTCGACTCAAACAACCCCACATACACTGTACAAACTTCACAACCTCTGGACGCCCAGATGAAAAAAGAAGAACTTCTCGCCCTTCTCCAATCCATTATGGATCGAGGCGATCCGGCTTACATGTCGCACTCCGGCGCCTTTTTAGACTTATTGAAAAGTCTTGCCAACGCGCAGAGCCTGCAGGGCTTTGCCGAAGCCTGCGATATCTATCTCTACCTCTACCCCGAGACAGCAAGGCTGCTGGAGGAGCGGGTGGCAGGTATCCTTTGCAATAACTATTTCAACGTTGCACTTGGTGTGAACTACAACCAATTTTTACAATGGTCACTCCATACCCCAGGGTGGGCCGATGAATTGAAACGTTGTTTGCGCTCACCGTCGAACCTGATCGCAGCTGCAGAAAAAATCCAAAAGCACTCGATCAAGCAACCCGACTTAACAAGCAATAAGGAAACTCACATGAAGCCTATCGATCTACTGCTGAACGAAATCCGTGCCCACCTTCCATTTGGTTCAGAGGAAACCGCGCAAGCATTTCTTGACGGCTATGACCCTGATGATCGCATCGCCTTCATATCGGCACTTTATTTTGGCCGCTCTCACCTTCACGCCACCGAAGTCAGCGAAGAATTTCTGAAGTATCTTGTTACTGGCGAAATGAATCGTTACTGGGAGAAAGAAAACGTACCAGACAATGAAATCGCTCGCACGCTCTATGAAAAAGGTACGAACCTCAGCACGTATTATGATGCTTTCATCCGCTGCACCACTGCCTCCAACTATGATCGCAGCAAGTACTGATTTTACTTGCTGACAGCAAAGTGGCTTCACAGCACACCCAGCCTGGCCTTGCTGTGAAGCCGATGGCAGGGTTCGCCCGGGCACCTCATCGCTGCCCCGGATCCCGCCGTGGCAGTTACTTGGGCAAACTCGCAAGCATCGCCGCCCCCAATGCAGTACCGCCGCACGCCGCGACCCCTTGTGCAGCCCCCCGAATATCCCGCGCGTCCTTGTTCTGGCCCAGCTTGAACTTGCCGACCAGGCGGGTGATCTGGATTTCCACACCAACGATGGCCTTGAGCATGTCGCTGATGTAGTCCCTCGGCGCATCGGTCATCTTCCACGGCTCGGGCTGCGACGCCTCATGGGTGCGCGTCAGTTGCGCGACCAGGCCACGCACGTAGCGCTCGTCGTCGTGCAGGCTGACCTTACCGTAGGCATGCACCACCTGGTAGTTCCAGGTGGGCACCTGCTGGTGCGTCTCATGCTTGCTGGGGTACCAGGTGGGCGAGATGTAGGCGGCGGCGGCGCGGAACACCACCAGCACCTCATCGCCATCGCTCAGTTCACGCCACACCGGGTTGGCCCGCGACACGTGGGCCTGCAGCACGCCGTGTGTGCCCTGCGCCGGTTGCAGATGGAACGGCAGGTGGTTGGCATCGAGCCCCGCCTGCGTGTGGGTCACCAGCACGCCAAGCGGGTTGTGCACGATCAGGTCATGCAGCACCTCGAGGCGCGGCTCGTTGAAATCTTCAGGCAGGTACATGGCGTCTCCATCGACAACACAGGGGGCGAAGCCAGATTGTGCTGCTCGACTGGCCCATGGTATAGGTCCACTTTCCAACAGAATCACTGGACCAGAACGGATGGCACGTAAAGCCAACACGCTTGAAATACCCTCCCTCGGCATACTCGACCGCAGCAGCGGCCAACTGGGCCGACAGCTCGCCCATGCACTGCGGACGGCGATACGCAGGGGCGATCTGAAGCCCGGTGAGGCGCTGCCCTCGACCCGCGCACTGGCCCGCGCACTGCTGATCGCCCGTGGCACCGCCATCGAGGCGTTCGAGCAACTGATTGCCGAGGGCTTTCTCGAATCGCGCGGCAGGGCCGGTACCCGTGTGGCACGCCGCCTGGAGGAACCCCTGAAGCCTGCCGCCCCGGCCATTACCCGACCACCTGCCACCTGCGCACGGCTGGAGCAGTTCGCCCAGGTGGCCCGGCATTTCGGCGCCGTACCCCAGGTGCCGTTCGCCGTGTCGGTACCGCTGGGCAAGGCCGCACCGGATGATATCTGGCGCCGCCTGGGCAATCGCATCCGCGCCCGCGGCGCTGGCGCCCCCACGGGCTATGGCGACCCGATGGGTGCGCTCGAGCTGCGCGAGGCGGTGGCCGATTACGTGCGCAAGTCCCGTTCAGTGCGCTGCGAGGCCAGCCAGGTCATCATCACCTCCGGCACCCAGCAGGGCCTGTACCTGGCCTGTCAGGTACTGCTGGAGGTGGGGGACTTTGCCTGGGTCGAAGACCCGGCCTACCGCGGCATCACCGCCATTCTCGAAAGTGCCGGGCACAGCGGGCAGATGGTGCGTGTACCGGTGGACGCCGAGGGGATGGACGTCGAGCACGGCGTCGCCGCCTGCCCCAGCGCCCGTGCAGCATTCGTGACCTCATCGCACCAGTACCCCTTGGGCATGCCGATGAGCATGCCCCGGCGCGAAGCCTTGCTGAGCTGGGCCAGAACCCAAGACGCCTGGGTAGTGGAAGACGACTACGATGGCGAACTGCGCTATGCCGGGCATCCGTTCCCCTCGTTGCAGGGGCTGGACCCGCAGCGGGTGATCTACCTGGGCACCTTCAGCAAGATCCTGTTTCCGTCGTTGCGCCTGGGCTATGCGATTGTGCCGCCCGACCTGGTGGAGGCCTTCTGCGGTGCGCGCGTGCTGATGGACCGCCACCCGGCCAACGCCGATCAGCAGGTGCTGGCGGCATTCATCAACGAAGGGCATCTGGACCGACATATCCGCCGTATCCGAGGGGTGTATGCCACCATCCACCGGCAGGTGAACGAGGCAGTGGCTCGCTGGCTAGCACCGCACCTGGGCTGGCTGCAGCCCACCGATCAGGGCATGCACCTGGTACTGTGGCTGGCGGCGGGTATCGACGACCTGGACGTGGCACGGCAGGCAGGGGCGGCGGGCGTGGTGGTACGCGCAGTGTCGCCGATGTATGCCGGGCCGCACGGCAGGCCCGGGCTGATCCTGGGCCTGGGCGGCTTCAGTGGCGAAGCCATCGACACGGCCATGCAGCGCCTGGCCCAGGTGATCAGCGCCGCCAACGCTCAGGCCAGCGCTTGAAGGTAGGCACTGGCCTGTTGATAGCGTTGCAGGCGGGCGAGGTCTTCGGGGCCGGGCATGGCGATGCGCGAGAGGTCGCTGTTGTCGGCCAGGTCCGCCAGCTTGACCACCCGTGCCAGCGGGTCACCGCCCAGGCGCGCGACAAAGGCTTCGTAGCTTTCGTCATCACGCCGGCTCAGGGCCTGCACCGCTGCCAGGATCTTCAACGCAAAGCCTTCGCGGGCCAGGTCCGCAAGGCTCATGCGGGTGTCTTCCAGCACGTCGTGCAACACCGCGACAATGCGCTGCTCGGTAGTCTGCACCCGCAGCATTACCCGTAGCGGGTGCAGGATGTACGCCGTACCGCCCTTGTCCTGCTGCCCTTCATGGGCCCTGGCGGCAACCGCAATGGCTCGCTCCAGTGTGGACATAAGCCCCCTCCTCTCAACCCTCGCGTCGTCGCAGACGCGCCATGCTGCAGGCGTCGGTGAACACACCGTCACGCAAAGCATAGCCGCGCAAATGCCCTTGCACCTCGAAGCCGTGCCGCCGATACAGCGCCAGGGCCGCCGTGAACACAAGCAGTGAGTGTAAAAGGCGCAGGCGTACGATGGCTAGCGTTCGGCGCCGTGCTGGATGACCACCGAGTCGGTGCCCAGGCGCGCCATCACGTCGCTCTTGCTGGCGTCGGCGGTGGCCTTGTCGGGGTAGGGGCCCAGCAGCACCACCGGCTTGCCGTCGCGGTAGACCACCGATGAGGGGATCTGTTTTTCGATCAGGCGTGCGGTCATGTCGCTGAGTGCGCCCATATTCGGGCCCTGGATGATCTCGACGTCCCAGCCTTCGGGTGCGGGCTGATCGGCCAGCGCATTGGCGCGGCGCTGCAGGTCGGCGCCACCGCAGATCTCGCGGATACGCAGGTCGCCGCCGGTTTCGTCGATGATGATCTGGTAGTCGGTGCCCTGCTTGATCGCGACGTAGCTGCGGTAGGGCTGGAACACGCCGGCGGCGTCCTTGCCACGGAACTGGCCGCAGATATCGCCTTGCTTGTTGAACCGCACGTTGGCGAACTTGGCCGTCTTGGGGTTATCCAGATGCTCGGCAACCTGCTTGTGAACCCGTTCGGCATCATTGTCACAGCCGGCCAGGGCCACCACTGCCATTACCACCGCCACTTTGCGCACGCGTGTATCTCCTGATGTCGAGCGGCGGATTTTAGCATCTGGGGCGGGGCTTGGGGTGAGGCCTTCGCCAGCAAGGCCGGTTCCTGCAATGATCGCGCTGGCGCATGGTCCTGCAGGCGCCGGCGTTGCCGGCTCCTACATAATGCAATCCACCGTATACACATCCCCCACCTCATGCTGCAGCCCATGCACGTCCGCCACAAACCCCGGAAACCCGCGGTCGAACGCCCGTGCGAACGCGAGGTAGTCCATGATCGAACGTGTCGCCTCGGTAAACCGCTCACCCGGCATGATCAACGGAATACCCGGCGGATACGGCACCAGCATCACCGCCGCCACCCGCCCCAGCAACTGCTCGATCGGCACCGCCTCGACCTCGCCACGCACCAGCTTGTCATACGCATCCCCAGGCTTCATCACCACCTCGGGCAAGCGCGTGTACAAGCGCTTGAGCTGCTTGGCCGTGGCGTTGCTGCGGTAGCACGCATGCAACTGTTCGCACAAATCCCTCAAGCCCATGCCGTGATACCGCACAGGGTCCAACTGGGCCACGCACGGCAAGCTCTGCATCAACGCAGTGTTGGCGTCGTAGTTGCGTTTGAACTCCAGCAGTTCGGTCAGCAGCGTGCTCCATTTGCCCTTGGTGATGCCCATCGAGAACAGCACCAGGAACGAATACAGCCCAGTCTTCTCCACCACCAGCCCGCGCTCCCACAGGAACTTGCTGACCACCGCCGCCGGTATGCCGCGCTCACCCAGGCTGCCGCCGGCGTCCAACCCCGGCATCACCAGGGTCACCTTGATCGGATCGAGCAACACATAGTCTTCACTCACATCGCCAAACCCATGCCACTCGGCCTGCGGCTGCAGCAACCAGTCTTCAGTGGCCACGCGACAGATACCGCCCACTTCCGGCGGCTGCCAGATGCTGAACCACCAGTCATCCGCCGCGATGTGCCCGCGAAGATTGGCCAGCGCACGGCGAAAGCTCAACGCCTCGTCGAACATCTCCTGCAGCAACGAGCGCCCCGCCGGCCCCTCCATCATCGCCGACGACACGTCCAGCGAGGCCAGGATGCTGTACTGCGGCGAGGTGGAGATATGCATCATGAACGCTTCGTTGAAACGGTCGCGATCAAGCTGGCGCGCGCCACCATCCTGCACATGGATCATCGAGGCCTGGCTGAACGCCGCCAGCAACTTGTGCGTGGAGTGGGTGCTGAACACCAACGGGCTGTCGGCGCTGCGCGAGGTACCCATGGCGTAGCGCCCGGCAAAGAACTCGTGAAACGCCGCATAGGCGTACCAGGCCTCGTCAAAGTGCAGCACCTCGACGCTGTTGCCCAGTTCCTGCTTGATCATCTCGGCGTTGTAGCACAGGCCGTCATAGGTGGAGTTGGTCACCACCGCCATCTTCACCCGCGCCTCACGGCCCCTGGCCAGCGGGTTGGCGTGGATCTTGGCCTGGATCGACTCGCGGCTGAACTCGCTCAGCGGGATCGGCCCGATGATGCCCAGCTCGTTGCGCTCGGGGCACAGGTACAGCGGGATCGCACCGGTCATGATGATCGCGTGCAACACCGACTTGTGGCAGTTGCGGTCCACCAGCACCAGGTCGTCGCGCCCCACCATCGAGTGCCACACGATCTTGTTGGCGGTGGAGGTGCCATTGATCACGAAGAAGGTATGGTCGGCACCGAAGTTGCGCGCCGCCCGCGCCTCGGCAGCGGCCAGCGGGCCAGTATGATCGAGCAGCGATCCCAGCTCGGGCACCGACACCGAAAGGTCCGAACGCAAGGTGTTTTCCCCGAAGAACTGGTGAAAGGCCTGCCCCACCGGGCTCTTGCGGTAGGCCACGCCGCCGCCATGGCCCGGGGTGTGCCAGGAATAATTGGACTGCGCGGTGTGCTGCACCAATGCCTTGAAGAACGGCGGCAACAGGCCGTCGAGGTAGTTGTGCGCCGCCCGCGCCACTTGGCGCGCAAGGAACGGCACGGTGTCTTCGAACAGATAGAGGATGCCGCGCAGCTGGTTCAGCTCGCTCATGGCATCGGCCGGGGCGTTCTCCAGCGTGACCTGCTCGCCCAGCGCGAAGATCGGCAGGTGCGGCGCACGCACCCGCGCCAGGCGGATCAGCTCGACCATGTTCTGCAGCAGGTGGGTGTTCTCGCCGGCGCCTTCGGCGGCAATCAGCATGCAGGCCAGGCCGTGGTGGGTGGCCGCTACCAGGCGCCCCTCGGCATAGTCGACGGCCGGCAGGATGGTGAAGCCGTCCTGGGCCAGCTCCTGGGCAATACCGCGCACACGGTCACCGGCCACGGTGTCGGCCTTGATGTCGCGGTGCACGATCAGAATCGGAAACTTGAGGTCCTTGTACATGGGCGCCAGCACCTTCGAAACGGCAGGCCCGTCGGGCCTTTCATTTCAGGGTAGAAGGTCGGCGCCAAAGACGCGGGAATTGCTTCAGTTGGCTTGCAGCAACTGCTGCCACAAGGCCGGGCCGCCGGTGGACTTGGCCACCGCCTCCAGGCGTGCCATGTGCGCTTCCAGCTCGCTGGCGCTGGCGGTGATGATGCGCCCAGGCTGGCGACCCACCAGGCGGCGGATTTCGCTGCCCTGGCTGGACTGCCCCTCACCGTCGCCATCACTGCCGGCCAGCGACAGGCTGGTCTGGCCACCGGTCATGGCCAGGAACACGTCTGCCAGCAACTCGGAGTCGAGCAATGCGCCGTGCAGTTCGCGGCCGGAGTTGTCTACGCCATAGCGCTTGCACAAGGCATCAAGGCTGTTGCGCTGGCCTGGGTGACGCTCACGCGCCATCAACAGGGTGTCGAGCACCTCGCAATGCTGCGAAATGTCGGCGCGATCCTGCTGCCCCAGCAGGGCAAATTCGTTGTTGATGAAGCCAACGTCGAACGCCGCGTTATGGATGATCAGCCGCGCGCCCTTGATGTACTCGAAGAACTCGTCGGCGACCTCGGCAAAACGCGGCTTGCCCACCAGGAACTCGTCGGTGATGCCGTGCACACCGATCGCGCCTTCGTCACTTTCGCGGTCCGGCTGCAGGTACACGTGGAAATTGCGCCCGGTCATGCGCCGGCCAAACAGCTCGATACAACCGATCTCGATGATGCGGTGGCCATCGCCCACCGGCATGCCGGTGGTTTCGGTGTCGAGCACTACCGACCTGTTGTTCTGCATCTCCACGCCGGTCATCTCCTGCCGCGTACTGCCTGAATAAGAAAAGCGGCGAATTTTACCTCACCCGCTGGCGGATGTGGCGAATTCGCTTGAAGGGGGCTCAACGGGACTTGCGCAGGTCGTCGACGCCACGGTTGGCCAACTGGTCGGCACGCTCGTTGCCCGCATGCCCGATGTGCCCGCGCACCCACTGCCACTTGACCTTGTGGCGGTTGACCTGCTCGTCCAGCTGCTGCCACAGGTCGGCGTTTTTCACCGGCTCCTTGGCGGCGGTTTTCCAGCCGCGCTTCTTCCAGTTGACCATCCACTCGGTGATGCCTTTCATCACGTACTGCGAGTCAGTGACCAGCAACACCTCGCATTCGCGCTTGAGCGCTTCCAGGCCCTTGATCGCCGCCATCAGTTCCATGCGGTTGTTGGTGGTGTCGCGCTCGCCGCCCCACAGTTCCTTCTCGACACCCTTGCACACCAGCAACGCACCCCAGCCACCCAGGCCAGGGTTGCCCTTGCAGGCACCATCGGTGTAGATCTCGACGCTTTCGACGCTTTCGCTCATGTACAGCCTTTATTCATCGTTGAAGGTGCGACCCTCGGGGTGAGGCTCGCGCCGGTTGACCTTGGCCATCGGCAGCGGCAGCAGCTTGCCCATCGGTTCACGCCGCGCCTGGCGCAAGGGCCGCAGGCCCACCACCATCTTGCGTGCCACCAGCAGGTAGACACCACCGCCCCCGCACTGCCAGCGCCCGGCGACACGCTCCCAACCCGACAGGCGTGCCTGCCAGGCCGGCGAGGCAAGCGGCGGACGATAGCACCCGAAGCGGCGTTTCTCCAGCGCGAAGCCCAGCAGGTTGAGCCAGTCGCCCACCCGCGAAGGCGAGATGCAGCGGGCCTTGCGCAGAGCATCATGGGCGAACACCCGGCGCATGCCCCAGGCGCTCCACGGGTTGATGCCAACGATCAGCAGATGACCGCCCGGGCGCACGCTGCTGGCCGCCTCACGCAGCAGGCCGTGGGGCGACAGGCTGAAATCCAGGCCATGCTGCAGCACCACCACATCGGCGGCATGCTCGCTGAGCGGCCAGGCCTGCTCTTCACAGACGATCTCCACCCCCGGCAACGGCGCCCCCAGGCGCACGTTGCGCTGCACCTGCGGCGCACTCGGCGGGGCCTCGGCACAGGGGCCGTAATGCACCAGGTAGCCACCAAAGTAGCGCCCCAGCTCTTCTTCGAGCAGGCGCTGCTCTTCGGCCAGCAGCAACCGGCCCAGCGGGCCGGCAAACCATTCGCGTGCCTGGCTGATCAGCTCCAGCCACTGCGGATCGGCCTGGGCAAAGGCTTGATCGGTCATTGCAGTCTCCCTTGGAAGGTTCTCGACGACGCACATAGCTACTAAGATGCACCCATGTCCACCGTTTGGCGAATCGCACAATGATACAGATCGATGCCCTGCCCGCTTTCACCGATAACTACATCTGGTTGTTGCAAGACGCCGTCAACCAGCGCTGTGCAGTGGTCGACCCGGGCGATGCGGCGCCGGTGCTGGACTGGCTGCAGCGCCACCCCGGCTGGCAACTGAGCGACATCCTGGTCACGCACCATCACCACGACCATGTGGGCGGCGTGGAGCAGCTCAAGAACGCGACCGGCGCACGGGTCAGCGGGCCCGCCAACGAACGTATCCCGGCACGCGACCTGGGCCTGCAGGACAACGACCGGATCGACGTGCTGGGCCTCACATTCGAGGTGCTCGAGGTACCCGGGCATACCCTGGGCCACATTGCCTATTACTGCGCACGGCCGCAGTTGCCGATCCTGTTCAGCGGCGACACCCTGTTCGCCGCCGGTTGCGGGCGCCTGTTCGAGGGCACGCCGCAGCAGATGCACACCTCGCTCGAGCGCCTGGCAGCCCTGCCTGCCGCCACGCTGGTGTACTGCACCCACGAATACACCCTGAGCAACCTGCGTTTCGCCCGCGCCGTAGAGCCCGACAACGTGCACATTGCGCAACGCTTCGACGACGTTAGTGCACTGCGCGCGCAAGATCACATCACATTGCCGTCCAACCTGGCCCTCGAGAAGCTCACCAACCCGTTTCTGCGTACCGCCGAAACATCCGTTAAAGAAAAAATAGACGAACGGGATGGCCGCATAAACCCTACGCCGAGTGCTGTTTTTGCGGGGTTGCGCGCATGGAAGGACACGTTCTAAACAGCCCCGGCAAGGTGCAAAAAGTTCTCAAAGGTTGACCGATAGGGGGTGCCTTTCTAGAATCCCCCGACATTTTTGCCCGGAACTTTGTCCTAGCCAATGTCGTCTCCTAGCCGCAGAACCTTCAATTCCGTCGCCCTGACGCGCCTGGCCCAAGCCAGTGCGCTGGCCCTGGCCGCCACCCTCGTGGGCTGCCAGAGCACCCGTCAGGTCGATGAATCCGAGAGCGTTCGCGCGCACAATTTCCAGGCCCGGATCAAGCAGAAACCGATTTTTGTCCACGACAAGAAGCCGGTCGAGCCTGCCGTGGCCCAGGACGTATGGGAGCGCATGCGCCAGGGCTTCCAGTTACAGGACGGCATCGCGGTCAACCCACGCATCGAGCAGCAGCGCCTGTGGTTCGCCAGCAACCCGTCGTTCCTCGAAAGCGCCGGCGACCGTGGCAGCCTGTACATCCACTACATCGTCGAGCGGCTGGAAGAGCGCGACATGCCGCTGGAACTGGCCCTGCTGCCGGCCATCGAAAGTGCCTACAACCCGATGGCCTACTCGCGCGCCCATGCCGTGGGCCTGTGGCAGTTCATCCCGTCGACCGGGCGCTACTTCAACCTGCGCCAGACACGCTTCTACGATGGCCGTCGCGACATCACCGCCTCGACCAACGCAGCGCTCGACTACCTGACCCGCCTGCACGACATGTTCAACGGTGACTGGCTGCTGGCCCTGGCCGCCTACAACGCTGGCGAAGGCACCGTAAGCCGGGCCATCGAACGCAACGAGAAGCTCGGCCTGCCGACCGACTACTGGAACCTGCCGCTGCCCAAGGAAACCCGCGACTACGTGCCCAAGCTGCTGGCACTGTCGCAGGTAGTCCTGACCCCGCAGGCGTATGGCGTGAACCTCAACCCGATCGCCAACGAGCCGTACTTCGAGGCCGTCGCGATCAAGGACCGCCTCGACCTGTCGCGCGTTGCCGCGCTGGCCGAAATCGACGAAGACGAGCTGTTCCAGCTCAACCCGGCGTTCAAGCAGCGCATGACCGTGGACGGCCCGCAGCAACTGCTGGTACCGACCGCCAAGGCGCAACTGCTGACCGCCAGCCTGTCGAACATGAAGCCCGAAGAGCTGCTCAGCCTGCAGCCGAAAAAGGCCGTGTTCGAAGCCGCCATGGCCGAAGCCTCGGCACCGGTGCGCAACAGCCGCTATCGGGTCAAGCGTGGCGACAACCTGGGCAGCATCGCCAAGGCCAACAAGGTCAGCGTCAAGGACCTGCAACGCTGGAACAAACTGCGCGGCAACAACCTCAAGGTCGGCCAGACCCTGGTCATGCAAAGCGCCCAGCCGGCCGCCGGCAGCAACCAGAAAAAGCCCACCCAGTACAAGGTGCGCAAAGGCGACTCGCTGTACATGGTAGCCAAACGCTTCAACGTCGAAATGCAGCACCTCAAGCGCTGGAATCCGCGCAGCGGCCACGCCCTCAAACCAGGCCAGACCCTCACCGTCTACCTGCCGCATTGAGTCGCAGGCTCCGGCTGCCCGGCCGGAGCCCGCACCTTGTCTGGGGTTACTCTTTTTCCTGCCGATACAAGCTGTTACTGTAGCCGGAATAAAGCCCAAGCCTGGATCGGATCGCCGACTTGATACGCCCCCTCCTGTTGCTGTCATTCAGCCTGGCCTTGAGCTTTCCCGCAGGCGCGACAATCAGCGAAAGCCACGGTTACGCCCAGTTCGGCACGCTCAAGTACCCAGCCAAATTCACCCACTTCGATTGGGTCAACCCGCAAGCGCCGAAAGGCGGCACCTTGCGCGCGATGGCATTTGGCACGTTCGACACCCTCAACCCCTATACTTTCAAGGGCTCGAGCCCGGTTACCACGCCCAATTTCCTGCAGTACGGCGTGAACGAGCTGAACGAAACGCTGATGGTCGGCACCGGCCAGCGCGATCCCTCCGGCGATGAAGCGACCTCCAGCTACGGGCTGATCGCACGCTCCGTGGAATACAGCGAGGACCGCAGCTGGGTGGTGTTCAACCTGCGGCCCGAGGCGCACTTTCACGATGGCAAGCCCATCACTGCCGCCGATGTGGCGTTCTCGTACCGCACGCTGCTCAAGGACGGCCACCCGACCTACCGCACCAGCCTGCAGGAAGTGCAGCGGGTCGACGTGCTCACCCCCCAGCGCATCCGCTTCGTGTTCAAGCGTGCCGGCAACCCTCTGCTGATCCTGCGCCTGGGCGAGATGCCGGTGCTGCCCCAGCATTACTGGAAAGGTCGCGACTTCAAGGCCACCACGTTCGAGCCGCCCCTGGGCAGCGGCCCCTACCGCATCACCCAGGTACAACCCGGACGGCGTCTGGTGTTCGAGCGCGTCAAGGATTACTGGGGCAAAGACCTGGCGGTCAACCGCGGCAAGTACAACTTCGACCGTGTCGAATACGAGTTCTACCGCGACAGCGACGTGGCGTTCGAAGCGTTCAAGGCGGGCGAGTTCGATATCTACATCGAGCACCAGGCCAAGAACTGGGCCAACGGCTACAACTTCCCGGCGGTACGCCATGGCCAGGTGATCAAGGCTCAGGTCCAGCACCAGATACCCACCCAGACCCAGGGCCTGTTCATGAACAGCCGTCGCGCCGCCTTCGGCGACGACCGCGTGCGCCAGGCGCTGGGCCTGATGCTGGACTTCGAGTGGACCAACCGCACCTTGTTCAGCAGCGCCTACAAGCGCGCTGCCAGCTTCTACCCCAACAGCGAGTTCAGTGCCCGTGGGCTGCCGCAGGGCAAGGAGTGGCTGCTGCTGGCGCCCTACCGCGAGCAACTGCCAGCAGCCCTGTTCACCCAGCCCTACAGCGTGGGCCAGACCGAAGGCCGTGGCATCGACCGCGACACCCTGCGCCAGGCCCTGGGCCTGCTGGGCCAGGCCGGCTGGAAGCTGTCCGGGCAACGCCTGCTCAACAGTACCGGGCAGCCCATGAAGGTGGAAATCCTGCTGGTGAACCCGAACCTGGAGCGCATCCTGCAACCTTATGTCGAAAATCTTGCCAGCATCGGCATCGATGCGCGCTTGCGCACGGTAGACCGCGCCCAGTACAAACAGCGTCTGGACCAGTTCGACTTCGACATGATTCTGATGACCTTGAGCCAGACACTCAGCCCCGGGCTGGAACAATGGCTGTACTTTCACTCCAGCCAGGCCGCCACCAAGGGCAGCAAGAACTACGCGGGCGTGAAAAGCCCGGTGGTCGACCACCTGCTAGAGTCTCTGCTCAATGCGCAAAGCCGCGATGATCAGGTGGCTGCAGCACGTGCGCTGGACCGG
Source organism: Pseudomonas aegrilactucae (assembly GCF_019168305.1). GTDB lineage: Bacteria > Pseudomonadota > Gammaproteobacteria > Pseudomonadales > Pseudomonadaceae > Aquipseudomonas > Aquipseudomonas aegrilactucae. Next base: position 62,038 of record NZ_JAHTBI010000079.1, read on the forward strand.
GTGCTGCTGTGGCAGCACTACATGATCCCCAACTGGTATCTCGACAATCACCGCCTGGCCTACCGCAACCGGTTCGCCTTTGTTGCCACGCCGCCCTACACACTGGGGCTGAACAGCTGGTGGCTCAAGCCCACGGAGAACGCCCAATGATGCCATTGCCTCGCCTGCGCCTGCTGGCCGCCGGCCTGTTGCTGGCCAGCCTGAGCCTGCCGGCCCTGGCCGCACCGCAACATGCACTGACCCTGTACGACGAAGCGCCCAGGTACCCAGCCAGCTTCAAGCATTTCGACTACGTGAACCCCGACGCGCCCAAAGGCGGTACCTTCCGCCTCAATGGCTCCGGCGGCTTCGACAGCCTCAACCCCTTCATCAACAAGGGCGTGCCGGCCGACAATATCGACCTGGTGTACGACACGCTGGCGCGCGCCAGCCTCGACGAACCGTTCACCGAATACGGGCTGCTGGCCAAGCAGATCGAGAAGGCTCCCGACAACAGCTGGGTACGCTTCTACCTGCGGCCCGAAGCGCGCTTCCAGGATGGCCATGCGGTACGCGCCGATGACGTGGTGTTCACCTTCCAGACCCTGATCAAGAGCGGCGCGCCGCTGTACCGTGCGTATTACGCCGATGTCGACGAAGTGATTGCCGAAGACCCGTTACGCGTGCTGTTCAAGTTCAAGCACAAGGGCAACCGCGAGCTGCCGTTGATTCTCGGCCAGTTGCCAGTGCTGCCCAAGCACTGGTGGGCCACCCGCGACTTTACCAAGGGCAACCTGGAGATCCCGCTGGGCAGCGGCCCGTACAAGGTCGCCGAGGTCAAGGCCGGGCGCTCGGTACGCTATCAGCGCGACCCGAACTACTGGGGCAAGGACCTGCCGATCAACCGCGGCTTCTTCAACTTCGACACCCTGCGCGTGGACTACTACCGCGACAACACCGTGGCGCTCGAGGCGCTCAAGGCCGGGCAGTTCGACTACTGGCTGGAAGTCAGCGCAAAAAACTGGGCCACCGCGTACAACATCTCGGCCGTGCGCGACAAGCGCCTGATCCGCGAGGAGATCGTCAACGGCAACCCCACCGGCATGCAGGGCTTCGTGTTCAACCTGCGTCGCCCGGTGTTCCAGGACGTGCGCGTGCGTGAAGCGCTGAGCCTGCTGCTGGATTTCGAATGGACCAACAAGCAACTGTTCAACGGCGCCTACACCCGTACCACCAGCTACTTCGAAAACTCCGACATGGCGGCCAGCGGGCTGCCCAGCGCCGCCGAGCTGAAACTGCTCGAACCCCTGCGTGACAAGGTCCCGGCGCAAGTCTTTACCCAGCCGTTCAAGAACCCGGTCACCGACGGCAGCGGCATGATCCGCGAACAGCAGCGCAAGGCCTACAAGCTGCTGCAGGACGCCGGCTGGCGCATCCAGGATGACAAGATGGTGGATGCCCAAGGCAAGCCGGTGGTCATTGAGTTCCTGCTGGCACAGACCGAGTTCGAACGCATCCTGCTGCCCTACAAGCGCAACCTGGCCGACCTGGGCATCGAGCTGAGCATTCGCCGTGTCGACGTCTCCGAGTACATCAACCGGCTGCGCTCGCGGGACTTCGACATGATCGTCGGCGGCTTCCCGCAATCCAACTCCCCCGGCAACGAGCAGCGCGAGTTCTGGCAGAGCGCCAGCGCCGACAAGCCCGGCAGCCGCAATTTCATGGGCTTGAAGGATCCGGCCGTCGACAGCCTGGTGGAGGGGCTGATCAATGCCGATTCGCGCCAGAGCCTGATCGACCACACCCGCGCCCTGGACCGCGTGCTGCAGTGGGGCTACTACGTGGTCCCCAACTGGCACATCAAGACCTGGCGCGTGGCGTACTGGAACCACATCGGCCACCCGGCCACGCCGCCCCGGTACGACATCGGCATCAACACCTGGTGGATCAAGCCCGATGTCGCGCCGAGCGTACCGGTAGCTACCGACGCCACGCCAACGGCCGGGGAGCAATAGCATGCTGGCCTATATCTTTCGCCGCCTGCTGCTGATCATCCCCACCTTGCTGGGCATCCTGATCATCAACTTCGCGATCATCCAGGCCGCCCCCGGCGGCCCGGTCGAGCAGATGATCGCCAAGCTCGAAGGCTTCGACGGCGCCACCAGCCGCATCGCCGGCGGTGGCTCGGAGGTCTCGGTGGCGGGCTCCAACTACCGCGGCGCACAGGGCCTGGACCCGGCCCTGATCGAGGAAATCGAGCGCATGTACGGCTTCGACAAGTCGGCGCCGGAACGCCTGTGGATCATGATCAAGAACTACGCCCAGCTGGATTTCGGCAACAGCTTCTTCCGTGACGCCAAGGTCATCGACCTGATCGCAGAAAAGATGCCGGTGTCGATCTCGCTGGGGCTGTGGAGCACGCTGATCATGTACCTGGTGTCAATACCGCTGGGCATCGCCAAGGCCACGCGCCACGGCAGCCACTTCGACGTGTGGACCAGCTCGGCGATCATCATCGGCTACGCGATCCCGGCGTTCCTGTTCGCCATCCTGCTGATCGTGCTGTTTGCCGGCGGCAGCTATCTGGACTGGTTCCCGCTGCGCGGGCTGACGTCGAACAACTTCGACGAGCTGAGCACCGGCGGCAAGATCCTCGACTATTTCTGGCACCTCACGCTGCCGGTGACGGCCCTGGTGATCGGCAACTTCGCCACCATGACCCTGCTGACCAAGAACAGCTTCCTGGACGAGATCAACAAGCAGTACGTGGTCACCGCCAAGGCCAAGGGCCTGAGCCCGAACCGCGTGCTGTACGGGCATGTGTTCCGCAACGCCATGCTGCTGGTGATCGCGGGCTTTCCGTCGGCCTTCATCGGCATCTTCTTCACCGGCTCCTTGCTGGTGGAGGTGATCTTCTCCCTCGATGGCCTGGGCCTGATGAGCTTCGAGGCAGCCATCAACCGCGACTACCCGGTGGTGTTCGGCACACTGTTCATCTTCACCCTGCTGGGCCTGGTGGTGAAGCTGATCGGTGACCTGACCTATACCCTGGTCGACCCACGCATCGACTTCGACAGCCGGGAGCACTGAGATGACGCTTTCCCCTCTCAACCGCCGCCGCTTCCAGCGCTTCAAGGCCAACCGCCGCGGCTGGTGGTCACTGTGGCTGTTCCTGATCCTGTTCGGCCTGAGCCTGGGCGCCGAGCTGATCGCCAACGACAAGCCGCTGGCGGTGCGCTATGACGGCGAATGGTACTTCCCGGCGCTCAAGCGCTACCCGGAGACCACCTTCGGCGGCGAGTTCCCGCTGGAGGCCAACTACAAGAGCCCGTACATCCGCGAGCTACTGGCCGCCAAGGACAGCTGGGTGCTGTGGGCACCGATTCCGTTCAGCTACCAGAGCATCAACTACGACCTGAAGGTGCCCGCCCCGGCGCCGCCCTCGGCGCAGAACCTGCTGGGCACCGATGACCAGGGCCGCGATGTGCTGGCGCGGGTTATCTATGGCTTTCGCATCTCGGTGCTGTTCGCCCTGACACTGACCGTACTCAGCTCGATCATCGGCGTGATCGCAGGTGCCCTGCAGGGGTTCTACGGAGGCTGGGTGGACCTGGCCGGACAGCGCTTTCTGGAGATCTGGTCAGGGCTGCCGGTGCTGTACCTGCTGATCATCCTGGCCAGTTTCGTACAGCCCAACTTCTGGTGGCTGCTGGGCATCATGCTGCTGTTTTCGTGGATGAGCCTGGTGGACGTGGTGCGCGCCGAATTCCTGCGCGGGCGCAACCTGGAGTACGTGCGGGCGGCGCGGGCGCTGGGCATGCAGAATGGCGCGATCATGTACCGCCACATTCTGCCCAACGCGATGGTGTCGACCATGACCTTCCTTCCGTTCATTCTCACCGGCGCCATCGGCACCCTGACTGCGCTGGACTTCCTGGGCTTCGGCCTGCCGCCTGGCGCGCCGTCGCTGGGCGAGCTGGTGGCCCAGGGCAAGTCCAACCTGCAGGCGCCATGGCTGGGCATGAGCGCGTTCGCCGTGCTGGCCTTGATGCTGAGCCTGCTGGTGTTTATCGGCGAGTCCGCCCGCGATGCCTTCGACCCGAGGAAATGAGATGAGCAACGACACCTTGATCGAAGTGCGCGACCTGTCCGTCGAGTTTGTCACCGGCGAGCAGCAGCAACGCGTGGTCGAAGGCATCAGCTTCGATATCCGCCGCGGCGAGACCCTGGCCCTGGTGGGCGAAAGCGGCTCGGGCAAGTCGGTAACCGCGCACTCCATCCTGCGCCTGCTGCCCTACCCCCTGGCGCGCCACCCCAGCGGCACCATCACCTACGAAGGCCGCGACCTGCTGACCCTGGACGAGAAGCAGATGCGCCGCATCCGCGGCAACCGCATCGCGATGATCTTCCAGGAACCGATGACCTCGCTGAACCCGCTGCACACCATCGAAAAGCAGATCAACGAAATCCTCATGCTGCACAAGGGCCTGCGCGGCAAGGCTGCCACCGCGCGCACCCTGGAGCTGCTGGAGCTGGTGGGCATTCCCGACCCGGCCAAGCGCCTCAAGGCCCTGCCCCATGAGCTGTCGGGCGGCCAGCGGCAACGGGTGATGATTGCCATGGCCCTGGCCAACGAGCCGGAACTGCTGATTGCCGACGAGCCGACCACGGCGCTGGACGTCACCGTGCAGCTGAAAATCCTCGAATTGCTCAAGGATCTGCAGGCGCGCCTGGGCATGGCGCTGTTACTGATCAGTCACGATTTGAACCTGGTGAAAAGAATTGCCCATCGCGTATGTGTCATGCAGCGCGGTTGCATCGTCGAACAGGCGTCGTGTGACGAATTGTTCCGTGCCCCGCAGCATCCGTACACGCAAGTGCTGCTTGGCGCCGAGCCCAGCGGCACGCCTGCCGGCAACCCGGTAGGTGCGCCGATGCTCGAGGTCGAGGACCTGCGCGTGTGGTTCCCGATCAAGAAGGGCCTGCTGCGCAAGACCGTCGATCACGTCAAGGCGGTGGACGGCATCAACTTCAGCCTGCCCCAGGGCCAGACCCTGGGCATCGTGGGCGAGAGTGGCTCGGGCAAGTCCACCCTGGGCCTGGCGATCTTGCGATTGATCGCCAGCCAGGGCCGCATACGCTTTGAAGGCCAGGCGCTGGAGGGCCTTACGCAACAGCAGGTACGGCCATTGCGCCGGCAGATGCAGGTGGTTTTCCAGGACCCCTTCGGCAGCCTGAGCCCACGCATGTGCGTGAGCGATATCGTCGCAGAGGGCCTGCGCATTCATCGGATTGGCACGGAGGCAGAGCAGGAACAGGCGATCATGGAGGCGCTCGAGGAAGTAGGGCTGGATCCGCAAACGCGGCACCGCTACCCTCACGAGTTCTCCGGTGGCCAGCGACAACGTATTGCCATTGCCCGGGCACTGGTATTGAAACCGGCACTGATACTGCTGGACGAGCCCACCTCGGCGCTCGACCGGACCGTACAGCGCCAGGTGGTGGAACTGCTGCGTACGCTGCAGACCAAGTACAACCTGACCTACTTGTTCATCAGCCATGATCTGGCGGTGGTCAAGGCGCTCAGCCACCAGTTGATGGTGGTCAAGCAGGGCAAGGTGGTGGAACAAGGTCCGGCGTCGAGCATTTTCAGCGCCCCGCAACATCCCTATACACAGCAGCTGCTGGAAGCCGCCTTTTTGGCCCCCACAGCTGTCGATTAACCTGAAGAGGAACAACACATGGGTTTTCTCGCCGGTAAGCGCGTACTGATCGTCGGTGTCGCAAGCAAACTGTCCATCGCATCCGGTATCGCTGCCGCCATGCATCGCGAGGGTGCAGAACTTGCCTTCACCTACCAGAACGAAAAGCTCAAGGGCCGCGTCGAAGAGTTCGCCGCTGGCTGGGGCTCCAGCCCTGAGCTGTGCTTCCCCTGTGACGTTGCCAGCGATGAAGAAATCGCCAAGGTCTTCGAAGAGCTGAGCAAGAAGTGGGACGGCCTGGACTGCATCGTGCACTCCGTAGGCTTCGCGCCGGGCGACCAGCTCGATGGCGACTTCACCCAGGCCACCACCCGTGATGGCTTCCGTATCGCCCACGACATCAGCGCCTACAGCTTCGTGGCCCTGGCCAAGGCCGGTCGCGAACTGATGAAAGGCCGCAATGGCAGCCTGCTGACCCTGTCGTACCTGGGTGCCGAGCGCACCATGCCGAACTACAACGTGATGGGCATGGCCAAGGCCAGCCTGGAAGCCGGTGTACGTTACCTGGCACGCAGCCTGGGCCCGGATGGCACCCGTGTGAACGCGGTATCGGCCGGTCCTATCCGCACCCTGGCGGCCTCGGGCATCAAGAACTTCCGCAAGATGCTGGACGCCAACGAAGCGCAGACCCCACTGCGTCGCAACGTCACCATCGACGAAGTCGGCAATGCCGGCGCCTTCCTCTGCTCGGACCTGGCGTCGGGCGTGAGCGGTGAAATCATGTACGTGGACGGTGGCTTCAACACTACCGCCATGGGCGACCTTACCGAGTAAGGTTGGCAAGATGGGAAAAGGCCGCTGATGCGGCCTTTTCTTTGTGTGGAATTTACAGCTCTACTGACTGTTCCGACCCTTTCGCTGGCAAGCCAGCTCCCACAGGTACAGCGTAGATCTCAGGATCTCCGATAAGCCTGTGGGAGCTGGCTTGCCAGCGAAGGGGCCCGCACAGGCAGCACAAAAACAGAAAGGGCCGCATCAGCGGCCCTTTCTGCTTACAGCAACATCACTCAATAACGGGTGATGTCCGCCTTCTCTTCCAACTGCTTGCGGTACGCCGCGAAGTCCTGCTGGCCGGCGCGCGAAGCCAGGAAGCGACGATAGGCCGCCTTCTCCTGATCGCTGGCCGCAGCCCCTTCGTTGACGCCGTTCAAGCGCAGCACTACAAAGCTGCCATCGGCCAGGGTGACGCTACCAAAGGTAGGCTTGTCCTTGGCTTCAGGCTTGGTCATGCGGAATACCGCCTGCAGCTCGGCCGGCTCGATGGCCTCCTGGCTGCGTGTGACCGCTTCCTGGACCTTCCAGCCCTGACCTTCGTGCTGGGCCGCAGGTGCGACCTTGCCGTCGCGCAGGCCGGCGATCAGCGCCTCGCCCTTGGCCTTGGCTGCCGCACTTGCGTGCTCTTTGGCCAGGTGCTTGCGAATGCTGTCGGACACTACGTCCAGTGGCAGTTGCTCAGGCTTGCGGTGTTCCTTGGCACGGATGACCACGACGGTCTCCGGGTCCAGTTCCAGCGCAGTGCTGTTGGCACCTTCTTCGAGCACTTCCGGGCTGAACGCGGCCTGGATCACGGCACGGTTGGCCGCAATGCCTTCACCGCCTTCACGACCGAACGGTGCCGAGGTCTGCACCTTCAGGCCCAGTTCCTGGGCTGGCTGGGCCAGGTCGGAGGCTTCGAACGCAGAGTCTTCCAGTTGCTTGGTCACTTCGACGAAGCGCTGCTCGACCTGCTGGGTCTTCAGTTCACGGGTAAGCTTGTCTTTCAGGCTGGCGAACGTCGGCACATCAGGCGCCTGCACGTCCAGCAGCTTGATCAGGTGCCAACCGAAATCGGTACGCACCGGCGCCGATACCTGGCCTTTGTTCAACGCGTACAGCGCGTCTTCGAAGGTTGGATCGTAAACACCCTTGCCGGCATAGCCCAGGTCACCACCGGTGCCGGACGACCCCGGATCCTGCGAGAACTCCTTGGCCAGCTTGGCGAAGTCTTCACCTTTGTCCAGACGCTGCTTGATCTCTTCGATGCGGGCCTTGGCCTTGGCATCGTCAAGCGTGTCGTTGACTTCGATAAGGATGTGCGCGGCATGCAGCTGCGGAGCCAGGTTGGCAATCTCCTTCTCGTACAGCGCCTGAAGCGCCTCGTCATCGACCTTCACCTGGTCGAAGAACGCGGCCTTCTTCAGTTCGATGTAGTCGATGACGACCTGATCCGGGCTCATGAACTCCTTGGCGTGCTCGTCGTAATGCGCCTTGATCTCTTCGTCGGCGACCTTGACCGCAGCCGGGTCGGCCTTGAAGGTCAGCGAAGCGAAATCACGGGTCTGCTTTTCGATGCGGGCAAACGCGTCAACCTGGGCATCGGTCACAAAACCGCTGCCGGCAAGGCCTGCACGCAGTTGGCCGATCAGCATTTCCTGCGCCAGCATGTCGCGGAACTGCAGACGGCCGTAGCCCAGCTGACGAATCACCTGATCGAAACGCTCAGCACTGAACTTGCCGTCAACCTGGAATTCCGGTGTTTGCAGGATGACCTGGTCAAGCGCGGCTTCGGAGAAGCTGAACTTGGCATCCTTGGCACCCTGGAGCAGCAGCTTGCGCTCGATGAGGCCCTTGAGTGCTGCTTCACGCAGCATTTTTTCATCCAGCAGGGAGGCGTCGAAGTCCTTGCCCAGCTGTTGCATCAACTGCCGACGTTGCATGTCGACGGCCTGGCTCAGCTCGTTCTGGCTGATGGTGTCACCATTGACCTTGGCAGCGTCCTGGCTGTGGGTGGTGGCCTGGAAGATGGCATCGAAGCCGGTCAGCGCCATCAAGGCAACGATGACACCGATGATGGTCTTGGCAATCCAACCTTGTGAATTGTCCCTGATATTCTGCAGCATGCGTCCCCCAGAAACGGCTGTACTAAACAAACAAACCGCGGAGCGTGGGTAGAGTCCTGATAGAAGAAAGGCGCATCCGAGGATGCGCCTTCTCGTAACTGGCGAAGCACACGGGAATCTGTTTTTGCGATTCCCCGTGCTTCGCTACCAGGCCAGGCGAGACCTGACCCGGCTAGGCGAAGCCTGAAAGAGACGACTTAGTTGACGGCTTCTTTCAGTGCTTTGCCGGCCTTGAAGCCTGGCTTCTTGGCAGCAGGGATTTCCAGAGTCTTGCCGGTTTGCGGGTTGCGGCCGGTACGGGCAGGACGATCGGTTACGGAGAAGGTACCGAAACCAACCAGTACCACAGAGTCACCGTCCTTCAGGGCGCCGGTGACGGATTCGATGACTGCGTCCAGCGCACGGCCGGCGACAGCTTTCGGGATATCAGCAGATGCGGCAATAGCGTCAATCAGTTCCGACTTGTTCACTCTAAGTCCCCTTATCTCTATTTGAGTTTGTTTCTAAGTATGTAATGAAAAGCAAAACGAGTGCTGGGTGGCCTACTGACACTTAGGCGCCGCTTTGTAACAAGGGCTCGAAATACGCTCAAGCAAGCCCCCCAGCCAAATACGTACTAATGGGTACTGATTCGTTCCTTGGAATCACTGTCGCGCTTTTCATCCTTGGCGACAATCTCGGGAGCCACATCTGGCAAGGGCTCCGGGGCGTATTGCAGCGCAATTTGGAGGACTTCGTCAATCCATTTGACAGGTTTAATCTGAAGATCCTGCTTAATATTGTCAGGAATTTCTTTCAGGTCGCGCACATTCTCTTCCGGAATGATCACCGTCTTGATTCCACCGCGATGGGCCGCCAGTAATTTCTCCTTCAACCCCCCAATTGCCAGCACCTGGCCACGCAAGGTAATTTCACCGGTCATGGCCACATCGGCACGCACCGGTATACCGGTCAACGCCGAGACCAGGGCGGTGCACATGCCCACGCCGGCACTCGGGCCATCCTTGGGCGTAGCGCCCTCGGGCATGTGGATGTGGGTATCACGCTTCTCGTGGAAGTCAGCCGGGATACCCAGGCTGCGCGCACGGCTGCGCACCACGGTTTGCGCGGCCGTGATGGACTCGACCATCACGTCGCCCAGGGAACCGGTCTTGATCAACTGACCCTTGCCGGGAATTACCGCAGCCTCGATGGTCAGCAGTTCGCCACCCACCTGGGTCCACGCCAGCCCCGTCACCTGGCCCACCTGATCCTGCTGCTCGGCCAGGCCGTAGCGGAACTTGCGCACGCCCAGGTAATGCTCGAGGTTGTCGCTGTCGACCTTGACGGCCACCTGCTTGTGCCCGGCATGCTCCTTGACCACCTTGCGGCAGATCTTCGCAACCTGGCGCTCCAGACCACGCACACCGGCTTCCCGGGTGTAGTAGCGGATGATGTCGCGGATGGCTGCGGTATCGATCTCCAGTTCGCCCTTTTTCAGGCCGTTGGCCTTGATCTGCTTGGGCGACAGGTACTTGACCGCGATGTTGATCTTCTCGTCCTCGGTGTACCCCGGCAGGCGAATGACTTCCATGCGGTCGAGCAGCGCCGGCGGAATGTTCATCGAGTTGGAGGTGCACAGGAACATCACGTCCGACAGGTCGTAATCGACCTCCAGGTAGTGATCGTTGAAATTGTGGTTCTGCTCGGGGTCGAGCACTTCGAGCAGTGCCGACGCCGGGTCGCCACGCATGTCGCTGCCCATCTTGTCGATTTCGTCGAGCAGGAACAGCGGGTTGCGTACCCCAACCTTGGTCATCTTCTGAATCAGACGACCTGGCATCGACCCGATATAGGTCCGGCGATGGCCGCGGATCTCAGCTTCATCACGCACGCCACCCAGGGCCATACGCACGAACTTGCGGTTGGTGGCACTGGCGATGGACTCGGCCAGCGAGGTCTTGCCCACGCCAGGCGGGCCGACCAGGCACAGCACCGGGCCACGGATTTTCTTGACCCGTTTTTGCACGGCGAGGTATTCGAGGATGCGCTCCTTCACCTCGTCCAGACCATAGTGGTCGGCATCGAGGATTTCTTCGGCCTTGGCCAGGTCCAGGCGCACCTTGCTCTGGGCCTTCCACGGCACCTGCACCAGCCAATCGAGGTAGGAGCGCACCACGGTGGCTTCAGCGGACATCGGCGACATCTGCTTGAGCTTGTTCAGCTCGGCCTGGGCCTTGGTGTAGGCGTCTTTGGGCAAGCCGGCGGCATCGAGGCGCTTTTTCAGCTCTTCGATTTCGTTGTGGCCTTCGTCGCTGTCGCCGAGCTCTTTCTGAATGGCCTTCATCTGCTCATTCAGGTAGTACTCGCGCTGGCTGCGCTCCATCTGCTTCTTGACCCGGCCACGGATGCGCTTCTCGACCTGCAGCAGGTCGATTTCGGCATCCAGCAACGCCAGCACATGCTCGACACGGGCGCCCAGGTCGATGATTTCGAGGATTTCCTGCTTCTGCTCGATCTTCAGGGCCATGTGCGCGGCCATGGTGTCGACCAGGCGCCCTGGCTCATCGATGCTGTTGAGCGAGGAGAGGACTTCAGCCGGGACCTTCTTGCCCAACTGCACGTATTGCTCGAACTGCGACAGCAGGCTGCGCACGAACACTTCGGACTCGCGATCGGCAGTCTCGACTTCGTCGATCAGCGCTACGTCGGCGCGGATGTGCCCGTCGACTTCGACAAAGCGCTCGACCGCACCGCGCTGCTCGCCCTCGACCAGCACCTTGACGGTGCCATCGGGCAGCTTGAGCAGCTGCAGAACGGTCGCGATGGTGCCGACACGGTACAGGGCATCTTCACCTGGATCGTCGTCAGCGGGATTCTTCTGGGCCAGCAGGAGGATCTGCTTCTCGCCCGTCATCGCAGCCTCAAGGGCCTCGATGGACTTTTCACGCCCCACGAACAGCGGGATGACCATGTGCGGGTAAACGACGACATCGCGCAATGGCAAAAGAGGCAAGTCGAGGGTTGTCTTCATGATTTCGCCTCTACAGCGGCCTTATGGCCGTAATCCGATGGAAATTTGAGCTTGGGTTTAATGTGGGGGCAGGCCCGTGAAAAAACAAGCTCTGCGACAGGAAAAGCAAAGGGGCCCGTAGGCCCCTTGCTTTTTTGCTGCCGTCACCCGACTCAGGCGTCGGGTGCAGCCTTGGCTTGCGGCTCGCTGTTCTCGTAGATCAACAGCGGCTTGGACGAGCCCTCGATGACGCTCTCGTCGATCACCACCTTGCTGACTTCCTTCTGCGAAGGAATCTCGTACATGGTGTCGAGCAGGATGCCTTCGAGGATAGAACGCAGGCCACGGGCACCGGTCTTGCGCTCCAGTGCCTTGCGTGCCACCGACTTGAGCGCATCGCTGCGAAACTCCAGGTCGACGCCTTCCATCTCGAAGAGCTTGCCGTACTGCTTGGTCAAGGCGTTCTTCGGCTCGGTGAGGATCTGCATCAGCGCAGCCTCGTCGAGCTCGTCCAGGGTCGCCAGTACCGGCAAGCGGCCGACGAACTCGGGGATCAGGCCAAACTTGACCAGATCGTCCGGCTCGACTTCACGCAGCGACTCGCCAACCTTCTTGCCTTCTTCCTTGCTGCGAACTTCCGCACCAAAGCCGATGCCACCGCGGGTAGAACGGTTCTGGATGACCTTTTCGAGGCCCGAGAACGCACCGCCGCAGATGAACAGAATGTTGCGCGTATCGACCTGCAGGAACTCCTGCTGCGGGTGCTTGCGGCCACCTTGCGGCGGTACCGAGGCAACCGTGCCTTCGATCAGCTTGAGCAGTGCCTGCTGCACGCCCTCACCCGAGACGTCACGGGTGATCGACGGGTTGTCCGACTTGCGCGAGATCTTGTCGATTTCGTCGATGTAGACAATGCCCATCTGGGCCTTTTCCACGTCGTAGTCGCACTTCTGCAGCAGTTTCTGAATGATGTTCTCGACATCTTCACCCACGTAACCCGCTTCAGTCAGCGTGGTGGCGTCGGCAATGGTGAACGGCACATTCAACAGGCGCGCGAGGGTTTCGGCGAGCAGGGTCTTACCCGAGCCCGTCGGACCGATCAGCAGGATGTTACTCTTGCCGAGCTCGACGTCGTCGTTCTTCTTGTCACGTTGATTCAGGCGCTTGTAGTGGTTGTACACCGCTACGGCCAGAACTTTTTTCGCGCGTTCCTGACCAATTACATACTGGTCCAGGATGCCGCTGATTTCTTTCGGCGAAGGCAATTTATGCGCGCTGCTCTCGGCCTGGGCTTCCTGCACCTCCTCACGGATGATGTCATTGCACAGGTCGACGCACTCGTCGCAGATAAAGACCGAGGGGCCGGCAATCAACTTGCGTACTTCATGCTGGCTTTTGCCGCAGAAGGAGCAATAGAGCAATTTGCCGTTGTCCTCGCCGTTACGGGTGTCAGTCATTCGATCGATCCAATCCGGTAGGCTTGCAACACAAGATGAAGGCAATTGCGGGCTTTTTCAAGTCCACAGGTGGCGGGAGGGCCCGACCACCTGCTGGGGTGCCTATCAAACAGCCATATGCCGCTTGTTGTGCACCGAGTCGATCAGGCCGTACTCGGCAGCGCGCTCGGCGCTCATGAAGTTGTCGCGGTTGGTGTCACGCTCGATGGTCTCCAGATCCTGCCCGGTGTGGTAGGCCAGCAGCTCGTTCAGACGCGACTTGATCTGCAGGATTTCCTTGGCGTGGATCTCGATATCCGAGGCCTGGCCCTGGAAGCCACCCAGCGGCTGGTGAATCATCACCCGCGAGTTCGGCAGGCAGTGACGCTTGCCCTTGGCACCTGCGGCGAGCAGGAAGGCGCCCATGGAGCACGCCTGGCCGATGCAGGTGGTAGAAACGTCGGGCTTGATGAACTGCATGGTGTCGTAGATCGACATGCCCGCAGTCACCGAACCGCCCGGCGAGTTGATGTAGAGATGGATATCCTTGTCCGGGTTTTCCGCTTCAAGGAACAGCAGCTGCGCTGCGATCAGGTTGGCCATGTAGTCCTCTACCGGGCCGACCAGAAAGATCACTCGTTCCTTCAACAGGCGCGAGTAGATGTCATAGGCGCGTTCGCCACGAGCGGATTGCTCGATAACCATCGGGACCAGGCCGCCTGCGGCCTGGATGTCAGAGCTCTGCTGATAATAAGAATTGCGGGACATGTCCTGCACTCACTCCCAAATAGTCATGTCTTGAATACGCACAAGCCAGCGCGAAGGCTGGCTTGTGGTGTTTTCCTACGAGAGAAGGAAATCAGTCAGCGGCAGGTGCCTGCACCGGCTTGACAGCTTCTTCGTAAGAGACCGATTTGTCGGTCACAGTCGCTTTCTGCAGAACAGTATCCACAACTTGTTCTTCCAGCACAACCGAACGGACTTCGTTCAACTGCTGGTCGTTCTTGTAGTACCAGGCCACGACCTGCTCAGGCTCCTGGTAGGCCGAGGCCATTTCCTGGATCATTTCACGAACGCGGTCTTCGTCTGGCTTGAGGTCGTTCTGCTTGACCACTTCGGCCACGATCAGGCCCAGCACGACGCGGCGCTTGGCTTGCTCTTCGAACAGCTCGGCCGGCAGTTGCTCAGGCTTGATGTTGCCGCCGAACTGCTGAACGGCCTGCACGCGCAGACGGTTCACTTCGTTTTCCAGCAGGGCCTTTGGCACTTCGATCGGGTTGGCAGCCAGCAGGCCGTCCATTACCTGGTTCTTGACCTTGGTCTTGATGGCCTGGCGCAGCTCACGCTCCATGTTCTTGCGAACTTCGGTGCGAAAGCCCTCGATGCCGGTTTCCTTGATGCCGAACTGGGCGAAGAACTCTTCGGTCAGCTCTGGCAGCTTTGGCTCGGAAACGCTGTTGACGGTAACGGTGAACTCGGCGGCCTTGCCGGCCAGGTCCAGGTTCTGATAGTCCTCTGGGAAGGTCAGGTTCAGAACGCGCTCTTCACCGGCCTTGGCGCCGACCAGGCCTTCTTCGAAGCCCGGGATCATGCGGCCGGAACCCAGCACCAGCTGGGTGCCCTGGGCCGAACCACCGGCGAATACTTCACCGTCGACCTTGCCGACGAAATCGATGTTCAGCTGATCTTCGTTCTGGGCGGCACGCTCGGCCACTTCAAAACGCACGTTCTGCTTGCGCAGCACTTCCAGCATGTTGTCCAGGTCGGCGTCAGCCACATCGGCGCTCAGGCGCTCGACGGCGATCGAGTCGAAACCGGCAACGGTGAACTCCGGGAATACTTCGAAAACAGCTACATATTCCAGATCTTTGCCAGCTTCGAGCGACTTTGGCTCGATCGAAGGCGAACCGGCAGGGTTCAGCTTCTGCTCAACCACAGCTTCGTAGAAGGAGGACTGGATAACGTCGCCTACGGCTTCCTGGCGAGCGTCAGCACCGAAACGGCGCTTGATTTCGCTCATTGGCACTTTGCCTGGACGGAAACCAGCAATCTTGGCCTTTTGGGCAGTCTGCTGCAGACGCTTGTTGACCTGGCTCTCGATACGCTCAGCCGGCACGGTGACGCTCATGCGGCGCTCGAGAGCGGTAGTATTTTCAACAGAAACTTGCATGGATATTCCTCGTTGCACAGACGTTAGCCGGCGATACCCGACTCCAGAATCAAGGGCAAGCATTCTAGTGACTCGAACACCAGAAGTCACCCCGTTCAAATCAAGGAGAACAGGTACCGGCATATTTGACTACCGCACCTCAGGGCGCGGCATCTTCAATTTCGTTGAACTCGCAGTATTCCTGCCAGCTCAGGCCCAGCGCCTCGGCCACCTCACGGTGCACCTCAAGGCGCATCTCACGCAGTTCTTCGGGCGATTCGACGATCAACTGGAGCGCAAGCTCCCAAGGCTGCACGCCCTGTTCGTCAGCCTGGTCTTCAAACGCCCACTGGATCTGCTGCTGTTGCTCGTGGGCACTGAGGCCCGCGATTTCTTCCAGTAACTGCGGATTTGCCTGGGCGAAGCGCTCAAGCGCGACCGCCTGGCGTGACTCTTTTGCAATCATGGGGCATTCCTTCCTGCGACCGGCAGCCCGACCACTGCTTCAACCGCCTGAAATCTATCAGCTTTGGCTTATTTGTCACTAGCCTCGACATCGCTGGCGACAGGCGCGTCTGCCGGCAGGTTGCCCAGCGCAGCTAACATGCCGAGCACGCCGGCCAGGTACAGGCTGGCCACACCGAGAAATACCGACATCTCGAAACCGAACAACCACTGCACCAGCAGGCCCAGCAGGCATAGCACCACCGCTGCACCCACGGCGTAATCGTTGTTGCGGTGATTGAGCAACACCGAGCACGCGATGGCCGTCGCCACCAGCAGCACATTGATCACGATATAGCGATACGCGATGGCGTCCCAGATCAGGAACACATTGACCTTGGAGGTGTAGCGCACGATAAAGCCGATCAGCGTGATACACCCGAGCAGCCCAAACACGACCGCCGCATTCTTCAAACTGCTATTAACCTGTTGCACAGCCTATTCGTCCTTGAGCACTACAAAGCCGCTAACCTTAACATCTGGCCCCGTGCCACCCAAGCGCTGCAGCAAGTCAACAAATCTCCAGCACGTTTCTGCCAGACTCTGCCGCGCCTTCTTTTCGGATACCCGCATGAACCACGAACTCCTCATGGTCCTTGGCCTGCTGCTCACCGCCGTCACGCTGTTCATCATCAACCGCCCGCGCATGGACGTGGTCGCGCTGCTGGTGATCGTCGCCCTGCCCGTGCTTGGCATCCTCAGCGTACAGGAGGCCCTGGCCGGTTTCAGCGACCCCAACGTGGTGCTGATCGCGGCGCTGTTCGTGATTGGTGAAGGCCTGGTGCGCACCGGCATTGCCTACCGCATCGGCGAATGGATGGCCGAGCGGGCCGGCAACAGCGAAACGCGCCTGATCGTGCTGCTGATGGTCTCGGTGGCCGGGCTGGGCTCGGTGATGAGCTCAACCGGCGTGGTGGCGATCTTCATCCCGGTGGTATTGAGCATTGCCGCCCGCATGAAGGTATCCCCCAGCCGCCTGATGATGCCGTTGGCCTTTGCCGGGCTGATCAGCGGCATGCTCAGCCTGGTGGCGACGCCACCCAACGTGGTGGTGCACAGCGAGCTGGTGCGCCATGGCGAGGCCGGCTTCAACTTTTTCAGCTTTACCCCGTTTGGCCTGGTGATACTGGTGCTGGGGGTGGGCTACATGCTGTTGACGCGCAACTGGCTGGGGGGCGAGGTGCGCAAGGACGGCAGCGCACAGACCCGACGCACCCTGCTGGACCTGATCGTGGACTACAAGCTGGCCGGCCGCGAACGCCGGTTGCGGGTAAGGCCCGGTTCGCCGCTGGTGGGCCACAGCCTGAGCGAACTCAAGCTGCGCACCGAGCACGGCGCCAACGTGGTCGGTATCGAGCGCCAGCACAAATTCAACACACGGGTGATCAGCCCTGACTCCAGCACCCTGGTGCATGAAGGCGACGTACTGCTGCTGGACCTGTTCGCGCCCAGGGACGACCTGCGCAGCCTGTGCCAGACCATGCAACTTGAGCCACTGCACTTCAAGGCCGCGTACTTCATCGACCAGTCGCGCGAAGTGGGCATGGCCGAGGTAGCCTTGCCGCCAGGCTCGCAACTGATCGGCAAGAGCCTGCTGGAGCTGACGTTTCGCAGCCGCTGGGGCCTCAACGTGGTCGGCTTGCGCCGCGACCAGGCCGCCATCGATGAGCAACTGGTGGAAGAAAAACTGAAGCTGGGCGACACCCTGCTGGTGATCGGCACCTGGAAGGCCATCCGTCAGCTGCAGGCACAGCCGCGCGACTTTCTGGTGTTGAGCCTGCCGGCGGAGGTCGACAATGTGGCGCCGGCGCTGAACCAGGCGCCTTATGCATTGATCAGCCTGGCGGTGATGGTTGGCCTGATGATCAGCGGCCTGGTGCCGAATGTTGTCGCAGCATTGATCGGCTGCCTGCTGATGGGTGCCAGCCGCTGCATCGACATGGACAGCGCCTACCGCGCGATTCACTGGCAAAGCCTGATCCTGATCGTCGGCATGCTGCCGTTTGCCCTGGCGCTGCAGAAAACCGGCGGCATCGCACTGGCCGTGCATGGGCTGGTGGGCGTACTGGGCGATGCGGGGCCGTATGTGATCCTGGCCACGCTGTTCGCCATCACTGCCCTGATTGGCCTGTTCATCTCCAATACCGCGACTGCGGTACTGATGGCACCGGTGGCGATCACCACCGCCCAGCAGCTGGGCGCCTCGCCTTACCCGTTTGCGATGATCGTGGCGCTGGCAGCGTCGGCGGCGTTCATGACGCCAGTGTCTTCGCCGGTGAACACACTGGTGCTGGGGCCGGGTCAGTATCGGTTTGGTGACTTCGTGAAGGTGGGTGTGCCGTTTACGGTACTGGTGATGATCGTGAGCGTGGTGATGGTGCCATGGATATTTGCGTTGTAGCTGTATCACCCCAGATAGAGCGCTGAAGCCAGGCCCACAAGACTCTACGACAGATCGCAGCACGAGGAACTTCCACCCGGCAAGGCGTCAAAAGAACTCACACCTCGAACAGGAACAGTGTCATGCCCCGGCAAGGGACTCGCAGTACAACCATCAGGATGCTGATTGCATCGACGCTTTGTGTGATCACCCCGCCTTCCCTGGGCGCCACAATGCAGGACATGCAACGCGACATGCAGCAACGCCGTGAGCAGCAACAGCGCGACGATCAGGCCAGGTCTGCCGAACGGGCGCGCCAGGACATGGAAGGCATGCGCAAGATGCAGGAGAACAACCGCGAGCAGATGCAGCGGCTGGAAGAGATGAACCGCCAGCAGACGCAAGAGCGGGAAAAGTTCTTTCGCGAGAGCGAAGAACAGCACAGGCGTGAGCAGGCCGAGGAGCGGACAGCCAGAAAAGCTACTGCCGACGGTGAAACATCGCCTGAACAATAGGCGTCGAGCAGGCCAACCCAAACCGCCAGAACGAAAAAAGCCACCCGAAGGTGGCTTTTTTCTTGGCTTTCTCTCGCCTCAATGATGCGCGGTGAAAGCTTGGATGGTGCGGACGAAGAGATCCAAACTAATCAAAAAAAAAACCTATATTAGGAGGCTTTTCTCATTAAGCCACCACGATGTACTAACTGATGTACTAGATTCCCTGAGCTGGTAACTTATTACGGCATCTTTCCGCACACTCTTTCACTCGCTCGTTGCTTCACCCCACATTACCATGCGCTAAAGCATGGGGGTTGGCGGGGGGTGGGGCGTAGTATTTGCTGGGCCGAGTCCCCCATTGTCTCTCTCAGAAACGTACCTGTTGGGCCGAAAACTGGTCCGTGAGGCTTGCACGTCCCTAACGCCAGATCGGTATACCAGCAACGTCCTGCAGTGACGGCATCGCTCATTCACAATACCGAGCATCGCTCGTCATCACCTTAGCCAATGATGGGCTGGGACTATTCTCTCGACAACGCTTTACCCACGGGGCCTGCAAGCGATCGAGCTACCTTACGTACCAATTTTGTACCACTCGAACCAGAATGACACGCCCTCTACATCGGGTCGCTTATCTGCACCAGCGTCTCCACCAGGGATGCCTGTGCACTTCCGCATAACCATCCTCCCAAGCCTGATATTTCTCTGGTGGAGGACAAAGCCCCTTTTCTTCTACCTCCTTGAAATTAAACTGAACAATCCCAACTCGCTCTCCTGAAACCTTACTTAACTCTTTCTTCAATCTTTCGCCATGAAGGCTCAGAAAATCACATAACCTTTTAGAAAAATAGAGAACATTATCGGTATATGATGATACGGCTGCCACAGCACTACTGAACTGTTGATTACGGCCATCTTGCGCCACCAGGCCAAAATACAAATCCTGATATGTGAACCTTGACGGAATTTCTTTCCTTTCAAAGACTCCTAAATATTCATTCCTGAGCCTTACAGCCTCATTCAGTAGCCCATTCGATTCCACCAGCGCTGTAATCGCCCGGAGAGCAGGCGTGGAACCTTGTTGGAGCACCAAGGGCTGGAGCTGGCCGACCTGCGTCGGAGACTCCGGAAAATACTGCAACTCAAAGTTTATAAAAATTTCACCGCTTGCGGGCGGCGACTCGATCGCCTTCAAGTACCTAGCCTTTTCAGCCTCATACCGCTCTTTAGCGGGCGCTATATACTCCAGCTTTGCGGATAATGTAGATTCAAATATGGAATGACTGAGAATAACCCCAGCATTTATTACTCGAATCTCCGCTACCAATTCATCACGCCGCTTACCATTTCTGGCTGACCGCTGCGCTGCCCAAGCACCTGCAAATGCACCAACTAATGCTCCAAAAATAGTGATAAAAAAAGACGAGCCATCCAGATCCAGCAGCCATCTTGATCCGTCCAAGATGGATGGCACTGTTTGCCAGAAAATACCTGATACCGGCGCCCATTGATTCCCTTCTATCATCGCTCGCCCTCTGAGCAGCTGTGGCACATAGCACACATACTAACGGGATCACATAAGGAAATCTTGTTCCGACGCCTTACCCGGACATCTCAGTTATTGATGCCCGCGTCGTTCGGTCGCGGAATAGGGGTTTGAACCAGCCCGACACGACCCGCAGGCCGCTGCTGGCCTGAAAACCTTGCGATCTTAACCTGACTGAGCTGCTCATACTGCGGCAGCGACCTCGCCTTACCGGGCGACGAGCCACAGCGTGAATGATCCGGGCATTTATGGATTGGGGGGGCTTTCTGCATGAGGCCCGAATTACAAGGACTACAGCCTAATGGCTTTGGATGCGTGCCATTTTTGTACCATTCTGCCTCGACAGGGAGCAAAATTTCACATAGATTTTCAATCTATTTTTGTAACCAGTCAGACTAGCAAAAAGGAATTTAAATGAGCATCTCTCTAACTGACTTAACAAAACGAATAACCCCTCGCAATACGGTTTTATTTTTCGGCGCAGGTTCCTCTCTCCCTTCCGGCGCGCCTTCAGTCAAAAAACTGATTGAAATATTCTCCACCAACTTTAAACTAACTAGCGACGAATACTCACTCAGCGAAATAGCCAGCCTAATAGAACAGAAGACCTCGCGCAAAGACTTGATTGAGTGCCTGAGAATACCTTTTAAAAATCTCACAGCGACAGGCAGCATTTTAAACTTGCCGCTTTATGACTGGAAGAACATATACACCACAAACTATGACAACTTAATTGAGCAAGCTTACACAAAGAAAGAACGCCCACTCTCAGTAACATCTTCCAACTTTGATTTCACGCTTCAGAAAATCCCAGAAGCCACTAAGCTTTTCAAACTACATGGCACCATTGAAAAAGATGAGTGCGACGGAATTCATAGCAGGATAATCATATCTGAAAATGATTACGATCTAACCGGCGAATACCGTGATCACTTGTATGACTCACTGAAACTCGACTTAGCCGGATCAGACTTAGTCATTATTGGATACTCCTTAGCAGACCCTCACATTAAAGCACTCATTACCAAGGCTCTTGACATAAACAGCAAAAGCCATAGCCCCGCCACCATATACCTGCTCCTTTATACTAAAGATGAGGATCGCGCAGCACTTCATGAGCGACGTGGGATCAAGGTTGCGTTCGGTGGGCTAGACGATTTCTTTCTGGAACTGCTCAGGAATACCGAAATAACTGACACGTACTCATCGACCGGGGACCCTCTCGATTTCTCTCACATCCTCCGACCGATAACAATAGACATCAACCATAACATTAGAACAAGCGTAAAAGACGCGAGCTCAATGTTCAATGGATGGCCGGCTTCATATGCTGACATCGCTGCAAATCTTACATTCCGCCGTTCTCTATGCCCTTTGATCATTGAAGATTTAGACAAAGAAGATAGACCGTTCGTGGTAATCCTCGGCGCTAGCGGCACAGGGAAAACAACTCTTGCCAAACAGATAATTTATCAGCAGTGCCAAAAAAACTGGCATGCCTGGGAGCACAAGTCGGACCACACGTTATTACCTAAGCAATGGCTTGACGTAGCGACCCACTTGAATAAAGCAAATCAACCCGGAATTCTGCTGATTGATGACGCACACAATCACATGTTCGAGGTTAATGCACTGATTGACCTGCTGGTGAGCGAAAAGAACACCAAATTAAAGGTTATATTGGTATCAGCCAGGAACCAATGGAACCCTAGAGTTAAGACACCGAATCTTTTTAAAAATGGAATTCAATACATATTAAGGGGGCTCGACACCAGTGAAATCGAAGACCTCCTCACACTAGTAGATACTAATGCTGATTTAAAACCACTAGTTGAAAACAGCTTCTCCGGATTTTCCAGGGCAGAACGAAAAAGAAGGCTCACAGTACGCTGCGAGTCGGACACTTTTGTATGCTTAAAAAATATATTCGCATCTGAGAAATTTGACGACATTGTCTTGCGAGAATTTGCCTCACTACCCCAAGACTATCGCGAGGTCTATAGACTTGTTGCGGCAATGGAAAGCTCCGGAATAAATGTACACAGACAGCTAGTTATTAGACTTTTAGGCATTCCAGCTCAGAACGTTGAAGCTTCACTGGTCAATCTTGTTGACATTATTCACGAATATGTAATCAGCCAAAAAGATGGTATTTACGGATGGAAAGGTAGGCACCCTGTAATTACAGACATCATCGCACAATACAAGATGACCGATCCAAAAGAGTATTTCTCACTTTTTGAAACTGTTATTGACAACATCGTCCCAACATATGACGTTGAGATTCGCACAATCCGACAGCTCTGTGGCTTTGAAAAAGGCATTAACAGGCTGTCAGATAAACATCAACGAAACAAGCTTTTACGAAAGATGATTTCAATCGCTCCCGGAGAACGTGTTCCTCGACACCGTTTAATCCGCAATCTAATTGACGTCAATGAACTAGAAAAAGCAGACACTGAGATCCGTCTTTTTGAAAATGACTTTAAAGCAGACGGCCCAGTACATAGATTTAAGATAATGCTACTACTGGCGCGAGCCGAACGAACATCTGGCATACTTGAGGAGGATCGTTTAGCAATATTAGAAAAAGCTAGAACTCTAGCCAGCTACGCAACCGATAAATACAAAGATAACAAAGACATCATGAGGACGTACTGCGAGGTTGGCATTGAGATATTCAAGAGAAGCAAAGACATCACCGTATTTGATGACGCAATGAACAAACTTCGTCTTGCGGAAGAAAGGATCGGAGATCCAGATATCACCGGATTAATCATACAGTATCAACGTAAGATATCCGGCCATGATTACGGCTCTCCTCAGGACGAGGAAGTGGAGGACTGATAGCGCTGCCAAATCGAATTAAACATGTTCAGTCACTATCGTTAGTACACTCCGGTTGTGCTGGTGTATTGAAGAAAAATGCGCTCAGGCCCTTGTGTGCGGGGCTTGACCGCCTTTTGGCAAAAGATTGTTAGGAATGGTTTTGGCACTGTTTGGCATAAATTGGCGAATGATTTGCCCCATTTTTTCCCTCAAGCCTCGGGCTAATGAACTGTCTTCGCAGGCCTTCCTAGGGCTCGTAACTGATAGTCCTGAACTGCCTGGAACATGAACTCCGCCAGCACCCGCAATCGCTCCACCTCCTGGGCAGAACTACCTGCTGCCTTCGCCTCATGGTAACAACGCATAGCATCAATAGCCTGCTGAATGAGCGGCTCTCCCGCCTCAATCATTCCTAAAACAGTTCGCTTCATTGGACGGCCCTCCTAGATCCAATGTAGCTTACAAATTTTCTATACTTGCAAGCCTTCTATCTCGATTTTTGAAGGGTAAAAGCTCAGCTATTGGCAATTAACCTGCCACAGCTGATCAAGCCTAGTCGTGAAGCTCTGGCTCATCATCTCGCGCCGCATCCCCCAGCCTGGGCTTGAGGGCACGCTTGCAGCTCGCAGCGTGCCCTTCCCCCATCGACTATTGATCTCATCTAACACCGTCATTACCCGGGTAGCCTCAGCTGGCTGGGCAGCGGCGAAGAGATCATCCGTGAACTCGCCCCGCTGACAAAGCCCCATCAGCAGCACCTCGGCCTTGCTGTACTTGAACCCTGGTCGAAACGCGCGATCGAGCGCAGCAACTGCCGCCTTCGTCAGCACGCGCACATCATCCGTCGGGTAAGGCAGATCAATGATCACACCGTTGGCGTACTTGGCTTCATCGGGATTGAACATGCCAGTGCGAATGCTGACGCGCACCTTCTTGCACACCGAGCCCTGGGCGCGTAGCTTCTCCGAGGCACGCATCATGTAGGTGGCCACCGCTTCCTTGATCGGCGCCAGCTCCTGCAGGCGCTTGCCGAACATCCGGCTGCAGCAGATCTCCTGCTTCGGGGGATCTGGCTCATCCAGTTCCAGGCAAGGAGTACCGGCCAACTCACGGGCAGTCTTCTCGACCACCACACTGAACTTCTTGCGCAACATCAACGGGTTAGCCTTTGCCAGGTCCATCGCGGTCTTGATACCCATCCCTTCGAAATGAGCATTCATCCGCCGGCCGACGCCCCACACCTCGCTCACCGCCGTGTTCCTGAGCACCCAGTCGCGCTTGAACGGGTCGCAGATGTTGACCACGCCACCGGTCTGCACCTGCAGACGCTTGGCCGTGTGGTTGGCCAGCTTGGCCAAGGTTTTGGTGCCGGCGATGCCAACGCCGGCCGGGATGCCGGTGCAGCGCAACACCTGGGCGCGGATGCGGCGGCCGAGCTGGTCCAGGTCAGCCATCCCCGTCAGATCGGCGAAGGCTTCGTCGACGCTGTACACCTCGACCGCCGGAACCATCGACTCGATCAATGTCATGACTCGCTCGCTCATATCGCCATACAGCGCGTAGTTGGACGAGAACGCCACGATGCCGTGCTGCTTGAGCTTGTGCTTGATCTGGAAGTACGGCTCGCCCATCTTCACGAAGGCCTTGGCGTCGTAGCTGCGCGCAATGACGCAGCCATCGTTGTTGCTCAGCACGACGATGGGGACCTTGGCCAGGTCCGGTCGGAAGACGCGCTCACACGATGCGTAGAACGAGTTGCAATCGACCAGGGCGAACACCGGCGCGTTAGACATGGCTGCGCACGCTACCGATGATCACGCCCCAGATCGACAGCTCGTCCCCTTCCAGCACGTAACGCGGTGGGTACTTGGGGTTCTCGGACAGCAGGATCACGTCCTTGCCACGAATGCACAGGCGCTTGCACACAGGGTCATTGTTCAGCAGGGCCACGACGATGTGGCCATGCACCGGCTCGAGCGAGCGATCGACCACAGCAAGGTCACCGTCGAAGATGCCGGCGCCCTGCATGCTCTCGCCAGTGATGGAGACCAGGTAGACGTGGGGCGCCCGGATGTTGAGCACCTCGTCCAGGGAGATGTGCGCCTCGATGTGATCGGCCGCCGGCGACGGGAACCCAGCCGGCACGTGGAACAGGCAGAGGGGCAGCTTCAGGCCGCCCTCGGCGATTGGGCCTATGATTGAATAGCTCATGACGCACGACTTCCGAAAATACTGTACGAATGTACAGTTAACGTTCTGCGAGCCTTGCGGTCAATTTCTCTGTAGGGGATTTCTGATAAGCGGGAGTCGAAATGTGCGGAAGATTGAGCCAGTACCACGGCATCCACGACTTCGTGGACGCCCTGAGCATGCCCTACCCGCTGCTGAATAGCGTTGGCGACCAGCCGCTTGAACGCTACAACGTCGCGCCGACAACGCGCGTTGCAGTGCTACGGCTGGAAGAGGAGAAGCTGCACGCGGATCTCGTGCGCTGGGGATGGCGGCCGCACTGGGCCAAGGATCGAGCGGCACCGATCAATGCCAGGGTAGAGAAGGTTGCGCACGGCCCCTTCTTTCGGGCGATCTGGCCTTATCGAGCCATTGTGCCGATCGACAACTGGTTTGAATGGGTGGATGAAGGTGGACCGAAGAAACAGCCGTACCTGATCAGGCGCAGCGACGGGCAACCTTCCCTGTGCGCTGGTATCGGTCAGTTCAGCACCGAACCCAACGAGAATGACGGGTTTGTCATCATCACTGCCGACAGCGCCGGCGGGATGGTGGACGTGCACGACCGGCGACCCATTGTCTTAGCACCAGAGTTGGCGATGGAATGGATTGCACCAGGCACTACCAAAGAGCATGCAGAGCAGATGGCGCTCAATTGGGGAGAGCCTGCCGAGGCTTTCGAGTGGTACCGCGTTGGCACTGCCGTGGGGAACGTGCGGAACCAGGGGCCTGAGCTTATGCAGCCCGCTCAGTGACGCGTGAGCGGCTGATGGCCCAGCGCATACAACTGATAGTCGCTCACGGCCTGAAAAGCCGACTCAGCCATCAAGCGTAGGTGCTCGACTTCTTCTGGCACCACACCTGCTTCTTGAGCCTGGTGATACCTGTGAAGCGCAGAGATTGCTTCACGCATCAAAGGCTCATCCGCCTCAACCATGCCCTGAACTGTTCGTTTCACAAATCCCCCCCCCCTGACCGAGCCAAGGCATAAAAGCCTTCTGCAACCTGCGAGCGCCATCTGAAGTGAACGGCGGTACAAACTCAGAATAGCTGACCGAGCCCATCTGGCTGCCAGTTCATGATCACCAGCTCGCCGGTGACCTCCGTCTTGCCGTG
Source organism: Pseudomonas aegrilactucae (assembly GCF_019168305.1). Lineage (GTDB taxonomy): Bacteria > Pseudomonadota > Gammaproteobacteria > Pseudomonadales > Pseudomonadaceae > Aquipseudomonas > Aquipseudomonas aegrilactucae. The sequence goes on from NZ_JAHTBI010000079.1 coordinate 88,336, forward strand.
CCGCTGGTTGGCCGTGGTGTAGCGGATATCCAGCGTTTCGAAGTGGAAGCCCTCGAACACACGTCGGATGTCCGGGTGGTCGTTGATGCTGACCATCACCCTGCCCTTGCAGCGCCGCATGAACGCGGCCATTTGCTCGTAGTTCTCAAAGGGGAAGTCGAGACCGTAGCCGGCGGTCTGCCAGTAAGGCGGGTCCATGTAGTGGAACGTGTGCGCTCGATCGTAGCGCTCTGCGCAGTCTTGCCAGGACAGGTTCTCGACATACGTGCCGGCGAGTCGCTGCCATGCTGCAGAAAGGTTCTCCTCGATGCGTAGCAGATTGATTGCTGGGCCGGTCGTCGCGGTGCCGAAGGTCTGCCCTGAGACCTTGCCACCGAAGGCGTGCTGCTGCAGGTAGAAGAACCGGGCGGCGCGCTGGATGTCCGTCAGCGTTTCAGGCCGGGTCATCTTCTGCCATTCGAAGATCTGCCTAGAGCTGAGCGCCCACTTGAACTGGCGGACGAACTCCTCCAGATGGTTCTGCACCACCCGGTAGAGCGTGACCAGGTCACCGTTCAGGTCGTTGAGTACCTCGACCGGTGCGGGCTGGGGACGCATGAAGAACAGCGCGGCGCCACCCGCGAAGACCTCGACGTAGCATTCGTGTGGGGGAAAGAGGGGGATCAAGCGGTCGGCCAGGCGGCGTTTGCCGCCCATCCAGGGGATGATGGGAGAGGTCATTATTAGCAAGTCTTTTGTGAATGGAGTTTCAGTGGTAGGCTCGCCGCGCTTTGTGCACAGAGCAGGAGCCTTGGCTTGACTTGCAGGATTGGTCTGCGGGTTGAGTGGGTCAGGCGGATGTTGACGCATCCGCCCGGCCCGCTCCTTTCACTTCATCGTGCTACTTCACGCACGTAAGCCTGACAGGCCTTCAGCGCAATCAATCCTTGATCGCCGTCCTGGGTGATGCTGACAATTCTTCGAGCATGCGCTGGGTCAAGTTCGGCTCTCTGGCTTCCATGATCCATGCCTGCGGCGCTGGTGGCGGCTGACACCCCACAGTCACGACCCTGGGCGGGGCTGGCGAGTAGTACTGACAGCCGCACATCAGCAGTAGCAAGACGGTCGCGCAGGCGAGCCTGGGCCTGTTGTGCATCATGTAGTTCCTTGTAATGGGTTTGATGCACCGCCTGCAGGCGATCCTCCAGTGCCCGGCGCTCGGTCTGTTCGAACTCCAATCGATCGATTGCCGCAGTCGCAGCAGCCTCGCGATCGGTAGCATGCGCGGCGACTTGATCCGCGAGCTGTTTGTCGTAGCTATTGGCCTGCCATACCCAGGCAAGCCAACTGCCCAGGCCAAACCCGAGCAGCGCTACAAGGACCAGCAGACGCCAGTCCATGGCTTTCACGGCAGCACCTTTAAAGCACGCTCATACAGTGCCAGCCGGTCAGCAAAACCATTCAGGCCCCCATTGATGCGACGAGTGATCTTTTCGAAGTCGCCCTGGTCGGCGAGCGTGTTCAGCCCAGCTCGATGCCAGAACCATGCAGCAGACATCGCGGCATACACCGGGTGCTCGAGCAACTCGGGCGTCACAAGCAATCGGCTATCGCCGAACAAGGCTTCGCTGCAGTCGCGGTAGTTTGCCCGGCCGGTGATTTGAATCAGCCCCCTGCCCCGGTACTTCTGGCCGTCACCGTCGGCCTCGGGCGTGTTGCCCAACGCCTTGGCTAGCCTGCCGGTATCGTACTTCGACATGTACGCATCACTGCCCAGCTCGCGCACGTAACGTAGTTGGCCAGACTCATGACCGATCTGCCCGATGAACGCCGCGATGCGCAGGCGCGTGATCACGGCGTACTTGCCCATGGCGGCATTGAGGGGAGGAACAAAAACGCCGGCTTTCTGGCCGGCGTTGGGGAGGATCTGCAGCAGTTGCTGCACGGTAATGGACATGCAGGTTTTCTCCAGCAATGGCCGCTCAGCGGCCGATGGGGTTACAGCTCCACCACTTTCACGGGCTTCGCCACTTTCTTCGTCGTCTTGCCTTTGGCCTTGGCCTTGCCCTTCTTGCCGCCGTTGCACTCAACACTGGTGCTCCAGCCAGACTGGGTGAATGTCTGCTCGACCGACTCGACCAGGTACTCGCCATCGAGGCCCGCCTTGAAGCCCTGGGCGTTGATCGTGACCTCAGCGAACAGGTCGGTACGGCCGAACATTTCCAGACGCACGCCCGCAGTGCTGCGATTGAACGCTGCGAGCCGCGCCTTGGCGGCTTGCTGGGCGGCAGATTTGTTGGGGTAGATATGCCGGTCGGTGTGCACGGGTGGCAGGCCGGCCGGGGCTTCGTCGTTGCCCAGCTCGACCACCTGCAGCTTTCCGGTCTTCCTGTCCTGATGCTTGGTCTGCACCGCCTTCTGCGTGCTCTTGTCGCCGAGACGGAACTGGAAGCGGCTCACGTCAGCACGGTGGATGGTCACGACCGACAGGGCCTTGCCGCTTGCGCTCTGGCCTGCCTGGCGCGACAGCACCAGCAGCTTGCCGTCACCTACCTTGGCGGTGCAGTCGTATTGCTTTGCCAGCCGCGTGATGAAGTTGAAGTCCGATTCGTTGAGCTGGTCGGCACGCGGGACTTTCGTGTTCACCGGGCACACCGGCTGCCAGCCGTTGCGCGCCGCGATGTCGCGCACGATCTGCTGCAGCGGCACGTTCTCCCAACTGCCGCTGCGTGTGGTCTTGCCAGTGCCGCGCATGTCGCTGGCCTTGCCGCGAATCTCGATCGAATCCGGCGGGCCGGTGAACGACACTTCATCCACCGTGTACCGCCCCAGTCTCGCCAAGGCGCGGCCGGCGTAGCCCAGGTAGACCTCGATGCGGGCACCCCGGCTCGGCAGCGTGACTGCGCGATCCCGGTCATCGATGCGCAACTCGAATTCGTCCGACTCCATGCCGGGTTTGTCCGAGGTGCGCAGGGTCAGCAGGCGGTCGTTTATCAGGGCGGTGATATCCTTGCCGTCCGCCACGATGCGAAAAACAGGTTGCATGCTCATGCTCCAGAAAAGACAAACCCCGCACCAGGCGGGGTTCTGTGGTGATGCGGGTACCGGAGATCACTCCCACAAGCCCACCGACGCATCATCTGCCGGCGGCAGGTCGGGCAGCAGGATCAGCACCCCGGCGCGAAAGGGCTGGGGCTCGTCGGCCAAGCCCTGATTGGCATCCAGCACGGCCTCGACGCTGCCGTTCAGATGCCCGTAGTAGTGCTGGCACAGCGTGTCGAGCAGGTCCCCGTCAGACGTTCTGCAGATCGTTGCCATAGCTCACAAACTCCAGTGAAAAGCCTTGCTTGCGCGGGATGCCGCCGGCCAGCAGGTTGCTCTGGTCTTCCTCGATGCTGGTCAAGCACCAGGTGCCCAGCACTTCGCCATAGCCCGTGGTGAGGTTCAATGGCTGCAACTGCCGGCCGATACTACGCAGTGCCTGCAACTGGCCGAGCCCGCCCCGGAACGTCGGAAAAACTGCGCCCTTGAGCGTGATCTTGTCGTCACCCAGACCAACCGCCTGTTGCGCAATGCTGCGCGTGAGGCGCTCCTGGCCCGCCCAACGAAAGCCGGTCTGCCTGCGCAGTTCGTCGAATGCGGCGGTGTCGAGATTGAAGTAGTACGGCTGAGCTTCGGGCCGCAGTGACTGAATGATCAGCAGGTGTGGGAACGGCTTTACCGCCTCCGGCTCCGGCGTCGCATCAGGTGCCAGGGCACCCGTGGGCAGGATGTTGCCCAGCGACGGGCTGATCTTGCCGGCGATGCGATTGATCGCCGCGCCGGCTTTGCTGGCCTGCTCGCGCAACGTACCGAGACGTTCCTGAATCTGCCCGGCGGCACTGACTGCCTGGTTGTACATCGCAGCTACCTGCCCGACCTTCGCCTGGGCCGCGTTGATGCCACGCATCGTGCGCTGCAGCTTCGCGCCCAAGGCGGGCCCGACAAAGGGAATGCCCTCCAGCTCCGACGCAGCACCGGTAATATCGCTGACCGCACCATTCAAGGGCCCCAGCATATCGTCAGCACTGCGCCGCCCGGCTTCGCCAGCAGCCACAAGCGAGCGCAAACCCGACTGCAGTTGATCCATGTAGGCCATGACCCCTCCTATGTATGTGGTGCGTCGTAGAGTTGACGGGAAGCGGCCTGCCGACTCATCTCTTCGAACTGGCGACGCATATGCGGCTCAAGCTCGCGAGCGAGTTGTGCGGGGTCTTTCACATCGCCCTGCACGGTGACCGGCATATGCGGGGCGAACGTGAACGATTGCTCAACCTTCGGCGGCATCGACTTGGCTGGCTCAGCCGGCTTGATCTGCGGGCCGGCAGCCGGTGGCCTGACGGCCATCGAGCGCACAACCTGCCCCAGCGGCGCGCCGTCCGGCCCGTTACGCGTAACGCCCGCCGGTACTGCTGCAGTTTTCTCTTCAGCGAGTTGCATCATCAGCGGATGCGCGGCCTTGAGTGCCTGCCCCTGGGCGGCAAGCCCAGGTACTGCAGGGCCAGGCCGGACCACGGGTGCTGCCGGGACCAGCGGCGACGGCTGACCGACAGACGTTGCGGGCTTTTTCTCCTCATGATCCTCACCGAACAACGCGAGGCCCAACGCACCGCCGCCAGCGCTGCCCCCCATCGATCCAAGGATGCCGCCTATCAGGCCGCCAACCGCCGTGCCGATTCCAGGCACGATCGAGCCCAGCGCGGCCCCTGCTGCTGCACCGGCCAGGGCGCCCGCAAGGCCACCGGCTGCCTCGCCATAACCCTCAGCTTTTTCATCCCGCGTTTCCGCGTTCTGGTAGGTGTCAGCAACCTTCAGGCCCGCGTCCACAACAGCAAAGACGGCGGCGCCTTTCAACAGGGCGCCAGGTCGAGCGGGCATTGGCTTGTTGAGTCCGACACCACCCTTGGCACTGGCTGGCTTGTCGAGCACGCCGGCACGCTTGACCTCACTGGGCGCAGGGCTCTGGCTGACTGCCTTCGATCCGCTGCGCGCCGGGGCCCGGGCGCCCTTCTTGCCCTTGCGCCGTTTCTTGTTCCGGCCTTCACTGTCGACGCCACCCGAATCACTACCGCCGGCCGCCGGGGCATTCGTGACGAACACCCGCTGAACAACCTTCGGGTCGCCCATCATCGAGCCACGCGCCATGTTGGTGACACCCTGCGCGACTTTGAACGCACTGAACGCAGCCTTGGCGGCAATCAGTGCGGCACCGATCCCCGTGATCGCGGCGATGACACCGGGTATCTTCTGAGTAAGGTCAGCCAACGCGTAGCTCACCGTTGCGAGCCCATCGGCGGCCATGTCCGTAAGCGGACGGATAGCATCGCCAAGTCGGACCATCGCCGTTTCCATTGAGGCCGTGGCGGTCGACCATTTCGCGTTCGAGGTCTCCCGCGCCTTGGCCGCGTCTTCCTCGATCTTGACTCGGCCGTCGGTCTCCTTGATCGAGGCCATATCGTCCTTGATCGAGCTGCCGTACTTGATCTGTGCAAGCAAGCCGGCGCTCGCGCTCTGATCGCTGACGATGCCGGCGAGGCCCGCCGACTCAAGCAGCGAGGCCATTGCCTGGGCCTCCTCGGCGCTGCCATCCGCGCTCTCCTGAATGCGCTTCTTGAGCGCTTCGACTTCCTTGGCTTTCGAGGGGTTCTGCCGCTTGAGCAGCACGTCACTCAGCTTGATGAACGCATCGACCGGGTTGTCTGCCTTTCCGCTTTTGACAGCACTGGCGATGGAGCCCGCCAGATCGATGCCTTCCTTCGCAAAGCGCTCTTGACTTGTGCCACTGATCACCGCGTTGAGCAGGTTGTTCATGTTGGTCGCTGCAGCTGCAGAGTCCTGAGTCTGCTTGTACTGCGACTGCAGGCTGGCACCGAGGAAGCGCACAGCCTCGGGGCCTTCCATGCCCAGTTTCTTGATGGTGCCCAGCAGGCTGGGCATGTAGCGCGCCATGTCCTTTGGGCCGAACGCACCAATGTCACCTGCGGCCGCGACCTGCCCCAGCATCGCGCCCATGTCTTCTTTCTTGACCCCGGCTTCCTTGAACGCACTGAACAGGGTGGCAATGGTGTCGGCTTCCATGCCCTGACCATCCACCAGGTCGGCGATCAGTGGCGCATAGTCCACCGACTCTTCCCAGTCGATACCCTTTTCGATCAGCCCGCCAACCGCACCGGCCAGCGCCTGCTGGCTCATGCCGACCTTGGCTGCAACCTCGGCAATCTTGTCCGCCATCTGCTGCTCGCCATTTTCGCCCGCGACATGGGCCCACAGGGCCATCTGCCGGATCTGGGCTTGATAGTCCCCGGAGATCTTCGTGGGGATCGCGAGGGAGGCAGAAAACTTGAGCGCCGAGCCCACGCTGCTCTTCAAGCCCTCGGAGCCATCCTTGATCTGCTGTCGGCCCTTGACCTGCAGATCAATCCCCTTCGCGACACGCTCCAGCGACTGGTACTCCTTGCGCAGCCTGCCGACCTCAACGCCCTGTTCCTTGAGGCTTTTGAGGTTCTTTTCGAGCTTGCCCAGCAGCGCATCGGCATTGGCGGCGCCGCTGTGATGAGCCTTGCTCCACTCATCGCGCAGGCGAATCGTTTCGCCGATGGTGCTTTTGAGCACCTTGGCGCGGTTACCCTTTTCCTCCAACTGCTTGATCCGGTTCTCAACCGTCTTGAACGACGAGCCGACCGTCGCACTGACAGCACCGCCGATCACCAGCCCTAACGCAAACTTGCCTGCCATCTGCTGTTGCCCCTGTACGTCCGCAACGGGCTCAGTCCGTGAGCCACCAGACCATGTCGGCAAACGACATGGTCATGATCTCGGCGGCGGAAAAGTTCAGCTCACTCGCGAGCCGCTTGGCCGCCAGTTTCTGCAGCGCCGGGTCAAAGTTCGTCGTCGCGCACCAGGCGAAAATAGCCGGCCTGCAAGCGCGTGTAGTCCTTCAGGACCAAGCCCTCGAGGTCCTGAACGCCGACCTCGGCGAGGCTGGCGAACAGGTTCAGCTCGCGCTGCTCTTCGTCGCCGGCTCCGGCCTGGGCGTTGCGAATGTCACGCACGGTCGGTGCACGCAGGCTCAGGCGGTCCACTTGCACGCTGTTTGCCTGAGCCGGGGCCGTCAGCGTTACGGTAACGCGGTCGGCCTGAAGGACCATCCAGCTGGGGGTTTTCTTGGTCATGCGGTGTACTCCTTAAAGGCCCAGGGCCGAACGTTGGGCGGCGAGCTGGTCGACGCCGTTGATCACGCGCTTCATGCCGAGCGGATCGATCTCGTAGATCAGGCGTCCCTCGACCTCGAGCTTGTAGTAGGTGACCGCGACGTTATGCTTGATCTCAGCCTTGTCGCCGGGCTTCCAGTCGCCCATGTCGACCTCCTTGAGTGCACCGCGCAGGGTCACGACCACAGGAGTGATCTTGCCTTTCAGGCCCTTGAATGCACCCCGAAAGGTCCCGTTAAACGCCGTGCCGTCGGCCAAGCCGAAGAACCTCAGCGACTCACGGCGCACGCCGGTAGTGGTGAACCCGGCCTCTTGTTTCTCCATGCCCATGTCCAGCTCGATCGGCGCATCCATGCCGCCGGCACGATGCTCCTCCATTTTGAGCGTGAGCTTGGGCAGGGTCAGGCTGGGCACATCGCCCTGGAAGCTGACGCCATCGACGAACAGGTTCAGGTTGGCCAGGGTTTCGGGAATCATTGCCATGCTTGCAGCTCCTTAAGCAGCGCCGTCGAGGACTTCGGTCAGCCACTGGTTGGTGACCTCGACGCGGAAGTTGGGGTTTTCGGCCGGGGGTACGTCGGTAAAGCGAATGTTCCAGTACACCTTGCCCTGCTCCAGCTGGCTGGCAGTGTTCAACTCGGTGTCGGCGAACACCTCAAAATTGATGATCGCGCCCTGGTTCTTGAGGTCGCGCATGAACGCCTGCAGGCCCTCGGTCACGTCCTTCACGTAGGTCGCGGTGATCGAGCGGTCGACTGCCCATTTGTGCCCGTACAGGATCGCGTCCATCACGATATCCATGGTGCGCACGCGGGTTACGAACGCCCATTTCGGGTCGCTGCTCAGGGTGCGGTTGCCCCACAGGCGGTAGCCGTCATCACGGATGATGGTGGTGATGTTGGCGTTGTTGAGCAGGTTGGCCCGGCAGGTCTCGTCGCCATCGAGAAACTCGATGGGGCGGGTGGTGCCGGTGATGCCGACAAACTCCTTGTTCGACGGCGAGGCCCAAAAGCCGTACTCGTTGTCGGTCCAGGCGAACAGGCCGGCGACCCAGGCCGAGGCCGGACTGTCGATCGTCGCGCTGGTGACCGTGTCCCACTGCTGTACGCCGGGGTCTACCAGGAATGCGCGCTTGGCACCGAAATTTTCGGCGTAGGCCAGCACCGCTTCATCGGTGGTGTTCGGGCCATCGATGATGGCGATGCCGCGCAGCTTGTCGGCCAGGGCGACCAGCGCGGTACCGACCGGCATCGTCGCGCTGTGCCCGGGCGTCACCAGTAGCCGCGGCTGCGCGTTGAAGCGGCTTTTGCCATCGAGCAGCGCTTGCATGCCCGTCCGCTTGCCGTCGACCAGGACGCCGCCGATGACGGCTGAGGTCTGCTGCGCCGGATCGGCAACCTTACCCACCCCGCACGCAACGATCACCGCCTTGGCACGCATGTAGATCGCCTTGCATGCGCGGGTGATTGCCGAGTCGGGGCCAAACGCGGCGACCGCCTCGCGCTCGTTGGTGATCAGCACCAGGTCGTTCGCCTTCGCCGTAGCGGTCGGACCCTCAGTGAACGTGTCGACCAGGCCGATGATCGAGGACGACGGCAGTGCGATGGTGCGCGCACCGGTGTCGACGTTCGTTACGGTAACGCCGTGAAAGAAGCCGCTCATAAAATCTCCAGGAACGAAAAGGCCCCGCAATGCGAGGCCGTGGGTGCAGCGGAAAAGAAAAAGCCCCGTCAGTACGGGGCTTTATGGGGCCAGGTCAGCCAGCCAGGCCGGGGACAATGGCCGGTGCTCGATGGACGGGAAAAGCTCAGACTGGGGCCAGTCCCGAAGCGCCTGCATGAACATCAACAGGTCAACGAACTGCTCGGGCGTTAGTGTGGAAGGCGCGTCGATTTCAAGCTGGTCTCGGTGGCGATCACGCAACCAGATCAGCCCCGCCAAATTTGTATCGCGCCACATCCTTTCGGCGGTGCTCAGATTCTCTTGCGACCAAGCCTGAGTTCCCCATACACCATCGGCCTGGGCGACATGTGCAGCCGATGGGCGCTCGCCCTCCATCAGAGTCCAATTGTCAGGGCAATCACCGCCGACCTGCTGGAAACTGCTGCCCGCTTGCGCGTACACATTCATACGATCACCCCTCTGACTTTCCAGACAAGTACACGGCATGGCAGCGGCGTGGCCACGGAATCGCCGGACCCGGACGGATCACCGCTGTAAGTGCTTGGGTACGTAAGGTAGTTCAGAGCCGTCTGTACAATGATTGAGTCACCCAGCTGCGCAGCATGAACGCCCGCAGCAACCCGAGTACCGCCAAGGCTCGTATGATCACCGATGCCAGTCTCCCCCCATGATCCATTACGCATAACCTCTGCACGGCAAATGACTGTCGCGCTTGGGAACGGGTTCGCTTCGACGTAACGGCTATTGATAGCCACATTGGCAGGATTGGCTTTGCTGCCTCCGGCGGGGTACACAACCGCGAAGTCAACTTGATTCTGGAACTGAGCAACCTGTACAGCAAGGGCGGCGATATCGATCTGCCCTCGATTTATCGGTGCGTTCCACGCCTTGATACACCACATCACAGCCAAGTTGCGAGGGCGAGTTTCTGAGCCACCCTCGGCCGCAGTTCGACTTCCCTCGTTGTATCCAGAGTTGCCCTCGCCCCCATCTTGCGACGAGCCGACTTGTGAGTTGTTGGGGTTGTTCGGGACCATATGGCTGTGCGACTTGAACTGATCAAGTTCGTAAGTTCCGAGACCTCGCCCCGCGTTGATCCCGCGACCATGATCCCAGCCGCGAAGGAACTCGCCGCGCGACTCAGGCAAGCGGAAGTAACCCGCCGGCTCTGTACCGTTGTTGTAGGCGCTACCAAGGAATGCGGCCAGGTCAGGATAGGCCGCGATACTGTGAACGCTATAATCGACCTCCAACCACCCCGGAGGAACCTTGTTCACTGGCAGCGCCGCAATGAATCCCACCGGCATTGCCGAGGCCTCGGCAATCATCGCCTCGACCTGGGCCTTGGTATAGGCGTCTGTGATGCCATAGCCATCCAGCGTGGCCGGATTCGTCGCCGCGACCACGCGGCCGTAGGCATCCACCTTGACGCAGCGGTAGGTGCCGGCGGCGACCCCGCTGCGCCCGAAGGCCATTTCGAAGGCCAGCGCCGTGACGCCCAGGGTGATGGGTGCATCAGTGATCAGCTGCCAGCCGCTGTCACCGTTGGCCGTGCCCCGCTCCACCAGGACCAGCAGACCGGGCGTGACCTTGGCACTGCTGTCCGCATCCGGGCAGCGCGTCCAGGCGCCGCTTGCAACCAGGTACAGGCCGTTATCCTTGCCAGCTGCCTGATTCTTCACCAGCACCCGCGC
>NZ_JAHTBI010000080.1 GCF_019168305.1 Pseudomonas aegrilactucae
GGGGCACGCGACCCGAGTTGCTGCGCAACTCTAACAGTCGCTTGCTTCGGCTACCGCCGAAGGGGCTAGCGCCCTGCCCCCTGCACGACACCTACGTTCGGCCTCCTGGGGGACGGAAAATCAAGATCAACGGCAACGGCAACGGCAACGGCAACGGCAACGGCAACAGCCAGAGCCAGAGCCAGAGCCAGAGCGGCGTAGCTTCGCCCTCCTTTTATAGGCACACATTCACACCAGCTATCATCGCGCCAAACACCAATTACACACACCACCCGACCCGCACCCACACCAACCACTAATACCCAAGCGTCATATACGCCATAACAAGCCACCATAATTGATTTAAAAACAGACCTTTACAGAGGAAATATGACACTACACTTCAACTCAAGCGGCCTGGTCCGCTTCCGGCGGGCCTGACCGACCCACTTGCTGCCAAGCACCAGTACCCCGCCGGCCATTTACCAAGTTCGAGGGCACCATGGGTATCGCCGCGAGCGAGTTGAGTGAATTTGTCATCCGCCCCACCCTGCTCTACCTGGGCCGACAATGCCCCTGCGCAGAGGCCCTGCTGCTGGGCGTAGCGGCCAGTCAATCGGGCATGGGAAACGCCCTGCATGATCACCGCGGACACGGCCTGTACCGAATTGCCGAACTACGCCACCAGTCGCTATGGGACCAGTTCCTGGCCCGCGACCCCGACCTCGCAAGCCTCGTGCGCGGCCTCGCCAGCCAGCACGCCTTTCTCAGCGGCCCGCACCTGGAACTGACCGTCAACCTGCGCTACGCCACCGCCATCGCCTGGATGCTGATCGAAGAACAGGCGCCGAAAATGCCGGATCCAGACGATCTGCTAGGCTTGGCAAGAATCTGGCGTCAAACATTTCAACCAAACGCCCGGTTACGCGACTTCACCCAGGCCTGGCAGGCATGTGTCGGCAAGCACACCCTCCAGCCCTGCTGAAACCGCCTACAGAGAAACGCCAAAAAGCGGCGAATCTGGTCGGATTGTCCTACAAAACAGCTCTATCTCCTGAGATACAGCCTATAGCGCGGCCGCAAAAATGTTGATACTTTGCGCTCCGGTGATCCCATGGAGTTTCTAATAATGAAAAAAGCAATACTCAAAACCTCACTCAGCCTCGCCGTCGCCCTGGCCTCCACTCAGTTGTTCGCCAGTGGCTTTGCTCTCAACGAACAAAGCATCAGCGGCATGGGCACAGGTTTCGCGGGTCGTTCTTCTTCTGCCGATGACGCCAGCACCGTGTTTGGCAACCCTGCCGGCATGTCCCGCCTCAAGCGTGAACAAATCACCGTGGGTGGCGCCGCCATCATCGCCAAGTCCGATATCAGCGGCAGCGGTACCTTCGGCGGCAGCAACGACGGCGACATGGTCCCGGTCGTGGGTGTACCCATGGGCTACTACGTCAAGCCCATCGATGACCACTGGGCATTCGGCTTCGGCGTGTATGTACCGTTTGGCCTGATCACCGACTACGAACACGGCTTCGCCGGCCGCTACTTCGGCAGCAAGAGCGAAGTGCAGGTCGTGACCCTGCAACCGACCATCAGCTATGCCTTCAACGACAAGGTCTCGATCGGTTTCGGCCCGACCATCAACCGCATCGACGGCGCCCTGGAATCGGCCACCCTGAACCGCGCCAGCCCAGGCCAGAACGACGGCAAGGTGAAGATCACTGGCGACGACACCGCCGTCGGCTACAACATCGGCGTGATGGTACAGGCCACCGACAGCACCCGCGTCGGCCTGACCTACCACTCGATGGTCGACTACAAGCTCAAGGGCGACACCAAGATCAACGGCGCCGGTTTCGGCCCGTTCAGCGGCAGCAAGTTCGACGCCTCGCTGAAGATCAAGACCCCCGAGTCGGTCGACTTCTCGGTCACCCACGAGCTGGATGACAACTGGACGCTTTACGCAGGCAGTACCTGGACCCGCTGGAGCCGCCTGGAGTCGATCGTCGTCAATAACGAAGGCACCGGCCCACTGGCACCGGCGCTGGGCCAGATCACCGAAGAGCAGAACTGGCATGACACCTGGGCACACGCCATCGGCGCTGCCTACAAGGTCAACAAGGAGTGGACACTGCGCGCAGGCTTCTCCGTCGACCAGTCGCCCACCAACAACCATGACCGTTCGCCCCGTATCCCAACCGGTGACCGCAAGGTGTTCAGCCTGGGCGCCGGCTGGAGCCCAAGCGACGACATGACCATCGACGTGGCCTATTCCTACCTGATGGAAGAAGACGTCAAGATCAACCAGAGCACCGCCATCACCGACCCTTCGTTCAAGGGCTCGTACAATGCCAAGTACGAGAACAGTGCACACGGCCTGGGTGCTTCGCTGACCTACCGCTTCTGATTTCGGCTGAATGAAAAAACCGCCTGCAAGGGCGGTTTTCTCATGCCTGATCCCGCACCGGCCACAGGTGCGCCAGACACTCCTGCACGTAGCCCATGAACGCCCGGACCTTGGGCGACAGCGCGGATCGGTCGGCCACGCACAGGTACACATCCATGGGCTCGGTCTGCGCATACACCTGCATCGGCCGGCAGTACTCGAACAGGGGCACCAGTTGCCCGCTCTGCAGGTACGGCCTGGCCACGAACTCTGCCAGGCGGGTAATGCCACCGCCCATCACCGCCATCTGCGCCAGCACATCGATGTCGTCACTGATCGACACATCGCCAAACTCCGCATCGAAACGCAACCCGTCACGCATGAAGCCCCAGCGCAGGAAACGTCCGTCCACCGGGTAGCGAAACACCAGGCAGCGATGCCCTTTCAATGCCTCGGGCGTACCCGGCCAGCCCGCACGCTCCAGGTAAGCAGGCGCAGCACAGCAAATGAACGGGATCTGTGCGATGTGACGTGCCAGCAATCCGTCTTCCAACTGCGGTGCAATGCGTACACTTACATCCACCGATTGCCGGGCATGGTCGACACGATCGTCGCTCGTAAGCAATTCAAGTGAAAGCTGTGGGTAGCGCACATTGAATGCGGGCATCAGCGGGGCCAGCACATGCCGCGCAAACGCCGACGACGAAGAGATGCACAAGCGCCCATGGGGCTCACTGTCATCTGCGGTGACGGCCAGTTGCGCAAGCTCCAGGTCGCGCTCGACGTGCCTGACCTTCTCATAATAGGTTCTACCTTGGGCAGTAAGCGCCATGCTGCGGGTGGTTCGCGCCAGCAGGCGCACCTGCAGGTGGGCTTCCAGGCGGGCGATGTTCTGGCTGACTGCGGCCGCACTCAAGCCCAGGTTGCGCGCGCCCGCAGCGATACTGCCCGCCTCGACCACCTTGATAAAGCTGCGAATGGAGCCCAGCAGGTTCACGGCACATCCCCAGGATTCGTAAGGTTCTCTTTATAAAGACCTAACGCAGCCTCGTCTACCTCGTTGCCGGGTGCTTTGCTAGTGTGGCGTACCACCCACTGCAGAGAACCTTGCATGACTACGCAAACCCGCCCGCGCCTGAAGCTTGGCGTACGCGCCACCCCGTATGTGTTTGCCTTCTACATGTCGTCGATCATGGCCATGCTGATGTGCTTTGTGATCACCGCCGCCAACAGCGGTATCCATGAAAACTACCTGAGCAATGTGTTCAAGGCCTATCAGCTGGCCATGCCGGTAGCCTTTGCCTGCGTACTGGTAGTACGCCCGATCGTGCTCAAGCTGGTGGCCTGGACCGTTCACCCGGGCAAGCACTGAACGCCATCAGGGTGCAGATGCAATGGCCTTTTCGATGGCAGCCTTGAACTCGGGGTCGTCAGGCTTGGTCAGGCTGGAGAAACTCGCCACCACCTTGCCCTGGCGATCCACCACATACTTGTAGAAATTCCACTTGGGCGCATTGCTTTGCCGGGCCAGCTCGCGAAACAGCGGTGTGGCATCGTCCCCACGTACCTTTTGCGGCTCGGTCATGGTGAAGGTCACGCCGTAATTGGCGTAGCACACCTTGGCGGTCTTCTCGCTGTCGGCGTCTTCCTGCTTGAAGTCGTTGGACGGCACGCCGAGCATTTGCAGCCCTTGCGCGTGATAGGCCTTGTAGGTGCTTTCGAGCCCTTCGAACTGCGGGGCAAAGCCGCAATAGCTGGCGGTATTGATCACCACCAGCGGCTTGCCGGCAAACTGCTCGCACAGGTTGACCTGCTCTTTGGCGCGCAATTTCGGCAACTCGCCCTGCAACAGCGCAGGGCACTCGGCGGCCAGCACGGCACCCGCCCCGACCAGGCTCAACAACGGAACCAGCAACCAGCGTGCGTACATATCCCTTCTCCCGTGCGTGAGTGCAGAGCCTGAGCTTACGCCTAGCACACGCCCATGCCCAACTGCATCAGCGCCAGGCCACCCTTCTGCCAGCCCCACCAGATCAGCCCCAGCACCAGCAGGGCAACCGCCACGCCAGCCAGGCGCCAGGTCATGCGGCCCCCGTCTGCGCCTGCAACCGCGCCACGGGGCGTTCACGCACCGGCCAGTTGAGCGCCGCCGCCAACAGGCTGAGCAGGATCGAGATCTGCCAGACCAGGTCGTAGTTGCCAGTGCGGTCATACACCACGCCACCCAGCCAGCCACCCAGGAATGCACCCAACTGATGGAACAGGAACACGATGCCACCGAGCATGGACAGGTTGCGCACCCCGAACAGGGTGGCCACCGTGCCGTTGGTCAAGGGAACGGTCGACAGCCACAGCAGGCCCATGGCAATGCCGAACAGGTAGGCACTGAGCGAGGTCACCGGGGCCCACATGAACAGCACGATCACCACTGCCCGCAGCAGGTACAGCGCAGTCAGCAGACGCGGCTTGGACATGCGCCCGCCAAGCCAGCCGGCGGTGTAGGTACCGACGATATTGAACAGGCCCACCAGTGCCAGCACCGTGGTGCCGATGGCGGCCGGCAGGTGCTGGTCGACCAGGTAGGCCGGCAGGTGCACGCCGATGAACACCACCTGAAAACCACACACGAAAAAGCCCAGTGCCAGCAGCCAGAACCCCGAATGCGAACAGGCCTCGTGCAAGGCCTCGAGCAAGGTCTGCTCATGCCCCTGGACGGGCAGCGGCTTGTCGCGCAGCATGCTCACCAGCGGCACGATGAACGCCACCAGCAGGCCCAGCACCAGCAACGCTGCCGACCAGCCCAGCCAGCCGATCAGGCCGAGTGTACCGGGCAGCATGGCGAACTGGCCAAATGATCCGGCGGCACTGGCGATACCCATGGCCATGCTGCGCTTTTCAGCCGGCACGGCGCGCCCGACAACGCCAAGGATCACCGAGAAGGACGTGCCCGACAGCCCGATACCGATCAGCAGACCGGCGCTGAGCGACAGCGACAGGGGCGAGTCGGCCATGCCCATCAGTACCAGGCCCGCAGCGTAGAGAACCCCGCCGACGATCACCACCCTGGCCGCGCCCAGGCGATCAGCCAGCGCCCCGGCAAACGGCTGGGCCAGGCCCCAGATCAGGTTCTGCAGGGCAATGGCGAAGGCGAACACGCCACGCCCCCAGCCAAAATCGGCACTCATGGGGGCCAGGAACAGGCCGAAACCATGCCGCACGCCCAGCGACAATGCCAGGATCAACGCCGCCCCCATCAGCACCCAACCGCTCGTGCGCCATACCGATGTCATTATTGTTCTCCCACACCACAGCAAGGTTATGCGGGTATATACCCGCTTATGGTCGTCAACGGCTCAGGCCAATCGTTCCAGCAACCGCACCAACTCATCGCGCTGGTCTTCCCCCAGTTCTACCACCAACGCCTCTTGCGCCAACTCCCAGGCAGGCGTGGCAGCGCTTAGCCGGGCCTTGCCCTGCTCCGTCAGCAACACCAGCCGGTTGCGCAGGTCGCTGCCTTCGGCAAGCGCCACCAGGCCATCCGCCTCGAGCACGCGCAGGTTGCGCCCCAGCGTACTGCGATCAAGGCCCATGGCCTCGGCCAGGGTCGAGATACTCGGCTTGTCTAGGCGCTGGAGGTGGCGCAGCAGGGAAAACTGGGCGACGTTGATGCCGAAGCCTTCAAGGGCCTCGTCATAGTGCCGGCTCACCCCTCGGGCAGCACGACGCAGGTGGGTACAGATGCAATGACTGGTCAACATGGATACGTGTATATACCCGCAACTGCCGGGACGCAAGTGCTCAGTGACCGGCCTCACCCAGCGCAAGGCGTGTGCGAATCGGCTCCGCCAGGCTGGAAGGTTTGCGCTGGAGCGGGTCTGGCAGCCCTTTGTCGATGGCTTGCCAATAGGCCCAGGGCACTGTGGTCTGCCCCAGTTCATAGTCCATGCCGTCCCAGTTGTCCTCTCGAAAACTGTAGAAGGCCCAATGCAGGCGTGCGCGCTCCAGCGTGCCCAGCACGTCCTCCAGGTACTGGGTGCACCCGGCCCAGCGGCGCATGCAACCAAACTCGCCCGCCACCAGCCGGTTGCGCGGTATGCCACGGGCCTGCGCCCAGTCGAGCGGACGTTGCAGGTACTGGCGTACGAACGTGCTGTTCCACTCGCGCACACCCCCGGCAAAGGGCACAGGCCCCGGGTAGGCATAGGGCGCCGTGCGGCCGAGGTTGCCGGCGCTTGTAGCCGCATACGGCTCGTACATGTGAATGCTGTACAGCACACGTTGATCGGCCAGTGCATCAGGCCAGTAGTCGAAGCTGTCGGCGGCCGCGTACCAGCCGGCATCCAGCATGATCGGCGTGTGCGGGTCGACCTCGCGCACCGCGGCGATGATCTGCCGGTACAATGCCGGCAAGTCGCGTGTACTGCCCTGGTGTTCGGCATACCAGCGCTGCATCTGCTCGGCACTGGCATGCTCGGCGAGCCCACCGAGCTTCTCGGGCGCAGGCTCATTGATCAGGTTATAGGCGGCCACCGCCGGGTGGTCCTTCAACGCCTGCGCCAGGTCGCGCCAGAACGCGGCGGACTGCCCCCAGTAGGCGGTGTCCTGCCAGAGCCGATCATCGAACTGATCGCCGTTGTTCTGCGCCCAGCGCATGCCCGGCAGTGACAGCGGCGCGATCACCACCTTCAGGCCTGCGGCATGCGCGCGGTCCAGGTTGGCCTTGAGGGTGGCCAGGTCAGCCTCGACCAACCCCTGGTAAGCATCGGCGCTGCCCAGCAGGAAATCCCGCTGTGCCGGCTTCCACTTGTCATAGGACACCCGCACCCAGCTTGCACCGTAGTCGCGCAAGGCCTGGTAATAGGCCTGCTCGGGGGGCAGGCGGTTGAAACTGTTGCCGCCACGCTGCGGCGTATCCCAGAACCCGATCAGGTCGGCGGCCTGGGCAGTCGCGCCGGAAAGCACGAGGAGCGAGGCGAGAAGAAGAGGTCGCATGCGGTGCACCCTGATGTGAAGAGGGGCAAGGCTAGTCGCGATCGGGCGAGGTGACCCTGGGCGTTTGATTACAAATCGCTACGGGGGCAATACTCAGCAAGGTTTCACAGCGCCAACCCCACCAGCACCGCGACCTCCAGCAACTCCAGCAGCGCGCCCGCCGTATCCCCGGTCGTGCCGCCCAGGCGCTTGGTCATCACCTGACGCAAGGCCACGAACACCACCAGCGCCACGCCAAGCGCAACCACCGCGCTCCAGCCCGCAACCAGCACACAGCCCAGCGCGGTCAACGCCAGCACGCCCTTGGCTACGCCGCGCGGCAGATGCTCGGCCAGCGCCTGCCCCAAGCCCCCCGCCCGCACATAGGGCGTGCACAGAAACAGCCCGAGCATCGCCGCCCGCCCGAGCAGCGGCGCCAACAGCAGGCCCAGCACCTGGCCACGTTCAACCAGTGCCAGCAAGGCACAGAACTTGAGCAGCAGCACCAGCACCAGCGTCACCACCGCGATCGGCCCGCTGCGCGGGTCTTTCATGATGGTCAGGGTACGCTCGCGATCGCCAAAACCGCCCAGCCAGGCATCGGCGCTGTCGGCCAGGCCGTCCAGGTGCAGCGCGCCACTGAGCCACACCCACGCACACAGCAACAACGCCGTGTGCAGCAGCAGCGGGCTGCCTGCCAGGGCCAGGTTCAGGCCCCACAGCAGGCTCCCGAACAACAGCCCCACCAGCGGATAGAACAGCAACGAGCGTCCCATCTGCTCGGGCGCCGGCATACCCGGCAGGCGTACCGGCAGGCTGCTGAGAAATTGCAGGGCAATCCAGAAGGGCAGCATCAGCCCACTTCCACGAAGCGGCCATCAGCCTCGCACAGCAAACGGTGCACGGCGCCATGCCCAACCACCACCTGCAACAGTTGCTCACGCGGCAAGCCACGCGCCTGCGCCAGCAACAGGCGCATCACGCCGCCATGGGTCACGATCAACACGCGCTCGCCGGCATGCGCCTGGCGCAGTCGCGCCATCGCCGCGTGCACACGCTCGGCAAACCGCAGCACCGGCTCGCCATCCGGCGGGGTGAAGGCATACGGGTCGGCCCAGAACTGACCAAGGCCCTGCTCGTCAGTCAGCATCAGCTCGGCCGCGCTCTGCCCTTCCCACGCACCGAAATGCAGCTCCTGCAACCCCGCCTCCAACTGCAACGGCAAGCCCAGGCGCGTGGCAGTCTGTTCGGCAAAGCGCGCGCAACGCTGCAACGGCGAACTCACCAGCCGGTCCCACGGGCCGGCCTCGGCCACCGCCGCACGCATCTGCGCCCAGCCAAGCTCGGTCAACGCATCGTCGAGGCTGCCACGCAGGCCGCCGCCCAGCTCGGTTTCGCCATGGCGCAGCAGGTCGACGATCATGTCGAACGGTCCGCCACCGCCGCCTCGGCGAAGGTCGCCATCTGCCCGTGCAGGTCACACGCCAGACGCAACAGCGGCACCGCCAACGCCGCCCCGCTGCCCTCGCCCAGGCGCAGACCCAGCTCCAGCAACGGCTGCGCCTGCAGCGCATCGAGCACCAGGCGGTGGCCAGGCTCGGCACCGCAATGCCCGAACAGCAGCCAGGCACGGCAACCCGGGTTGATACGTTGCGCGAGCAGCGCCGCCACCGTGCAGATGAAGCCGTCCACCAGCACCACGATGCCTTCCTGCGCGCACGCCAGGTACGCCCCCACCAGCGCGGCAATTTCAAATCCGCCAAAGCACAGCAACTGCTCCAGCGGATCATCAGACAAGGCCGCATGGGTAAGCAACGCGCGCTCGATCACGCGGGTCTTGTGCTCCACACCGGCCGAATTCAGCCCGGTGCCGGGCCCGGTCAGGTGGCTGGCCGGGCAGTCGAGCACCACGCTGGCCAGCGCACTGGCGGCGGCCGTATTGCCGATACCCATTTCACCGCCGATAAACAGTTGCGCCCCCTCATCACGGGCACGCAATGCGCTCTCGCGCCCGGCTTGCAGCGCCAGGCGCCCCTGTTCGGCAGTCATCGCCGGCCCTTGGGCGAAGTTGGCCGTGCCCGCACCAATACGCATATGACGCACGCCGGCAAGCTCCAATGCGAGGTCGACAGTACCCAGGTCGACCACTTCCAACTGCGCACCCAACTGGCGGGCCAGCACGCTGATGGCGGCGCCGCCGCCGACAAAGTTCTGCAGCATCTGGCGGGTGACCACTTGCGGGTACGCCGACACCCCTTCTACGACGACGCCATGATCACCCGCAAAAATCGCGATCCATACAGCCTGCACACGGGGCTTGAGCTGACCTTGCAAACCCGCCATCTCGACAGCGATCTGCTCCAGCCGACCCAGCGAGCCAGCCGGCTTGGTCAATTCCTTCTGGCGCGCCAACGCCTGCTCGCGCACGGCGTGGTTGATCGTGCGACACGGGTTCTGCCACCAGGGGTTACTCATGTACGGGCTCCTTTGAGCGTAAGTGGCAGGCCGGCGACGGTCAGCACCACGTGCTGACAACGTTCGGCAATCGCCTGATGCAGCCAGCCGGCTTCATCGACATAACGGCGGGTCAGCTCGCCCATGGGCACCACGCCCAGGCCGGTCTCGTTGCTGACCAGAATGATTTCGCCCGGCAGGTCCGCCAGGCAGGCCAGCAGCGCGTCGCGCTCGGCGGCCAGGCGTTCGGGGTCGTCGAGCATCAGCAGGTTGGTCAGCCAGAGTGTCAGGCAGTCGACCAGCAGGCAGCGATCGGGGCCGGCGTTTTCGCGTAGCACCTGGGCCAACGCCAACGGCTCTTCGATCAGCGCCCATTCTGCCGGGCGTCGTGCGCGGTGCAGTTGCACGCGCGTGTTCATTTCACCGTCCAGCGGTTCGCTGGTGGCGATGTAGGTCACCGCCAGCGCACTGTCGCTGGCGAGCTGTTCGGCCAGGCGGCTCTTGCCCGAGCGGGCACCGCCGAGGATCAGGTTGAGCATGTCAGTCGAGCCCGCAGAGTTGACGCAGACGGCCGCCATCCAGGTGGTGGTCCACCAGGTCGGCCAGGCGTTCGATGTCCAGTTCACGCAGGGCGTGATAATCGACCTGGTCGACATCGCTCAGGCCCGCCCAGCGCAACAGCGCGGCGCAGGAGTGAGGCGACTCGAACAGGCCATGCAGGTAGGTGGCCAGGATCTGCCCGTCGGCACTGATCGCGCCATCGCAGCGGCCATCGGCCAGGTGCACGGCGGGTTGCTCCAGCGCCGGGCCACGGGTGACCCCGGCATGAATCTCGTAGCCGCTGATGGCCGCCTGTTCCAGTTGCAACGTGCCGCTGACGTTGCGCAACTGCTTTTCGGCCTCAAGCCGGGTACGGTAATCCAGCCAGCCCAGGCCGGCGCTGCTGCCTGCGGGCCCTTCCAGCCCCAGCGGGTCGTCGACCTGGGTACCGAGCATCTGCAGGCCACCGCAAATGCCCAGCAGCTTGCCGCCGTAGCGCAGGTGGCGGGTTATCGCCGCCTCCCAGCCGCGCTCGCGCAGGTGCGCCAGGTCGCTGCGCACGCTCTTGGAGCCGGGCAGGATGATCAGGTCGGCCGGCGGGATCGCCTGGCCCGGCCCGATGAACTGCAGGTCGACCTGCGGGTGCAGGCGCAACGGGTCGAAGTCGGTGTGGTTGCTGATGCGTGGCAACACCGGCACGATCACCTTGAGCACTTGCGCCGCCTTCTCACCCTGGCGCTGGTCAAGACCGTCCTCGGCTTCCAGGTGCAGGTCCATCACGTACGGCAGTACGCCCAGCACCGGCTTGCCGGTGCGTGCCTCAAGCCAGTCGAGCCCCGGCTGGAGCAGGCCGATGTCACCGCGAAAGCGGTTGATGACGAAGCCCTGCACCCGCGCCTGCTCGCTGGGCGACAGCAACTCCAGGGTGCCGACCAGGTGCGCAAACACCCCGCCGCGGTTGATATCGGCGATCAGGATCACCGGGCAGTCCACCGCCTCGGCAAAGCCCATGTTGGCAATGTCGCCGGCGCGCAGGTTGATCTCGGCAGGCGAGCCCGCGCCTTCGACCATCACCACCGGGTACGCAGCGCTCAGGCGCTGGTGCGAGGCCAGCACCGCCTGCATCGCGATGGCCTTGTAGTCGTGATAGGCCACCGCGTTCATGCTGGTGACCGCACGCCCATGCACGATCACCTGGGCACCGGTGTCGCTGTTGGGCTTGAGCAGCACCGGGTTCATGTCGGTATGCGGCGCCAGCCCGGCCGCCTGGGCCTGTACCGCCTGGGCCCGGCCGATCTCGCCGCCGTCGGCGGTCACCGCGCTGTTGAGCGCCATGTTCTGCGGCTTGAACGGCACCACGCCGACGCCCTGGCGGGTCAGCCAGCGGCACAGTGCCGTCACCAGGGTGCTCTTGCCGGCATCGGAGGTGGTGCCTTGCACCATCAGGGTGGTCATGGCTGTTCCTTGCAGTAGTCGTCCAGCGCCTGGACCAGGCGCTGCCAGTCGGCCTCGGTAGCCGGCAGACCGAAGCGCAGGCTGCCAAGGTGGGCGAACAGGCGCAGCAGGATGCCGCGCCGCGCCATGAAGGCATGCAATTGCGGGGCCTGCTCCAGCACCAGGTACTGGAACAGGTCGCAGCCGCCCGCCGGAGCAAACCCGGCGTCAGTCAGTACCCGGGCCAGACGGGCGCTGGCCTGGGCACAGCGGGCGGTCTGTTGCTGCTGGGCCAGGGTGTCGAGCAGGCACGCCTGGCCCAGCACCCGCGTAGGCCCGGCAATCGTCCACGGGCCCAGCTGTTCGGCCAGCAGTTGCAGCAATTGCCGCTCGGCCAGCACAAAGCCCAGGCGCACCCCGGCCAGGCCGAAGAACTTGCCGAACGAGCGCAAAACAATCAACCCGTTGCGCCAGGTTTCACCCGCGATGCTGTGCTCGGGGGTGTTGTCCATGAATGCTTCGTCCACCACCAGCCAACCGCCGCGCCGGGCCAGGCGCGCATGCCAGTCCAGCAGGCGTTCGGGGCTTGTCAGGCTGCCGGTGGGATTGTTCGGGTTGACCACTACCAGCACCTCGAGGCTGTCGAGGAAGAACTCCACCTCGGCTTCGCTGACCTCGCGCACGCGATGCCCGGCACGCCGCCAGCCTTCGGCATGCTCGGCGTAGCACGGCGACAGAACGCCCACCTTGCCGCTGCGGCGCAAGCGCGGCAGGGCCTGGATCGCCGCCTGCGAGCCTGCCACCGGCAGCAGTTGTGGCACCCCGTAATAGTCGCAGGCCGCCTGCTCCAGGCCATCGTCGGTCTCGGGCAGGCGCGCCCAGGCACGCAATGGCACCTCGGGCACCGGGAACGGCCAGGGCGCAATGCCACTGGACAAGTCGACCCAGTCTTGCTGCGCAATGCCGTACTCCAGCACCGCCCGCTGCAAACGACCACCGTGTTCAAGCATAGAATTCAGCCCCCACGCACAACACCAGCAACCACAACCACACGCCCTTGCACACCAGTTGCCAGCCGCGCTCGATGGCATCGGCATCGGCCACCGGGCCCTCGCCCAGCTGCGGGCGCTCGTGCAGTTCGCCGTGATACACCGCCGCACCGCCCAACTCCACGCCCAGCGCACCGGCACCGGCGGCCATCACCGGCCCCGCGTTGGGACTGTCCCACAGCGGGGCCTGGCGGCGCCAGCAACGCAGTGCCAGACGGGTCTTGCCCAGCAACGCGTAGGTCAGTGCGACCAGCCGCGCCGGAAGGTAGTTGAGCAGGTCGTCAATGCGTGCAGCAGCCCAGCCGAAACGCTCGAAGCGTTCGTTGCGATACCCCCACATGGCGTCCAGCGTATTGCTCAGGCGGTACAGCACCACACCAGGCGCACCGGCCACGGCAAACCAGAACAGCGCAGCGAAGACCGCATCGCTGCCGTTTTCCAGCACCGACTCGGTGGCGGCCCGCGCCACGGCGGTATCATCCAGCTCGCCGGTTTCGCGGCTCACCAGATAACCCACGCGCCGGCGTGCCTCGTCCAGCTCACCGGCGCGCAGGGCTTGAGCCACTGGCCGCACATGCTCGCCCAGGCTGCGCAGGCCAAGGGCGCAGTACAGCGCCAGAATCTCTACCAGCCAGCCGATGTACGGCAACCAGGACAGCAGGGTCGCCAGCAGGGTCAACGGCACCACCGCCAGAAACCAGGCCGTGACGCCATGGCTGCGCCAGCCACGCCCGCCGGCATTGAAACGCTGCTCCAGGCGCCCGGCATAACGGCCGAACGCCACCAGCGGATGCGCGCGCCGGGGCTCGCCCAGCAGCGCGTCCAGCGCCACCCCGGCCACGCTCAGCAAAGCCACACTCATCAACGCTCTCCCCAATGGTTTTCGTAGAGCATCTCGCTCAATGGTCGCGCCGTGGCCCAGCCTTCAAGTACCAGCATCGGCGCCTCGTAGAACGCCTCGACCGGCCCCAGGCACAGCACCGCCAGCGGCTTGGCACCGGCCGGCATGCCCAGCAGGTCGGCCAGCGCCTGGGGTTCGAACAGCGACACCCAGCCCATGCCCAGGCCTTCGGCGCGGGCCGCCAGCCACAGGTTCTGGATGGCGCAGGACAGCGAGGCCAGGTCCATCTCGGGCAAGGTGCGACGGCCGAAAATATGCGGCTCGCGGTTATCCATCAGCGCAGCCACCAGCACTTCGGCGCAGTCGTTGATGCCTTCGACCTTGAGCTTCATGAATTCGTCGGAGCGTTGCCCAAGTGCCTGGGCGGTACGCACCCGCTCATGCTCCACCAGCGCCTGGATGTGCTGGCGCAGATCACGCCGGGTGATACGGATAAACCGCCAGGGCTGCATCAGACCTACGCTAGGCGCCTGGTGCGCGGCCTGCAGCAGGCGCGCGAGCAGCTCGGGGGCCACTTCGCCACCGCTGAAATGACGCATGTCGCGACGCTCGCCGATGGCGCGGTACACCGCCGCCCGCTCGGCTTCACTGAATGCCTGGTCGCTCATGGTGCCAGCAACGCCGCCAGCGCCGACGGGTTGGACGGAAAGTAGAAGTGCACATAGGAGGCCGTCAGCCGCCCGCAGCGGTACACCGCCTCGGCGCCGCGCCCGCCGTTGGGGCTTTGCCCGCGGGCGACGGGTTCGAGTGCGGTAGTGGTCAGCGAATGGTGATAGGTATGCCCGCGCAGGGTGCCTTCAGGCAGCGCTACCGCCTGCAGGGCCAACGCCGCCAGGCGTTTCTGCATCACCGCCTCGCCGGCCAGCAGGCCGACCAGCTCGGCACGCTCGCCAGCCACGTCGGTCAGCGCATCGAGCAGGTAAAGCATGCCGCCGCACTCGGCCAGCAACGGCTTGCCTGCCTGGTGATGGGCACGGATCGCTGCCAGCATCGGCGCGTTCGCGGCCAGTGCGTGGTGATGCAATTCAGGGTAACCGCCGGGCAGGTACAGGCTGTCGGCCGCCGGCAGTTCGATGTCGTGAATCGGCGAGAAGAAACACAGCTCGGCGCCCATGTCGCGCAGCAGATCCAGGCTGGCACCGTAGGTGAAGGCAAAGGCTTCGTCACGGGCCACGGCAATGCGCACGCCGGCCAGCAACGGCGCCACGGGCTCAGGTTGCGGCGCCTCGAAGGTCACCGGTGGCGGCAACGCCGACTCGCAACTGTTGCCCAGTGCCGTGGCAGCCGCATCCAGACGCAGGTCCAGGTCGGTCAGTTCGCTGGCCTGCACCAGCCCCAGGTGACGGCTGGGCAGCTCGATACCGGTTTCGCGCGACAGCCCGCCATACCAGCGCAGGCCCTGGGTAAGGCTGCCTTCGAGCAGTTGGGCGTGGCGCAACGAACCTACGCGGTTGGCCAGCACACCGGCAAACGGCAGGTCCGGCTGATAGTGCGCCAGCCCCAGGGCCAGCGCGCCGAAGGTCTGGGCCATGGCCGTACCGTCGATCACCGCCAGTACCGGCACGCCGAAATGGCGCGCCAGGTCGGCGCTGGAGGGCGTGCCGTCGAACAGGCCCATGACCCCTTCGATCAGGATCAGGTCGGCCTCTCCCGCCGCTTCCCACAGCAGGCGGCGGCTCTCCTGGGCACCGACCATCCACAGGTCGAGCTGGTACACCGGCGCGCCGCTGGCACGTTCGAGGATCATCGGGTCGAGAAAGTCGGGGCCGCACTTGAACACACGCACCGTGCGCCCCTGGTTACGGTGCAGGCGTGCCAGTGCCGCAGTCACCGTGGTCTTGCCCTGGCCTGACGCGGGTGCTGCGATCAGCACGGCCGGGCAATGACGCGCATCACTCATAGTTCGACGCCCTTCTGGGCACGAATGCCGGCCTGGAAGGCATGCTTGACCATGCCCATCTCGGTCACGGTGTCGGCCAGTTCGATCATCTCGGGCTTGGCGCCGCGACCGGTGACGATCACGTGCTGCATCGGCGGACGCGCCTGCAGGTCGCCGAGCACCTGGTCGAGGTCGAGGTAGCCGTGCTTGAGGGCGATGTTCAACTCGTCGAGCACCACGAAGTGGATGCCCGGATCTTGCAGCATCTGGCGCGATACCGCCCAGGCAGCCTCGGCGGCGGCGATATCACGCTGGCGGTCCTGGGTTTCCCAGGTGAAGCCCTCGCCCATCACGTGGTAACGCACCTGCTCGGGGAAGCGCCGGAAGAACAGCTCTTCGCCGGTGCTGTTGCGCCCCTTGATGAACTGCACCACGCCACACTGCAGGTCGTGGCCCATGGCCCGCGCGAGCATGCCAAAGGCCGAGCTGCTCTTGCCCTTGCCGTTGCCGCTGAGTACCAGCAGCAGGCCGCATTCGTTGGGCGAGTTGGCAATGCGTTCGTCGATTACCGCTTTCTTGCGCAGCATGCGCGCCAGATGGCGTTCGTCGCGATCGGGGGTATCGGTCATCGGAGGCTCCGTGAGCGGCTGTCGGCCAGGACGGGCAGTACAGGTTCGGCGCGGCGCGACAGCAGGTTGGCGATGGCACACGGAAAACGCGCAGGCCCGGCCACCAGGCCGAGACAACCGCGCATCACCCTCCGTGATGCCGTTGAGCTGTGACAGGCCGGTCTCCGGGCTCATGAGCGGGTCTGCGACAACCCGGCCCGCGCGCCTTCCCGGGGGGTGGCAGCCCAGTGGCATCGCGTGAGCCCGACTCATTTACCGTTGCGGGGGCAGCGCCGGAATCGCGCGCCCTGCGCGCCCACCGGCTTCCCTGTTTCACCCTGCCGACCCACAGGCCACAGAGCACCTGAAACACGCCGCGAAGGTTAGAGGGTTGGGCCATGAGCGTCAATCAATGGTGCTGCCAAGCGGCCTGGATCAATGGCGCTTCTGTCATCTTGTGCAACACTTGCCTGAGTGATATCACATAGCCATCAATCGTGGCGCGTCTCGACCAACAATAACAAGGGAGCACAGCATGCAAGGTCTGATCATCAACAATGCCCGCCTGGAGTTTCTGCGTCCGGCGCTTGAACGCTGGGCCGAGTGCCTGGAACGCTTCAACCAGACCCTGGGCGATGGCGAAGCCCCTTATTGGCAGGGCCAGGAGGCCAACACCGGCGTGCTCTGCGCGGCCGCCTGGCAGGCCGAACTGGTCACCCTGCAAGGTGCACAGACCAAAAAGCAGCGCGAGGAAGGTGAGCGCGACGCGCACTGCGACATGCTGATTGCCAGCAAGGAAGAGAAGGCCTACCTGCAGGTCTCGCAGCGCTGGCCAAAGGTCGGCAAGCTCGACCTCGCCGAGGCGCTGCAGGAAAGCGTGGCCCTGGCCCGACACATCGCCTATGCCAGCCAGCTCAAGGTCGCCGCCCTGTTCGTCAGCCCGTACAAGGCCGGCCAGCACGCCAGCCCCGAAGAGCTGCAAGACCTGGTGGACGACCTGCAAAAGCAGAATGCCTGCGCCATCGCCTGGTCCTTCCCCTATGGTTACCGCAAGCTGCACGACGATGTCGGGCGCTATCACCCGGGTATCGCCTTGTTGCTCAAGCAGGTCTGAAGACTGGCCCGATGGAACCTCGCTGACGTGCCCACCTCTACTTTCTATCCAGGCATGCTTCGCGAGGAACACCGATCATGGGCACACTGCGCATTGCTGTACTGCTGGCATTCACTACCGGGCTAGCGGCCTGTGGCGAGAACGCCCGGCTGCAGGTCACCGATGGCACCGGCCCCTCGCCGCAGTTGCCGGAGCCGAACAAGACCCTGATCCCCACGGTGAACATCGCCCCGGCGATCGGTTGGCCGGCAGGCGTCACGCCCAAGGCGGCGCCTGGCACTCGCGTCGCCGCCTTTGCCGACAAGCTCGACCACCCACGCTGGCTGTACGTGTTGCCCAACGGCGACGTGCTGGTGGCCGAAACCAACGCTCCACCCAAGCCCGAGGATGGCAAGGGCATCAAGGGCTGGGTGATGGGCAAGGTCATGGACCGCGCAGGCGCCGGCGTGCCCAGCGCCAACCGCATCACCCTGCTGCGTGACAGCGACCAGGATGGCGTGGCAGAAACCCGCACCACCTTTGTCGAAGGGCTCAATTCTCCCTTCGGCATGGCGTTGGTTGGCAATGACTTCTATGTGGCCGACACCGACCGGTTGCTGCGTTTCAAATACACGCCCGGGGCGACCTCGATCGAGGGCCCAGGCAGCCCGGTAGTCGACCTGCCCGGTGGCACGCTGAACCACCACTGGACCAAGAACGTGATTGCCAGCCCCGACGGCAAGAAGCTGTACGTGACCGTGGGCTCCAACAGCAACGTGGGCGAAAACGGCATGGACCAGGAGAAAGGCCGTGCGGCGATCTGGGAAGTCGACCCGGCCAGCGGCCAGCAGCGACTGTTCGCCACCGGCCTGCGCAACCCCAATGGCATGGCCTGGGAACCCCACAGCGGGCGCTTGTGGACGGCAGTGAACGAGCGTGACGAAATCGGCAGCGATCTGGTACCCGACTACATCACCTCGGTGAAGGACGGTGGCTTCTACGGCTGGCCCTACAGCTACTACGGGCAGCATGTGGACGTGCGGGTGCAGCCGCAGGATGCACAACGGGTGGCCAGTGCGATTGCCCCGGACTACGCCGTAGGGCCGCACACGGCCTCGCTGGGGCTGACCTTTGCGCAGCCTGGCGCACTGCCGCCGCCGTTCGAGCAGGGCGCGCTGATCGGCCAGCATGGTTCATGGAACCGCAAGCCGCACAGTGGCTACAAGGTGATCTTCGTACCGTTCGGCACGGCGGGCATGCCGGCCGGCAAGCCGATCGACCTGCTGACCGGGTTTTTGAATGATGATGGCAAGGCCATGGGGCGACCGGTGGGGGTGGTCAATGACCAGCGCGGCGGGGTGTTGGTGGCGGATGATGTAGGCAATGTGATCTGGCGGGTGAGCAAGGCGCAGTAATCGCCGCGCCGGCTCCTGCAGTAGTGCAGGAGCCGAGCAGGCCAGATCAGGGATTACGCGCCAGATGCGCCGGCTGCAGCACACGCTTGGCATTCAGGTAGGTCTTTTGCCAGTAGCTGTTGGACAGGTAATCCAGGCGCACCGTGCCACCCGTGGCCGGCGCGTGCACGAAGCGCCCCTCGCCCACGTAGATGCCCGCATGGCTCACCTGGCTGCCGCCATTGGTGGCGAAGAACACCAGGTCACCCGACTGCAGGGCGCCCTTGTCGATGTTCGGCGCCCGGATGCCGATCATCTCGCGGGTCGAACGCGGCAAGGCGATACCCGCCGCATCACGGTACACGTAGCCAATCAGCCCACTGCAGTCGAAGCCCGAATCCGGGGTATTGCCGCCCCAGCGGTACGGCGTACCCACCAGGCCCAGCGCCCGGAACAGCACGTCCTCGGCCACTGGCGAGAAATACACCTGAGGCGCCATCACCGCAGGCTCGACCACCCTGGGCTGGCGCGGGGCATGGCTGGAGCAGGCACCGAGCAGCGCCACCAGGGAAAGTACAGCAACACGCGCGATTGTCGACATCGTCAGAACATCCTGTCTGAAGCCGCCCGACCCTGAGTCGGAAATAGGTGAGAAATTAGATTAGACGTTTTCTGTAAACACGCACGGCGGCGAGCTTTTCAGCTACGCCGCCGTGCGGGAGAAACGCGTGAGGCTCAGTTACGCGACAGCGTGGTCGGTGCCATGGCCAGCGCGCGCTTGGCTTCTATGAAGGTCTTGCTCCAGTAGCGATCACCGAGGTTGTCGATGCGTACACCACCGCTGCGACGGCTGCTGGAGTGGATGAACTGGTCATCACCCAGGTAGATGCCCGCATGGCTCACGCGACCGCGACCATTGGTGCTGAAGAACAGCAGGTCACCTGGCTTGAGGTTGTTGCGGGCCACCAGCGGGGCTTTCACGTTGATCATTTCGCGGGTCGAGCGCGGCAGGTTCATGCCGGCCTCTTCGCGGAACAGGTAACCAATGAAACCACTGCAATCAAAACCGGACTTCTCGGAGGTGCCGCCGAAACGGTAACGCGTACCGATCAGGGACATGCCACGTTCGAGGATGTTGTCGGCCAGGGCTGGCAACTGGTAAGGCTTGCTGCTGGAGGAGAAGGCTTCCAGGTCTTGCTCGGTGGCCAGTTCTTCTTCGAACACCGACGCATCGGTGGAAGGCTTGGCAGCAGCCTGGGCAGTAATCGGAGCTGGAGCCTGTTGCTGGTGAACGGGACCGGTGGTCGCGCAACCGAACAGCAGGGTCACAAGTGCGAGAGGCACGAGGGGTGCGAAGCGATTTAGCATGGGCACGACCGTGGCTTGAATTTAAAGAAGCCGAGACTATGCCTTCTATCGGATCGATTTGCAAATTCAATCGAAAAAAATGTGACTTTTATGTGCCGAGGCTCTGGGACGGCCCTACCAGCCCAATGTCTCTTTCAAAAACGGGATCGTCAGCTTGCGCTGCGCTTGCAGGGAGGCCTGGTCAAGACGCTCGAGCAGGTCGAACAACGCGCTCATGCTGCGCGTGCCGCGGGTAAGAATGAAGTGCCCGACCTCGTCGGTCATGTGCAGGCCACGGCGTGACGCACGCAGTTGCAAGGCGCGCAACTTGTCTTCGTCCGACAGCGCACGCATCTGGAAAATCAGTGCCAGGGTCAGGCGCGACTTGAGGTCGGCCAGCTTGATCGGCAGTTCGCGCGGGGAGCTGGAGGCCGCCAGCAACAGGCGCCGGCCACTGTCGCGCAGGCGGTTGAACAGGTGGAACATGGCCTCTTCCCAGTCCGGCTTGCCGGCAATCACGTGCAGGTCATCCAGGCAGACCAGTTCGTACTGCTCCAGGTTGTCGAGCAGTTCGACACCGCGGTCGAGCAATTGTGCCAGGGGCAGGTACACCGCCGGTTCGCCCAGTTGCTCGAAGCGCAGGCACGCTGCCTGCAGCAGGTGGGTGCGCCCCACGCCTTGCTTGCCCCACAGGTAGATCAGGCTTTCGGTCCAGCCGGCGTCGGCTTCGCAGAGTCGCTCGACGTAGCCCAAAGCGGCGGCGTTGGCACCCGGATAGTAGTTGATGAAGGTGGCGTCATCACGCAGACGCACACCCAGGGGCAACTGGATCGGTTTCATGCTGGCTGGGCAGTCCCGAAGAACCGCAAGGGGCCTTTTGTGAAAAGTCTGCAAAGTTTATACCCGTCACGCCGGCCGCACAATGCGTCAGCAAAATCAAAGGCTTGCACGGCGCAGTGGGGGAACATGGGTCAATCCTCCAGCAGTTCTTCTGCACTCAGGCGAAACAGCTCCACCGTGTTGATCTCTGCCCCTTCGAGCGATCCTTCCTTGTCCAGCACCTTGTTGGCTGCATTCATCTCGCTACTGCGCCCGGCAACGCACTCAAAGGTGTGCCGCGGTACGGCAGTGCTCCAGCCATTCTCGAAGGTGTTATAGGCCAGGGTCAGCGCTGCGGTGAAGTAGTGCTGGCCGGCAACCGGGATCCTGACCGCATTGTCGTCCTGGTCATAGGCGGTGAAATGACTGGGCAGCGATTCGAGCCCCAGGCGCTTGAGCACCACCCAGGAAAACGCCGACGGCACGAACATAGTGAGCTTTTCGGCATCCCGCCGCGAGTAGCCCTGCTGCTGCAGGGCCGCTGCCACATCATCCTCATCCAGATCATCAGCCAGCAGCGGCAATGCATCCATCACGCCTGCCAATGCGCAGGCGTGCTCCGTTTCATGCTCCATCACGCAGGGTGTCCTTCTATAGGTCCGGGTCTATTTCACCAGCATACATGTCCGACTCCTTATACAGGTCGTGCATGTGCCGCAGCAGCACCATGATCACCGCCGCCACCGGCAACGCCAACAGCACGCCAGTGAAACCGAACAGTTCGCCACCGGCCAGGATCGCGAAGATCACCGCCACCGGGTGCAGGCCGATGCGATCGCCCACCAGCATCGGCGTCAGCACCATGCCTTCAAGCGCCTGACCAACCATGAAGACCGCGACGATCCCGAGCATCGGGTACAGCTCGCCGCCAAACTGGAACATGCCGGCAACCAGTGCCGCACCGATACCGATGATGAAGCCCATGTACGGCACGATGGCCGCAAGCCCCGCCAGGATACCGATCAGCAGGCCCAGTTCCAGGCCCACCAGCATCAGGCCCGCCGCATAGATCACGCCCAGCGCCAGCATTACCAGCAACTGGCCGCGTACGAAGGCACCGAGCACTTCGTGGCACTCCCCCGCCAGCGACACCACCTGCTCTTCGCGCTGGCGCGGCAGCAGCCGACGCAGCTTGGCCATCATCAGGTCCCAGTCGCGCAGCAGGTAGAAGCCCACTACCGGAATCAGCACCAGGTTCGCCAGCCAGCCCACCAGCGCCAGGCCCGAGGCCGTGGCCTGGGACAGCACGATACCGACGATATCGGTGGTCTGGCCCATGTGCTCGCTGATCGCAGCCTTGATCTTGTCGAACTTCCAGAACCCGTCGGCCAGCCCCAGCCGCGCCTGCACCCACGGCAGCGCCACGTGCTGCAACCAGTCGAGCATCTGTGGCGCCAGCTCGTAGAGGCGCACCAGTTGCTTGGCCAGCATCGGTATCAGCACCAGCAGCATCGCCAGGAACACCAGGCTGAACAGTGCGAACACCGCCACCACCCCCCAGGTG
Organism: Pseudomonas aegrilactucae; assembly: GCF_019168305.1. Lineage (GTDB taxonomy): Bacteria > Pseudomonadota > Gammaproteobacteria > Pseudomonadales > Pseudomonadaceae > Aquipseudomonas > Aquipseudomonas aegrilactucae. The sequence goes on from NZ_JAHTBI010000080.1 coordinate 22,416, forward strand.
CGCGACAGGCCGGCGCGCTCCAGGCGGTCGACCAGCGGGTCGGCCAGGTACGCCAGCAGGATGCCCACCAGGAACGGTGAAAGAATCCCATGCAAAAAGTACAGCAGCGTGCCGATTACCAGCGCCACCACCAACCACACCCAACGGCGTGTATCCATCATCTAATGACGCTCCTCACCAACGAAACCGCAAACCTTTGAACGGTGCAGGAGCCACCGCTTGCTCCGCGCCGGGCTCGGCGGGGGCCGCCGGTGCCGCGGGCTCGACCGGCACTTCCTGCAACTTGCCCAGGCTCAACTGCGCACGTAACTGATCGGCGCTGCCGCTGACCTGGTAGGTCAGGGTATCGCCGTCGACATGGATCAGGTACCCACCCAGTGGCTCCAGCAACTGCCCCAGTTGAGCATAGTGCTCCAGGGTCATGCCCTGCACCTGCACCTGATTGTCGCCGGTAGCGCCGGGCCGCGCGACGAAACGCGGCGCCAGGCGCGTGCTCACCGCCAGCATCACCGCGTCGGCCAGGGCGGCCTGATCGGCACCCTCTACCTTGCCCTGCTCGCGCTGGTCACCCAGCCAGAGGCGCCAGGTGCCTTGCCAATTGCCATCGGTCTCGGTGGCATGCACCGCCAGCAATGCGTCGGCGGCGTAGCGCTCGGAGGCTTCGCGCAACGGCGCAGGGTCGGTCCCTTCAAGGTTGCTGGCGGTCGCCACCAGTTGTTCCTGAAGGTCACCCAGCGGCAGGCGCAGCGGCAGGCCACGGTGCTGGGCTGCACGGCGCAGCGGCTCGGCGCTGCTCTGGCCATCGCCGACCAGGCTCGAGCCGCCCACGCTGTCGTTCAGCCACCAGCCGAGGATCGCCGGGCGGTTGCTGCCCCACAGCGCCAGCCCGGCCTTGCGCAGTGCACGCTCGGTACTGCCAGGATCGAACTCCACCAGCGCCGTCTCGGGCGGGCCGGCCTCGAAGCCGAACTGGCTGATGATTTGCTGCGGGTCCTTGCGCAAGGCTGCCAGGCCCGCGCTCTGCGGTGCCTTGGGGTCGCCGGTGAGGCGCAGCACCAGCGTACTCAGGGCATTCTGAGTGGCCTGGGCGCGGGCTTCGGCGCCCTGGCCATTGACCGGCTCGCGTACCTGATACAAGCCGGTGAGGGTTTGGGCCTGAACGCTCAGGCCAAACAAGGCAAGGCAGCCAACGGCCAGGTATGAACGCAAACGCATGGAGGATTCCTGTCCAGGTAAATAGAAAGCGCGGTCAATCGAACGTGAAGCTCTGACCGCCCGCGCCGGCAAAACATTCAGCCGTGCGGTCAAATTTCATTCCCTATACCTTATACAGCCGGTGGCGCGGCAACCAGCCGCAGCACCGAATCAATGTTTTTATGATGATTCGGGCCCTGCCCGTCGGCCTGAGGATGGCCGCTACCGGGTAACCCTGATAAAATCGCGCGCCTTCGCAGACCGGCGACGGTCAGGCAGCAGGAAAACCCTCGCATTGCCTGGCAGGTCACGGTCGATTCCCCCGAATCCCTCCCCCTAAAGGCCTGGATCATGAGCAAGCAACCCTCCCTGAGCTACAAGGACGCCGGTGTAGACATCGACGCCGGTGAAGCATTGGTCGAACGCATCAAAGGCGTCGCCAAGCGCACGGCGCGCCCGGAAGTCATGGGCGGCCTGGGGGGCTTCGGCGCCCTCTGCGAAATCCCGGCAGGCTACAAGCAACCGGTACTGGTCTCGGGCACCGACGGCGTCGGCACCAAGCTGCGCCTGGCACTGAACCTGAACAAGCACGACACCATCGGCCAGGACCTGGTCGCGATGTGCGTCAACGACCTGGTGGTGTGTGGCGCCGAGCCGCTGTTCTTCCTCGACTACTACGCCACCGGCAAGCTCAACGTCGACACCGCGGCTGACGTGGTCACCGGTATCGGCGCTGGCTGCGAACTGGCAGGCTGCTCGCTGGTAGGCGGCGAAACCGCTGAAATGCCTGGCATGTACGAAGGCGAAGACTACGACCTGGCCGGCTTCTGCGTCGGCGTGGTGGAAAAGGCCGAGATCATCGACGGCTCCAGGGTTGCCGCTGGCGACGCACTGATCGCGCTGCCGTCGTCGGGCCCGCACTCCAACGGCTACTCGCTGATCCGCAAGATCATCGAAGTCGCCGGTGCCGACATCGAGACCATCCAGCTCGACGGCAAGCCGCTGACCGAACTGCTGATGGCGCCGACGCGCATCTACGTCAAGCCGCTGCTCAAGCTGATCAAGGACACCGGCGCGGTCAAGGCCATGGCCCACATCACCGGTGGCGGCCTGCTCGACAACATCCCGCGCGTACTGCCAAAAGGCGCCCAGGCCGTGGTTGACGTGGCCAGCTGGCAGCGCCCGGCGGTGTTCGACTGGCTGCAGCAGCAAGGCAACGTCGACGAGACCGAAATGCACCGCGTGCTCAACTGCGGCGTCGGCATGGTCATCTGCGTTGGCCAGGACCAGGTCGAGAACGCCCTGAACGTACTGCGTGCAGCCGGCGAGCAGCCATGGGTGATCGGCCAGATCGCCACGGCCGCCGAAGGCGCTGCCCAGGTCGAGCTGAAGAACCTCAAGGCGCACTGATGCCGAGTACGCCTTGTGATGTAGTGGTGCTGCTGTCTGGCACCGGCAGCAACCTGCAAGCATTGATCGACAGCACCCGCACCGGCGACAGCCCGGTGCGGATCCGTGCAGTGATCTCCAACCGCGCCGATGCCTATGGCCTGCAGCGCGCCCGCGATGCGGGCATCGACACCGCCGTGCTCGACCACAAGGCCTTCGACGGCCGCGAGGCATTCGACACGGCGCTGGTCGAGCTGATCGACGGCTTCACGCCGCAGTTGGTGGTACTGGCCGGCTTCATGCGTATCCTCAGTGCCGGCTTCGTGCGGCACTACCAGGGCCGCCTGCTCAATATCCACCCCTCCCTGCTGCCCAAGTACAAGGGCCTGCATACTCACCAGCGCGCGCTGGAGGCGGGGGATAGCGAGCATGGCTGCAGCGTGCATTTCGTCACTGAGGAACTCGATGGCGGGCCGCTGGTCGTACAGGCTGTAATCCCGGTAGTCTCGGATGACACGCCGCAACGTCTGGCGCAGAGGGTTCACAGCCAGGAACACGCGATTTATCCGCTGGCGGTGCGCTGGTTCGCCGAAGGCCGTTTGCGCCTGGGCGAGCACGGTGCTCTACTGGATGGCCAGCCCCTGGCGGCCAGCGGCCACTTGATTCGACCCTAGGAGATTTTATGCGTCGTGCCCTGCTCTTCGCACTCGCCGTGCTCGCTTTACCGCTTCAGGCAGCCGATCTGAAGCCTTTCTCGGCCAGCTACACCGCTGACTGGAAGCAACTGCCCATGAGCGGCACCGCCGAGCGCAGCCTGGAAAAGAACGCCAACGGGACCTGGAGCCTCAACTTCAAGGCCTCGATGGTGATCGCCAGCCTGACCGAGCAAAGTACCCTGCGCCTGGACAAGGACACCCTGCTGCCGCAGACCTACCACTTCGAGCGTGGCGGCCTGGGCAAAGCCAAGAAAGTCGACCTGGACTTCGACTGGTCGAGCAAGAAGATCACCGGCAAAGACCGTGGCGACGCGGTCAACCTGCCGCTCAACCGTGGCGTGCTGGACAAGTCTTCCTATCAACTGGCCCTGCAGCATGACGTGGCGGCCGGCAAGAAGAGCATGACCTACCAGGTGGTGGATGGCGACGAGATCGACACCTACGACTTCCGCGTGCTGGGTACGGAGAAGGTCACCACCAAGACCGGCCAGGTGGCCGCGATCAAGGTCGAGCGCGTGCGCGACCCGAGCCAGAGCAAGCGCGTCACCGAGCTGTGGTTCGCCAAGGACTGGGACTACCTGCTGGTGCAACTGCGCCAGGTCGAGACCGACGGCAAGGAGTATGTGATCGTGCTGCAGGACGGTACGGTCGATGGCAAGGCGGTCAAGGGCAACTGATAGCCCGCCTGCCAGCTTCACCCGAAACCCCGCCTGGTGCGGGGTTTTTTATTGAGATTTGCGCTGGCTTCTTCGCTGGCAAGCCAGCTCCCACAGGGTACTCGGGCGCTCACAAAACCCTGTGGGAGCTGGCTTGCCAGCGAAGGGGCCCGCAAGGCATGAAAGATGTTTCATGCGGCAGGCATTTACTTAGGCTGCTAACAGATTCTATAAAAGAGTCCTGCGACACGGTGCCGCAGTTAACTGGATTTGGAGTTAGCAGATGACTGTCAAAGTAACTGAGCGCGATGAATCGAAACTGTCCCACGAAGGCGTGGCCGCCGGCGTGCGCATCTGGGATGTGCACCAGCAGGACCAACTGGTCGGCATGTTCCACAATGAACAGGAAGCCCACAGCTACCGCATCGAGCTGGAGTTCCTCGAAGCCAGGCGCCAGCCTCAATAACTGCCCCTCCAGCAACAACAAACCCCGCCTAGGCGGGGTTTGTCATGCTTACCACATCAGGTCATCCGGGATGACGTAGGCGGCGTACGGGTCATCCGCATCCGGTGCTTCGACCTGGGTATTGAGCAGCACGATGCGCTGCGGGTCGCGCTCCTGGATCTTCAGCGCCGCTTCACGCGGGATCACCTCGTAGCCACCGCCGTGCTGCACGATCGCCAGCGAACCGCTGCTGAGCTTGCTGCGCATCAGCGCGTTGACCGACAGGCGCTTGACCTTCTTGTCGTCAACGAAGTTGTAGTAGTCCTCGGTGGTCAGCTTGGGCAGGCGCGATACTTCGATCAACTGCTTGACCTGGGCGGCACGGGCCTTCTGCTCGGCCTTCTCCTGTTGCTGGCGGTTGAGCTCCTGATCACGCTTGGCCTTTTCAGCCATGGCGTCCTTGGCCAGGCGCTGCTGGGTATCGTCTACCTCGACCTGGCCTTTGTGCTCCAGGCGTTTCTGTTTCTTCTGTTCTTTGCTGACCTGCTTGACCTGCTTCTGGTTGACCAGGCCGGCTTTGAGCAGTTGGTCACGAAGGGAAAGGCTCATCGGTGTTCACTCACTTATGCAACAGCTCAGCCGCAGCTGGGCAGGTTCTTTTCCTGACGTTTGGCTTCGCCCCAGAGCGCATCCAAGTCTTCGAGGGTGCAATCTTCAATCGGACGCCCCCTGTCGCGCAATGCCTGTTCGATAAATCGGAAACGTCGTTCGAACTTGCGGTTGGCGCCACGCAGGGCGTTTTCCGGGTCCAGCTTGAGGTGGCGGGCCAGGTTGACGGTAGCGAACAGCAGGTCGCCTACCTCGTCGGCCAACGCCGCCGGATCGTTGTCGGCCATGGCCTGGAGCACTTCATCGAGCTCCTCGCGCACCTTGTCCAGCACCGGCAGTGCATCGTCCCAGTCAAACCCGACCTGGGCGGCACGTTTCTGCAGTTTGGCGGCGCGCGACAAGGCCGGCAAGGCCGCCGGCACATCGTCGAGCAGCGACAGTTGTTCAGGCTCGCCCTTTTCGGCGCGCTCCTGGGCCTTGATCTGCTCCCAGCGCTGCCTGACCTGCTCTTCGTCGAGCGAGGGCAGGTCCAGCGGCGCGTACAGCTCACCGGTGGGGAATACATGCGGGTGACGGCGGATCAGCTTGCGGGTGATGCTGTCGATGACCCCGGAAAATTCGAAACGGCCTTCTTCGCGGGCCAGCTGGGCGTAATACACCACCTGGAACAGCAGGTCGCCGAGTTCACCCTGCAGGTGTTCGAAGTCGCTGCGCTCGATGGCGTCGGCCACTTCGTAGGCTTCTTCCAGGGTGTGCGGGATGATCGTGGCGTAGGTCTGCTTGAGGTCCCATGGGCAGCCATATTGCGGGTCGCGCAGGCGTGCCATGAGGTGGAGCAGGTCGTCTAGGGTGTACATCTTCAGGTCTCTGGATCGACAGTTGCGGCCCCTTCGCTGGCAAGCCAGCTCCCACAGGGTCTACGGTGCATGCAGAACCTTGTGGGAGCTGGCTTGCCAGCGAAGGCGGCCTTATGGCGTACGGTTGCGCCGCGTCTCGATGATGTTGGGCAACTGCGAGATCCGCCCCAGCAAGCGCCCCAGCGCGTCCAGGCCGGGGATCTCGATGGTCAGCGACATCAACGCGGTGTTGTCTTCCTTGTTCGAGCGCGTGTTCACCGCCAGCACGTTGATCCGCTCGTTGAGCAACACCTGCGACACATCGCGCAGCAGCCCCGGACGGTCGTACGCACGGATGACGATGTCCACCGGGTAGGTCTGCACCGGCACCGGCCCCCAGCTGACCTGGATGATCCGCTCCGGCTCACGTCCGGCCAGTTGCAGCACCGAGGCGCAGTCCTGGCGGTGAATGGTCACCCCACGGCCCACGGTGATGTAGCCGACGATCGCATCGCCCGGCAGCGGCTGGCAGCACCCGGCCATCTGCGTCAGCAGGTTGCCCACGCCCTGGATCTGGATGTCGCCACGCTTGCCCGGCTTGTAGCCGGTGGCCTTGCGCGGTACCAGCTCGACATGGTCGATGCGGTCCGGCTCCACCAGTTGCTGCGCGGCGTTGACCAGATGCGCCAGGCGCAGGTCGCCGGCGCCCAGCGAGGCGAACATGTCTTCGGCAGTCTTGAGGTTGGCCTTTTCGGCCAGGCGCTCGAAGTCCACCTGCGGCAGGCCCAGGCGGCTGAGTTCGCGCTCGAGCAGGGTCTTGCCGGCCGCGACGTTCTGGTCGCGCGCCTGCAGCTTGAACCAGTGCACGATCTTGGCCCGCGCCCGCGAAGTGGTGACGTAGCCCAGGTTGGAGTTCAGCCAGTCACGACTCGGGTTACCGTGCTTGCTGGTGATGATCTCGACCTGTTCACCGGTCTGCAGGCTGTAGTTGAGCGGCACGATGCGCCCGTTGATCTTGGCGCCACGGCAGTTGTGGCCGATCTCGGTGTGCACGCGGTAGGCGAAGTCCAGCGGCGTGGCGCCCTTGGGCAGGTCGATGGCATGCCCGTCGGGGGTGAACACGTAGACCCGGTCCGGCTCGATATCAACGCGCAACTGCTCGGCCAGGCCACCGATATCACCCAGTTCCTCGTGCCATTCCAGCACCTGGCGCAACCACGAGATCTTCTCTTCGTAGTGGTTGGAGCTCGGCTTGACGTCAGTACCCTTGTAACGCCAGTGCGCACACACGCCAAGCTCGGCTTCCTCGTGCATGGCGTGGGTGCGGATCTGCACTTCCAGCACCTTGCCCTCGGGACCGATCACCGCAGTGTGCAGCGAGCGATAGCCGTTTTCCTTGGGGTTGGCGATGTAGTCGTCGAATTCTTTCGGGATGTGCCGCCACAAGGTGTGCACGATACCCAGCGCGGTGTAGCAGTCGCGCATTTCCGGTACCAGCACGCGCACCGCACGCACGTCGTAGATCTGGCTGAACTCCAGACCCTTGCGCTGCATCTTGCGCCAGATCGAATAGATATGTTTTGCCCGGCCGCTGATATCGGCCTTGACGCCAGTGGCCAGCAGCTCGTTCTGCAACTGGTTCATCACGTCGCTGATGAAGCGCTCGCGATCGAGCCGGCGTTCATGCAGCAGCTTGGCGATCTGCTTGTACTGGTCGGGCTCCAGGTAACGGAACGAAAGGTCTTCGAGTTCCCACTTGATATGCCCGATGCCCAGGCGGTGGGCCAGCGGCGCATAGATATCGAAGACTTCGCGGGCCACGCGGTTGCGCTTTTCGTCATCGGCGCCCTTCACCGCACGGATCGCACAGGTGCGTTCGGCCAGCTTGATCAGCGCCACGCGAACGTCGTCGACCATGGCCACGAGCATCTTGCGCAGGTTCTCCACCTGCGCCTGCGAGCCCAGTACCAGCGAATGCCGCGGGCTGAGGCTGGCGCTGATGGCCGCCATGCGCAGCACACCGTCGATCAGCTTGGACACCACTGCGCCGAAGCGCTGGCCGACTTCGGCCAGGGTCACCTTGCCTTCACGCACCGCGCGGTAGATGACTGCCGCCACCAGCGAGTCCTGGTCCAGCTTGAGGTCGGCGAGGATCTCGGCGATCTCCAGGCCCGCCTGGAAGCTGGAGGTACCGTCGGCCCAGGAATGCTTGGCCGGGTTACCCTTTTTCTCGATGTCCTGAGCAAACTCGCAGGCCGCCTTGAGGGCTTCCCGGTCCAGCGCCAGGTCGACGCTGACCACATGATCCAGCCATGCTTCGAGATTGATACTGCCGTCGGTGTTGACCGGCTGGTGCACTCTCACCTGTACCATCTTTGTCTACCTTTCCCTACAGCGCATGCGTGATGCGCTTGAAAACACAGGTGTCACCCTGCCAGATCGAAGGGGCAACACCGAGCAGGCCAGCGTCGCTAACCCACCTCGAATAACGCCATGGCCTCGACATGCGCAGTCTGCGGAAACATGTCGAGGATCCCGGCACATTTTAACCGGTAACCCTGTTTGACCAGCTCGACGGTGTCGCGGGCCAGTGTCGCCGGGTTGCACGACACATAGACCAGACGCCTGGCGCCGAGTGCGGCAATCTTGCGGACCACCTCGTAGGCACCGTCACGCGGTGGATCCAAGAGTACCGCAGAAAAGCCACCGGCCGCCCAGCCTGACGTCGTCAGTGGCTGGGATAAATCGGCCTGAAAAAACTGCGTGTTATGCAGATTGTTGCTACGCGCATTGGCCGCAGCGCGCTCGACCATCGCCTGCACGCCCTCCACCGCCACCACCTCGCGGGCCTGCCTGGCCAGCGGCAAGGCAAAGTTGCCCAGGCCGCAGAACAGGTCGAGCACACGCTCGTCGGGCTGCGGTGCGAGCCAGGCCAGGGCCTGTTCGATCATCGCGGTATTGACCTGTGCGTTGACCTGCACGAAGTCACCCGGCCTGTAGGCCAATTCCAGCTTCCACGGCTCCAGAGTAAACCCTAGCGTGTCAGCCGCATCGACCGGTGCCGGTTCGCCCTCACCTTGTAACCAGAGTTGTACGCCCGCCTCGCTGCAAAACGCCTGCAGGCATGCCAGGTCGCTTTCGGGCAACGGCGCGGTATGACGCAGCAGCAGTGCCAGCGCGGTGCCACTGAACAATTCGACATGCCCGACCACCTGCGGCTTGCTCAGGCTGCGCAGCAGCAGTGGCAAGTGACGCAGAATCGACTGCAAGGGTTGTACCAGCACCGGGCAATCGTCGATGGCGATGATGTCCTGGCTGGCCTCGGCGCGAAAACCCACGTCGAGTCGCTTGGCTTTGACGTCCCAGCGCACCGCTACCCGCGCACGGCGCCGGTAGCCGAACTCGGGGCCGGACAACGGCGCGGCCCACTGCTCGGGCACCACACCGGCCACCCGCTGCAGCTGTTCGGCCAGCAGGCGCTGCTTGAGCTCAAGCTGATCGGCATGTGGCAGGTGCTGCAGGTTGCAGCCACCGCAGCGGTCAAAATGCTTGCAGGGTGCCGGGCGACGTGCCTCGCTGGGGGTGAATACACGCTCCAGGCGCGCCTCGACCACCTTGGCGTGGGCATTGAGCACACGCGCCTCGACCTCCTCGCCGGCCAGTGCGCCACTGACGAACCAGGTGCGCCCCTCGACAAAGGCGATGCCGCGACCGTCACCGGCCAGGCGCTCGATGCTCAGGCGCTGCTTCTTGCCCGTCGGCACCTGGGGCGTACGGGTACCACCGGCCGGTTGAAAGCGCAGGCCGTTGTTGCGTTTGGCTTTGGACATCAGCGATCCGCGTCGAAAATGCCGGTCGACAGGTAACGGTCGCCACGGTCACAGATAATCGCCACCATCACGGCGTTCTCCAGCTCGCGCGACAGGCGCAGCATTGCCGCCACCGCACCACCGGAGGACACGCCACAGAAAATGCCCTCTTCGCGGGCCAGCCGACGGGTAGTGTCCTCGGCTTCGCTCTGGGCCATGTCGACCACGCGGTCGACGCGGCTGGCATCGAAGATCTTCGGCAGGTACTCGTGGGGCCAACGGCGGATCCCGGGGATCGCCGAGCCTTCCATCGGCTGCAGGCCGACGATCTGCACGTTGGGGTTCTGCTCCTTGAGGTAGCGCGAGCAGCCCATGATGGTGCCCGTGGTGCCCATGGAACTGACGAAATGGGTGATGCTGGCGCCGGTCTGCTGCCAGATTTCCGGGCCGGTGCTGAGGTAGTGGGCCTCGGGATTGTCCCCGTTGCCGAACTGGTCGAGCACCTGGCCACGGCCTTCGGCCTGCAGCCGCTCGGCGAGGTCGCGCGCGCCCTCCATGCCCTCTTCCTTGCTGACCAGGATCAGCTCGGCGCCATAGGCGGTCATGGCCGCCTTGCGTTCGGCGCTGGAGTTGTCGGGCATGATCAGGATCATCTTGTAACCCTTGATCGCCGCCGCCATCGCCAGGGCGATGCCGGTGTTGCCGGAGGTGGCCTCGATCAGCGTGGCACCGGGCTTGATCTGCCCGCGCAGTTCGGCGCGGGTGATCATCGACAACGCCGGACGGTCCTTGACCGAGCCTGCCGGGTTGTTGCCTTCGAGCTTGAGCAGGAGGGTATTGGTGGTGTCGCCAGCCATGCGCTGCAGGCGAACCAGGGGCGTGTGGCCGACGCAATCGGCGATGGTAGGGTACTGCAAGGTCATGGCGTAGTTCGCAATCCGGACTGCGGGGGCGCCTATCATACCGGCAAACGGCGTGGGCCCATATCACGCAATGGTTGGGGGTTATAGCTGCAAGCTATAAGCGTCGACGCCGGCTGCGGACAACTGGCTTGCCGGGACTGACGACCGAGCACGTCAACTGACCTCGCCAGCGCTGAGCACGTAGCCCTTGCCCCACACCGTGCGCACCTGACGCTCCAGGTAGCCCACGGCCTTGAGCTTGCGGCGGATCTGGCTCACGTGCATGTCCAGGCTGCGGTCATGCCGTGCATAGCCGCGTTGCAGCACGTGCTGATAAAGGAACGCCTTGCTCAACACCTCCTCCTCGTTGCGGTAAAGGGTGTCGAGCAGGCGGTACTCGCTGGGCGTCAGGCCGGCCCATTGCCGGGCATGACTGACATCACAGGCCCGTTCGTCGAAGTGCAACTGACCACCGAGCATGCTCACCCTGGGCGGGTGCCGACGCTCCAGCGCCACCCGACGCAGGATCGCCTCGATGCGCACGCGCAACTCGAGCATGCTGAACGGCTTGGGCAGGTAGTCGTCCGCGCCGTGCTCAAACCCGGTGATACGGTCGGCCTCGGCGCCCAGCGCCGAGATCAGGATCACCGGGACCGAGCTGGTCCTGCGCAACTGCGCCAGTGCCTCCAACCCGCTCATGCCCGGCAGCAGGATGTCCATCAGCACGACATCGAAACCGCGCTGGCTGGCCAGTTGCAGCCCCTCGCCGCCATCACGGCACCAGGTCACCCGAAAACCGTTGCGCACAAGCTGCTCATGCAGGTGCGCACCCAGCACCGGATCGTCCTCGATGGCAAGTATGTTTGAGGCAGAGGTGGCGGCGGGATTCATTGGCGGGTGCTGGCACATCTCAATTGCGCAATTATTGAGCATCCCCCCCTCCCCAGGCAAATTGAGCCGACCAAAGCGTAGGATGCGCCCTACAATCGACAAAAATAGATACAAATGAGTGCATTACCTAGGCAGTCGCGGTAATTTTCCCCGCTCAACCGTCGGAATGAGCCGACGAAGGTCCTACAGCGCTAGACGAGCACAGGAGAGTGGGCGTGCTGAATCGATTGGGAATCAGAAGCCGCGTCCTGCTGCTGGCCTTGCTGCCTGCCGGCATGATGGCGCTGGTGCTGGGAGGCTATTTCACCTGGTTGCAACAAAACGAGCTGCAGACCCAACTGCTGCAGCGCGGCAAGATGATCGCCGAACAGCTGGCGCCCCTGGTGGCCCCCGCGCTGGTGCGCAACGACCCGGCGCAACTGGAGCGCATCGCCGCCGAAGCGCTGGAGCAGGCCGATGTGCGCGCCGTCTCGTTCCTGGAGCCCGACCGCAACCCATTGGTCCACGCCGGCCCGAGCATGCTCAACCAGCAGCCGGGCGGTAGCGGCACCCAGTTGCTGCAACGCAGCGGCAACGATGCCACGCGCTATCTGCTGCCGGTGTTCGGCCGTCACCGCGACCTTGCCGGCGAACGTATCCCGGCCGAGGCCGACCGCCTGCTGGGCTGGGTCGAGATCGAGCTGTCGCATGACGGCACCTTGCTGCGTGGCTACCGCAGCCTGTTCGCCAGCCTGCTGCTGATTTTCATCGGCCTGGGCGCAACCGCCCTGCTGGCCTTGCGCATGAGCCGCACCATCAACGGCCCCATCAGCCAGATCAAGTTCGCGGTCAACCAGCTCAAGGACGGCAACCTCGAACAGCGCCTGCCGAGCATGGGCAGCCATGAACTCGACGAGTTGGCCAGCGGCATCAATCGCATGGCCGAAACCCTGCACAACGCCCATGAAGAGTTGCAGCACAGCATCGACCAGGCCACCGAAGACGTGCGCCAGAACCTGGAAACCATCGAGATCCAGAACATCGAGCTGGACATGGCGCGCAAGGAGGCCCTGGAGGCCAGCCGCATCAAGTCCGAATTCCTGGCCAACATGAGCCACGAGATCCGAACGCCGCTCAACGGCATTCTGGGCTTTACCCACCTGTTGCAGAAAAGCGAACTCACGCCACGCCAGTTCGACTACCTGGGCACCATCGAGAAGTCCGCCGACAGCCTGCTGGGGATCATCAACGAGATTCTCGACTTCTCCAAGATCGAGGCCGGCAAGCTGGTGCTCGACAGCATTCCGTTCAACCTGCGCGACCTGATCCAGGACACCCTGACCATCCTCGCCCCGGCCGCCCACGCCAAGCAGCTGGAACTGGTCAGCCTGGTGTACCGCGACACACCGCTGTCGCTGGTGGGCGACCCGCTGCGGCTCAAGCAGATCCTCACCAACCTGGTGAGCAACGCGATCAAGTTCACCCGCGAAGGCACCATCGTGGCCCGCGCCATGCTGGAGGAAGACGGCGAGGACAGCGTGCAGTTGCGCATCTGCGTACAGGACACCGGCATCGGCCTGTCCAGCCAGGATGTGCGCGCCCTGTTCCAGGCCTTCAGCCAGGCCGACAATTCACTTTCGCGCCAGCCCGGCGGCACCGGCCTGGGGCTGGTGATCTCCAAGCGTCTGATCGAGCAGATGGGCGGTGAGATCGGCGTCGACAGCACGCCTGGCGAGGGCTCGCAGTTCTGGATCAGCCTCAACCTGCCCAAAGCCCGCGATGACGCCGAAGACCTGCCGCTGCCGCCGCTGCAGGGGCGGCGCACGGCGGTGGTCGACGGCCACGAGCTGGCACGCCAGGCCCTGGTGCATCAGCTCGAGGACTGCGGCCTGGACGTCACCGCGTTCACCACTATCGATCAATTGCTCAAGGGCGTGGAAGCGGCCCACCTTGGCGGCCAGCCGTTCGAGCTGGCGATCCTGGGGGTAAACCTGCAAGACCTGCCGCCGGAGCGCCTGGGCGTACATATCCAGCGCCTGGAGCAGTTCGCCTGCCAGGCACTGGTGCTGTGCCCCACCACCGAACAGGCCCTGTACCACCCGCACCTGCCCAACGCCCATGGCCAGTTGCACGCCAAGCCCGCCTGCACGCGCAAGGTACGCCGGGCGCTGCTGGAGCTGGTGCAGCCACGGCGCATCAGCCACGAAATCAAGGTACCCAGCGGCCAGCGCCAACCCAAGGTGCTGTGCGTCGACGACAACCCGGCCAACCTGCTGCTGGTGCAGACCTTGCTCGAGGACCTGGGCGCCGACGTGCTGGCGGTCGACAGCGGGCATGCGGCGATCAGCGCGGTACAGAACGACACCTTCGACCTGGTATTGATGGATGTGCAGATGCCGGTGATGGACGGGCGCGAGTGCACCGAACAGATCCGCAGCTGGGAAAGCACGCGCACCGACCCTGCGTTGCCGATCGTGGCCCTGACCGCCCACGCCATGGCCAACGAGAAGCGCGCCCTGCTGCACAGCGGCATGGATGATTACCTGACCAAGCCGATCAGCGAGCGCCAGCTGTCCCAGGTGGTGCTCAAGTGGACCGGCCTGCAACTGGGCAGCCCGGCCAGCGAGCGCAGCGCCGAAACACCCGTGGACAGTCAGGAACTCAAGGTGCTCGACCCGGACGAAGGCCTGCGCCTGGCAGCCGGCAAGCCGGATCTGGCCGCCGACATGCTGGCCATGCTGCTGGCTTCGCTGGACGAGGACCGGGATGCCATCCGTGAAGCCCGCGAGGCCGCTGACCGGCATGCCACCATCGAGCGCGTGCACCGCCTCAACGGTGCCACCCGCTACTGTGGCGTACCGCAGCTGCGCGCCGCCTGCCAGCGCAGCGAAACGCTGCTCAAACAGGACGCCCCCGAAGCCCAGCAAGCCCTCGACGAGCTGGACCAGGCCATCAGCCGCCTCACGCTGGCGGCGCGACTGAGCGCCTGATCTCGGGCAAGGCCAGGGTTGTATCGGTTGGCTACACTGGCGGCATTCGATTGTCAGGAACGATGCCATGCACGCCTTGCTCTTCAGCAGCCAACCGTATGATCAGGACAGCTTCAGCACGGCGCCGGGGGCGGCGCAGCTGGCGCTGCACTACCAGAGCGCCCGCCTGAGCGAAGACACCGCAGCCCTGGCGGCCGGCTACGAGGTGGTCTGCGCCTTCATCAACGACGACCTCGGTGCACCGGTACTGGAACGCCTCCAGGCCGGCGGCACACGCCTGATCGCGCTGCGCTCGGCCGGCTACAACCATGTCGACCTGGCGGCCGCCAGGCGCCTGGGGCTGGCGGTGGTACGTGTGCCGGCCTACTCGCCGCATGCCGTGGCCGAACATGCGGTGGCGCTGATACTTGCGCTCAACCGACGCCTGCACCGTGCCTACAACCGCACCCGCGAAGGTGACTTCAGCCTGCACGGCCTGACCGGCTTCGACCTGCACGGCAAGACCGTGGGCGTGGTCGGCACCGGCCAGATCGGCCTGGCCTTTGCGCGCATCATGGCCGGCTTCGGCTGCCAGTTGCTGGCCTACGACCCCTGCCCCAACCCGCAGGTCCAGGCGCTGGGTGCGCGTTACCTGGACCTGCCGGACCTGCTGCGAGAAGCCCAGATCATCAGCCTGCACTGCCCGCTGACCGCGCAGACCCAGCACCTGATCAACCCGCAAAGCCTGGCCAGCCTGCAACCTGGCGCGATGCTGATCAATACCGGGCGCGGTGCGCTGGTGAACACCCCGGCGCTGATCGAGGCGCTCAAGAGCGGCCAGCTCGGCTACCTGGGGCTGGATGTGTACGAGGAGGAAGCGCAGCTCTTTTTCGAAGACCGCTCCGACCTGCCGCTGCAGGACGACGTGCTGGCAAGGCTGCTGACCTTCCCCAACGTGATCGTCACCGCGCACCAGGCGTTCCTGACCCGCGAAGCGCTGGCAGCGATTGCCGCGACCACGCTTGAGAACATTGCCCGCTGGGCGGCAGGTAATCCGCAGAATCTGGTCGAGGGTTGATGCTAGGATACGCGGCATATTTGGAGGACCCATGGTCGAACACGATTTCCGCTACACCCTGTTTAACCCGCAACACACCCTGATCGAATGCCGCTCGCTGGTGCCGGGCCGCTACCAGGTCACCGGCAACGGCGGCTCGATCCAGAAGGGCGACGTCCTGCTGGTGACCCTCAAGGGCAGCAAGACCCTGTCGATGCGCCTGACGGTCGAGACCGTGCGCCACCTGATCAACCCCACCGGCCAATGGGTTGCGGTGGCGGCGGGCCCGGTGTTCGGCGAACTGGCGATCCACACCTGGCAAGTCAACTGCAATGGCTGCGAGGCCAGCCTGGCGTTCGAATTTGCCGTGGATGCCAAGCTGGGCAGCAAGGCGCAGAAACCGGCGGCCGTGGCTCGCATCGCCGAGCTGGGCTGGAGCACCCAGGGCGACAAGCACCTGTGCCGCAACTGTCAGGAGGCTGCAAAGTGAAACCCGTGGTGTTCTGCGCTATCGCTGCGGCAACCCTGGCGGGCTGCGCAGCCGAGCCGATCAAGCTCAAGCAGGAACAGAGCTATGTGCTGGAGTGGATCGGCGAACGTCCGCTGATCGACTACAGCCACCTGACCCTGACCCTGGCCGAGGATGGCCGGGCCTATGGCAATGCCGGCTGCAACCACTGGTTCGCGCCGTATACGCTGCAGGACGACAAGCTCAGTTTTGGCAAGGTCGGCCGTACCCGCAAGCAATGCGCGCCGGCCTTGATGGAGCAGGAAAAACGCTTCCTCCAGGCACTGGAAACCGTGCAGCGCTGGGATATCTCGCCGATCGAGCAGGTGCGCTTCTGGCCTGAACAGGGCAAGCCGTTGCGGTTCTGGCCTGAGGAAGGCTGACAGACCGCATCGCGCCCTTCGCTGGCAAGCCAGCTCCCACAGGCTCTTCACTGTTCTTGAGAGCAGTGCTGCCCCTGTGGGAGCTGGCTTGCCAGCGAAAGGCGCAGCGCCGATCAGGCGCCCTTGAGCACCTTGATCTTCTCGGCCAGCCCTTCGGCCGTCTGCTCGCCCATCAACTGCTCACGCACCTTGCCCTTGTCATCGATGATGTAGGTCACCGGCAAGGCTTCGCTGCGCGGCAGTTCGTAGCGTTCGGCCGGGTCGTCGGCCAACACGGTGAAGCCGATGCCCAGCGCTTCGCTGGCCTTCTTCAGTTCCTCGCCGCGCAACCCGTCGAAATTCACCCCCACCACGGTCACGCCCTGGGCCTGCCAGTCCTTGGCGGCGGCATTCAGTTCAGGGATCTCGGTACGGCACGGCCCGCACCATTCGGCCCAGTAGTTGAGCACCACCCAGCGTCCTTCGATCTGCTCGGCCTTCACCGTATTGCCGTTCTGGTCGAGGCCGTAGTCCGCACCGCATCCAACGAGCAGCAGGCTCGCGGTAATGGCCAGGGCTGCCGCCAATCGCCTTGTCATGGGTCAATCCTTCTTCAAGATTCAGGCAAAATGCCAATTCGCTGCGGTTAGAATAGCCGCCACACCCTGCCAGATGCGACCCGAACATGACCGACCTGACCCTGTATCACAACCCTCGCTGCTCCAAATCGCGCAGCGCCCTGGAATTGCTCGAAGCCCGTGGCCTGGCCCCGACCGTGGTGCGCTATCTGGAAACCCCGCCCGATGCCGCCACGCTCGACGACCTGCTCGGCAAGCTGGGCATCGGTGCACGCCAGCTACTGCGCAGCGGTGAAGACGAATACAAAAGCCTCGAGCTGGCCAACCCGGCCTTGAGCGACGCGCAGTTGATCGACGCCATGGTCAAGCACCCGAAGCTGATCGAACGGCCGATCCTGGTGGCGGGCGACAAGGCCGTGATCGGCCGTCCGCCCGAGAAGGTGCTGGAGATTCTGCCGTGAGCGCGCCGTACATCCTGATCCTGTTCTACAGCCGCCATGGCTCCACCAGCGAAATGGCCCGGCAGATTGCCCGCGGCGTGGAACTGGGCGGGCTGGAGGCGCGTCTGCGCACCGTGCCGGCGATTTCCACCGAATGCGAAGCCGTGGCCCCGGACATTCCCGAGACCGGCGCGCTGTATGCCACCCTCGACGACCTGCGCCATTGTTCGGGCCTGGCCCTGGGCAGCCCGACGCGTTTCGGCAACATGGCGGCGCCGCTCAAGTACTTCATCGACGGCACCAGCAGCCTGTGGCTCAGCGGCGGCCTGGTGGGCAAGCCGGCAGCGGCATTCACCTCCACCGCCAGCCTGCACGGCGGGCAGGAATCGACGCTGCTGTCGATGCTGCTGCCGCTGATGCACCACGGCATGCTGATCATGGGGCTGCCCTACAGCGAGTCGGCCTTGCTCGAAACCCGTGGCGGTGGCACGCCGTATGGCGCCAGCCACCATGCCGGGGCCGATGGCAAGCGCGACCTGGACGCCGACGAAATCGCCCTGTGCCGTGCCCTGGGCCAACGCCTGGCGAGTACCGCCCTGCTGCTGGAGAACGGCCGTGGCTAAGAAGCCCAAGGTGCTGCCACCGCTGCAATGGCTGGCGCCGCGCCTGCGTGTGACGCGGGTAGTGAGCCTGGCGACGTTCCTGGGCCTGATCACGCTGCTGACGGTGAACAACCTGTGGTTTGCCGACCTGCACGGCGCACGCACCGGGGTGATTCTGGCCATCGAGCTGGTGCCGCTGCTGCTGGTGCTGCCGGGTATGCTGATGGGCAGTGCACGGGCGCATGCATGGACGTGCTTTGTGGTGAACCTGTACTTCATCAAGGGCGTGCTGGCCGCGTTCGACCCGGCGCGGGCGCTGCTGGGGTGGCTGGAGGTGGCGATCAGCCTGGGGTTGTTCGTGAGTGCGCTGTTGTATGTGCGCTGGCGCTTTCAGTATGAGCGGCGGATGGCGGGGGAAGGCGCCGAGTAGGCGGCGCTCCTTTCGCTGGCAAGCCAGCTCCCACAGGCATATGCAGTGCTCTCAACGGCAGCGCAGAACCTGTGGGAGCTGGCTTGCCAGCGAAGGGGGGCAACACAAAGCTCAATGGTTGACGGTATACGCCAGCATCATCGACAACTGGCACAGCGGCCGCCCACTGTCGGCATGCCACTGGTTGAACACCTGCTGTACCGTGGCCAGGTCGCGTTGGCTGGTCGGCTGCTTGTCGATCACATCCTGCGCCACCAGCGCCGCCACCACGTCATTGGTGGGCACGAAGGTGTCCTTGCCCACCATGCGCAGGAAGCGCGGCGCCGACAGCCCGCCCATCTGGTTGCCGTGCCTGGCCAGGTACTTCCACAAACCGACGATATCGGTCACCGGCCAGTCGGCGATGAACGCACCGAAACTGCCATGTTCCTTCGCAATATCCAGCATGAACTGCGCATTGCGCGGCACGCTCCTGAGCTTGCCCAGGTGACGGATGATGCGGGTGTCCTGCATCAGGCGCTCCAGGTGCTCGGCCCCCATCAGCACGACCTTTTCCGGGTCGAAACCGAAGAACACCTGCTCGAACGCCGGCCACTTGGCATCCACCAGGCTGTGCTTGAGCCCCGCGCGAAACACCCGCAGGGCCATGGTCGAGAGGTAACGGTCATCGCTGATCTGGCGCAACTGCGCCGGGCTGAACGCCTCGGGCAGGTGCGCCTCGAGCGCCGCCGCCGAACCGAAACGGTTCAGGCAGAATTCATGCAGCCACTGATAATCGCGCATACCCGTCAGATATTCAGTACATCGACAAAACGCGGGGCGGCGTTTTCATCGATGCGCAGGTTGGTGAAGTCGAACAGGTTGCGGTCCGCCAGCTGCGACGGCACCACGTTCTGCAGGCCGCGGAAGATGCTCTCGGTGCGCCCGGGCGTCTTGCGCTCCCACTCCACCAGCATGTCCTTGACCACCTGGCGCTGCAGGTTCTCCTGCGAACCACAGAGGTTGCACGGGATGATCGGGAATTCCTTCATGTCCGAATAGGCCTGGATGTCCTTCTCGGCGCAGTAGGCCAGTGGGCGGATCACCACGTTGCGCCCGTCGTCGGCACGCAGCTTGGGCGGCATGGCCTTGAGCGTGCCGTTGAAGAACATGTTGAGAAAGAAGGTCTCGACGATGTCGTCGCGGTGATGCCCCAGGGCCATCTTGGTCGCACCGATCTCGTCGGCAAAGGTGTACAGCGTGCCGCGACGCAGGCGCGAGCACAGCGAGCAGGTGGTCTTGCCCTCGGGGATCAGTTCCTTGACCACCGAGTAG
This sequence comes from Pseudomonas aegrilactucae, assembly GCF_019168305.1. Classification (GTDB taxonomy): domain Bacteria; phylum Pseudomonadota; class Gammaproteobacteria; order Pseudomonadales; family Pseudomonadaceae; genus Aquipseudomonas; species Aquipseudomonas aegrilactucae. Next base: position 42,102 of record NZ_JAHTBI010000080.1, read on the forward strand.
GTGTCCTTCTCGACGATGTGGTACTCGATGCCCAGCGTCGCCAGGTACGCCGGCAGCACGTGCTCGGGGAACCCCGGCTGCTTCTGGTCCATGTTCACCGCGACGATGTCGAACTTGATCGGTGCCACCTTCTGCAGGTGCAGCAGCACATCGAGCATGGTGTAGCTGTCTTTGCCGCCGGACAGGCAGACCATGACCTTGTCGCCTTCCTCGATCATGTTGAAGTCGGCGACGGCTTCGCCTGCGAGGCGACGCAGGCGTTTTTGCAGTTTGTTCTGGTTGACCGAGAGGGTGCCCATAGCGCTTGAATCCGCGAGGTGTGACAAAAGCCGCACATTTTACGCATAAACCCCGCCTGCGCGTAGGCCCATCCGATAAAGACTGCAAGGGAATCAAGGGCGCGCCTGACAGCGCGATTTGCTCTAAAAAAGCGGGTTTGTGCGGCGAACGCCTTCCTATACTGCGTCATAAGGCCACAGCAAGCGTGACCTGATCCCGTCAGGCCCAACCTCTGGGCCGTGTACGCGCTCCGCTGGGGGGCGATGGCAACAACGAGGGAGTGACTGGCATGATCCATCACGTTCTGGGGCTGTTCACCCATCCTGACCAGGAATGGAAAGAAATCCGTGGCGAAGACGAAACCATCAGCCACATGTACCTGACCCACACCTTGATCCTGGCGGCGATCCCCGCCGTCTCGGCCTTTATCGGCACCACCCAGGTCGGCTGGGTGATCGGCAACCGCGCACCGGTCATGCTCACGGTCGACAGCGCGATCTGGATGACCGTGATGTCGTACCTGGCCATGCTCGGCGGCGTGGCGGTGATGGGCGCCTTCATCCACTGGATGGCACGCACCTACGATGCCACCCCGAGCATGGCCCAATGCATCGCGTTTGCCACCTACACCGCCACCCCGCTGTTCATCGGCGGCCTGGCGGCGCTTTACCCGCACCTGTGGCTGGGGATGATCGTCGGCACGGCGGCCATCTGCTACACGGTCTACCTGCTGTACGTCGGTTTGCCGACCTTCATGAACATCCCTTCCGATGAAGGCTTTCTGTTCTCGAGTTCGGTGCTGGCGGTGGGGCTGGTGGTGCTGGTCGCCATCATGGCCTTCACCGTGATCGTCTGGGGACTGGGCGTGGGGCCCGTCTACACCAACTAGAAAATACGCCAACATAGGGGTTGTACCCATCAGGCCGCCGCAAGGCGGCCTGATGCTGTGTGGACCAGCGGTCTCGGCAACGCCGCCCGGGTTGCGGCATAATTGTCGGCCAGGAGTATTCAACCGTTATGCCAGAGCTGCTCACTACCCGCGTCGAACGCTGTTACCAGCAAGCCGAACGTTTTTTCAAACGCACCTTCCTGCGCCCCGAAGTGAGTTTCAAGCTGCGCGGGCAGAAGGCCGGTGTCGCGCACCTGCACGAGAACCTGCTGCGCTTCAACCTGCAGCTGTACCGTGAAAACAGTGAAGACTTCCTCAAGCAGACCGTGCCCCACGAGGTCGCGCACCTGGTAGCGCACCAGTTGTTCGGCGATCACATTCAACCCCACGGGCAAGAGTGGCAATTGATCATGCGCGGGGTGTATGAACTGCCGCCCAATCGCTGCCACAACTATGCGGTCAAGCGCCGTAGCGTGACGCGCTATATCTACAAGTGCCCCTGTGCAGGGAGTGACTTTCCGTTCTCGGCGCAACGCCATGGGCTGGTGCGCCAGGGGCGGCGGTACCTGTGCCGGCGGTGTCGGCAGGCCCTGGTGTTCACTGGCGAGACGCGGGTGGAGTAAAAGCTTCGCTGGCAAGCCAGCTCCCACAGGATATGCGCAGGCCTTGGAATTACCGCTGTACCTGTGGGAGCTGGCTTGCCAGCGAAGGGGCCAGCACAGCAGGCACAAAAAAGCCCATCCGAAGATGGGCTTTTGGCGTTACAGGCTAACCTCAGCTCTGGCGCACAGCACCTTCGGCCACGCCCAGGTCATCGGTAGGACGGGTATCGATCAGCGGCGCACCACCGGAAGCCAGCTCCGATTGCAGCTTGTCTTCGTCCAGCTCGTTGACCCACTTGGCAACCACGACGGTGGCAACCGCGTTACCGATCAGGTTGGTCAGGGCACGCGCTTCGGACATGAAGCGGTCGATACCCAGGATCAGCGCCAGGCCGGCAACCGGCAGGTGGCCTACGGCCGACAGGGTCGCGGCCAATACGATGAAGCCGCTACCGGTCACGCCAGCAGCACCTTTGGAAGCCACCAGCAGCACCAGCAGCAGGGTGATCTGGTGGCCGATGTCCATCGGCGTGTCGGTGGCCTGGGCGATGAACACCGCAGCCATGGTCAGGTAGATCGAGGTACCGTCCAGGTTGAACGAGTAGCCGGTAGGAATCACCAGGCCGACGACCGATTTCTTCGCACCCAGGCGCTCCATCTTGGCCAGCATGCGTGGCAGGGCCGACTCGGACGAGGAAGTACCCAGCACGATCATCAGCTCTTCACGGATGTAGCGGATCAGCTTGAGCACGCTGAAGCCGTGCGCACGGGCGATACCGCCCAGAATGACCAGGATGAACAGCAGGCAGGTGATGTAGAAGCAGGCCATCAGGTAGCCCAGCTGCACCAGCGAACCCACGCCGTACTGGCCGATGGTGAAGGCCATGGCACCGAAGGCACCGACCGGCGCCAGCTTCATGATCATGTTGATGATGTTGAACATGACGTGCGCGAAGCGATCGATCAGGTCCAGCAGCGGCTTGCCGTAGGCACCCAGGCGGTGCAGGGCGAAACCGAAGATCACCGAGAACATCAGCACTTGCAGGATGTCGCCGTTGGCGAACGCGCCGACCACGGTGTTAGGGATGATGTTGAGCAGGAAGCCGATGGTGGTCTGCTGCGCGCCGGCGGCGGCATAGGCAGCCACGCTGCTGGCGTTGAGGGTGGTCACGTCGATGTGCATGCCGGCACCCGGCTTGACCACGTTGACCACGACCAGGCCGATGACCAGGGCGATGGTCGAGACGATTTCGAAGTACAGCAGCGCGTAGCCGCCGGTCTTGCCGACCGACTTCATGCTTTGCATGCCGGCGATGCCGCTGACTACCGTACAGAAGATGATCGGGGCAATGACCATCTTGATCAGTTTGACGAACCCGTCGCCCAGTGGCTTGAGCGCCACGCCGGTTTCCGGATAGAAGTGACCCAGCAAGATACCGATGGTGATGGCTACGATCACCTGGATATACAGCGATTTGTACAGCGGCTGACGCGTCGTCATGGCTATTTCCTCAATGTACCGACCCCATCCTTCCCAGGAGGTGAGCGGTACCTAAAGCGCGAACCCTCCTGCACTGGAGGGATTTGTTTTGTCGAGCTGCGTGGCAGAACTCTGCTGAGTCAATAGCAAGCCTGATGCCAGAATGCGCTGTAGCAGTGCAAAGCCTGTATTCATGGGGATTTTTTGCACGCTTGGACAGCAAGCCTGGCGTGCCGGTTGGCGGATTTCCGCCCAGAGTCGAAATATCGGGCAATAGAATGGCGGTAATCCGCCCACTGCCAGGCTTGGCGATACTCAGTCGAGTGGGAAGCGAATGCGAAAGGCCGCGCCGCCCAGCGGCGAGTCATCCAGGGTGAGGTGGGCGTCGTAGCTTTCGATGATGTCCTTGACCACGGCCAGGCCGATGCCCTGGCCAGGGTACTGGCGGTCCAGGCGCTCGCCGCGCTGGAGGATGCGTTCGCGCTGACCAGGCGGCACACCGGGGCCGTCGTCTTCGACGCACAGTTCCAGCACAGCGTCGCTGACATGCAGACTGATGCGGACCTGACCCAGGCACAGGCGGTAAGCGTTTTCCAGCAGATTGCCGAGCAGTTCCAGCAAGGCGCCCTGCTCCATCGGCACCAGCGCCTGCTCGGGCACCGCGTACGTCACCTGCACCTGTTTGTCGCGGTAGACCTTGGCCAACGTGCTGCACAGGCTGTCGAGCAACGGACGCAGCGCCACCCGGTGACGCACCAGGCCGCTCTTGCGCAGGCTGGCGCGCTGCAACTGGTAGTCGATCTGCTGGCTCATGCGTTCGATCTGGCTTTGCAGCACCCTGGCCTGCTCGCGTTCGGTATCGCGCTGGGCCATGCTTTCGCTGACCCCTTGCAACACGGCCAGGGGCGTTTTCAGGCTGTGGGCCAGGTCGTCCAGCGAGTCGCGGTAACGCCCGCGCTGTTCGCGTTCGCTGCGCAGCAGGCGGTTGAGCGAGCCGGTCAGACGCAGCAACTCACGGGGGTGCTCGGCGCTCAGGCCTTCGCGGGCGCCCGACTCGACCTCGTCCAGCTCCACACTCATGCGCCGCAATGAACGCAACCCCCAGGTGAGGCCGGCCCAGAGCAGCAGCAGCAAGGCCAGCAAGGCTGCGCCAAAGCCCAGGTAGAGCTTTTCCTGCAGGCCATTGAGGGTCTGCTGGTACTCGCGCACCGGCTGCAGGGCGACAATGCTGAACGCCGCGCTCTTGCCGCCCAGCAACTTGACCTCGACGTCGTAGACGAAGAACTCCTCGCCATGGTCCTGGCGGATACGTGCGAACTCGTTGCCGCGCCCGTCATAGCGCGGGGTGTAGTTGATGTTCTCTTCGGCGGTGGCCCGCGAGCGCCACACCAGGTTGCCCTGGCGATCATAGATATAGCCAAGCAGGCGGCTGTCGGGCAGGTTGAATTTCTCGTCCGGCAGCAACACCGGCATCTGCAGCCGGCCGCCCTCGATGCGCGCCGCCGAGATCAGCGTGGTCACGTCCGAGGCCAGGCGCTTCTCGATGGACTCCTGCAGTGCCAGGCTGAAGGCCTTCTGCAGCGCCGGCAGCAGCGCCAGCATGAACAGCAGCGCCAGTACCGCCGCGGCCAGCATCAGGCGCAGGCGCAGCGAACGAATCATCGGCAGCGCTCGGTGAACAGGTAGCCCAGGCCGCGCACGGTGTCGATCGGCTTGAAGCCGTTGTCGCCCTCAAGCTTGCGCCGCAGGCGCCCGACCAGCACCTCGATGACATTCGGGTCACGCTCGCCGTCGTCGGGGTAGAGCTGCTCCATCAATCGGTCCTTGGCCACCACCTGCTGGTGATGACGCATCAGGTACTCCAGGATGCGGTACTCATACGCCGTCAGGCCCAGGGGTTGCTCGTCAAGCAATGCCTGCTTGCGGTTCAGGTCCAGGCGCAGCGGGCCGGCAATGATGGTCGACTGGGTAAACCCGCTGGAACGACGCAACAGCGCGTTCAGGCGCGCCTCCAGCTCTTCGAACTGGAACGGCTTGACCACGTAGTCGTCGGCGCCCGCCGCCAGCCCCTCGACCTTGTCCTGCCAGTTGCCGCGGGCGGTGAGGATCAGGATGGGAAAGGTCTTGTCCTGGCTGCGCAACTGGCGGATCAGGTCGAGGCCGCTCATGCCCGGCAGGCCCAGGTCGACGATGGCCAGGTCGTGATGGAACTGTTCGGCCTGGTACAACGCCTCCTCGGCGTTGGCCACCGCTTGCACCACGTGCCCGGTTTCGCTCAGACGGGTGTGCAGGTGATGACGCAACAGGGCTTCATCCTCGACCACCAGCAGTTTCATACGCTCCTCCCCAACCAGGCCCGGCCGGCCTGGCCGGGCATCACGCCGCATGGCGGCAGAATAACAGCGAACCGGCCGCAATGCGGGCCGGTTCGGGTGATGCGCGCCACTCAGAACAGGTAGTTGGCCGACAGGTAGGTTTGCGCACTGCTTTTCAGGCGCAGAGCACCCAGCTTGGCACCGTCATGCTCGGACAGCTCGGTGGTGGCGTTGCTGCGCAGGTAACGGTAGCCCAGCTCGACCGAGGCGTTGTCGCTGACCTGCTGCAACAGGCCGGCCTGCAGGCCGTAGGCATACCCGGTGTCGGTGTCACGGCTGTAGCCGGAAGATTCCTGGCTGAGCTTGGTCACGCCCAGGCTGGCGCCACCGAAGGCCTTGGTGCTGCTGCCCAGCGGGTAGAACACATCGTAGCTGCCCAGCAGGTTTTCCTGGCGCATCTTCAGGCCGCTGTGGTTGTTGGAGACGTTGTCGTAGGTGAGGTAGTAACGGCCCTGGTCGTTCTGCTGGCCGAGGCGTGCACCCCAGGTGCCATCCTTGCTGATGATGCCGTCGGTGTTGAGGTGGTCGACGTTGCTGCCAAGCAGGCCGGACTTCTTGATCTTGTCACTGGTCTGGCCGTAGGTGAGGCCGGCGAAGGTGGTATCGGCGGCCTGGGCCAGGGAGCTGGCACCCAGCACGGTCATGGCAATCAGCAGGGTATTGAGGCTTTTCATACGTGTGTACTCCAGAGTGATGCGCGGTGTTGGTGTGGAAGCTAGAGTAAGCAGGGCGCCCTGAACCGCCGCTGAATGCCACCTGAACACCGGCTGAACGACACGCACAACCTGGAAAACAAGGAGAATCGACCATGCGTTACTTGCTCGCACTTGCCCTGATCGGCGCTACGGGGCTTGCCCAGGCTGCCGTGCAGACCCGCGAAATCGCTTACCAGGACGCCGACGGCAAGCGCCTGGTGGGCTACTACGCCTATGACGATGCCGTTGAGGGCCAACGCCCGGGCGTGGTGGTGGTGCATGAGTGGTGGGGGCTGAACGACTATGCCAAGCGCCGCGCGCGCGACCTCGCCGGCCTGGGTTACAGCGCCCTGGCCATCGACATGTATGGCGACGGCAAGCAGACCGAGCACCCGGCCGATGCCGGCAAGTTCATGCAGGCGGCACTCAAGGACCCCAAGGCAGCCGCCGCACGTTTCGATGCCGGGGTCGAGTTGCTGAAGATCCAGCCGCAGACCGACGCCGAAAAGATCGCCGCGATCGGCTACTGCTTCGGCGGCAAGGTAGTGCTGGATGCCGCGCGCCGGGGTGAAGCGCTGGCGGGGGTGGCGAGCTTTCATGGGGCGCTGGTCACCGACACCCCGGCAACGCTCAACAGCGTGAAGACGCCAGTGCTGGTGGAGCATGGGACCAACGACAGCATGGTCACGCCCGAGCAGGTGGCCGCGTTCAAGCAGGAGATGGACAAGGCGGGCGCCAACTATCAGTTCGTCAGCATCGAGGGGGCCAAGCACGGCTTTACCAACCCGGATGCCGACCGCTTGAGCCATGGCGAGCATGGTGGGCCGGATATCGGGTACAACAAGGCGGCGGATGAACGCTCGTGGGCTGATTTGCAGGCGTTCCTGAAGAAGGTGTTCGACTGAAGGCCCTCTTCGCTGGCAAGCCAGCTCCCACAGGCTCTGCGCTGCCTTTGATAGCACGCTGTACCTGTGGGAGCTGGCTTGCCAGCGAAGAGGCCAGTACGGTCAACGCAAAACGCCAGCACCACTGGCACCTGCGCCACACCCCCGGCACAATAACGCCCATGAACCGACTCCCGCTCTGCTGCGCCCCGCTCCAGCACCATTGGCCCCTGCCCCACCCGGTCCCCGGTGCGGTGCTGGTCAGTTGCGCCTTCGACCCGGCCAACCTCGCCGCCGACGACTTCCAGCGCGCCGCCATCGAACAGACCCCAAGCCTGCAACGCTCGGTGGCCAAGCGCCAGGCCGAGTACCTGGCCGGCCGCGTGTGCGCCCGCACCGCCCTGCAACGCCTGGACGGGCGCGATTACCTGCCCGCCACCGGCGACGACCGTGCACCGATCTGGCCAACCGGCATCAGCGGCTCGATCACCCATGGCAAAGGCTGGGCCGCCGCGGTGGTGGCCCACGCCAGCGACTGCCAGGGCCTGGGCCTGGATCAGGAAAACCTGCTGGGCGACGAGCGTGCCGAGCGCCTGGCGGGCGAAATACTCACCGCCGCAGAGCTCGAGCGCATGGACCGCAGCCAGCTCAGCCTGACCGCCACCCTGACCTTCTCGCTCAAGGAAAGCCTGTTCAAGGCGCTGTACCCGATCGCGCTCAAGCGCTTCTATTTCGAGCACGCCGAAATCATCGAATGGTCCAGCGACGGCAGCGCACGCCTGCGCCTGCTCACCGACCTGTCGGCACAGTGGCACCACGGCCGCGAGATCAGCGGCCAGTTCAGTGTGCAAGGTGATCAGCTGCTGAGCCTGGTCAGCGTCTGAACCCCGCGCTCAGAGCGGGCAGTGCTCGCAGTGCCCGACCCACGCCACCTTGTAGCTCAGGCAACAGGTGCGCCTGACACGTCGCCCCTGAGCGTCGTGGCGCACCGCGGCATATAGAGGATTGCCCGGGGTTTCCAACAGCTGGCGTACCACCGGCTGCTCGCCGGCCAATTGCTCGAGGCAGTCACCGGCATTGCCCCACAGCACCGCCGCCGGCACATCACCGAGCGTTGCCAGTCGAGCAACCACCCAGGGCAGGTGCTGCTCCAGCACCTCGGCCACGCCAGCCCCCATCACCTGGGCCGATACCGCAACAGGCAGCCCACGCCCGTCCAGCGCCAGCGTGGCCGCCAGCAGCGGCGCCTGCCCCGCCAGCGCCTCGCGCCACAGCAGGCTGAAATAGTACTTGGACCATTGCGATACCAGCACCGGCCGTTGCGCCGGCATCAACTGGGGCCCATACAGCCCCAGCAGCAGCGCGTCGAAGCGCTGCGCGGTGAGCAGCTCAGCCAGCGTCAGTGTCATCGCCGTGCCCCTGTGCAGGCTGGCGCGGCCAGCTCAGGCTGAAACAGGCGCCGCCCAGGCGTTCGCTCTGGCCGATCAGGGCGCGCCCGGCATGCCAGTAGATGATCCGCCGCACGATCGACAACCCCAGGCCGTGACCGCCCGAGGCACGGGTGCGGCTGTCATCGAGCCGGGTGAACGGCGTGAAGATACGGTCCCAGGCCGCTTGCGGCACGCCGGGGCCGTCGTCCTCGACATCGATGCGACAGCGCTGGGTGCCCAACTGATAGCTCAGGCTGACCTGCGATTCGGCATGGCGCATGGCGTTGCTCACCAGGTTCTGCAGGGCGCGGTGCAGGTAACGCGGCTCGGCCTCCACCCAGGCCCCCTGCTCACCGACCTGGCACGGCCCGCGCAGCACGCGCACCTCGCGGCGCAGCGGCGCCAGCTCGGCGATCACCTGGTCGAGCAAGGCATCCAGGTCGACGCGCTGGAAATTCAGCGCCGGCGCGCCTTGCTCCAGGCGCGCATAGGTGAGCATCTCGTCCACCAGCCGGTCGAGGTCCTGGATATCGTTGTCCATGCCCAGCAGGTATTTTTCACGGGCCTGTTCGCTGCTGGCGCTTTCGATCATCTCCAGCCCGAAGCGCAGGCGCGCCACCGGCGTGCGCAGCTCATGGGACACCGCCCGCACCAGCTCGCGCTGCATGGTCAAGGATTGCTGAAGGTGCTCGGCCATATGGTTGAAGGCCGCCGCCAGGCGCCCTACCGAGTCGGCGTCATCGGCCGCCACGCGCACCTCCAGGCTGCCCTGGGCGATCTGCGTGGCCGCCACCTCCAGCCCCGACAGGCGCCGCTCCAGCTGGCGCACCAGCAGGTACACGATCAGGCCGATCAGGCACAGCCCCAGCGCGGCGATCAACACCAGCAACTGCGGCGGGTAAGGGTTCATCTGGTACAGCGGGCCGATTTCCAGCACCCAGGGCGTGGCGACCATGCCGGCAAACACACGAATCGAATCACCGTCCTTGCCCAGTGCCATCACCGTGTCGCCCTCGTCGACCCGGCGGCGCTGGTCATCGTCCATGTCGGTCTGGTCGAGGCTGAGCAGGCGCAGGTCGAACCCGAAGCCCTTGCTCTGCTTGAGTTCGGCCAGGCGCCGCGGCTGCTCGCCGACCGGGTAACGCACCAGCTCGTCGGCCAGCAGATAGATGGTGGCGCGGGCCAGTTGCTCGCTGATCTGCTGCACCTCGCCGGTCAGCAGCAGGTTGTGCCCGCGGACCTGGCGCAGTACCCGCGCCGCATGCGGCCCGGTGCGTTCTACCAGCACCTGGCCACGTTGCAGGCGGGTACGCTGGCCGCCCTCAAGGCCGGCCTGCTCGACCGGCTCCAGCGCCAGCGGAATCCCCAGCAGGCGCTCCCACATCGCCAGGGCGCGGGTACGCTCCACCTCGCTCATGGGTGCCAGGTTGTCGGCCATCAGGGTAAAGGTGCCGTGGGCCAGGCGTTCGCGGTATTGCTCGGCGCGCACCTCGTTGAGCAGGTGCAGGCTGAGCACCCCGAGTACCGCCACCAGCACCAGGGCGGCAAGCATGCCGCCATAGATACGCAGGAAGATCGAGTTCATTCCGCCTGGCCCAGGGCGACGGCGGCTTCGGCGACGAACAGGTAGCCCTTGCTGCGCACCGTCTTGATCATGCGCGGGTGGATCGGGTCGTCGCCGATCTTGGGGCGGATACGCGAAATGCGCACGTCGATGGAGCGGTCCTGGCCGTCGTAGCCCACGCCGCGCAGGGAAGTGAAGATCTCCTCGCGCGACAGGATGCGCCCGGCGTTACTCACCAGCAGCCATAAAAGGTCGAACTCGGCACTGGTCAGCTCGATACCGGCGCTGCCCAGCCAGGCTTCGCGCAGCGTGTTGTCGACGCGCAACGGGCCGAACTGCAGGCTCTGGCGCTCGGCGCCCGGTGCGGGTGCCTCGCTGCGGCGCAGCAACGCGTTGATGCGCGCCAGCAACAGGCGCGGACGCACCGGCTTGCACACATAGTCGTCGGCGCCCAGGTCCAGCCCCTGCACCTGATCCAGCTCGTCGCTGCGCGCGGTCAGCATGAGGATCACCCCGGGGTACTGCGCGCGCACCTTGCGGCAGATGCTCAGGCCATCCTCGCCAGGCAGCATCAGGTCGAGGATCACCAGCGCCGGCTGCTCGGCGATGATGCGCGCCGCCGCCCTGGCACCGTCGCCCTCCACCGCCACCTCGAAGCCGTTGGCCTGCAGGTAGTCACGGGTCAGCTCGGCTAGACGCTCATCATCCTCGACGATCAACACCTGACTGCTGGACGGCTCCACGGGGCACCTCGCTGGGCTTTTTATAATGTGGGGGCAGCCCTTCGACAAAGGGCAACATGGGCCCGCGATACTACCACTGCCAGGCGCCGGAAAAAGCCGCGCCAATTCGGCTGGACAAGTGCGTTTTTTGTGATAGGGTTCGCGCCCTTAAAAATGCCCCTGCGACGTGCTGACCGGGCAAAAAAAAGAGTGACCAACGGTGGAATGGCGGTGAGACGCGGCCTACAAGGCTTTGCCCCAAATCACTCACAATCTACACACATGTTATCCACAGGGGGCTGCCTTGCAATACCCCCGATACCGCATTATCTTGTATCCCCAGCGCGACAAAACACTACATGTTGGGTTTTGACGAAAAAACCCAAGCACAAGTCGAGCAAACAACTCAAGCCTTGCACAACGCTTTTTTTGCTTGAACTTTGATCCAGATTCGCAGCCAAACCGCTCCTGCGGAGGCGACCGATGCAAACCCGCCACGGGTCTTGTTTCGGGTACGGGTGTTGCAGGTTCAACCCCGTCAGCAACCGTTTTTGGGCCGCGGCCCAGGACCTTTGACTTCGGCCAGGGAGCGGCAAGCGATTGCCCCTTTTTCCTGATCTGTCCGAAGCCGGTACACCCTGCCCAGCCAGGCGCGTGATGCGTTGGCGGGCCAGTGCTCGAGCTTTCGGACGGAACGGTGGATGCCCACAAGGCATCTGAACAAACATAGAGAACGTGGAGACACCCATGCAAACCGACACAACTCGCGAGAACCCGCAGGCCCTGGCGCCGCAGGCCGATTCGAACCAGGATCTGGCTGCTACCGCTCCGGGCCAACTGCGCGTGATCAAGCGTAACGGCACTGTCGTCGCCTACACCGACGACAAGATCACCGTGGCCATCACCAAAGCGTTCCTCGCAGTTGAAGGCGGCACTGCCGCCGCCTCGTCGCGCATCCACGACACCGTCGCCCGCCTGACCGAACAGGTCACCGCCACCTTCAAGCGTCGCATGCCGTCGGGCGGCACCATCCACATCGAAGAGATCCAGGACCAGGTCGAACTGGCCCTGATGCGTGCCGGCGAGCAGAAAGTGGCCCGCGACTACGTGATCTACCGTGACCAGCGTGCCAAGGAACGTGCCACCCGCACCAACGAAGACGCCTCGGTACAACCGCACCCGAGCATCCGCATCAGCCTGGCCGACGGCAGCTTCGCGCCGCTGGACATGAACCGCCTGAACACCATCATCACCGAGGCCTGCGAAGGCCTGGCCGAAGTCGATGGCGAACTGATCCAGCGCGAAACCCTGAAGAACCTGTACGACGGCGTGGCCATCAAGGACGTCAACACTGCCCTGGTGATGACCGCCCGTACCCTGGTAGAGCGCGAGCCGAACTACTCGTTCGTGACCGCCCGCCTGCTGATGGACACCCTGCGTGCCGAAGGCCTGAGCTTCCTGGAAGTCGCCGACAGCGCCACCCACCACGAAATGGCCGACCTGTACGCCAAGGCGCTGCCGGCCTACGTCGCCAAGGGCGTGCAGTTCGAACTGCTGAACCCGGCACTGGCCGACTTCGACCTGGAGCGTCTGGGCAAGGCGATCAACCACGAGCGCGACCAGCAGTTCACCTACCTGGGCCTGCAAACCCTGTACGACCGCTACTTCATCCACAAGGATGGCGTGCGCTTCGAACTGCCGCAGGTGTTCTTCATGCGTGTGGCCATGGGCCTGGCGCTGGAAGAAAGCGACAAGGAAGCCCGTGCGATCGAGTTCTACAACCTGTTGTCGTCGTTCGACTACATGGCCTCGACCCCGACCCTGTTCAACGCCGGCACCCTGCGCCCGCAGCTGTCGAGCTGCTACCTGACCACCGTGCCGGACGATCTGTCGGGCATCTACCACGCGATCCACGACAACGCCATGCTGTCCAAGTTCGCCGGTGGCCTGGGCAACGACTGGACCCCTGTGCGTGCACTGGGCTCCTACATCAAGGGTACCAACGGCAAGTCCCAGGGCGTCGTACCCTTCCTGAAAGTGGTCAACGACACCGCCGTTGCGGTCAACCAGGGCGGCAAGCGCAAGGGCGCGGTCTGCGCCTACCTGGAAACCTGGCACCTGGATATCGAAGAATTCATCGAGCTGCGCAAGAACACCGGTGATGACCGTCGTCGTACCCACGACATGAACACCGCCAACTGGATCCCTGACCTGTTCATGAAGCGTGTCTTCGATGACGGCAAGTGGACCCTGTTCTCGCCGAACGAAGTGCCAGACCTGCACGACCTGACCGGCAAGGCCTTCGAAGAGCGCTACGAGTACTACGAAGCGCTGACCGAGTACAACAAGATCAAGGTATTCAAGACCGTCCAGGCCAAAGACCTGTGGCGCAAGATGCTGTCGATGCTGTTCGAGACCGGCCACCCATGGCTGACCTTCAAGGACCCGTGCAACCTGCGCTCGCCGCAGCAGCACGTGGGCGTGGTGCACAGCTCGAACCTGTGCACCGAGATCACCCTGAACACCAACAAGGACGAGATCGCGGTCTGCAACCTGGGCTCGATCAACCTGCCGAACCACATCAATGATGGCAAGCTCGATACCGCCAAGCTGCAACGCACCGTCAACACCGCCGTGCGCATGCTCGACAACGTGATCGACATCAACTACTACTCGGTGCCGCAGGCGCGCAACTCGAACCTCAAGCACCGCCCTGTGGGCCTGGGCATCATGGGCTTCCAGGACGCACTGTACCTGCAGCACATCCCGTACGGTTCGGACGCTGCCGTCGAGTTCGCCGACAAGTCGATGGAAGCGGTCAGCTACTACGCGATCCAGGCGTCCTGCGACCTGGCCGACGAGCGCGGTGCCTACGAGACGTTCCAGGGTTCGCTGTGGTCCAAGGGCATCCTGCCGCTGGATTCGCAACAGATCCTGATCGAGCAACGTGGCCAGAAGTACATCGACGTCGACCTGAACGAATCCCTGGACTGGGCACCGGTTCGTGCCCGTGTGCAGAAAGGCATTCGCAACTCGAACATCATGGCCATCGCGCCGACCGCGACCATTGCCAACATCACGGGCGTGTCGCAGTCGATCGAGCCGACCTACCAGAACCTGTACGTGAAATCGAACCTGTCGGGCGAATTCACCGTGATCAACCCGTACCTGGTCCACGACCTGAAGGCCCGTGGCCTGTGGGACTCGGTCATGATCAACGACCTGAAGTACTACGATGGTTCGGTGCAGCAGATCGAGCGTATCCCGCAAGAGCTCAAAGACCTGTACGCCACCGCGTTCGAAGTCGAGACCAAGTGGATCGTCGACGCGGCCAGCCGTCGTCAGAAGTGGATCGACCAGGCGCAGTCGCTGAACCTGTACATTGCAGGTGCTTCGGGCAAGAAGCTGGACGTGACCTACCGCATGGCCTGGTACCGTGGCCTGAAAACCACCTACTACCTCCGTGCCCTGGCCGCGACCAGCACCGAGAAGTCGACCATCAGCACCGGCAAGCTGAACGCCGTGTCCAGCGGTGGCGACAGTGCGCCGGTGCAGGCTGCCCCGGCGCCAGCGCCAGTGCCTAAAGCCTGTGCGATCGACGAGCCGGACTGCGAAGCCTGCCAATAAGGCCTGATGGCGCCGCTCCCCTGTGGGAGCTGGCTTGCCAGCGAAGGGGCCGGTGAAACCACCGGCCCTTTTGCACAATCCCCGGGTCGGGCTACCCCGACCTCCCCGAGGGGCTGAGCCCCCGGAAGCATTCCAAGATTTTGCGTGCACAGCAGTACCCTAACCGCGAGCAGCGCAACCAAGATCCAACCGGCCATACTCTTTATGGCCCTCAAGCAGGAGACCCATCATGCTGAGCTGGGACGAATTCGAAAACGAAGACGGCGAAGTCGCCGCCAAAGGTCAAACCGCCTCTCAAGCGGCTGAAGCGGGCATCGACAAGCTCGACAGCGCTGGCGGTGTTGCCGCGCAGGAAGCCCGTGTAGTGACCGCTGCCGACTCCGACGCGGTCAAGCGCGCCAAGGCGGCCCTGGACGACCTCGACATCGCCGAAGGCCTGGCCGAGCTGGAAGGCTCTGCTGCCCGTGTAGCGGTTGACGAAAAGCGCATGATCAACTGCCGCGCCGACCTCAACCAGCTGGTCCCGTTCAAGTACGACTGGGCCTGGCAGAAGTACCTGGATGGCTGTGCCAACCACTGGATGCCGCAAGAGGTCAACATGACCGCGGACATCGCCCTGTGGAAGACCCCGGAAGGCCTGACCGACGACGAGCGTCGCATCGTCATGCGCAACCTGGGCTTCTTCTCCACCGCCGACTCGCTGGTTGCCAACAACCTGGCGCTGGCCGTGTACCGCCTGATCACCAACCCGGAGTGTCGCCAGTACATCCTGCGCCAGGCGTTCGAAGAGGCGATCCACACCCACGCGTACCAGTACTGCATCGAATCGCTGGGCATGGATGAAGGCGAGATCTTCAACATGTACCACGAGATCCCTTCGGTCGCGAAAAAGGCCGCCTGGGGCCTGCGCTACACCCGTGCCATCTCGGACCCGGAGTTCGACACCGGCACCGTCGAGACCGACAAGGAGCTGCTGCGCAACCTGATCGCCTACTACTGCGTACTGGAAGGCATCTTCTTCTACTGCGGCTTCACCCAGATCCTGTCGATGGGCCGTCGCAACAAGATGACCGGCGTTGCCGAGCAGTTCCAGTACATCCTGCGTGACGAGTCGATGCACCTGAACTTCGGTATCGACGTGATCAACCAGATCAAGATCGAAAACCCGCACCTGTGGGATGCCGAGATGAAGGAAGAGGCCTCGCAGATGATCCTGCAGGGTACCCAGCTGGAGATCGAATACGCCCGTGACACCATGCCGCGCGGCGTGCTGGGCATGAACGCGGCGATGATGGAGGACTACCTCAAGTTCATCGCCAACCGTCGCCTGTCGCAGATCGGCCTGAAGGAAGAGTACCCAGGTACCACCAACCCGTTCCCATGGATGAGCGAGATCATGGACTTGAAGAAAGAGAAGAACTTCTTCGAGACGCGGGTTATTGAATACCAGACGGGCGGGGCGTTGAGCTGGGATTGATGTCCCGGTTTTATGCTGCGAAAGGAGGCTGCCGGAAGGCAGCCTTTTTTATGCCCGACTTTTTCTCAGGCGTTGAAGTTTTGCTTACCTTGCGGGTTATCTCTCCCTGCGCGATGGATCAGAGCCGTTTTCGTGCTTCTTTAGCGATTTTCCAGCCAAAGCAGATCCTTCAACATCACTGGCCAGTCAGCAAATACCTGCTCAGCCGTGGGGCTGCGCAGGCGGTTCTGGGTACACACGAACAGTACGTGCAGGGTCATCGATAACCTGTGATTGCAACGGGATTGGTGCTGCCCTGCAGCCCTTAGCCGGCCTTGCCGGCGAAAAGGGTCGCTGAAGATCAAGCGCGCTGCGAATCGAAAAACCCATACAACGCCCGCAAACCGATCACGATCGCCTCGATCGAGGCGTCATGCTGCTGCGGCTGCAAGGCTTCGACCTGGTCGATGTTGTCCTCCAGCCCATGCAGCGCGATCGCCTCCAGGTGCGCCGCCTGCACGGGCGGCAACGCCGGCCAACGCGCTACCTGCACGCCACGCAGGTAGCCGAAGCACCATTCATCGACCACCATCTGCGGCTCAGGCTCGGACTCATCTTCAAGAAACAACGGTTCGAAGTCATCACACGCTTCGCTCAACTCGCCCGCCACGTTGTTCATGTAACGCATCAACAACGCCGAGAAGGCCTCGGCCTCGGCTTCGGCCGACTTCTTGAAGCGTGGCTCGCGGCCACCGGTCACCTCGAGCAACCATTCGTTAGGCGTGAGCCGCACCGGTGAACTGGCCAGCGCCACCAGAAAGCCATCCAGCTCGGACAGCGTCAGGATGGCTTCACCATTGCCGTACTTGAGCAGAAAACCATCAAGCCGGTTCATTTCCTTATCATTCAAAGGCTGTAAAAACGCAGTCATGGCAAAGCCTCAAGGCGAAATCCTGCAACAACACCCTTATTTTTCAGCGAGAACCGAACAAATTTCAAGTTTTCCGAATTCTCGCACCAAATAAGCGCATGAAATGAAAAAAGCCACCTGAACCGCAAAGGCCAAGGTGGCTTTTTCGTATAAGCCGAAGAACGGCTAAACCCCTACCCGCTTCAGCGCTCTGATTTCATCCCGGATTTTTGCCAGAAGCTCGTCCACATCGCCCTCCTGACCGACCTGCATCAAGACAATCAGGGTCGCAGGATTCACTCCTAGTCGCTCCGCAAATTCTTCCATTTTTTCGATCGTTGGACTGCGAATGCCACGCTCAATTGTGGAAACGAAGGATTGGCTCGCCCCCAGCTGCTCTTGTGCGATCTCCTTTCGTACCCGCACCTCCTTAAGCGCGGAGCCAAAAGCCAACTTGCGTTCCATCTTGTTACCCACAAAAGGAACGATAAAGCCCTGATGTGGACTCAAACGCTATGCTGCATACAGCATATATGAGAAAATTCGTTGTACTCCTAAATAATCAGTACGACCCACTCCGTCTCCGTTTCGATTGAGGTTTCAAGCCGTGTTTGTTTCAGATCCCCAGGAAGAGGTCATCACTCTTATAGGCAAGGTTGACCCCAGCCACAAGAGTTGGCCTAGAGTTGATACTAGCGAAACATTCTTCCAGGTTCATACTAAGCAACAAGGGGACCCCAAGCTCACCTTCGGCGTAATATTGCTGGCGACCCCGCGGGCGCTCCTGGATTTTCTGGAATGCTGTCAACGGGATGAGCAAATACGAATTGTACAAATTATTATATCAACCCCTCCTCATGCTAACCGGTCTAGGAAATGGCGCACCGAGGCACTCGCCAAACTTGAGGTAGGCTTCGATGACAACGAAGTACCAAACTCGATCATCTACCACACGATTGACGAAACCTATTATGAGGATCGTGTGTACGGAAAGCGTAGAAACCAAGGTCAACCAGCATTAAAAACAGTATACAAAGCGCGCGCAAGACGCTCGCCAACGCAAGAAAAAATTAACAAGCTGCAGCCACTCGCTAGCAAAAGCGTTGTCCAATGCTAAAACGTACAACGCTTGAAATCATTTTCAGACCTCGCGCTAATTTTGCTCGCGCACGGGCCACGCTCTCCCCACTAGGCCGTTGAGTTTTTTTCAACATGAGAATCACTTATACAGCATTAAGCAGATCAAGCAGGCAATCCGGGTGCGACATATTAAGTCGCACCACACCCCTAAAATTCAGTTACAAGTTACGAATTGAAAACACTATATTTTGCTTCAAAAGCAAAATTAGATGAAACGATTCATCAAAGTTTATCTTCTTTGACTTCCAATTGGATCCATGATCAAATCTGGTCTAGATAGAATATCCACACCCGCTCTTCGGCCTGTGCGGTGAGGATCAAACATTCAGCAAATCGATGTCAAAAAATCGCCGTCAATTCGGCAGCAAAAAAAACGGTGCAAGCTCTAGTCTTGGACAACTTTCACCGCGCACTTCTGTGAGCACCCTTAGGGATTTCATCCTACGGCCGCGCGCATTATTTATCAGCTAAAAATTTACAACCTGCAACCCTACCATCTTCATTGCCGGTACATCTAAAGAGATTGGTTCTGGCAGCGCCGGAGCAGCAGGAAGCATATGCGTTATACACGCGAAAGAATGGAGCTATTAGACCATTCCAGCGCCTTATGACCTTGGGCCACACTTCTGACGAGACTCGACCATGATTACAAAAGATGAATCAACCAGGCGCAGTAGCTGGGAACGCCTACTTCTGCGCGCTGCTAGCAGCATCTCTTTGACTGCCAGCCAATACAAGGTGATTGAGGATCGCTACTCACAGCTGCAGAGTATCCTCTCGGCCTCCAAAGACCCTTTGCTTGAGGGTGCGCATATCTTCCCTCAGGGTTCAATGCGCCTTAAGACTACGATCAATCCAGTCAAAGATGCCCCCAAAGATCTCGGCACGATCGATGCTGATGCCATCGTCTGGCTACCCAATGCCGGTGATGCAGATGCCGACACGGTTCTAGCAGCTATAGAACAGCGCTTCCGTGAAGGCAGCCGAGTGCAATCGGATATTGTCCAGCTGCGCCGAGGAATCCGTATCGAGTACGCAGACGAAAACCCTGGATTCCACATTGACATCACACCTGCGCGTGCGGTGCAGGGGAATAATGAGAGTAACGGTCAAGGAAAACTTGAAGTACCTGACCGTGTCACAGGCTGGAAGGCCAGTAGCCCAATCCCGTATGCCGACTGGCTACATAGCGCTTCGGAGCAAAAAATCTCGCTGGAGCTCCTCAAGAGCTTTGTGGCCAATGAGAGTCGAGCCATGGACTCTGCCACACAAGAGCCCCTTCCCTCGTATCAGGAGTACGACAAGCTCGATCCTTTGCGAGCCACCATCAAACTGCTTAAACGGCACCGCGATGAATGGGCAATTGAAACGCGAAATGAGGATTACCGCCCTATTTCTGCCGTGATCACCACCTTGGCAACTCATGCCTACCTCAAGGTGGTAAAAGAGTCACATCACACTCCACTGACCCCGATCGATGCGATCCTCAAGATTGTGGAAAAAATACCTGAGGAGATCAAAGTCTTTGCTGGGAAGTACTATGTGGTGAACCCTCGAGATCCCGGTGAAAACTTCGCGGAGAAATGGAATAGGCCTGACGAAGGACACAAATACTGCCAAGCCTTTGACAATTGGCATGCGAGTGCATTGGTTGCCTTTATGCTTGGCCTGCAGCCCCACGACAGCGCTGACTCATTCGCCAACGTCATGAGGCGAAGCTTCGGGATCGGCCAGAGTGTGATTACAGAGGTCAACAACGAAATTCCGGGGCACTGGACGATGGCTGGTCGAAAAGTTGGGACTACCAAAAACATCTTAGCCGCCACTGCAATCTTTGGCAGCTCGAGCCACGCCACTCCACAAACGAATGTGAAACCAGTTGAACGCCTCGGTTAAGCCCAACCTATCCCCGGCCGTGGAGCGTGGCATCGCCGCGCTTCGCGCATTTATAGGCGAGGAAGTTGCGACTACGATCCTTAGAACCACAGATCGGAAACAAGGCGAAGCCGCCAGCTTTCTGTTGCCTCTCCCACCCGACTACACCGGCATTGAAAGGCAGTTGCGCATAGCGTTTCCAAACCAGTTTCCATTGGTCTCGCTGAGGATCCAAGTCGAGCCGTCCCCCTGGCTCGCATGGCCGCATGCCACTAGATCCGGGCTCTGTCTGCACGGTTTCCGCGAAAGGCCAATTACGGGAGATCCGGAAACAGTGGTACAGGACTGCCTCGTACGGCTTGGGGCAATTCTTGAGTTTGTTCGAGCAGATGCAGATCCTGCATTGCGTGACACTGAATTCGAAAAAGAATTTACCTCGTATTGGAACATGCAGCTTGATATTTCTCCTCAAGATGTCTTGCTGCTGGAGAGGCCTAAGGCGGCATCAGAACTGTTTGCAACCAGCGACCCTCGCCCTGGCCGACGCACCCGTACCGCCTGGCTTGCACCGGATGTGCAATTACTCAGAACGCATATCAACCGTACGCTTGGGTTAAGCGCGAAAATCAAAGCACCAGCTGTCGCAGGCTTCTATCTGAAGTTGCTGACCTACCCCGATATCCAATGTCCAACTCCTGATCGCTTGCTGGAATGGCTGACACCGCACCTCAGCCCAGACGATAGCAAGCAATTCCTGGCCTGGTTCTCCGGAAAGGACTCACTGGCCAATCGGTGGCTTGTACTTGAGTTACCCGGCCCCACAGGAGCGCCTCTGTATTGCCTAGATGTCCGTTCTTACAGTAAACAACCAGACCATGGCCGCTGGTATGGCTTTCGCTCAGCTCGGCGATGGTCAGGCAAGAATCAGCCATCCCACTCGCCTGTTCTGGTGAGGGGCGCCATCCTCAATGTGTTAGATCGGGATGACATTCTTTCCCGCGACCTCAGCGGTACCGCCAAGAGCCTGGAAAAGTCCAAAGTAGTAATGGTCGGCGTTGGCTCGCTGGGGAGCACTGTTGCCTTACAACTGGCCCGCTCGGGCGTGGGAGAGCTCGTCCTCATCGACCCTGACATCCTAGAGTCTGCGAATCTGGGACGTCATGTACTAGGGGCCGACGATCTCGCTCAGTCAAAAGCGACTGCTCTTGCCGAAAAGATTACGCATGATCTGCCTACCGTTAAGGTCACGGCCTTCATGGACTTCGCTGAGCTCATGCTGCTCAAGATGCCGGAAATTTTCGACAATGCAGACATGGTGCTTGTCACCACTGCAGACTGGTCATCGGAGGTAGCCCTGTGGTTCCGCAAAGCGCAAGCCGCAGGCTGGAATCTCCTGCAAGCGTGGAGTGAGCCTCACTCGTTTGTTGGGCATGCGCTCTTAGCGCCACAGGGGCAGCATGATGGACGCCCCTTGTTCGATGACACTGGTAATTTCAACTTCAAGTACACCGAGTGGCCGAACGGTGGCGGGGTGGTTCCACTGCCGGCGTGTGGCCAAACCTTCATCCCTGGAGGCGCCTCAGGCATGGCCAACGTGGCGTCGATGGTTACCCAAGTAGCATTGCGGGGTCTTACCGGGCAGATCACCAAACCTGTGTGGACCACAAGTATCTATCGACCTCAGGACATTCCTACTCATGACGGCACTTACAGCGGGCCACCCTTAGCAGATGGAGTCCAACACATCGTGTTTGAACGTGATTGGCCAGATGCGGAGAGTGGTAAACAGTGAGTGCTATAGCGTGGGCATGGAAATGGCCTGGCATCGATGTTCGCTTGTCGGTTTCCCAAGCTGTTGCCGAAGTGCTTGATCAGTTCAGGCAACGAACGTGGAGAACTGAAAGAGGTGGTCAACTGTTTGTCGACTTGGCCAACCCCGCTGGTTTGATCATGAGCCTCGCCACACCGCCACATGCAAGAGACCGCGCTGGATGGTCCTGGCTGGAACTCGACGCTGACCGCTGCCGCAGGGAAATTGAATCGGCCAATGCACAAGGGCTTCGGCTTGTGGGGTATTGGCATACACATCCACAAACCGTTCCGGCGATTTCTCCCACAGATATAGCAAGCTTTTCTCGATTCGCAGCACGCTACGCGCAGGAACTACCTCACCCGATCGCAGTGATTGTAGGCCTATCCCCAGAACCCGACGGCATCAAGGCGTGGTTGTTCCGTGACGGGAAGTGCGTGGAAGCCGCCTTGGCCAACTGATCAGGGCAGCGCTGCCCTACGCTGCAGCATCAACTGGAAAAGCTCTGCCTGATAGCGCGCGTCATCCAGCGCATTATGCGTGGGAGATGACTGCGGTAGCAGATTTGCACTCATGTGCGATGATTTGGTCTGCTTCCAATCGAGATTGAAAGCCCCCATGTAATACGCCTTGATATCAAGTGCCGCAAACCCGAAGGGGTTCTCCCCCACATACTTATGAAAGTAATAATTGACAAACGACCAATCAAAAGGAGCGTTAAGACCGACAAATATAGCTCTTTGACCGGGCAGACTGACATTGGCCAGCCATTCCGCAAGCCTCTGCATCGCTTGTACGGGAACAATTCCTGTAACTGTCAATTCCTGCAGATCGAATCCCGTTACAGCCACCGCTTCAGGATCGTGCTTGGGGCTGTCTGGCTTTAGCTCCAGGTAGATAGCCTGATCTGGGCGCCCTACAACACACGCCCCAAGGGAGAGCATGCTGTACTCGCCAGGGATCGGGCCCGAAGCCTCGATATCTATAGAAATATAAAGTTCTTCAGTGCTCATTCCCTTACCTCCTGGATAGACAACTGGCGATCTGCAGTGTCGAATTCACTATGCTACTAGAACACAGGCTAGCAGCCGAGCATATTGGAATATGACAATAAGTATTTAAACGCCAAATAGCTCGTCCACGCGATCCGGAATTTTTGGCGTCTTTGAGAGCACCAAACAGCGACTGGTACCGACGAACTCTTCAATCAGATAGAGCGAATCCCCAACGTCAACGCCAAGCTCTTGCAAGGCTTGATCGGGTATGCGGACGACTCCGTCTCCATCCCAGTCTTCAATGGTTATTCTGAATCGAGTACTCATCGACGCTCCAAAATCCGCCATGCATAGAAAATCCCACAAGCCCCTTCCAGCTCAGCACCTGACTCGGTCAAGGCAGCACTCATTTGCCTGCCTTGAAGGGTCGGTGGCCGCCAATCTGGGCCACCTTGCTGGGAAACAGGATCAGTGAGCAACTCAAGAAAGCCAGGACTCTACGGTACCGGCACCGTACTGAGCTTTCCATTCTTTCAGTGTACGATGATTCCCACCCTTGGTTTCAACCACCTCTCCCGTGTGGGGGTTTTTGAAAACCTTTATTTGACGAGGTTTTCGAGCATTTTTGGCCGGCAGAACTGCTACTTCTGCGCGAGCGCTGGGGTCCAAAATCTGAATTACGTCGCGCAAGCTGTAACCATATTATCCCAACAAAGAACGCAGCTTTCCTTCAAATTCGATTTCTTGCTTAAGCGCGTTGTCATTTTTCAAGCTTTCCAGCTCGGCCAGCTGCGCCGCAAGCTTTTGCTCAAGGGCACGAAATTCAGCGAGTTTAGACATGATAAGAGCCTTTATCGGGTAAGTCCTATCATTCAATCATTAGCTTGCTTAGCATGTCAACCAGATGCCATCCCATTCAGGACCGGCGAAAAAACCAATCAAAATTTCACAAGAAATCGTACCGATGAAGACAGTTTGATATCATTCGTACCAGCACTTATAGCTTTTCCGAAGGAATGCTAATTTCCTATTAACTTCACTGCAATCAACCTCGATCAATTAACCATCTGCACTCAGTCGGTAGACTGCGGCAGCCATCCAGACGTAAGGATGTACTTATGCTTAAGGAAGAATTGCTAAATTGGGGAAGAAAGCTAGTCGACTGGTTTGTTCGCCCCAAAAATCTCGGTGTAACGCTGATCCGCAGTGGTGCTGTAGTGATAGGCCTCTCGCTTGCCGGCGGGATCGTCGGGCAAATTGTGTATAAAAGCGATTCGACACAGCTACAGGCCAGCGTAGACACCTCAGGAGGGCCTGCCACCTGGATCAGCCTGACTGCCTTCGGCGTTGGCGTACTCATGATTGTGGTTGGGATTTACCTCAACCTGCAGGACCGTCAGCAGTTGGCCCGCCAACGCGTCCTGACCCTTGAACAAAAAGGACTCTTCAAAATTGATAGCCCTTTGGACACCACGGTTAAGAACACCATTGGGGGTAACGTCGATACCATCCTCGTCGACATTCGCGAAGGGGTAACCGAGGGCCGAATCACCAATCCAGAGATCGCCCTGAAAAAGGTGGTAGACGGCAGAGGTGATCTGATCCGACGCCTTGATGGGCAGAATAAAAATGATATTGAGATCGTCTACGGCGGACTCATGGCCGTGCCTTTCACTTTTTTGACTGGATGCCTGCTCGATGACGAAGGAGGCAGAATTAAGGTCTTTGACTGGGACCGCCTAGGAGGCGGCCAATGGCGCTTGATTCAGAGCGGCGTTGACGACAATCAAAGACTGCAAACTGTGTCTGCCATCACCGGCAGCGTAAAAGAAGTGGTCTTAGCCCTTTCGATTTCTTATCCGGTAGACGAGGCTGGCATCGCAACCACCTTCCCAGAATTGCCCGTTGTACACATGAAAATGGACGATCTGTCCTCCAATGCCCACTGGTCTATTGAAAAGCAAAGCGCGGTGGCAGAACAATTTCTGCAAGCTCTCAAAGGGCTGTCAGCCAGAGGGGTTAAGACAATTCACCTGATCATCGCCGCACCAAACAGTGTGGTATTCAATCTGGGGCGTATCTATGATCGAAGACTGCTACCTTCGGCCATTGTCTATCAATACGAACGGTCATCCAGTCCGGCCTTCCCCTGGGGCGTTGCTCTTCCCTCTCACGCGCAGGATGAGCCCTCAATTTCTAGACACGAGGCGAAACAAGCGGCAGTGCCACTTTCTTAAACTGCCCGGATGATACACCGAAATATTGTTGCCCGGCTGGCACACGGATCCACGCATACGCAGCCAGCCCTCTACATCACGACATCACCCGTGGCCACAGGGAGGTGGCTACAGCACCAGTGAGCATCCTCAAACCAAATCCTTTTTGTCGGCTGGCTTAATGTCAAGGCGGTTGAGCGTGCGCTGAGCAGCACGAGCATCACGGCCACGGCATGTTGAACGATTAATGGCTCATCACGTATTTATTTCTGAGGAGCACGTTGCTTTACGAGATAGCTTAAGATGAGTAGACACCCTCTTTTTTTGCATGAACGGACACACTCCCCTCCAAAAAGCTCATTATTGCCCCCTCAAGCTGGGTGATGTAATTACGCGCAAAAGCCTCCAACTCATCATCATAATTATCTGGAGACTTGAGCAATTTGGCGCGAGCCAAAAAATTCAAACTACCGAAATAGGCCCTAGCAATTATCAATCCCAAATTGCGCTGAGCGCTCTCCAGATTGAACGCATCTTTCTTCAAGATGAATTTGCAGTTCAGGTAATCTTCACTATAGTCCGATCCAATTTTTACAGGTACCACTAAAGACGACCCATGAAAATTCCGCCATATATTCTTGGATTTCTCAACGATAAGTTCCTTTGCCGACTTACTTTTTTTGCGGCAGGGTGCGACCCCTACGCTACCTGAAAGCTGCATGAGGATTTGATAAATTGTAGGTCCAAAGCCGGCGGTAGCAACAACGTTTTCTATATGCCAAACTGTATCAAATCTCTTGAAGACAATAGCGGCCAATATATCGCCTTCAGAACTCAGCAGGGCCAGCATTGGGTAGTATGAACTTCCAGCTTTCTCAGGATGAAAGCCCTCCCTTTTAAAATAAAGACCAAGCCCATCAATATTGCGAATAGCCATGAAAGCGTCCTAGCACTGAAAAAGGGTTTGCATAGTACCTCATCTCAAGTCGCAACACTTCGTCGTCCAGTAAATTTAGGCGCTATCTTACAAAAAGGGATTCCACACCTGCGTGACGTCCCTCACAGCCAACCAGCCTTTCGTGTGTGATCTGCTGCCCGACTCATCAACTTTGCATAGCAAAGCATAAGTGATAAATCCGCCCACTATCGATCCGTTTAACCTTCATAGCCAGCTCGCCTAGATGATCACCGGCTGAGCGACTAGGTGTGAGGTCCTGGAATGAGTTGGTGCGGATTAATAGAGAATCGCTCTGGATTTTTCGTCCAGGCCTCAAATACCAAGTTGAAGGGAGTGCGCCATCTCAAGGACTCGAGGTGTCTGGCGAAGTTGTAAGCCATCACGAAGGTAAGCGTCCGCCGAAGTC
>NZ_JAHTBI010000081.1 GCF_019168305.1 Pseudomonas aegrilactucae
AAGGTTGATCGGGAGCAGGCCCGTCAGGATCAGAAACGTATTAAACAGCTTGAGCGCGAACTGCGCCGCAAGGATAAGGCGCTGGCTGAAACAGCCGCGTTATTGGTGCTGCGAAAAAAGCTCAACGACTACTGGGGAGTAGACGACGAGGACAATTGACTGCTCTGCCGGAACGGCAACTGCTGGTGGCTTGGCTGACTGAGGCGATGAATTCCGGAGCACGGAAATTGACGGCATGTCAGGAAGTTGGCTTGACGCTCAGAACGTTGCAGCGCTGGACTAAAACGGAAGAGGTGGCGGCGGATGCACGCACAACTACAGTTCGCGCAACCCCACCGAACGCGCTGAGCGAGCACGAGCGACAAGCGATTCTCAACCTGTGCAACAGCGCTGAGTATGCTCACTTGCCACCTAGCCAGATCGTGCCGAGGCTGGCCGATAAGCAGCTCTATATAGGCTCGGAGTCGACCTTCTACCGGGTGCTTCGGGCTGCTGGACAGCGAGAACGCCGAGGGCGCGCTCAACGCCCTGGGCGTCATGCCGAGCCGACAACGTATGCTGCCTGCGCACCTAACCGGGTGTGGTCGTGGGATATCACATACTTGCCGTCTTCGGTGCGTGGAAAATACTACTACCTGTACTTGATCGAAGACATCTACAGCCGCAAGACTGTGGGCTGGGAGGTACACGAGAACGAAGACGGCGCCAAAGCTGCAGTGTTGCTGCAGAGAAGTGTGATCAGCGAACAGTGCTTGAGAGAGCCGTTGGTGTTGCACTCGGACAACGGCACGCCGATGAAGTCGGCCACGTTGCTGAGCAAGATGTACGAGCTGGGCATAACACCGTCCCGCGGCAGGCCGCGTGTCAGTAATGACAACCCATACTCGGAGGCGCTTTTCAGAACACTGAAGTACTGCCCGCAATGGCCGACCAAGGGCTTCGAGACCCTGGATGCTGCACGATGCTGGGTGCGTGATTTTATCCGTTGGTACAACCACGAACACCGACACAGCCGAATCCGCTTCGTCACGCCAGCAGAGCGTCATCGAGGTCAGGACAGGCAAATCCTAGCCCTGCGCCACGAACTCTATGAGCGCGCTCGAAATAGGAATCCGGAGCGATGGTCAGGACGCACTCGCAACTGGGAGCCGATTGGTACGGTGCTGCTGAACCCTGATCGGGAACAACAGCACGTGAAGCAAGCCGCATAGTTGGATGGTTGACGCGACAACTACCTTGAAAAACGCCGCGGGCAAGCCCGCTCCCAAAGAATTTTTCGTACAAAGCCTAGAGTTGAGCAACCCGATCCGTTTTCAGGGGCAGTATCACGACCATGAGACTGGGCTGCATTACAACCGGTATCGGTACTATGATCCGGAGGTTGGGCGGTTTATCGGGCAGGATCCGATTGGTTATGCAGGTGGGTTGAACCTGTTTGCGTATACGCCGAATCCGGTTGGCTGGATCGATCCATTAGGTCTTACCGGAGATCCAGCAACAGCGACGCATGTTACATATCAAGCAATTGATCAGAAAACAGGTAAGCCGTATATAGGTTATGCAAGTAAGCCTGGAGGTAGGGTCGGTGTTGACGTTGTAAAGTACCGATATGGTGGGAACTATGAGCGCTTTGGGGGGGTACGGCGCCGGAGGTTGTATGTCGTGGGTATGGTCAAAATGGAAAAGATACTGCGAGAGGATTAGAGCAGCATTATTTTCTAGAGAACGACGGGCGAGAAGGCACTGCGAATCGACAAAATCCGGTTGGTAAGAATAATAAAAGGCGTCAGGAATACGCCGATGCCGCTGATCGGCATTTAAATTCTAAAGACAATAGTGGCTCTGTAGTGTGTGAACTTTAAAGGGGTGGGTGGGTTGAAAAAAGAATCGTATGGAAATCTGGCCATTTTATTGTGATCGAGGTTAGGGAGAATCTTTATACTGTCGCTCGAATGACTGGGAAGACAGTTCTTTGCGTCTATGATGTTTTTCGAGAGGACGATTACTGGTATGACATCAATTGGAGTGGGGTTGAGCGCTTTTTCAAGTCTTTGTTGGGTCTGTGGTGCAAAAAAATTTAGGGGTACGTAAAATTTCTGTAGAAGGGATTCAATCTCGATTCCTTACACCTCAGCGCTACTGGATAAAGCCGTATACGTCATTGGATGGGACGCACTTTAAAGGTGGTCGAGAAACGTTTTCTTTTTATGGTGGAAGGCTTCTAGATGTAGGAGGGGGTGAGAATCCAGAAACATACGGGGCTCCTGTGATAAAACACGATCTGTCTGTTTATGATGATCGAGAGATTATTGAAAAATATGAGCTTACAAATATGTGGGGCGATCTTGATCTCGCCGACAGGTTAGCCCGCTATTACGATACGGGTGTCAATCGAGACGACCTTAAGTTTGAGGTTTTTCCGGGGCTCTGGGACGATCGTGAAAAGCTGCGCCCCCTGACTCGTCGATTGCCCGTTCCATTGAGGTGACGAGTCCAGACACCTCGTTGAGTAATCCGGCCAAGGCCCTGCTGAGCCGCGAGGTGCTGGCATGAGCGAGTCCGCCAAACCCCGCGAACCCCAGGTCGCGGTCGCCCCGCTCAACACCCTCGACGCCAAGGACGTGGGCCGCGGCGCCGCCGAGTTCGATGCCTGGCTGCAATCGGTCAGCGGGGGTGTGGTCACCCTGGAGCGCATCAAGTCCGTGGCCGGCGCCTTGCCGGTGGTGGGCAACATCATGGCGTTGGTCGATGCGCTGGGCGAT
>NZ_JAHTBI010000082.1 GCF_019168305.1 Pseudomonas aegrilactucae
GGAGCTGGCTTGCCCGCGAAGAGGCCAGCACAGGCCTAATAAAAAAAGGGCCGTCGAAACGGCCCCAAAACCCTGGTGTGGCTACAACAAGAACATTCAGCGATTGGGCTGCGGGGTCAGGCGCAGGTAAGGCTTGACCGCCCGATAGCCCTTCGGAAAGCGGCGCTTGATCTCTTCCTCGTCCTTGAGCGACGGCACGATCACCACCTCGTCACCGTCCTGCCAGTTGGCCGGTGTGGCGACCTTGTGGTTGTCGGTCAACTGCAGCGAGTCGATCACCCGCAGGATCTCGTGGAAGTTGCGCCCGGTGCTGGCCGGGTAGGTGATGGTCAGGCGGATCTTCTTGTTCGGGTCGATCACGAACAAGGACCGCACGGTGAGGGTGTCACTGGCGTTGGGGTGGATCAGGTCGTACAGGCCCGACACCTTGCGATCGGCGTCGGCCAGGATCGGGAAGTTGACGGTGGTGTTCTGGGTTTCGTTGATGTCTTCGATCCAGCGATGGTGCGAGTCCACCGGGTCGACCGACAGCGCAATGGCCTTGACGCCGCGCTCGGCGAACTGCTCCTTGAGCTTGGCGGTGAAGCCCAGCTCGGTGGTGCACACCGGGGTGAAGTCGGCCGGGTGCGAGAACAGCACGCCCCAGCTGTCGCCCAGCCACTCGTGGAAGCGGATCTTGCCCGCACTGGAATCCTGTTCGAAATCGGGGGCGATATCGCCGAGTCTGAGGCTCATGGTGCGGCTCCTTGGCTGGGTGGTTTATGCGACCACTGTAGCGACACACACATAAGAACAAAAAGAATAAATATTGATTTATTTATAACTTTTAGGAATTAAAGATCAAACCAGAATTTCTTCCTGATCCGGCACCAGTCGAATCTCGACACGCTGCCCCAGCGCCCGGGCGGCGCTAGCCAAGGTTGCCAGGGTCATCCCGGCATCATGCTGGTCCAGTGCTCGGTCCACTGCCGTGCGGCTGGTATGCATGCGTTCGGCAAGCGCCTTTTTGCTCACATGCTGCGCCTTCATCGCTTCGGCAAGCTGCCAGGCGATCACACGTTTGAGCGCCGCCGCAGAGACTTCCTCGACAAGCCCTTGCTCGGCCAGGAAGTCGTCGAAGTCAGAACCGATATGCGTATTCATGGTGTGTTCCTTTGCAATGTTGCTTTGCGCTGCCTGGCGGTTGCGAGATCGGACGCCGGTGTTTTCTGGGTTTTCTTGATAAAGCCATGAAGCAGCACCATGGTGCTGCCGATCAGCGTGAAAAAAACCCGCGCAATCGTGTCGATCAACTCGACCCTGACCTCCCACAACCCACTCTCCAACTTGCGTACCACCGGCATCCCCAGCGGCCATCCCAATTGGACTGTCTTGATTTCGATACCGATCAGACGGCGATGTTCCCGGGGCAGCCCGGTCAACCAATCACGCACCGGCTCATTTCCCGCATCCGTGCAGAAAAAACTTACGCTCAGGGTCGGTTGCACTTTATCCATAACGGCAAGTGTACCAATATTGGTGCACCCTTCAAGCTGAGGCTCGGTCTCGCAGACAGGTGGTCACGTTGAGCCGCAATGCAAAACGCCCGGTGCAATGCACCGGGCGCTCTGGGGTAGCTCGATCAGCCTGTGTCAGCGCTGAACCACACTTACATGAAGCTGTAGGTGTAGTTGAAGATCAGACGGGTCTGGTCCTGGTCGTTGATGCTCTGACCTTCGCCGCGGTAGGAACCGTGACGCAGGCTTGCGCCCAGGCCTTTGAGGGTGCCTTGCTGGATCACGTAGTCGACGCGCGCATCGCGCTCCCACTCGTGATAGGTACCGCCACCGACCGGGTTCTTCACGTCATCGCCGCGCAGGTAGGAGATCGAGGTTTTCAGGCCTGGAACACCCACACGGGCGAAGTCGAAGGAGTATTGACCGAAGGTGGTGTTCTCACCCGCACGGGCAAACTGGTTGATCATGCTGTCGGTGAACAGGTAGAAGCTGGCACCACCAGCGCCTTCCGGACGGCCGTTGCCATCACGCACCGAACCTTGGTTCAGCCAGACGAAACCACCATCATCGCCCACCTGCTGGTGACCCAGCAGGACTGCATGGCCGCCCAGGGTGTAGGTGAACATGGCGCTCCAGGTCTTGTTGTCGACCTCGCCAGCGTGCTTGGCGTAACCGCCGTTGTTGTTGAAGCGATAACCTGCATCGCCGCTGCTGTTCTTGCCGTCGCTGCTGCTGTCAAAGTAGCGCAGGTCGGTCTTGAACGACTGGTCTTCACCGATTGGCAGAACGTGTACCAGGCCCAGGAAGTGCTGCTTGTAGAAGTCTTCCAGGTTCGAGTAGTAGTACTGCAGGGTCAGGTCTTTGGTGACCTTCCAGTCGCCACCGGCAAACTGGAACTTGTTGCTGTCTGCCGAAGCACCGTTCACCGACAGGCCGGTACGGTTGCTCGAAGCACGGCCCATGGCGTGGGTCAGCTGGCCGCCGTTCAGGGTCAGGTTGTCGATTTCTTTCGACTGGATGGTGCCGCCTTCAAACGTTTGCGGCAACAGACGGCCATCGTTCGCTACCAGGATTGGCAGGTTAGGGGCCAGCGCGCTACCGAAGTGACCTTCGGTCTTGGAGAAGCGAGCCTTGGCGTTACCGCCGATACGGGACCACTGGCTGACCGACGAACCGTCGGTGTCGCTTGGCATGAAGGTGCTGCTGTCAGGGTGACGGCCACGGCCGCCGTCCAGGTGAATACCCCACACCGCCTGGACGTCGACACCGAAACCTACAGTGCCTTGGGTGAAGCCCGACAGGTAGTCGAGCTTGAAACCTTGACCCGTTTCGCGGGTATCGCCGTTACGCCCTTTGGCGTTTTCCTTGACGTCACGGTCATCGTTGTTGAAATACATGGTGCGGGAACTGACCGACAGCTTGCTGTCTTCTACGAAACCGGCGGCACCTGCCTGTTGGGCCAGAACGCCAACGGCCACGGCCAGGGCCAAGGTGGACTTGTACATGTTTCACTCCTTTCGATTTCTAGTTTTTGTGTGTCGCTGATAGGCAGAATCTGTCGTTCCGCTCCAATACGATTGGCGATTAGCACCAAAGCGTGACTGACAAGTCAATCGTAACTTTTGATTTCACGACTTTGGTCTAAGGCGCCTCCCCTGGGAGCGAAGGATAATGACAATCCTATAAATCAAAAAAGACAATTTTGTGAATTGTTCAGATTATTAAGGAATATATTCCAAATATTTCTGCTCAAACACGGTAAAAGCATAAGCTAATTCCATTATGGAATTTTAATTTTGTTTTTTAGACCTTTTGTGTTGATCATTTACTCACGCCCTTAAACCGATTGGCTCCTAAGCTAATGCGAAAAAGTTATTTATTTCACTGTTCTTAGATCATCTAGTCTTCTCGTCATCCCAACCCGCACACCGCCTGACGAGGAGTTTCCATGACCCTGCCTGCTCCGCTGCGACTGTTTTGCGCCCTGGCCCTGGCCGGTGCCAGCTTCTTCGTCCAGGCCGCCGACCTGACCGTGGCCTACCAGACCACCGTCGACCCGGCCAAGGTCGCCCAGGTCGATGGCACCTACGAAACAACCAGCAAGGCCAGCATCGACTGGCGCAAGTTCGACAGCGGTGCCGACGTGATCACCGCCGTCGCCTCCGGTGACGTGCAGATCGGCTACCTGGGCTCCAGCCCCCTGGCTGCGGCCGCCACCCGCAAGCTACCGGTGGAAACCTTCCTGATCGCCACCCAGATCGGCGCCGCCGAAGCCCTGGTGGCCCGTGCAGGCAGCGGCATCACTTCGCCCCAGGACCTGGTCGGCAAGAAGATCGCCGTGCCGTTCGTGTCCACCGGCCACTACAGTCTGCTGGCCGCCCTTAAACAGTGGAACATCGACCCGGCCAAGGTGCAGATCCTCAACCTCGCGCCACCGGCGATCATC
The DNA here is from genome assembly GCF_019168305.1 of Pseudomonas aegrilactucae. Lineage (GTDB taxonomy): Bacteria > Pseudomonadota > Gammaproteobacteria > Pseudomonadales > Pseudomonadaceae > Aquipseudomonas > Aquipseudomonas aegrilactucae. The sequence continues at coordinate 3,943 of NZ_JAHTBI010000082.1, forward strand.
GCCGCCTGGAAGCGCGGCGACATCGACGCCACCTATGTCTGGGACCCGGCCCTGGGCGTGGCCAAGGAAAACGGTACGGTGCTGATCACCTCCGGCGAGTTGGCCGAAAAAGGCGCACCCACCTTCGACGCCTGGATCGTGCGCAAGGATTTCGCCGCCAAGCACCCCGACATCGTCAAGGCCTTCGCCAAGGTGACCCTCGACGCCTACGCCGACTACCGCAAAGACCCGCAGGCCTGGCTGGCCAACAAGGCCAACGTCGACAAGCTGGTGAAGCTCTCCGGCGCCAAGGCCGCCGACATCCCGGGCCTGCTGCAGGGCAACGTGTTCCCGCTGGCCGCCGACCAGGTCGCCGCCCTCGGTGCACCGACTACCCAGGCCATTACCGACACCGCCACCTTCCTCAAGGAACAAGGCAAGGTCGATGCGGTACTGCCGGACTACGCGCCGTACGTCAGCGCCAAGTTCATCCCCAACTGAGACCGGAGCGCCCATGGCCCTGCTACAACTGGAGCGCATCAGCGCACAGTACCCCGGCGCCGCCGAGCCGGTGCTGGCCGACATCTCACTGAGCCTGGGCCCCCAGCAACTGCTGGTGGCCCTGGGCCCCTCCGGCAGCGGCAAGACCTCGCTGCTCAACCTGATCGCCGGTTTCGTCGCCCCCAGTGCCGGGCGCATCACCCTCGACGGCGCACCGGTGCAAGGGCCGGGCGCCGACCGCGGCGTGGTGTTCCAGGATGACGCCCTGCTGCCCTGGCAGGACGTACTGGCCAACGTCGGCTTCGGCCTGGAACTGGCCGGTGTGCCACGCGCACAACGTGAAGCCAAGGCGCGCGAGATGCTTGCGCTGGTCGACCTGGCCGACTTCGGCAGCCGGCGTATCTGGCAGCTGTCGGGTGGGCAGAAGCAGCGCGTGGGCCTGGCCCGCGCACTGGCTGCCGACCCACGCATCCTGCTGATGGACGAGCCGTTCGGCGCCCTTGATGCGTTCACCCGTGAACAGATGCAGGAACTGCTGCTGCAGGTATGGCAACGCACCACCAAGCCGGTGTTCCTGATTACCCACGACATCGAGGAAGCGGTGTTCCTGGCCACCGAACTGGTGCTGCTGGCACCCAACCCCGGGCAGATCGTCGAACGCCTGCAACTGGACTTCGGCCAGCGCTACGCAGCGGGCGAATCCGCCCGTGCGATCAAGTCCGACCCACGCTTTATCGACACCCGTGAACACGTACTGTCGCGGGTGTTCTCCCAACGCAGCGGCGTGCCGCGCCAGGAGCGTGCATGAGCAGCCTCGACCTGCCGGTGGCAGCCAAGCCCGCCACCGCGCCCGCCTCTATAAAGGTGCGCCGCCATCTGAGCACCCGCTGGATCAGCGTACTCACCCTGGCCACGCTGCTGTTGCTGTGGTGGGCCGTGACGGCGGCCGAGTGGATCGAGCCGCTGTTTCTGCCCTCCCCTGAAGCCGTGCTGGCCAAGGCCTGGTTGCTGGTGACCCAGGGCTACATGGAGTCGACCCTGTGGCAGCACCTGGGCGCCAGCCTGGGGCGCATCGGCCTGGCCCTGGGCGCAGCGATCCTGACCGCGATCCCGATCGGCATCGCCATCGGCCACAACCGCATTGCCCGCGGCATTTTCGACCCGCTGATCGAGTTCTACCGGCCGATCCCGCCGCTGGCGTACCTGCCGTTGATCGTGATCTGGTGCGGCATCGGCGAGCTGTCCAAGGTGCTGCTGATCTACCTGGCGATCTTCGCCCCCATCGCGATTGCCACCGCGACCGGTGTGCGCACCGTCGACCCGGCCAGACTGCGCGCGGCGCAATCGCTGGGCGCGACGCGGGCGCAGCTGATTCGCCATGTGATCCTGCCCAGCGCCTTGCCCGACATTCTTACCGGTGTGCGCATCGGCCTGGGCGTGGGCTGGTCGACACTGGTGGCCGCCGAGCTGATTGCCGCCACCAGCGGGCTGGGCTTCATGGTGCAGTCGGCCGCGCAGTTCCTGGTGACCGACGTGGTGGTGCTGGGGATCCTGGTGATTGCCCTGATCGCCTTTGCCCTGGAAATGAGCTTGCGTGCGCTGCAGCGCAGACTGGTGCCCTGGCATGGCCAGAGCCATTGAACATCTGAGTCGAGACTGACATGAGCCTGACCATTACCCCGCTGAGCCCGGCGCTCGGCGCCCAGATCAGCGGCATCGACCTGACCCGCGAAATCAGCCCGGAACAACGCGATGCCGTCGAGCAGGCATTGCTCCAGCATCAGGTGCTGTTCTTTCGCGAGCAGCCGCTGAACCCGCAGCAGCAGGCGGATTTTGCGGCGCGCTTCGGCGACCTGCATATTCACCCCATCTACCCCAACGTGCCGCAAACCCCGCAGGTGCTGGTGCTCGATACGGCCGTGACGGATGTGCGCGACAACGCCATCTGGCACACCGACGTGACCTTCCTACCGACCCCGGCCATGGGCGCGGTGCTCAGTGCCAAGCAGGTGCCGGCCTACGGTGGCGACACCTTGTGGGCCAGCGGCATTGCCGCGTACGCGGCGCTGTCGGCGCCGCTGCGCCAGTTGCTCGACGGGCTGACGGCAACCCATGACTTCACCAAGTCGTTTCCGCTGGAGCGCTTTGGCAATACGCCAGAGGACCTTGCACGCTGGGAAGCGGCGCGGCGCAACAACCCGCCGCTGTCGCACCCGGTGGTGCGCACGCACCCGGTGAGCGGGCGCACGTCGCTGTTTGTGAGCGAAGGGTTTACCACGCGCATCAATGAGCTGGGCGAGGCAGAGAGCGAGGCGATTCTGAAGCTGCTGTTTGCCCATGCGACGCGGCCGGAGTTCACGATTCGCTGGCGTTGGCAGCAGGACGATGTGGCGTTCTGGGACAACCGCGTGACCCAGCATTACGCGGTGGACGATTACCGGCCGCAGCGGCGGGTGATGCACCGGGCCACGATTCTTGGGGACAAACCCTTCTAAACCGTGGTGCGTCCTTCGCTGGCAAGCCAGCTCCCACAGGGATCATCGCTGCCCTTGTGGGAGCTGGCTTGCCAGCGAAGGGCCGCGACAGCGGCCCCTCCTAGGGCAACGCCTTGCTCACGTCGACCCGCCTGGGCAGCAACCGATTCTCGAAGAACAGGTCCGCCGTGGCCTGCTGCGCCGCCACCACCGCCTCGGTAATCGGCAGTACCGGTGAGGGCGGACGGTTATCCACATAGCGCGCCACCACCGCCTCCGGCAACCCCATCGAACGCGTCAGAATCTGCAGGCTTTGCTCGCGCTGGCTGCGCGTCAACGCCTCCGCCGCCGTCAACTCGGCCAGCAGGTCCTGCACAAACGCCGCATGGTCCTTGGCATACCCGCGCCGCGCAGTGTAGATCGGCCCCGACAACCCCAGGCCCTCGCCATTGGCCAGCAGGCGACTGTGCCCCTCGCTCAGCATCAGCGAAGCATACGGGTCCCACACGGCCCATGCGTCCACGCTGCCATGCTCGAAGGCCGCCCGCGCATCCGCCGGGCTCAGGTACACCGGCTGGATGTCCTTGAAGCTCAAGCCAGCCTTGTTCAACGCCCGCAGTACCAGGTTGTGGGCGCTGGAGCCCTTCTGCAACGCGACCTTGCGCCCCTTGAGCGCGGCCACATCCTGCACCGCGCTGTCGCTGCGCACCAGGATCACCTCGGCGGCCGGCTTGGCCGGCTCGGCGCCGATGTACACCAGGTCCGCCCCCGCCGCCTGGGCGAACAGGGGCGGAATGTCACCGGTCGAGCCCACGTCCAGGCTGCCGATGTTCAACGCCTCGAGCATCTGCGGCCCGGCCGGGAACTCCACCCACTGCACCTGCGTGCCGGCAAAACGCTTCTCCAGCAAGCCCTGTTCCTTGGCCAGCACGAGGGCGATCGAGCCCTTCTGGTAGCCAATGCGCAAGCTGGCCGGGTCGGCCTGGGCAACGCTCGCCAGGCCCAGCAGGGCCAGGCCTGCACCTATCAATGTGAATGCTTTCATCGGTCACTCCGCCGTGGACGGCTTTTCCCAGAGGTTGATGCCACCCTCGACCGCAAACCGGTCGATCTCGGCCAGTTCCTCGGCGCTGAACGCCAGGTTGTCCAGCGCCGCGACGTTTTCGATGATCTGCTCGGGGCGGCTGGCACCAATCAGCGCCGAGCTCACCCGCGGGTCGCGCAGGGTCCAGGCCAGGGCCAGCTGCGCCAGGCTCTGGCCGCGGCGACGGGCGATCTCGTCGAGTGCACGCACATGCGCAAGGTTGGCCTCGGACAAGTGCGAGGGCAGCAACGAGCCGCCACCGGGGCGATTGACCCGTGCATCGGCCGGCACGCCATTGAGGTATTTGTCGGTGAGCAACCCTTGTGCCAGCGGGGTGAAGGCAATCACGCCGCTGCCAATGTCCTCGGTCACGTCCAGCAGGTCGTTTTCGACCCAGCGGTTGAGCAGGTTGTAGGCCGGCTGATGGATCAGCAGGGGCACCTTCCAGCCCTGCAGCAGCCGCGCCAGTTCACGGGTCTTGACCCCCGAGTACGACGAGATGCCGACATACAGCGCCTTGCCCTGCTGCACCGCCGTGGCCAGCGCACCGGCGGTTTCTTCCAGCGGCGTGTCCGGGTCGAAACGGTGTGAATAGAAGATATCCACATAGTCCAGGCCCAGGCGCGCCAGGCTCTGGTCCAGGCTCGCCAGCAGGTACTTGCGCGAGCTGCCGCCCTGCCCGTACGGCCCCGGCCACATGTCCCAGCCGGCCTTGCTGGAGATGATCAGCTCATCGCGATGGGCCTTGAAGTCTTCGCGCAGCACACGGCCGAAGTTGCTTTCGGCACTGCCGAACGGCGGGCCATAGTTGTTGGCCAGGTCGAAGTGGTTGATGCCCAGGTCGAAGGCGGTGCGCAGCAATGCACGCTGGTCGCTCAGCGGCGTGGTGTCGCCAAAGTTGTGCCACAGGCCCAGGGACAGGGCGGGCAACACCAGCCCGCTGCGCCCCACGCGGCGGTAGGGCATGCGGGCGTAACGCTGTTCAGCAGCGATGTAGGTCATGACAGTGCCTCAGGAAAAGTAGGGGTTGTTCGGTCGGGCCAGGCCCAGGTGCTCGCGCAGGGTCGTGCCTGCATAGTGCGTGCGGAACAGGCCGCGACGCTGCAACTCGGGCACCACCTGCCGGGCCACGTCTTCCAGGCCGCCCGGCAGATGCGGCACCAGCACGTTGAAACCGTCGGCAGCGCGCTGCTCGAACCATGCCTGCAACTGGTCGGTGATCTGCGCAGGCGTGCCGATCAGGCTGTAGTGCCCACGCCCGCCCGCGATACGTCGCCCCAACTGCGCCAGGTTGAGGTGCTCGCGCTGGGCCAGCTCGCTCAGCAGTTGCTGGCGGCTGCGCTGCCCGCTGTCGGTCAGCGGCAGCTCAGGCAACGGGCCGTCCAGCGGATAGCCGGACAGGTCGAAGTTGCCGAGCATGCGCCCCAGCAGCGCCACGCCCACCTCGGGCTCGACCATCTGCTGAAAGGATTCGTACTTGTCTTCGGCCTCGGCCTGGCTCTGCCCGACCACGATGAACACGCCCGGCATGATCTTGAGCGACGTCTCGCTGCGCCCGTAGGCCGCCAGGCGCCCCTTGAGGTCGGCATAGAACGCCTGCGCCGAGGCCAGCGAGGTCTGCGCGGTGAACACCACCTCGGCGGTCTGCGCCGCCAGGTCGAGCCCGGCGGGCGAAGAGCCGGCCTGTACCACCACCGGGCGTCCTTGCGGAACACGGGCTACATTCAAAGGGCCCTTGACCTTGAAGTGTTCACCCCGATGATCAAGATTTCGTACTTTTTCAGGGTGGTAATACGTACCAGATGCCTTGTCGCGCGCGAAGGCGTCATCGGCCCAGCTGTCCCACAGGCCGCTCACCACCTGGTGAAACTCGCGTGCCCGTGCGTAGCGTTCGGCGTGGCCTACGTGGGCTTCCAGGCCAAAATTCAGGGCCTCGGCGGCGGCGTCCGAAGTCACCAGATTCCAGCCTGAGCGCCCACCCGAAAGGTGGTCCAACGAGGCAAATTTACGTGCTACGTGGTACGGCTCGTTGTACGTTGTGGTGGCGGTTGCGATCAACCCGATGCGTTCGGTCACGGCGCTCAACGCGGCCAGCAACGTGAGGGGTTCGAAGTGGTCGGAGCGGGCCATGCGGCTGGCAATGTCGCCCGTAGCCGCCGCCACGCTGTCGGCCACGAACACCGCGTCGAAGCACGCCGCCTCGGCCAACTGCGCCAGGTAGCGGTAGTGCGTGATGTCGAGGCCGGCGTTGGCCGGCACCTCGGGGTGTCGCCAGGCAGCCACGTGGTGCCCGGTCGCCATCAGGAAAGCCCCCAGGCTCATGTGTCGTGCAGGCTGGCTCATGTCAGAAGTCCTTGCGTAGCTGAATGCCGAAGTAGCGTTCGTCGTCGCGCGGTACAGCGCGGTACACGTAGTTGGCGCCGCCGGTAGCGAGCAGTGGCGAGTACGACTTGTCGGCCAGGTTCTTGGCCAGCAGTGCTACGCGCCACCCCTGGTTGTAGTCGGCCAGGGCCACGCTGGCGTTCCAGATACCGTAGGCGCCCTGCCTGGTGTCGACGTTCTGGCTGATGTCGTACTGCACTTCGCTCTGCCAGCTGTAGTCGGTGCCCAGTTCGATATCCAGGCCGTTGTCCAGCGGGATGCTGTAGTCGGCGCGCACGTAACTCTTCCAGTCGGGGCTGTAGGGCAGCGGCTTGCCGTCGACGTTGCAGGTGGCGGCCGCGCCCGCCGGGCAGGCGAACTGGTCGATGCGCGCACGGGTGTAGGCCAGTGCGCCGGACAGCTTGAGCTGTGCGGTGGCCTGGAACGCGTAGTCCAACTCGACGCCTTCGCTGCTGACGCTGCCGGCGTTGATCAGGCGGGTCACCACCTGCCCGGCCACGGTGTCGAAGAAGTTCGCCTGGTAGTTGTCGTACTCGCTGTGGAACACCGCCAGGTTGGTGGTCAGGCGGTTGTTGAAGCTGCTGGCCTTGATGCCGGCTTCCCAGGTGTTGGAGGTCTCGGGCTTGAGCGCGTCGGTGTCACGCGGCTGCATGTTGAAGAACACGTTGTAGGCCGGCCCCTTGTAGCCGCGCGAGTAGGTCAGGTAGGTGGTGACTGCGTCGCTCAGGTCGTACTGCACGCCCAGGCGGCCGGACCAGCCGTCTTCATCCACCGAGCCTGCACTGCGGGTGGCGGGCTGGATGCCGTTGACCGCCGTGGCCGAAGTGGACACCCGGCGGTGGTCGTACTCGAGGTCGTCGTGGGTCCAGCGCAGGCCGGCGATACCGCGAAACGCCGAGGTGAAGTTGAGCGTGGTCTCGCCGAACACCGCGTAGCTGTCGTTGGTGGTGCTGTAGTCGGCGATACCCTGCTGGGTGGCGGTCGGGGTGATCAGGGTGCGGCGGTAGGTTTCCTCGTCCTTGCCGTGCATGTAGAACAGGCCACCGACGTACTCCAGGAACTCGCCCTTGGGCGACGCCAGGCGCAGCTCCTGCGAGTACTGGTTGAACTGCAGGTCACCCTTGTCTTCGATGCCGGGGAAGGCCGCGCTGAGGGTGCCCAGGCGGTCGCCATCCTGCCACTGGGTGTTGTCCCAGCCGCGCCAGGCGGTGATCGAGGTCAGCGTGTAGTCGCCCAGGGTCCAGTCCAGCTGCGCCGACAGGCCCTTGTTGATGTCTTCGACATGGCTGCGGTAGTCGCTGACGATATCGCGGTTGTCGCTGCTGGCGCGCACCGGCGCCAGGGCGCCGGCGAAGGCCGGGGTCAGTGCCTTGCTGACCACGCCATTGGGCGCGTCGTCATGCGACTGCATGTAGTCGGCGGCAACGGTCAGCTTCAGGTCGTCGCTGGGCGTGAACGCCAGCTTGCCGCGCACGCCCTTGCGGTTATAGCCGTTCACTTCGTGCCCGTTGGCCCTGTTGTCGACGTTGCCGTCGTAGCTGCCGAACAGCGTGGTGACCGACCCCTTCAACGTGTCGGGGATCAGGCTGCCACCGATGCCGAAGCGGGTGCGGCTCTCGTTGCCGCTGTAGTACGCCTGCTCGACAAAGCCCTGGGTCTGCTCGGTGGGCGCCTTGGTGACGATGTTGAGCACGCCGGCCGAGGCGTTCTTGCCGAACAGCGTGCCTTGCGGGCCGCGCAGCACTTCGATGCGCTCAAGGTCCAGCAGGTCGAGGGTGGCCTGGCCGGGGCGCGCATAGACCACGCCGTCGATCACCGTGGCCACGGTCGGCTCGACGCCCGGCGAGGTGGAAATGGTGCCCACGCCGCGAATGAACAGCGAGGTGTCCTTGTTCGAGGCGCCGGTACGGAAATTCAGCGTCGGCACCTGCTGGGCGATGCTGGCCACGCCATTGCGGTTGTCGCGCTCCAGCTGCTCGCCCTCGACCACCGAGACCGCCACCGGCACCTGCTGCAGCGAGGCTTCGCGGCGGGTCGCGGTGACCGTCACCGCCTTGAGGGTCGGCGCCTGGGCCTGTACCGCAGGCTGCGCCTCGGCGGCCATGGCCGGCATCAGCGGCAATGCGCCCAAGGCGGCCAGGCACAGGCCCAGACGGTTGCGACGGATGGCCTGGGCCAAGGGTGAAGCCTGCGGGGTGAGGCCGACGATAGTGTGCATGGGTGTGCTACTCGAGATGGATGCCCTGTCCACCGTGGGCGTGCCACGGCGCCTTGATCGTCAACGCGGGGGCCTTGGGCATTCGCTCGTGCGAGTAGCAGACAAACCACTTTGTTAGCGCTAACATCGCCAGTATCAGCAAGCGCTGCATAGATCGTCAAATACTGAAAAATTACTTTTATATGCTTTTTTGTTTAGAAGGACCGCAGCCGTGAGCGAACCCAAACACCCGGCGCGCAAGCGCAAGGGGGCCGGCAGGGTCACCCTGAACGCCGTGGCGCGCGAAGCTGGGGTGTCGGCGATCACCGTGTCGCGCTATTTCAACCAGCCCGAGCAGGTGTCGCCCGAGCGGCGCGAGCGCATCGCGGCGGCGGTGAACACGCTGGGCTATGTGCCGAACCTGGTGGCCGGCGGCCTGGCGTCGGGCGGTGGGCGAATCGTCGGCATGGTGATCCCGAACATCTCCGGGCCGATCTTTGCCCAGACCATCCAGGGCTTCAGCGACACCCTGAGCCGGCATGGCTACCAGTTGCTGCTGGCGTCGAGCTACTTCTCCAGCGAGCAGGAAGAGAGCGCCGTGCGCGCCTTCCTCGGCTGGTCGCCGGCGGCGCTGGTGCTGACCAGCCACTTTCACACCGACGGTACCGAAAAGATGATTGCCGAGGCGCAGATCCCGGTGGTCGAAACCTGGGATTACCAGCCCGAGCGCGCGCCGGTGCAGATCGGTTTTTCGCACCATGAGGTGGGGGTGACGGCGGCGCGGTACCTGTATGGCAAAGGCTATCGACGCATAGCGTTCGTGCAGAACAGCGCGGTGGGCGACTTCAGTGCGCTGGAGCGGCGTGACGGCTACAGCGCGGCGATGAGCGAGCTGGGGTTGCAGCCCTGGGTATTCGCGCCGGATGCCGGGCGCGCGCCATTCGAGGCGGGCAAACAGGCGATGGAGGCGTTGATGGCGATGCGCCCGGCGCCGGATGCGATCATCTTCGCCAATGACAACCTGGCGGCGGGCGGGTTGCTGGCCGGACAACGGGCGGGGCTGAAGATGCCGCAGGACTGCGCGGTGCTGGGGTTTGGTGATTACCCGTTTGCGCAGATGCTGCTGCCGAGCCTGAGCACGATCAAGCCGCCGGCGCTGGAGATCGGGGTGTTGGCCGCGACGCGGGTGCTGGAGAGTCTTGGGGTGCTGGAGGGGGATGGGCAGCGCTTGAATCTGCTGGGGTGCGAGGTGATCGAGCGCGAGAGCGCGTGACCCCCTTCGCTGGCAAGCCAGCTCCCACAGGTTTTGCATGCACCGCAGAACCCTGTGGGCGCTGGCTTGCCAGCGAAGGGGCCAGCAAGATCAGCGCACCATGTGCAGGAACTGCATGTGCCGCTCGTACTGGTCGAGGATGTCGTTGATGATCTGCTCCTTGCTGTAGCCCACCAGGTCGTAATCCTGGCTGCCTTCGCTCAGGTGCACCTCGGCACGGTAATAGCGACGGTTCTTGAGCTCCTGCGTGCCCAACCCGGCCAACGCAAACGACGGCGTGAAATACCCGCGCATCTGCACCTGGTAGATGAACGGCTGCTCTTCCCCGTGGCCGATCTTCAAGCTCACGTTGTCGTGGCTCGGGTCTTCCTGGGTAATGACATTCAGGCCTTTCTCGGCAAACACATCGGTCACCTCGGCAATCGCCGGGCGCACCACGTCGTCCATGAACCGGTACACCTCGTCACGCGACGGGAAGTGCACCGCCTGGCTCAGGCGATGCCGCCAGCCGCCGCGTCCGCGCCGCGAGTTGGCGAACGGCGCCAGCGAGTGCATCTGCGCGATCTGGCGTTGCGACTCCAGGTAGAACGCCTTGTGCAGCCCCCACATCATGGCCAGCAGAATCACCGAGAACGGCAGCGACGTCAGCACCACCGCCGATTTGAGCGAGTCGATGCTGCCGGCGAACAACAGCCCGCTGGTGACCAGCGCCGTCATCGCGCCCCAGAACACCCGCAGCCAGTTCGGCCCGTCTTCGTCCGGGTGGCCATCGCGCGCCGACAGGGTCGACAGCACCACCGTGCCCGAGTCTGCCGAGGTGACGAAGAACACGAAGCTGATGAACACCGTGACGGCGATCACCGCCTTGCTCCACGGGTAGGTTTCGAGCAGCAGGTAGAGGGTCATCGACGGGTTTTCCAGCGCCGACTGGCCCAGCGCCGTGGCACCGTGCTCCAGCACCTGGAACATCGCGCTGTTGCCGAAGATCGACATCCACGCCAGGGTGAAGCCCAGCGGGATCAGCAGCACGCCGAAGACGAACTCGCGGATGGTGCGGCCGCGGGAAATACGCGCGATGAACAAGCCGACGAACGGCGCCCAGGCAATCCACCAGGCCCAGTAGAACACCGTCCAGCCGCCCAGCCAGTCGCTCGGTTCGTTGTAGGCGTACACATCGAAGCTCTTGCGCGGCAACGCGCCGAGGTAGTCGCCCAGGTTCTGGATCAGGGTGTTGAACAGGTGCTGGGTAGGCCCGGCAAACAGCACGAACAGCAGCAACGCGCAGGCCAGGAACATGTTGATGTCGGACATCACCCGCACGCCCTTGTCGACGCCGGCAATCGCCACCACCACCGCCGCGCCCATCATCAGGCTGATCAGGATCACCTGCACCCACTGCGTGTGCGGGATGCCAAAGAGGTAGTCCAGGCCGGAGTTCAGGTGCAGCACGCCAAAGCCCATGTCGGCGCCCAGGCCGAACACCGTGGCGATGATGCCGAAGCCGTCCACGGCGTAGCCGATCGGCCCGTTGATGCGCTTGCCGATCAGCGGGTACAGCGCCGAACGCAGCGCCAGCGGCAGGTTGTGGCGGTAGGCGAAGTAGGCCAGCGCCATGCCGACGAAGGCGAACACGCCCCAGCCGTGCAGGCCCCAGTGCAAAAACAGCAGTTGCATGGCCTGGCGCCCCGCCTCGGCGGTGCCGGCTTCGCCCTGGGGCGGCTGCAGCATGTGGGTCAGCGGTTCGGACACGCAGAAGAAGAACAGCGTGATGCTGATGCCGGCGGCAAACAACATGCCGGCCCATGACAGGTAGCTGAATTCGGGTTCGTCGTGGTCGGCACCGAGCTTGATCTTGCCGTAGCCGGACAAGGCGGTGACCACCACGAAGACCAGGTACAGGGTCATGGCCAGCATGTAGTACCAGCCCACCGTGTTGGCGGCCCAGTTCTGTGCAGCCAGTAGCCACTCACCGGCCACCTGCGGGTTGCTGATCACGGCCAGGCCGAACAGCAGGATGAAGCTTGCGGCGAAATAGAACACCGGCGGGTTCATGCGAATGTTGCTGGGGGAATTCGAGGAACGTGCACTCATTGCGTGTGCACCTCGCGGGGGTGAATGTGGGTTGAGTGGTACGGGTTCAGCAAAGGGATTCCTCCTGTTGAACACCGGCAGCGGACCAGCGTTTACATTGAACAAGCGTTCAAGTTAAACATGGATGGGAGTGTGGTGCGACCCTTCGCTGGCAAGCCAGCTCCCACAGGGATATCCGAAATCCTGCGATCTGCGCTGTACCTGTGGGAGCTGGCTTGCCAGCGAAGAGGCCCTGGAAAGCACCCGAAAGACTACTTCTGCGTCCCGTCATCATGCTGCAGGTTGGCCTGGGTCAGGTTGCTGCCCGGCGCCACGCTGCGGGTCAGCCACACATTGCCGCCGATGGTCGACCCCTTGCCGATGGTGATACGCCCCAGAATAGTCGCGCCGGCATAAATCACCACGTCGTCCTCGACGATCGGGTGGCGCGCCTGGCCCTTCTGCAACTGCCCCGACTCGTCGGCCGGGAAGCGCTTGGCACCCAGGGTCACCGCCTGGTAGATGCGCACGCGCTCACCGATGATCGCCGTTTCGCCGATCACCACGCCCGTGCCATGGTCGATGAAGAAGCTGGCACCGATCTGCGCACCCGGGTGGATGTCGATGCCGGTGGCCGAATGCGCCAGCTCCGAGCTGATGCGCGCCAGCAATGGCAGGCCGGCACGGTACAGGTGGTGCGCCAGGCGGTGGTGAATCACCGCCAGCACGCCGGGGTAGCACAGCAGCACTTCGTCCACGCTGCGTGCCGCCGGGTCGCCGTGGTAGGCCGCCAGCACATCGCTGTCGAGCACGGTGCGCAGCCCGGGCAATGCCGCGCCGAAATCCTGGATCAGGCGCAGGGCCTGGGCGTCGATCTCCAGCGACTCGGCCTTGCCCTGGCGCGCCGCGTAGCGCAGCTCCAGGCGCGCCTGGGCCAGCAGCGCGGTCAGCGCCGCGTCCAGCGTGTGCCCCACATAGAAGTCCTCGCTCTCCTCGCGCAGGTCCACCGGCCCCAGGCGCATCGGGAACAACGCGCCGCACAGTTGCTCGAGAATCTGGCGCATCGCCTCGCGCGAGGGCAGCTCGCGTCCGCCCTGCTCGCCACTGCTGCGGCCATTGCGGCTGCGCCACTGGTCACGGGCCGAACGCAGTTGGCCGACGATGTTGTGCAACTGCCAATAGCCTGATTGCGCGTTGTCGCTCACGGTTGTTTCTCCTGACGCGGCGGCGGCTTGTGGAGGGGGTGGCCGCCTTGTAGAAACTCACTTTACGGCAAATGGCCACGGCGGAAAAAATATCCCTTTATGCGCTTTGGCTATAAATCCGGCATAAGCAGGTGCAGTTGAAGGAGTGCCGGTGCGTGCCTATAGTCGAGTTTTCCCCAGCCAGCCTGACGCCATGATCGAACGACAGCTTGCCCGCTTCAATCGCCTGCCGCTGCTCGGGGCGCCGACCCCGTTGCACAAGCTCCAGCGCCTGTCGGCGTGGGCCGGGCGCGATATCTACGTCAAGCGCGATGACCTGACGCCACTGGCCCTGGGCGGCAACAAGCTGCGCAAGCTCGAGTACCTGGCAGCCGACGCGCTGGCCGCCGGTGCCGACACGCTGATCACCGCCGGCGCCATCCAGTCCAACCACGTACGCCAGACCGCAGCGCTGGCCGCGCAGCTGGGGCTGGGCTGCGTGGCGCTGCTGGAAAACCCCATCGGCACCGACTCGCCCAGCTACCAGCACAACGGCAACCGCCTGCTGCTGGAGCTGTTCGACGCCAAGGTCGAGCGTGTGGATAACCTCGACAACGCCGATGCGCAATTGCAGGCGCTGTCCGTACGCCTGCACGCCAGCGGGCGCAAACCCTACACCGTGCCCATCGGTGGCTCCAACGCGCTCGGTGCGCTGGGGTACGTGCGCGCCGGCCTGGAATTGGCCGAGCAGATCAGCCACAGCGGGCAGACCTTCGCCGGCGTGGTGCTGGCCTCGGGCAGTGCCGGCACCCACAGCGGCCTGGGCCTGGCGCTGGCCGAGGCGTTGCCGCAGTTGCCGGTGATCGGCGTGACCGTGTCGCGCAGCGACCACGACCAGCGCCCCAAGGTGCAAGGCCTGGCCGAGCGTACCGCCGAGTTGCTGGGGGTGGCGCTGCCGAACGCCTTCAAGGTCGAACTGTGGGATGAATATTTCGCGCCGCGCTATGGCGAACCGAATGCCGGCACCCTCGCCGCGATCCGCCTGCTGGCCAGCCAGGAAGGCCTGCTGCTCGATCCGGTGTACACCGGCAAGGCCATGGCCGGGTTGCTCGACGGCATTGCCCGCCAGCGTTTCGACGAAGGACCGCTGATTTTTCTGCATACCGGTGGGGCACCGGCATTATTCGCCTACCCTGAGGTCTGGAACAGCTGACATCCACGAACACAAGCGGAGCCTGTCATGACGATGTGCGTATTCGGTAAACACTGGCTGGGCGCAGGGCTCGGCCTGTTGCTCGGCGCCAGCCTGCTCGGCCCGGCCGTGGCCGGCGAGCAGTTGCAGAAGATCAAGGACAACGACAGCATCAGCATCGGCCTGGAAGGCACCTACCCGCCGTTCAGCTTCGTCGATGCCGACGGCAAGCTGTCCGGCTTCGAGGTGGAGCTGTCCGAGGCGCTGGCCAAGCAACTGGGGGTCAAGGCGCGGCTGCAGCCGACCAAGTGGGACGGCATCCTCGCCGCACTCGAATCCAGGCGCCTGGACATCGTGGTCAACCAGGTGACCATCTCCGAGGAGCGCCGGAAAAAATTCGATTTCTCCGAGCCCTACACCGTCTCCGGCATCCAGGCCCTGGTCCTGACCAAAAACAAGGACACGATCAAGACGGCGCAAGACCTGGCCGGCAAGAAGGTCGGCGTGGGCCTGGGCACCAACTATGAGCAATGGCTCAAGGAAAACGTGCCCAAGGCCGACATCAGGACCTACGAGGATGACCCGACCAAGTTCCAGGACCTGCGCGTGGGCCGTATCGACGCCATCCTGATCGATCGCCTGGCGGCGCTGGAGTACGCCAGGAAAGCCAAGGACACCACCGCCGCCGGTGAAGCCTTCTCGCGCCAGGAAGCCGGCGTGACCCTGCGCAAGGGCGAGCCCGAACTGCTCGAGGCGATCAACAAGGCCCTGGCCGCACTGCGCGCCGACGGCACCCTGAAGAAGCTCTCCGAAAAGTACTTCAGTGCTGACGTGACGCAATGATCGAAGACAGCCTGCAACTGGCCCTGGACAGCGCGCCCTTTCTGCTCAGGGGCGCCTACTTCACGGTGTTCCTGAGCCTGGGCGGGATGTTCTTCGGGCTGTTGATCGGCTTCGGCCTGGCGCTGATGCGCCTGTCCTCGATCAAGCTGCTGAGCTGGACGGCACGTGTGTACGTGTCGTTCTTTCGCGGCACGCCGCTGCTGGTGCAGCTGTTCATGATCTATTACGGCCTGCCGCAACTGGGCATCGAGCTGGACCCGATCCCCGCCGCGCTGATCGGCTTTTCACTGAACATGGCCGCCTACGCCTGCGAGATCCTGCGCGCGGCGATCAGTTCCATCGACCGCGGCCAATGGGAAGCGGCCGCCAGTATCGGCATGACCCGCAGCCAGGCGCTGCGTCGCGCCATCCTCCCGCAGGCGGCGCGCACCGCGCTGCCGCCGCTGGGCAACAGTTTCATCTCGCTGGTCAAGGACACCGCCCTGGCGGCGACCATCCAGGTGCCCGAGCTGTTCCGCCAGGCCCAACTGATCACCGCGCGCACCTTCGAGATTTTCACCATGTACCTTGCCGCCGCGCTCATCTACTGGGTGCTGGCCAGCGTTCTGGCCCACCTGCAGAACCGCCTGGAAGCGCGGGTCAACCGGCACGACCAGGAGTCCTGAGGCATGATCGAAGTCATCCGCCTGAGCAAGCAGTTCAACGGCCAGACCGTGCTCGACGACATCAGCCTGACCGTACAGCCCGGCGAAGTGATCGCCATCATCGGCCCCAGCGGTTCGGGCAAGACCACCTTCCTGCGCTGCCTCAACCTGCTGGAAACCCCCAGCAGCGGGCGTATCCGCGTGGCCGACATCGAGATCGACGGCGACCGCCCGCTGGCCAGACAGGCCACGCTGATCCGCCAGTTGCGCCAGCAGGTGGGCTTCGTGTTCCAGAATTTCAACCTGTTTCCCCACCGCACCGCCCTGGAAAACGTCATCGAAGGGCCGCTGGTGGTGAAGAAGACCCCACGCGACAAGGCCCTGGCCCTGGGCCGCACGCTGCTGGCCAAGGTCGGCCTGGCGGGCAAGGAAGACGCCTACCCGCGGCGCCTGTCCGGCGGCCAGCAGCAACGCGTGGCGATTGCCCGGGCACTGGCCATGGAGCCACAGGTGATCCTGTTCGACGAACCCACCTCGGCCCTGGACCCGGAGCTGGTGGGTGAGGTGCTGGCGACCATTCGCGGCCTGGCGCAGGAAAACCGCACCATGATCATCGTCACCCACGAAATGAACTTCGCCCGCGACGTGGCCAACCGCGTGATCTTTTTCGACAAGGGCGTGATCGTCGAGCAGGGCGAGGCCAAGGCCTTGTTTGCCGCGCCCCGGGAAGCGCGCACCCGCCAGTTCCTCGGCAAGTTTCTCGACGGCCAGGGCCACGCGCATTGAGCCGCCAACCAAGCCTGGATGCGGACAAATCCGAGTTTATCCACAGCCCTGATGCCGCACCGGGTAGGACCGCTCCGAAGCGCTACTGACTGGCCGGTCACGGCCATCGGGCACCTTGACTCACCTGCCGATCCGGCCAATAACCAAGCCTTGTGCCACCACCCGCACCAGGACATTGACCATGCACCGCGCAGCCAAAGGATCTGAACTGCCACCGCCTACCCTGCCCCACGTCCCCCGCCACGGCATCGGCGTGCACACCGCACGCCATCTGCACGCGTCGATCCGCACCGCACTCCCGATGGCGGCCGGCGACCTGCTGGAGCTGTTCTGGGGCGACCGCTTCGCCACTGCCCATGTGCTGCAAGCCGGCGAGCTGGGCGCCCAGGTGACCCTCGCCGTCCCCGCCCAGGTGCTCTACCCCGGCCTGAACACCCTGCACTACCGCCTGCTGCAACCCGGCCAGCATCCGCGCAGCTCGCCGCCGTGCCAGGTCGCAGTGAAGCTGGACTGCCCCGGTGGCCAGGTGTGTACGCCTGAAAATCCCGGCCTGGCGCCCCTGCGCCTGCCCGCCGCACTGCAGCGGCACGGCCTGGATCTGCGCCGCCTGGACAGCGGCGTGGCGTTTCACATCGCGCCCTACCTGCACATGGCCGAGGGCGATGCGATCACCGTGCGCTGGGCCGACCTGCGCCTGGACCTGACACCCTTGCGCGCCAAGGCCGTCGGCACCGGCGTGGTGGGTGTGATCCCACGTGAACTGATCCTCGAGGCCGGGGCTGACGAGCACCTGGAAGCCAGCTACTGCATCCTCGACCGCGTCGGCAACTGCTCCCGCTGGGCACCCGCCGCCTGCCTGCGGGTGGGCGGCGAAGCGCCACGAAGGTACTTCTATGCATATTCCTAAAAGTTAGTTTATTTAATTTTTATACACGTTTAGGGTATATAAACCGGACCACCGGACCAGCGCATTTCGGTCGCCGTGCATCGATCACGGCGACGTTCTCAATACGTGAGGTAGGTATGGTCAGGAACACAATCACCCCAGTGCGTAACGCCAGGGCATTGAGTGCAGCCAAGGAGCAGCACTGATGTCCAGCCTGGCGCACGACGCCGTCCACAGCGATCTGGACAACGCCCCCTTACTGCTGCCGGCCAAGGTTCTGCGCGATGACGCCGAAGCTTTGCAGGCCGCCCACGAACTGGCCGCCAGCGCGCGGTTGCAGGCCGCCAGACGCGATCAGCAACGCAAATTGCCCTGGGCCGAAATCGAACAGTTCACCCGCAGCGGCCTGGGCAGCATCAGCATCCCGCGCGAGCACGGCGGGGCGGATGTTTCCTTCACCACGATTGCCGAGGTGTTTCGCATCATCAGTGCGGCCGACCCGGCACTGGGGCAGATCCCGCAGAACCAGTTCGGCATCCTCCAGCAGGTCAGGTACACCGGTACCGAGCGTCAGAAGCACCTGCTGTTCAAGTCGGTGCTGGACGGCTGGCGCATCGGCAATGCCGGCCCCGAGCGTGGCAGCAAGAACACCCTCGAACTCAAGGCCCGCGCCGTGCGCGAGGGCGATCACTACCTGCTCAGCGGGCAGAAGTTCTACTCCACCGGCGCGCTGTTCGCGCACTGGGTGGCGGTCAAGGCGCTGAATGACGACGGCCGCCAGGTCATGGCCTTCGTGCGCCGTGGCAGCCCGGGCCTGCGCATCGTCGACGACTGGTCCGGCTTCGGCCAGCGCACCACCGCCAGCGGCACGGTGCTGCTCAACGAGGTGCCGGTGGACGTGGAACTGGTGCTCGACAACTGGCGCCAGGCCGACGCGCCGAACATCCAGGGCGCCGCCTCGCAACTGGTACAGGCCGCCATCGACGCCGGCATCGCCGAGGCCGCCGTGGCCGATGCGATCAGCTTCGTGCGTGAACGTGCACGGCCGTGGGTCGACGCCAAGGTCGAGCGCGCCAGTGACGACCCGTACGTGATTGCCGACATCGGCCGCCTGACGCTTGAACTGCATGCTGCCCAGGCGTTGCTCGGCCGCGCCGCGCGGGTACTGGACGAGGTCAATGCCGCGCCCATCGATGCCGCCAGCGCAGCGCGGGCATCGATCGCGGTGGCCGAGGCCAAGGTACTCACCACCGAAATCTCGCTGCAGGCCAGCGAGAAGCTCTTCGAACTGTCTGGCAGCCGCGCCACCCTGGCCGAGTTCAACCTCGACCGGCACTGGCGCAATGCGCGCGTGCACACCCTGCACGACCCGGTGCGCTGGAAGTACCACGCCGTGGGCGCCTACCACCTCAACGCGACCTTGCCTGCCCGGCATTCCTGGATCTGACCAGACCACTGGAGCTTCTCTGATGAGCCTATTGCCACAACCGCACGATCCCGTGGCGGTCATCTCCACTGACGCCCAGGCGTTGGACATTGCCGAACAGATCGCCGAACACCTGCGCCGCGACAGCATCGAGCGCGACCGCGAGCGCCGCCTGCCGCACCCGGAACTGGCGCTGTTCTCGCGCTCGGGCCTGTGGGGCATCAGCGTGCCCAAGGCCTTCGGTGGCGCGGGCGTGTCCAACGTCACCCTGGCCAAGGTGATTGCGCGTATCGCCCAGGCCGACGCCTCGCTGGGGCAGATCCCGCAGAACCATTTCTACGCCCTGGAAGTGCTGCGCGTGAATGGCAGCCCTGAGCAGCAGGCGCGCCTGTACGCCGAAGTGCTGGCCGGCAAACGCTTTGGCAATGCCCTGGCGGAACTGGGCACCAAGACCGCCCACGAGCGCACTACCGCCCTCACCCGTGACGGCGACGGCTACCGTATCAACGGTCGCAAGTTCTACGCCACCGGCGCGCTGTACGCCCAGCGCATCCCCACCTCGGTGATCGATGAGCAGGGCGTGCAGCAGCTGGCCTTCGTGCCGGCCGACAGCGCCGGCCTGGAGGTGATCGACGATTGGAGCGGCTTCGGCCAGCGCACCACCGGCAGCGGCTCGGTGGTGTTCGACAACGTGCGTGTCGAGGCCGCCGACGTGGTGCCGTTCCAGAGCGCCTTCGAGCGTCCAACCCCGGTCGGCCCGCTGGCGCAGATCCTTCACGCGGCCATCGACACCGGCATCGCCCGCGCCGCCTATGAAGACGCGCTGCATTTCGTGCGCACGCGCACCCGGCCGTGGATCGACTCCGGTATCGACAAGGCCGTGGACGACCCGCTGACGCTCAAGTCGTTCGGTCACCTGGCGATCCGCCTGCACGCCACCGAAGCCTTGCTCGAACGCGCCGGCGAATACCTCGACCGCGCCCAGGCCGCCCCCCATGCCCAGACCGTCGCGGCGGCATCGATTGCGGTGGCCGAGGCCCGCGCCATCAGCACCGAGATCTCGCTGGCGGCCGGCAGCACCCTGTTCGAACTGGCCGGCAGCCAGGCCACCCTGGCCGAGCACGGCCTGGACCGCCACTGGCGCAACGCCCGCGTGCACACCCTGCACGACCCGGTGCGCTGGAAGTACCACGCCATCGGCAACTACTACCTCAACGATGAAAACCCACCGTTGCGGGGCACGATCTGATGGCGAAAAAGAAGATCCTGCTCAACGCCTTCAACATGAACTGCGTGGGGCACATCAACCACGGCCTGTGGACGCACCCGCGCGACACCTCGACCCAGTACAAGACGTTGGAGTATTGGACGGACCTTGCGCGGTTGCTGGAGCGCGGGCTGTTCGACGGCCTGTTCATTGCCGATATCGTCGGGGTCTACGACGTGTACCGCCAGTCGGTGGACGTGCCGCTCAAGGAGTCGATCCAGCTGCCGGTCAACGACCCGCTGCTGCTGGTCTCGGCCATGGCCGCGGTCACGCGTCACCTGGGCTTCGGCCTGACTGCCAACCTCACCTACGAGCCGCCGTACCTGTTCGCCCGCAGGCTCTCGACCCTCGACCACCTGAGCCGTGGCCGGGTGGGCTGGAACATCGTCACCGGCTACCTCGACAGCGCGGCCAAGGCCATGGGCCTGGACGCGCAGCCCGAGCACGACCGGCGCTACGACCAGGCCGACGAGTACCTGCAAGTGCTGTACAAGCTGCTCGAAGGCAGCTGGGAAAACG
Source organism: Pseudomonas aegrilactucae (assembly GCF_019168305.1). Classification (GTDB taxonomy): domain Bacteria; phylum Pseudomonadota; class Gammaproteobacteria; order Pseudomonadales; family Pseudomonadaceae; genus Aquipseudomonas; species Aquipseudomonas aegrilactucae. The sequence goes on from NZ_JAHTBI010000082.1 coordinate 24,650, forward strand.
GCGCGGTGCTCAACGACCGCGAACAGCGCGTGTACGCCGACCCGGCCAAGGTGCACAAGGTGCAGCACCAGGGCGAGTTCTACCGGGTGGAGGGTTATCACCTGTGCGAACCCTCGCCGCAGCGTACCCCGGTGCTGTTCCAGGCCGGTGCTTCGGCGCGCGGCCTGGGCTTTGCCGGGCAGCATGCCGAATGCGTGTTCATCAGCGGCCAGAACAAGGCCGCCACCCGCGCCCAGGTCGACAAGGTGCGTGCCGCGGCCGTGGCCGCAGGGCGTGATGGCGAAGCGCTGAAAGTGTTCATGGGCCTGACCGTGATCGTGGCGCGCACCGAGGAACAGGCACGCGCCAAGCACGCCGAATACCTGCGCCACGCCAGCCCCGAGGCGGGCGTGGCGCACTTTGCCAGCTCCACCGGCATCGACTTTGCCGACTATGAACTGGACGAACCGATCCAGTACGTGAAGAGCAACGCCATCCAGTCGGCCACCCAGCACCTGCAGAACAACGACTGGACCCGGCGCAAGCTGCTCGACCAGCACGCCCTGGGCGGGCGCTACATCACCCTGGTCGGCTCGCCGACCCAGGTGGCCGATGAACTGGAAAGCTGGATCGAAGAGACCGGCCTGGACGGCTTCAACCTGGCGCGCACCGTGACCCCGGAAAGCTATGTCGACTTCATTGACCTGGTGATCCCCGAGCTGCAACGCCGCGGGTCGTACAAGACCGCCTACACCGACGGCAGCCTGCGCGAAAAACTCTTCGCTGCAGGCCCGCACCTGCCAGACGACCATACCGGCGCTGGCTACCGCACCCCCACCCCGACTGGAGCGCAACCGCATGCTTAAGACCTTCCTGGCCCGCCCTGTCGCGGCCCTGACCCTGGCCCTCGGCTTGATCGGTGGCGCCCATGCCAACGATGCGCCGCTCAAGGTGGGCACCACAGCGGCCTTCGCGCCGGCCCTGGAAGCGGCCGTGGACGAAGCGAAAAAACAGGGGTTGAAGGTGGAACTGGTCGAGTTCAGCGACTGGATCGCGCCCAACGTCAGCCTCGCCGCCGGCGACCTCGATGTGAACTACTTCCAGCACATCCCCTTCCTGGAAAACGCCAACGCCGCCGCTGGCTCCGACCTGGTGCCGTATGCGCCGGGCATCATCAACAACGTGGGCCTGTACTCGAAAAAATACAAAAGCGTCGATGCGCTGCCCGAGGGCGCCACCGCCGCCATTGCCAACGACCCGATCAATGGCGGGCGCGGCCTGCAACTGCTGGCCAAGGCCGGGCTGATCACGCTCAAGCCGGGCGTAGGCTACAAGGCCACCGAAGACGACATCGTCGCCAACCCGAAAAAACTCAGGATCCTGCAGGTCGAGGCCGTGCAACTGGTACGTGCGTATGAGGATGCCGACCTGGTGCAGGGCTACCCGCACTACATCCGCCTGGCCAAGACCTTCGATGCCAGGTCCGCCTTGATGTTCGATGGCCTGGAGCACAAGGAATACGTGATCCAGTTCGTGATCAGGCCGCAGAACAAGGACGATGCGCGCCTGGCCAGGTTCGTCGACATCTACCAGCACTCGCCGGTGGTGCGCGCCGCCCTGGACAAGGCCTACGGCAAGCTCTACCAGCCGGGCTGGGAGAGCTGAGATGAGCGCTGCCACCGCCCACCAGACGGCGCAACCCACACCCCCATTGCAGGTAGCGCAACAGCATGCGCTGCACCCTGAACTGAGCACGGCGCACGTGCGCTTCGTCGGTCTCCACAAGACCTATCCGGGACAGGCCGCGCCGGCGCTGGCAGACATCGACCTGAACATCCAGCGCGGCGAGATCTTCGGCATCATCGGCCGCAGCGGTGCGGGCAAGTCGTCGCTGATCCGCACCATCAACCGCCTGGAGCAACCCAGCAGCGGGCGGGTGCTGATCGACCAGATCGACATTGGCGAGCACGATGAAGACCGCCTGGTGGCGTTGCGTCGGCGCATCGGCATGATCTTCCAGCACTTCAACCTGATGTCGGCCAAGACCGTGTGGCAGAACGTCGAGCTGCCGCTGAAGGTGGCCGGCGTGCCCAAGGCCCAGCGCCAGCGCAAGGTGGCCGAGCTGCTGGAGCTGGTGGGGCTGCAGGACAAGCACAAGGTCTACCCGGCGCAGCTGTCGGGCGGTCAGAAGCAGCGCGTGGGGATTGCCCGCGCGCTGGTGCACGACCCGCAGATACTGCTGTGCGACGAGGCCACCTCGGCGCTGGACCCGGAAACCACCGGGTCGATCCTGGCGCTGCTGCGCGACATCAACCAGCGCCTGGGCCTGACCATCATCCTGATTACCCACGAGATGGCGGTGATTCGCGACATCTGCCACCGCGTGGTGGTGCTCGAGCGCGGGCGCATCGTCGAGCAGGGCGCGGTGTGGCAGGTGTTCGGTGACCCGCAGCACGAGGTCAGCAAGACCTTGCTGGCGCCGTTGCAGCCGGCCTTGCCGCAGCGCCTGCAGGCCCGCCTGCTGGCCGAGGCGCCGGATGTGCGGGCCACCCTGGTATTGCGCTTGCGCGTGAGCGGTCGGGACCGCGAGGCACCGGAGCTGTCGTCGCTGTTTGGCTTGCTGGGTGGCCAGGTGAGCCTGTTGCAGGGTGGTATCGAACCGATTCAGGAGCGTGCGCTGGGGCAACTGGTGGTGTCGGTGGCCAACTCGCCGCATGGGCATGCGCAGGTGATTGAACGTGCCCGCCAGTGGGCGGCGCAGGTGGAGGTGCTGGGTTATGTGGTTTGATCGATTGGTGCAGGGGGTGCTCGACACCGTGCTGATGGTGGGTGTGTCGTCGCTGATTGCGTTGCTGGCGGGGATACCGCTGGCGGTGGTTCTGGTGACCAGTGGCAAGGGCGGGATCTTCGAAGCGCCGATGGTCAACCGGGCGCTGGGGGTGTTCGTCAATGTGTTCCGTTCGATTCCGTTCTTGATTCTGATGGTGGCGCTGATCCCGTTCACGCGGTGGATCGTGGGCACCACCTATGGCGTGTGGGCGGCGGTGGTGCCGTTGACGATCGCGGCCACGCCGTTCTTTGCGCGCATTGCCGAGGTGAGCTTGCGTGAGGTGGACCATGGCCTGATCGAAGCTGCGCAGGCGATGGGTTGCAGGCGCTGGCATATTGTCTGGCACGTACTGTTGCCCGAGGCGCTGCCGGGTATCGTGGGCGGGTTCACCATTACCCTGGTGACCATGATCAACTCGTCGGCGATGGCCGGGGCGATTGGTGCGGGGGGGTTGGGGGATATTGCGTACCGTTATGGCTACCAGCGGTTCGACAGCCAGATCATGCTGACAGTGATCGTCATGCTGGTGGTGCTGGTGGCGTTGATACAGCTGGGCGGGGATCGGTTGGCGCGGGGGTTGAACAAGCGGTAGACCGCGGCGTCTGCTTCGCTGGCAAGCCAGCTCCCACAGGGTTTTGTGCAGCGCCGCCTAACCCTGTGGGAGCTGGCTTGCCAGCGAAGCTTTTTACAGACACATCAAGAGTCAATGTCAGACCGCGATCCGCAGCCTACGCAGCTACCTTGAAATTTCCATCATCAAGGATGACTGACATGGATCGATCAAGCTCCTATCTGCTGCGCCGTGGCCGATTTTCAGAGCCCGGCAGGCTGTACATGCTCACCAGCGTTGTCGAGAATCGCAGCCCGGTTTTCCAGGACTTGTGGTTGGCTCGGCTGCTCATAGAGCAGTTCCGACAAGCCGAACGCGAGGACGCTGCTCGCTCGCTCGCCTGGGTGGTGATGCCAGATCACTTTCATTGGCTGATCGAACTCCGTCAGGTCACGTTGAAGACCTTGATGCGACGGCTGAAGTCTCGCAGTACCTGCAGGGTGAACCTGACAAGCAATCGCCAAGGTCGATTGTGGCAGCAGGGTTTCCATGACAGGGCGCTACGTCGTGAAGAGGATATCCGTGCGGTGGCCCGCTACATCGTTGCCAACCCTTTGCGGGCCGGGCTTGTGCAGAAGGTCGGTGATTATCCTCACTGGGATGCCATCTGGCTCTAGATCGTGTAACGGCCATTCGCTGGCAAGCCAGCTCCCACAGGTACCCCACTGTTCTCAAGAGCAGTGGAGTACCTGTGGGAGCTGGCTTGCCAGCGAAAGGGCCATCACTCGCGCTGCGGCTCCCTGATCTTGTACCAGGCCACATACAACGCCGGCAAAAACAGCAAGGTCAGCAAAGTGGCCACAATGATGCCGCCGATCATGGCGTACGCCATCGGCCCCCAGAACACTTCCCGCGCAATCGGGATCATGCCCAGGCTCGCCGCCGCCGCCGTCAGCAGAATCGGCCGCCGACGATGGTTCGTGGCCTCCACCACCGCATCCCACGGCGCATACCCCTGCTCGATGTACGCATCGATCTGCGTCACCAATATCACCGAGTTGCGGATGATGATCCCGGCCAACGCCAGGATCCCCAGTATCGCCACGAAACCCATCGGCGTACCCGTCGGCACCAGCGCCAGCACCACACCGATCAACCCCAGCGGCGCCACGCTGACCACCAGAAACAGCTTCTGCACGCTGTGCAGCTGGATCATGAGGAACGTCGCCATCAGGAACAGCATCAGCGGCACCACCTTGGCAATCGGGCCCTGCGCCTTGCTGCTCTCCTCCACCGTACCGCCCGTGGCCACCTCGTAACCCACCGGCAAGCTGCGCGCAAACTCCTCGATCTGCGGCTTGAGCTGCACCACCAGGTCGGTCGGCTGGATCTCGTCACGCACCGCCGCCTTCACCGTGATGGTCGGCTTGCGATCGCGCCGCCACACCAGCGGTTGCTCCAGCTCGTAGCGCACCGTGGCAAACGCCAGCAACGGGATCGAGGTGCCGTTGGGCGTGACGATCTGCAGGTTCTGCAAGGTCTGCGGCGACCCACGCTCGCTGTCCACCGCACGCCCCACCACATCGATCAGGTAGATGCTGTCGTTCACCTGGGTCAGTGGCGAGCCGCTGACAATGCCATTCATCAGGTTGGCCACGTCCTCGGACGACAGGCCCAGCTGACGCGCCTTGTCCTGAGCAATGTCGATGCGCAGCACCTTGCCCGGCTCGTTCCAGTCGTAGATGATCTCGCCGATGTGCGAGTTGCGATCCAGCAGCGCCGCCAGTTCGATGGCGTGCCTGCGCACCTGGTCGATGTCCTTGCCACTGACCCGGTACTGGATCGGGCGCCCCACCGGCGGGCCCATCTCCAGCGACTGCACGTAGCTGCCAATGCCGACGAAGTCCTTGCGCAAACGCTCCTTGAGCCGCGCCATCAGCGCCTCGCGCGATTCCAGGCCCTTGCTCACGATCACCAGTTGCGCGTAGTACGGGTTCTCCAGTTGCTGGTCCAGCGGCAGGTAGAAACGAATCGCGCCCTGGCCGATGTAGGTGCTCCAGCGCACGATGTCGGGGTCGTCCTTGAGGGACGCCTCCAGCTTGTCGACCGCCTTGCGCGTCTCGTCGATCGAGGCGTTCTGCGGCAGGTTCAGGTCCACCAGGATCTCCGGGCGGTCAGACGAGGGGAAGAACTGGTTCTGCACGAAACGCATGCAGAACACCGCCAGCACGAACAGCACCACCGTGCCGATGATGGTCAGCCAGCGGTTGCGCATGCACCACAGCAGCCCATGGTTGAAACCGCGGCCGATGCGCCCGGGTTCGGCGTCGTGCGACTTGACCTTGGCATTGAGCAGGTGCACGCCCAGCACCGGCGCGAACAGCACCGCCACCACCCACGACACCAGCAACGCCACGGCGATCACCGCAAACAGGGTAAAGGTGTACTCGCCCGCCGAGCTCGCGTTCAGGCCGATCGGCACGAAGCCCGCCACCGTCACCAGGGTACCGGTGAGCATCGGGAACGCCGTGGAGGTATAGGCAAACGTGGCCGCCTGCTCCTTGCTCTCGCCCATCTCCAGCCGCGTGACCATCACCTCGACGGTGATCATCGCGTCATCCACCAGCAAGCCCAGCGCGATGATCAGCGCACCCAGGGAAATCCGCTGCATGGTGATGCCGCTGTACTCCATGAACACGAACACCATGGCCAGCACCAGCGGGATCGAGCATGCCACCACCAGCCCCGCGCGCACGCCAAGGCTGATGAAGCTCACCACCAGCACGATCACCACCGCCTCGAACAGCGCGCTGGTAAAGCCGCCCACCGCTTCCTCGACCACCACCGCCTGGTCCGACACCGTGTGCACGCCCACGCCCACCGGCAGGTCGGCGGTGACGGCATCCATCTTGTCGTGCAGGTTCTTGCCGAAGGCCTGGATGTTGCCGCCCTTCTTCATGCCGATCGCAAGCCCGATCGCCGGCTTGCCGTCATAGCGGAACATCGGCGTGGGCGGGTCGGCGTAGCCGCGGCTGATCTCGGCGATGTCGGCCAGCCGATAGAAACGGTCCTCGAGCCGCAGGTTGACCTGCTGCAGGTCTTTTTCCGACGCGAACTGGCCGCTGGTGCGCACCGAGATGCGCTCGGGGCCGGCCTCGATCACCCCGGCCGGGGTCACCGCGTTCTGTGCCTGCAGCGCCTGCACCACCTGACGCTGGTCGATACCCAGCGCCGCCAGCTTGCGCGTGGAGAAGTTCAGGTACAGCACCTCGTCCTGCTGGCCGATCATCTCGACCTTGCCCAGGCCGGGCACCTCGCGGATCTCGGCACGCACCTGTTCGACATAGTCGCGCAACTGGCGCATGGAGATGCCGTCGGCGGTAAAGGCGTACACCGAGCCGAACACGTCGCCGAACTCGTCGTTGAAACCGGGGCCCTGGATACCCTGCGGAAACTCGCCGCGAATGTCCTGGATCTTCTTGCGTACCTGGTACCAGATCTGCGGAATGTCGCCCGCCTTGGTGGTGTCGAGCAGGTTGACGAACACCGTCGACTCGCCGGGCCGGGTGTAGCTTTTCACGTAGTCGAGCGAGTCCAGCTCCTCGAGCTTCTTCTCGATCCGGTCGGTCACCTGCAGCAGCGTTTCGTCCTGGGTCGCACCCGGCCAGCGGGTCTGGATGACCATGGTCTTGATGGTGAACGACGGGTCTTCTTCACGCCCCAGGTTGAAGTAGGAAAATACCCCCATGAGCAAGCCGACGAACATCAGGTACCAGACGAAGGATTGGTGCTTGAGGGCCCATTCCGACAGGTTGAAGCTTCCTTTCATCGCGGGCTTTCCTCATCGATTTTTACCTTCTGGCCAGGCTTGAGGCTGTTCACCCCTGCCGTCACCACACGCTCGCCCGCCTCGACCCCGGCGCTGAGCACCACCGTGTCAGCCAGGCGCTGCAGGACGTTCACTTCGCGCGATGACACCGTCAGTTGCTGCGGATCGACGATCCATACGCGGCTCTGGCCGTCGACCTCCTGCAGGGCCGTCAGCGGCAGTTCGCTGTGCGGCTTGATCGCCGAGCTGAGGGTGACGCTGATCGCCGTGCCCAGGCGGAACGCCTCGGGGGTATCGGCCAACGTCAGGCGTGCACGCCGGGTGCGTGTGGCCGCGTCGGCCTGGGGTTCGATTTCGCGCAACGCGGCGGTGGTGCTGATGCTGGGGTCGAGCTGCGCGGCGACCACGAACCTGACCTCGCCCGACAGCTGTTCGGCCAGGCCTGCGGGCAGGTCGATCACCGCTTCCTTGATATCCGGGCGGGCCAGGGTCACCACGCCCTGCCCGGCCGTGACCACCTGCCCGGCCTCGGCCTGCCAGGCCGTGACCACGGCCGGGTGGTCGGCCTGCAAGCGGCTGTAGCCAAGCTGGTCGCGGGCCTGGCTGAGCGCCGCCTTTGCCTGTTCGAGCGAGGCACCGGTGGTTTTCAGGTCGGTCTGGGCAATGTCCAGTTGCGCCTGGGCGCCCACGCCGCGGTCGAACAGTTGCTGCTGGCGACGCGCGTTGGCCTGGGCATTGATCCATTGCGCCTGCACCTTGGCCAGGTCGCCTTCGGCGGCGCGCAGTTGGTTCTGCTGGTCGGTGGGGTCGAGGGTGGCCAGGGTGTCGCCGGGTTTCACCGCGGCGCCCACGTCCACCCAGCGCCGGGCGATACGCCCGCCCACACGAAAGCCCAGGGTGCTTTCGAAGCGCGCCTGGATCGACCCGGCAAAGCGCCCCAGGCTCTCCTGGCTCTGCGCCTGCACCACCTGCGACAGCACCGGGCGCACCGGCTCGACCCGCTGTTGCTTGTCACCGCAGGCCACCAGCACCACACAGCCGAGTACCAGCATGAGGTTCTTCATTGCGATACCCCGATGTCGGCGATGTCGGCCACTTCCACCTGCATGTCCGGGTGCAGCAACTGGCCACCGGCGATCACCACGCGCTCCCCGCCCTTGAGCCCTTCGCCCACCACCACCTTGCCGGTGAGGTAGCGCACCACCTTGACCTTGTGCAGGTTGACCTTGTTGTCCGCGCCCACCAGCCACACGGCCGGGTCGTGCACATCCTTGGTCAGCGCCGACCAGGGCAGCTCGACGCTGGGGGTGCCCTGGGCGTTGGCCGTGGCACTCACCACCGACCCCAGCTGCATGGCCGGCGGCACATTGCTCAGCGCCACCTTGACCTGCACCGTGCCGCTTTGCGCCGACACCGTAGGGGTGATCTCACGCACCTGGCCCTGGGCCTGCACCTTGGGGTCGTCGAGCAGGCTGACGGTAATGGCCTGCTTGCTCGGTGGCGCCATCAGCAGCGACTCGTACACGTTGAACACCGCGTCACGCTCGCCGTCGCGGGCCAGGGTGAAGATCGGCACGGTGGCCTGCACCACCTGGCCGACCTCGGCCTGGCGCGCGGTGATCACACCGGGGGCCTCGGCAATCAAGGCGGTATAGCTCAGTTGCTCGCGGGCGTTGGCCAACTGTGCCTGGGCGGCCTTGAGCGCACTCTGGCTGCTGCGTAACGCGGCCTGGGCCGAATCGTATTCGCTCTGGCTGGTGTAGCCCTTGGGCAAGAGCTTCTGCTGGCGCACGAAGGCGGCAGCGGTCTGGGTGACGCGCGCCTGTTCGGCGAACACTTCGGCCTTGGCCGAGTCGACGTTGGTCTGCAGGTCCTTGGGGTCCAGCCGCGCCAGCACCTGGTTGGCGCTGACATGATCGCCCACGTCCACGCTGCGCTGGATGATCTTGCCGCCCACACGAAACGACAGGTCGGTCTGCACGCGGGCCTGCACATCACCGGTGAGGGTGACCGCTGCGGCAAAATCACCCGGCTCGACCTGTTGCACGGCCACTCGGGGCAGCTCGGGCGCAGCGGCTTTCTTCTCGCCACAGCCGCCGAGCAGGAGTGCGAGCCCAAGGCAGACGATCAGGTTGTGGGGCGACACCGTCATGCGGGCTCCTTGCGTGGGTCGGACCGGTTGGTAGATGCGACTGTTAGCGTAGATCAGGGTTCCGCCTGCCGCTTGTCCCGGGGGCAATTCTTGATCGCGGTGGTTTAGGTAATACTGTGGCGCATTGCCGCCTGCCCCAGGACACCCCGATGCTGACCACCCTGGCCATCGCCAACTACCGCTCGATCAACCACCTGGTGCTGTCGCTGGGTCGCCTGAACGTGATCACAGGGCCTAACGGCAGCGGCAAATCCAACCTGTACAAGGCCCTGCGCTTGCTGGCCGAAACCGCGCACGGCGGGGTTATCAATGCGCTGGCGGCCGAGGGCGGGCTGGACTCGACGTTCTGGGCCGGCCCCGAGACCATCAGCCGGCGCATGCACCGTGGCGAGGTCGCCATCGAGGGCACCCGTCGCAATGAAACCAAGCGCCTGCGCCTGGGCTTTGGCTGCGAGGACTACGGCTACGCGATCAGCCTGGGCATTCCCGAACCGACACTGTCGATGTTCGCCCTGGACCCTGAAGTGAAGCGCGAGGGGATCTGGGCCGGGGCGCTCTGCCGGCCGGCCAGCCTGCTGGTGCAGCGCAAGGGGCCGATGGTGAAGGTGCGCGAGGGGCGTGAATGGGCGGTGGTGGCCCAGCATACTGCGGGGGCCGACAGCCTGTTCGACCAGGTGGGCAACCTGAGCAGTTCGCCGGAGGTACTGGTGTTGCGCGAGCAGATTCGGGGCTGGCGTTTCTACGATCATTTGCGCACAGACAGCCAGGCACCCGCGCGCCGGCCGCAACTGGGCACACGCACACCGGTGTTGCACCATGATGGACGGGACCTCGCGGCGGCGTTGCAGACCATCATCGAAGTGGGCGACCCCGACGCGTTGCAGGCGACCATCAGCGATGCGTTCCCTGGCGCGCGCCTTGCGATCGATGCGACGGTCGGCGGCCAGTTCGGCCTGCTGTTCCATCAGGAGGGGCTGCTGCGCCCGCTGTCGGCGGCGGAGTTGTCGGACGGGACCTTGCGCTACCTGTTGCTGGTGGCGGCGCTGCTGACGCCCAGGCCGCCGAGCATGATGGTACTCAACGAGCCGGAGACCAGCCTGCACCCGGACCTGCTGCCGGCGCTGGCGCGGTTGATCGTGCGTGCTTCGCGGGGCTGCCAGGTGTGGGTGGTGTCGCATGCCTCGCGCCTGATTGCGGCGCTGGAGCGCGATGCGCAGAGCAACTGCATCGTGCTGGAGAAAGTGCTGGGGCAGACACGGGTGGTGGGGCAAGGGCCTCTGGATGAGCCGGCGTGGCGGTGGCCGGAGTAAATCTGCCAGTACGGTGTTGCGCCCTTCGCTGGCAAGCCAGCTCCCACGGGTA
>NZ_JAHTBI010000083.1 GCF_019168305.1 Pseudomonas aegrilactucae
GAGATGACCCGTGACGCCGCCCATGACCGCATGAGCCGTGCCGGTGCGCAACTGATGACCTGGTTCGGCGTGGCCTGCGAGCTGCACCGCGACTGGCGCAACGATGTCGAAGGCCTGGCGGCGCTGTGCTCCAACCACATCCCCGACTACCGCAACCTGATGACCAGCTACAACGCGCTGACGGCTGGCAAGTAATCACACCGCCTGAGTGGCAAAGGCCGGCATCCCTGCGAGGGTGCCGGCCTTTTTTCGCGCGGGCCGCTCAGTTGGTATCCGACGCGAACAGCCGCTCCAGCTCCACCCGTGCTTCCTTGGCATTCTGCATCACTTTGGCGCGGTCATCGCGTACCAGTCCCTGGGTTTCCAGTACCTGCTCGTCATGCTCGGTGAAGCGCTGGATACGGTCTGCTGCCTGCTCTTCGGAAAGCCCCAGCCCCACCAGGGCGCGACGGGTCATCTCCAGGCTTGAGTAGAACGTCTCGCGGATCGGCACCGCGCCCACATCGGTCAGCTTGTGCACATGCTGGCGGTTACGCGCGCGGGCGAGCACTTTGAGGTGCGGGTACAGACGCTTGACCCGTTCGGCCGTGCGGGTGGTGATGTCGGGGTCATCGGTGGTGATCACGACGTACTCGGCTTCGCCCACTTTGGCTGCCTGCAGCACTTCGGCGCGCAGCGGGTCGCCGTAGAACACGGGCGCCAGCTCGAAGGTGCGGGTCAGCTCGATGGCGTCCACCGAGGTATCCAGGGCAATGAACGGGATCTTCTGCGCACGCAGGATACGCGCAACGATCTGGCCCATGCGGCCCATGCCGACGATCACCACGCGCGGCGCATCGGCCTGGATCTGCTTGTACTGCTCCGGCACCTCGCGCGATACCTGCGGGCGCTTGAGCAGGCGCGCGCAGGCCAGCAGCAACAGCGGCGTGAGGGCCATCGACAGGGTGATCGCCATCAGCAGCAGGTCGTAGGTGTAGGCGTCGAACAGGCCCTGGTCCTTGCCCAGCTTGAACACCACGAAGGCGAACTCGCCACCGGCCGCCAGCACCACGCCCAGGCGCAGCGCGTTGCCCGCGTTCAACCCTCCCAGGCGGCCGACCAGCATCAACAGCGGCAGCTTGACCGCCACCAGCAACAGGGTCAGGCCCAGCAACAGGCCGGGGCGCTCCAGCAGCATGCCCAGGTTGGCGCCCATGCCGACACTCATGAAGAACAGCCCGAGCAGCAGGCCCTTGAACGGCTCGATCTGCGACTCCAGTTCATGACGGTACTCGGAGTCAGCCAGCAGCAGGCCGGCCAGAAACGCGCCCAGCGCCATGGAAATCCCGGCTTGCTCCATCAGCCAGGCGGTGCCGATCACCACCAGCAGTGCGGTGGCGGTGGAGACTTCCGGCAGGCCGGTACGCGCGACGATGCGAAACACCGGGCGCAGCAGGTAACGGCCGCCAATGATGACCACCGCGATGCTGGCGAACACCTTCAGGCCATGCTCCAGGCTGTCGCCGTGGCTGGTGTCCGGGCCACTGGCAGCCAGCAGCGGTACCAGCGCGATCAGCGGGATGGCGGCGATGTCCTGGAACAACAGGATGGCGAAGGCCAGGCGGCCATGGGGAGCGTTGAGCTGCTTGCTCTCGGCCAGGCTCTGCAGGCCAAGGGCGGTGGACGATAGCGCCAGCCCCAGGCCAACCACCACGGCAGCGGGCATGGACTGGCCGAAGCCGAACAGGGCGATGGCGCCGATCACGGCGCCGGTGAGCAGCACCTGCGCCAGGCCCACGCCGAATACCGATTTGCGCATCAGCCACAGGCGGCGCGGGGAAAGCTCCAGGCCGATGATGAACAGCAGCAACACCACGCCCAGCTCGGAAATGTGCGCAACGCTTTCGGTGTCGCGTATCAGGCCCAGGGCTTGCGGGCCGATAGCCACGCCCGCCAGCAGGTAGCCGATCACGGCGCCCAGTTGCAGGCGCTTGGCCAGGGGCACGGCAATGACGGCGGCCAGCAGGAAGATGACGGCGGTTTGCAGAAGGCTGCCTTCGTGGGGCATCGCTCGGGCTCCATGAGCTGCGACGGGGGCAGCGTGAAAAAAGGAGGGCGCATGATGAGGCAGCGTTCGGCGTTGCGCCAGTACAGGCTCTAGGGACCTGGCCGGTACTGCAGCGCCTCGGCCACGTGTGTGCGGTTTATGTGTTCGGCCTGCTCCAGATCGGCCAGCGTACGTGCCACCTTGAGCAGGCGGTGTGCCGCGCGCAAGGACAAGGTCAGGCGTTCGCAGGCGGTTTCCAGCCACGCCTGGTCGGCGGTGGACAACGGGCAATGCAGGCGCAGGCCAGGCAGGTCGAGGAAGGCATTGGCGCAGCCCTGGCGTTGTTGCTGCAACTCGCGTGCGCCAGCCACCCGCTCGGCGATGTGGGCACTGCACGGACCGTTGTCGGTGCTGTGCGAGAGCGCCGTGGCTTCGCGGGCGACGGTCAGGTGCAGGTCGATGCGATCCAGCAATGGGCCGGACAGCTTGTTGCGATAGCGCTGGATCTGGTCACTGCTGCAGCGGCAGCGGCCGGTGGGGTCGCCATGGTAGCCGCAGGGGCACGGGTTCATCGCCGCCACCAACTGGAAGCGTGCCGGGAAGCGGATCTTGTCCTTGGCCCTCGCGATCACGATCTCGCCTGATTCCAGGGGCTCGCGCAGCACTTCGAGTACCCGCCTTTCGAACTCTGGCAGTTCATCGAGAAACAGCACGCCGTGGTGCGCCAGCGTGATCTCACCGGGTTGCGGACGACTGCCGCCACCCACCAGTGCGGCGCCGGAGGCGGAATGGTGCGGGTGGCGAAACGGGCGCTGCGGCCAACTGTCGAGCGGTAGCGGGCTGGCCACCGACTGGATCGCCGCCACCTCCAGCGCCTCGCGCTCGTTCAGTGGTGGCAGCAGGCCGGGCAGGCGGCTGGCGAGCAGGGTCTTGCCGGTGCCGGGTGGGCCGCTGAACAACAGGTTGTGGGCGCCCGCCGCGGCCACCAGCAGCGCGCGCTTGGCGGCCACCTGGCCTTGCACTTCGTTCAGGTCCGGGTAGGGGCGGCTGTGCAGGGTCAGACCGTTGGCTTTGTAGGGTTCGATCCGTTGCTGGCCATTCAGGTGCGCGACCAGTTCCAGCAGATGCTCCACCGCATACACCACCAGCCCTGAGGCCATGCAGGCCTCTTCCGCATTCTCCCTGGGCACCACCAGTGCGCGTCCGGCCTCGCGGGCGGCCAGCGCGGCAGGCAGCACACCTTGCACGCAGCGCAGTGCGCCGGACAGCGCCAGCTCGCCCAGGCACTCGATCGGGTGCAGCGAGGCGATCGGCATCTGCCCGTTGGCGGCCAGGATGCCCAGTGCGATGGCCAGGTCGAAGCGCCCGCCGTCCTTGGGCAGGTCGGCGGGGGCGAGGTTCAGGGTGATGCGCCGGGCAGGGAATTCCAGGCCTGAATTGAGGATGGCGCTGCGTACGCGGTCCTTGCTTTCCTTCACCGTGGCTTCGGGCAGGCCTACCAGGGTCAGGTTGGGCAGGCCGTTGGCCAGGTGCGCTTCGATGGTGACCGCAGGGGCCAGCACGCCGACCTGGGCGCGGCTGTGGACAAGGGCGAGGGACATGCACACTCCATGATCGAGACGACGCCGCGTCCTGCGGCAGGGGCAAGGATAGTGGAGCGCGGCAGGGTACGGAGGGCTGATATTGAGTCGGCTTTTTGCTAAACATTGAAATGTCTAGATGAGCTCGACAAAGAAGGGAGGGCTATTGACGTTGTAGGACGATGTGTAAGTTCGACACCTCAGTGGCGGTTTGATAGCGTCTCAGTTTCCCACTACCCGTTCGTACAGAAACAGTCGACCTCGATGAGCCGAAGCGGCGACCAGTTTTCCGTCGGATAGCCAGAAGTCAACATTCCACGAGGCATGACCTCATGGTCAACACTCTAGTGGGTAGTGGGGCGGTGGGCTGCACTGATCTTCCAATTCCTTGGTGACTGCTCGCAGTCATATGGCCCTACTACCAGCTGGGTGCTCATAAGCCAGTAGCCCAAGCACTCGCGTTATCGGCGGGTGGGCCTGATCAGGTTGAAGTAGGTATGATCTTTTTCCAGCACGGTTTTGTAACCGGCGCCTGCTTTCAGGGGAATCCTCACGTCCCTGAAGACTTCATCCCATTTCGCAAATGCTGCTAGCGTTTGCTCGATACAGTCGTGCGGCTTGAGGTATTTGTAGTCAGCGCATAGTTCCTGAATCAACTGCCTGGTGGCTTTTCCTCGACCGCCGTATGCCGTGGTGTGCTCACCCCTGGCTTCAGAGAACGTCAGGTCGTATGCGGGCGCAAGCGTCCACTTAGCTTCCTCGCCAGGCCTTTCTGGATCACGACCGATGAAGGCGAAGTTTTTGGTGTGATCGTCATAGTTGTGAAACAGGGCATTGAAGATCATTACCCTAGCCATTTTTTCGACTTCTGTGGCACTACGAGTCAGCATGCTTGTGAGCTTGAGTAGCCCGCTGTAGTCCAAAGATGGAGCTGTGTACGGCGCGTACATGAGCGCAGAGACAGTGATCATATGTAGCTTCTTATCGCCTTCTCTATCAAAGCGCTTCGTAGCAAAGAAGCCCTCACGACTACCATCGGACATGGTCATGTTCAGGATACTCGAATCAGCCATTTCGACACCTGCATCCCTGGCCATCAGGTAGTACGCATACTCAATCGCACCAGTTTCAACAGGCTCGCCTGGTGCTCTAAATTTGACGATCCAGTGATCGTATCCAGGCGGAATTTGCCCAAAAGCGGACGTCGCATGACTTCCATCAGGAGACATGGCAACAATCGCTTTAGGACGGGCACCACCAGGTGACCCCCCAGCAAGCCGTAGCTTGGTAAGCACCGTCGAGGTTTCCCCTGATAGGACTTCCACGGAGGCCTCAAAGAGCTCCGCAAGGTTGACTGTACCCCGCAATTTCTCTCTTTCGGCTCTTGGATGGTACTCAAATGCACCCATGGCTCTGTCGCTCATATACGCGAGCCGATCCAAGGCAGTAACTGTGTAAGCAGTCCCGTCACCGAATGTGGAATTAAGGAATCTGTCCATAAGCAGCATCCCCCAACCGTCAGGGAGAGAGTCTGCAAATGGGCCATGCAACCCATCGAAAAGCTCAGGAGCTCGGGCAAGCTGAGGTTTGTCGTCAAACTTCATCGTAAATGGCGACAGGTTGAAGCCTGTAGCGAGCCATCCCGGGTCGTATGTGAAAAAGATCCCACTCCCTTCTTCCCTGTACAGATCACCAACTTTCACACCGCTTTTGGTGACCTCGAGGGATTCGAAATGCTTCAGCTTCGGATAAGCCTGGCGCGGATTCATTTAGTACCCCGTTTACGCTTAGAGTTTTTCAGTTCTGTGAGGGAATTTGGCTGTGAGGGCTTGAACAGAGCCGTTACAGGCGTCAGCTCATCGAGCGCGGTGGCCAGCAAAATCATCGATTCAAGGGTAATAGAGCCTGCCGTCTCGAACCGCTGGATCGACGACTCAGACACCCCTGAAAGCTCTGCCAAGGTCTTCCTCGTGAGGTTTTTTGATAGCCGTAGCTTTTTTGCATTTTTTCCCACATCACGAGCGATCTCTGCGGGAGAGCTGAGCAGATGCATGAACGACATTGCAGTCCTCCTTTATTTTTCCACTAAAAGTCAAATCAGGCCTGTTATGAGCGGAAAAACAGCTTTATTAGTCAGTTCTGACTATTATAGTCGATTGGCGCGCGCCGGAAAAATTATCTGTTCTGTTAACAGTCAGATATGACTAATTAATCGGGAAAATTGGGCTTTATTTGTCAAATTTGACTAATTATATTTTTCTTGGCGCACAACTGAAAATGGGGAGGCACGCCAAAGCCCCGGTTTCATTGGGGTTTAGCGCATGCGCCGAACGGCGCGCTGCAAATGTGGCGCCCGGGATAGAAAAAGGAGATCGCTAACGTCCCGACCTGCTCGCGTCCGAGGCGGGAGCCTTTTGCAGGTGTATTGTTTTACAACGTAAACAGGTTGTGGGCGCCCGCCGCGGCCACCAGCAGCGCGCGCTTGGCGGCCACCTGGCCTTGCACTTCGTTCAGGTCCGGGTAGGGGCGGCTGTTCCGGGCTGCGGCGCAGCCCTTCGCCGGCGCCTGCAACAGCACCGCCGACAGGAGTCCGCCATGCATTCGCTCATACGTCCCGCCACCCCCGCTGACATCGAAGCGCTTTTCGAGATCCGCACCAGCGTCGTCCAGAACCACCTTTCCCGCGAACAGATGCTGGCGCTGGGCATCACGCCGGCAAGCCTTGCCGATGCGATCGGTGCTGCCCCATGCGCGTGGGTTGCCGAGGTCGATGACACGCCCGTGGCGTTCGCCATGGTCGATCTGGATGACGCGTGTGTGTTTGCGTTGTTCGTCAAACCTGCTTTTGAAGGGCAAGGGCTCGCGCGATGCCTGATGGTCGAGGCCGAAGCTGCGCTTTTCGCCCGGCATTCCCGTATCTGGCTGGAAACCGATGGTCGCGACAGCGTGCGCGCCAATGGTTTCTACCGTCAGCAAGGCTGGGAGGTCGTGGCGCAGTTGGAGGAGGGGGATGTGCGGTATGAGAAAACGCGATGATCGCGTGCGGTTCACCCTCGCAGACGGAAGGCGCCGATGGCAGCGATGGCAAGGTCAGTCTCGGCGAGTTGTCTTTCGACCTTCTGGCCCTACGCTCATGGCGCTGTTTGCCGGTGATTCGCCCTACCTTGGTCGACCATCAGCACACCCAGGCTCACCACCTCGTCGTTGTCAGGCAGTTGCATGTAGATGTAGGCGCGCTCCATCAGAAATAGTCCTTTCCCGTACCCGGCAAGCGAACTCTGCCTGAAATGCTCCGCAACGGGGCTGAATTTCTGGCATCGAAAGGAAGCGCTTGCCGGCAAGACCGCGCGGCGGTGTTACTCGGCAGCCACCGGGTTCAGCCGCGCTTCCATCACCTCGACCTTGGCTTCCAGCGCCTCCAGCCGCGCACGGGTACGTGCCAACACCACCATCTGGCTGTCGAACTCTTCGCGGCTGACCAGTTCCAGCTTGCTGAAACCACTCTGCAACAGTGCCTTGAACTGGCTCTCCAGTTCGCTGCGCGGTTGCGCGGTGTCACCGCTGAACAGGCGCGAGGCCTGGTCGCTCAGGGCATCGAGAAAGGCTTTGGGCGCGAGCATGTTGGTCCGTCCAGTAAATCCAAGGAGGCCGCCAGTGTACCACGCACCCTCACGACCCCAACCCCGCACGCTTTTCGCGCATCGACCGGTTTGGCTGTGCACCGTTTCTGTGCGTGTTTGCCGTGCTGGCGACTGGCCAATCACCGACTTTGCACGCAAGCCATTGTAATTGGTGACTTTCGCAGACATGGCAAGCTTTCTGCTTAGACCCAAGTGACCCATGCACTGGTGTCGGGCCTTCGGGATAAAGGCCATCGACGCGTTACAAAGCCAGGCGCTGCGCTTAGACTTGAGACGGGTTTGTTTTCCTGGGGCAAGTCCACCAATTCGGGAGAGAGTTTCATGAAGCTAGTCACTGCCATCATCAAGCCATTCAAGTTGGACGACGTGCGCGAGTCGCTGTCCGAAATCGGCGTGCAGGGCATTACCGTCACGGAAGTCAAAGGCTTCGGACGGCAGAAAGGCCACACCGAGCTGTATCGCGGCGCTGAATACGTAGTCGATTTCCTGCCCAAGGTGAAGATCGATGTCGCCATCGACGACAAGGACCTGGACCGGGTCATCGAGGCGATCACCAAGGCGGCCAACACCGGCAAGATCGGTGACGGCAAGATCTTCGTGGTCAATCTGGAACAGGCCATCCGCATCCGTACCGGCGAAACCGATACCGACGCGATTTAAGTAACGCCGCCCCAAACCCAACGCCCCAGGAGATAACAATATGACTCTGCGTCAGTTCGCAGGGCTAGGAGCCCTTTTGTCCCTCGTAATGCCTGGCCTGGCCATGGCAGAGGAGGCGGCTGCCCCCGTACTCAACTCCGGCGACACCGCCTGGATGCTCACTGCCACCGCGTTGGTGCTGTTCATGACCATCCCGGGCCTGGCACTGTTCTACGGCGGCATGGTGCGTTCCAAGAACGTGCTTTCGGTGATGATGCAGTGCTTCGCCATCACCGGCCTGATCAGCATTCTGTGGATGGTCTACGGCTACAGCCTGGCGTTCGATACCACCGGTATGGAAGAGGGCGTGGTCAACTTCAATTCCTTCGTCGGCGGTTTCTCCAAGGCCTTCCTGGCCGGCGTCACCCCCGACAGCCTGACGGCACTGTTCCCTGAAGCGGTGTTCATCACCTTCCAGATGACCTTCGCCATCATTACCCCGGCCCTGATCGTCGGTGCCTTCGCCGAGCGCATGAAGTTCTCCGCGATGCTGATCTTCATGGCCGTATGGTTCACCCTGGTCTACGCACCGATCGCCCACATGGTCTGGGCCGGCGCCGGTGGCCTGATGTGGGACTGGGGCGTGCTGGACTTCGCTGGCGGCACCGTGGTGCACATCAACGCCGGTATCGCAGGCCTGGTAGCGTGCCTGGTGCTGGGCAAGCGCAAAGGCTTCCCGACCACCCCGATGGCCCCGCACAACCTGGGTTACACCCTGATGGGCGCGGCCATGCTGTGGATCGGCTGGTTCGGCTTCAACGCAGGTTCTGCCGCCGCCGCCAACGGCACCGCCGGCATGGCCATGCTGGTGACCCAGATCGCCACCGCTGCCGCCGCCCTGGGCTGGATGTTCGCCGAATGGATCACCCACGGTAAGCCAAGCGCACTGGGCATCGCCTCGGGCGTGGTTGCCGGCCTGGTGGCCATTACCCCGGCCGCCGGTACCGTGGGCCCGATGGGCGCCCTGGTGATAGGCCTGGCGTCGGGTGTGATCTGCTTCTTCTGCGCCACCAGCCTCAAGCGCAAGATGGGCTATGACGACTCGCTGGACGCGTTCGGTGTACACGGTATCGGCGGTATCGTCGGCGCCATCCTCACCGGCGTGTTCGCCGCCCCTGCACTGGGTGGCTTCGGCACCGTCGAAGACATCGGTGCTCAGGTCTGGATCCAGGCCAAGGGCGTGGGCTTCACCGTGATCTACACCGCGATCGTCACCTACGTGATCCTCAAGGTGCTGGACCTGGTGATGGGCCTGCGGGTCAACGAAGAGGAAGAGTCGGTCGGTCTGGACCTGGCTCAACACAACGAGCGTGGCTACAACCTGTAACACCCTCGAAAAAAAGGTGCCCGGTACGCCGGGCATTTTTTTGCCCGGATTTTGTCCATTCGGTCAGGCGCAAACGGTTTCTTCGGGCACTTTTCCGGTGCCTTGGCGCTGGCAGCACAGATAAGCATAAAACTTACAGCCCGCAAGGATGTTTAGGCACTTTGCTTTTTCCCACAGCACGCTAGAATGCGCGCCGTAGGGTGCTGATGCGCTGTCCGCACACTTCGATACCCTTTGCTAGGCTTGTCATTGAACGGGCCGTGCACGGCGGAGTCAGCTGGTGATGCCGTGCCAGCCGCTCTTTATTTTCAGTCGGGCCCGGCAAGGGCCCGCACGGTGCTCGCCAGGCGTTCTGGCGGGCGCTGCCGGTCACGGGTCACCCGTGGCCCTGGATTGTTCCGGCAGTGGCCATAGGCGGCGCTGCTGGTCTATAACTAATCTGCTTTTCGCAAGTCATGAGGTAGAACATGAGCGACGATGATCTGGAAAACGACGACCTCGAAGTAGGCGATGATGACGAAGCCGATGAAGGCCTTGAAGCGGCTGCTGACGATGTTGCCGACGACAGCGGTGACGACAGTCCCGCGCCGGTAGCCAAGGGCAAATCCAAGGCGGCGGTGTCGGTTGACGACATGCCCAGCATGGAAGCCAAGCAGAAGGAGCGCGATGCGCTCGCCCGGGCGATGGAAGAGTTCCTGTCGCGCGGTGGCAAGGTGCAGGAAGTGGAGGCCAACGTGGTCGCCGATCCGCCCAAGAAGCCGGACAACAAATACGGTAGCCGCCCTATCTGAGTGGCGCCGTGATCAAAAGAGCCCGCCGTCGCTGCGGGCTTTTTTGTGGGTGTCGGTCATGGGTTGTCTGTACGGGCGCCTTCGCTGGCAAGCCAGCTCCCACAGGGTTTTGCAGTGCTCACACATTCTGTGGGAGCTGGCTTGCCAGCGAAGGCCGCGCCGCGGTCTAGCGCCAGCTGTGCAGCAGCTCAGGCAACTGCGACAAGCGCTGTATTTCTGCATCCGGGCGCTTTTCGCCCGCCCACGCCTTGCCCTGCGGGTTGAACCAGATCGCACGCAGGCCCGCCTGCTGGGCGCCGGCGATGTCGTCACCCGGGTGATCACCGATATGCACGGCATTGCCGGCTTCGACCTGGCCCTGGCGCAAGGCCTCAAGGAACGGCTGCGGGGCGGGCTTGCCGATACCCAGGTCTTCGGCGCACAAGGCAAACGTGAAGTAGTCGGCCAGCCCCAGGCGCCGCACATCGGCGTTGCCGTTGGTGACCACGCCCAGCGTGTAGTGGCAGCGCAGGATCTCCAGCACCGGCTGCACCTCGGGGAAGATGTCGATCTGGTGCCGCGCATGCAGGAACACTTCAAAGCCTTCGTTGGCCAGTGTGTGGGCCTTGGCTGCGCTGTAGCCGACATCGCTCAGGGCATGGAACAGCACCTTGCGCCGCAGCGCACTGATGCAGTGCCGCAGGCCGGGCTCGGCCTGTACCAGGCGCTCGCGGATGGCGTACAGGTGCTCGACCGGCACCGCGCCCAGGTCTGGCGCATTGGCCGCCAGCCAGTCACGCAGCACGGCCTCGGCACTGACGATCACCGGGGCGGTATCCCACAACGTATCGTCCAGATCGAAGGTGATCAGCTGGATGCTCATGAGTCACTGTCCTTGCTGCGTTTGGCCCTGGGATGGGCGCTGTCGTAGACGGCCGCCAGGTGCTGGAAGTCCAGGTGAGTGTAGATCTGCGTGGTGGCGATGTCGGCATGCCCGAGCATCTCCTGCACGGCACGCAGGTCCTGGGACGACTCCAGCAGGTGGCTGGCGAAAGAGTGTCGCAGCATGTGCGGGTGCAGGTTCTGCCCCAGCTCGCGCGCGCCGGCTGCCTGCACGCGCAGTTGGATCGCACGCGGGCCCAGGCGCCGGCCTTGCTGGCTGACGAACACTGCACCGTCCTGCGGCGCGCTGATGCCGCGCAGCGCCAGCCACTGTTCAAGGGCTTCACGCGCCTTGCGCCCCACCGGCAGCACGCGGGTCTTGCTGCCCTTGCCGTGCACCTGCACCAGGCCTGCCGACAGGTCGAGCTGGTCAAGGTTCAGGCTGGTCAGCTCCGACAGGCGCAGGCCCGAGGAATAGAACAGCTCGAGCATGGCCTGGTCGCGCCGGGCGAGAAAATCGTCATCTACCGCGCCTTCGAGCAGTTGCAGGGCACGGTCGGTGTCCAGGGTCTTGGGCAGCCGGCGCTCGCCCTTGGGCGCCGCCAGGCCGTTGGCCGGGTCGTGGTCGCACAGGCCTTCGCGGTTCAGGTAGCGGTACAGGCCGCGCACCGCCGAGAGCATGCGCGCCAGGCTGCGCGAGGACTGCCCGGCATGGTGCTGGCGCGCGACGAACTGGCGCAGGTGCTGGATCTGCAAGGCGCTCCAGCTGCCGATACCGGCCTTGGCGCAGTAGGCCAGCACGTTGGCCAGGTCGCGCCGGTAGGCCAGCTGGGTGTGTTCGGACACCTGGCGCTCATTGCGCAGGTGCGCGATGAAGGCGTCCAGCTGGCGCTCCATCAGCGCACCGGGCGCAGGGTCTGGGTAAAGCGCGGCACGACGCGGCCCAGCACTTCGGCGATGTAGCTCAGAAACAGGGTGCCGACCGTGCTCTTGTAATGCTGCGGGTCGTGGCTGGCGATGGCGAGTACGCCATGCAGGCCCTGGTAGTCGAGGGCCGCCACGGCGCTGGAGCCGACCTCCTTGCGCTGGGCTTCGCCGAACAGGAAGTCCAGCTCGTGGTCGCGCAGGTTGCCGCTGACCGTCTTGCCCGCACACAGCAGGCCGCCGATGGCCTGTTGCGCCTCGGTCGGGTTGACCCAGCGGCCCACGGGCGCGGCGCTGTCACCGAACAGGATGAGGCTGACGAAAGGTACCTTGAATTCCTGGCGCAGGCTGTCTTCGACGGCCATGACCACCGCTTCCAGGCTGTCGGCGCCGAGCAGGTCGAGGATCAGGCGGCGGGTTTTCTCGAACAGGCGGTCGTTGTCGCGGGCCACGTCCATCAGGTGCGAGAGGCGGTGGCGCATCTCGATGTTGCGTTCGCGCAGCAGCGTCAGCTGGCGCTCCACCAGCGACACGCTGTCGCCACGCTGGTGGGGGATGTGCAGGGCCAGCAGCAGCTCGTCCTGGTCGGCGAAGAATGCCGGGTTGGCGCGCAGGTAGGCCGCCACGTCCGCCGCCCCGACGCGGGGCGGCGAGTCCGGGGCGGGAAGGGCGCTGGTCTCTGCGTCGGGCGTCTGGGGCTGATCGGTCATGGCTGGTACTCACTCATAGGCGAACCTGTCCTTCATACACGCGTACGGCCGGGCCTGTCATCAGTACCGGCTTGCCCGGGCCGCCCCACTCGATGGACAGGCGTCCGCCGGGCAGGTCGATGAGCAGCGGCGAATCCATCCAGCCCTGGCTGATCGCGGCGACGGCAGCAGCACAGGCGCCCGTACCGCAGGCCTGGGTTTCCCCGGCGCCGCGTTCCCACACGCGCAGTTGCGCACGGTGGCGGTCGATGACCTGGATGAAGCCCACATTGACCCGCTGCGGGAAGCGCGGGTGATGTTCGATCTGCGCGCCGAGGGCGTGCACCGGGGCATTGTTGATGTCGTCCACGCGCAACACCGCATGCGGGTTGCCCATGGACACGGCGGCGAGCTGCACGGTGCGGCCGTCCACCTCCAGCGGGTAGCTCAGCGCCTGAGCCGGGGCCTCGAACGGGATCTCGGCCGGCACCAGGCGCGGTGGCCCCATGTCGACGCTGATCTGCCCGTCGCTGCGGATATCCAGCTCGATGATGCCGCTCTTGGTCTCGACGCGGATGCGCTTTTTCGCGGTCAGGCGCTTGTCCAGCACGAAGCGCGCAAAGCAGCGCGCGCCGTTGCCGCACTGCTCCACCTCGGAACCGTCGGCGTTGAAGATCCGGTAGCGAAAGTCCACTTCCGGATTGCTCGGCGCCTCGACGATCAGCAACTGGTCGAAACCGATGCCGGTGTGCCGGTCGCCCCATTGCTTGGCGTGCTTGGGCAGGATGTGCGCGTGCTGGCTGACCAGGTCAAGGACCATGAAGTCGTTGCCCAGGCCGTGCATCTTGGTAAAACGCAGCAGCATGGGGTCACTCCGGCAGCAGGCTTTCGCCAGCAAACAGCTCGGCCACGGTCTCGCGACGGCGCACTTCGAAGGCCTGGTCGGCATCCACCAGTACTTCGGCGCAACGACCACGGGTGTTGTAGTTCGAGCTCATGACGAAGCCGTAGGCACCGGCGGAATGCACCGCCAGCAGATCGCCTTCGGCCAGGTTCAACGCACGTTCCTTGGCCAGGAAGTCGCCGGTCTCGCAGATCGGGCCGACCACGTCATAGCTGCGTGGCTCGCCTTCACGTGGCTGCACGGCGGTGACGTCCATCCAGGCCTGGTACAGCGCCGGGCGGATCAGGTCGTTCATCGCCGCGTCGACGATGGCGAAGTCCTTGTGCTCGGTGTGCTTGAGGTACTCCACACGGGTCAGTAGCACGCCGGCATTGGCCACGATGTAGCGGCCCGGTTCGAACACCAGGGCCAGGTCGCGGTCACCCAGGCGCTCGCGGATGGCCTTGATGTACTCACCGGCCAGCGGCGGCTGTTCGTCGCGGTAGCGCACGCCCACACCGCCACCCAGGTCCAGGTGGCGCAGGTAGATGCCGCACTCGCCGAGTCGATCGATCAGCCCCAGCAGGCGATCGAGGGCATCGAGGAAGGGTTCCAGCGTGGTCAGTTGCGAGCCGATGTGGCAGTCGACCCCGACGATTTCCAGGTTCGGCAGCTGTGCGGCGCGCACGTAGACTTCTTCGGCATCGGCAATGGCGATACCGAACTTGTTCTCTTTGAGGCCGGTGGAGATGTACGGGTGGGTGCCGGCGTCGACGTCCGGGTTGACGCGCAGCGAGATCGGCGCGCGTACGCCCATTTCGGCGGCCACCACCTGCAGGCGCTCCAGCTCGTCGGTGGACTCGACGTTGAAGCAGTGCACGCCCACTTCCAGCGCACGGCGCATGTCGTCGCGGGTCTTGCCTACGCCGGAGAACACCACGCGGTCGGCACGCCCGCCTGCTGCCAGCACACGCTCCAGCTCACCGCCCGAGACGATGTCGAAGCCTGCGCCCAGGCGTGCCAGCACGTTCAGCACGCCCAGGTTGGAGTTGGCTTTTACGGCGAAGCACACCAGGTGTGAAATACCCTGCAGGGCGTCGGCGTAGCTACGGTACTGGGCTTGGATGTGCGCCCGCGAGTACACGTAGGTCGGCGTGCCAAAGCGTTCGGCGATCGCCGACAGCGCCACGCCTTCCGCGAACAGCTCGCCGTCGCGGTAGTTGAAAGCGTCCATGGGGATCCCTTAATCAGTGCTGGTGCGATTGCGACTTTTTGCCGTCTTTGCCGTCTTCAGGCAGGTACAGTGGGCCTTTCTGACCGCAAGCGGAAACAAGGCAGGCAATCGCGACTAGCGCCGCGAGGGAGGAAATCAGGCGCTTCATGGCGAAATCCTTTGAATTTAAGCAGTATTGCGCCCGAGTATACCGAGCGCCCGGCAGCTTGCCTATGTAGCCGTCCAGCCGTCGGGCGGGCGCCGGTGCACGCTATCGGCTGCGGGCGTTAACCTTTGCATTCGCGGCGCTGCGCTCGTATCTTGCCCGGCTTGCGTGTGTGCAGACATTTTTCGAGGTTCTTGCAATGAGTTTGACCGAAGCGCGTTTTCACGACCTGGTCGATGCGACCCAACAGGCTCTGGAAGACCTGTTCGACGAGACTGACCTGGACCTGGACATGGAGAACTCGGCGGGCGTACTGACCATCAAGTTCGAGAACGGCAGCCAGTTGATCTTCAGTCGTCAGGAGCCGCTGCGTCAGCTGTGGCTGGCCGACAAGTCCGGTGGCTTCCACTTCGACTACGATGAGGCCAGCAGCAAATGGACCTGTGAAAAGACCGACGAGTTGCTCGGCGAGATGCTCGAACGCATCGTCTGGGAGCGCGCCGGGGAAAAACTCGATTTCGACGAGATCTGAGATGAGCACTGCGCCAAAACCGGCCAAGCCGCTGTACAGCAATGTCAGCCCGGCCGTGCCATCACCGTGCATCAGCCTGTGCCGGCTTGATGAAGCCAAGGTCTGCCTGGGCTGTTTTCGGCATGTTGAAGACATTCGCCAGTGGCGTGCGGCCGATGACCAGCGCCGCCGCGAGATCTGTGCCCAGGCCCAGGTGCGGCGCCAGGCCGCGGGCTAGGCAGCGGCCGTCAGCCCCTTGTGTATTTACTGTGCTGTGGTAGTGTCGAGGGTGATCGGCCTGGCCGAAAAATCTGAAAACCCCGCCCTTGGGCGGGGTTTTGCTTTATAGCGCCCAGCACATTTGCCCACGAACAAGGAGTCTGACTGGATCATGAGCACCAAGCCTTCCCTTATCCTCACCCGATTGGACGTACAGCGTCTCGAGCGTCTGATCGACAGCCTCGATGAAAAGACGCAGGACTCACCGGGTGTGCTCGCCCTGCAGGACGAGCTTGACCGCGCCGAACAGGTGGTCGGTCACGAGGAGGTTCCGGCCGGTGTCGTGACCATGAACTCGCGCGTGCATTGCCGCGATGAAGTCAGCGGCAAGGACTATCACCTGACCCTGGTTTACCCCAAGGATGCCGGTGCCGAAGGCACGGTATCGATCCTGGCACCGATCGGCAGCGCC
Organism: Pseudomonas aegrilactucae; assembly: GCF_019168305.1. GTDB lineage: Bacteria > Pseudomonadota > Gammaproteobacteria > Pseudomonadales > Pseudomonadaceae > Aquipseudomonas > Aquipseudomonas aegrilactucae. The sequence continues at coordinate 16,003 of NZ_JAHTBI010000083.1, forward strand.
TTGCTCGGCCTGTCGGTGGGCGAACAGATCGACTGGCCCGTGCCAGGCGGCAAGACGCTCAAGCTCAAGCTGCTCGAAGTCGAGTACCAGCCGGAAGCGGCAGGCGACTTCGACCTCTGATCAGGCCGACGCCAACGCCTGGTTCAGCACCTGTTCCAGTTCCTGCTTGTAGCGCAGGTACAGGATGCTCGAACCCTGGCCCTCGGCCAACAGGTCGGAGAGGTCCAGGTCGGTGATGTAGCACCGGTAGCGCTGAGCGTCGCGGCGCTGGCCGATGATCTCGCGGGCGACCACGGCATAAAGCTGGTCGCCATGCTCGAGCTCGGAAAACTCCTTCTGGTTGCAGTACAGGGTCACCTGCAGGGCGTCGTCGACACCGGCCTGGATGATCGCCTGCACCTCGTAGCCTGGGCTGTCGAGCGTGATCGCCGGCACCTGCCGCGCTTCGACCTGGCGCGCCTTGCCGCTGCCTGCGGGCAGCAGCTGGTAATAGCAGATGTCCAGCGCACCCTGCGCCTGCAGGCCCTCGAACGGCAGGCGCGCGTTGTGGCGGAACACCACCGACTGCAGGAAGCGCTGCAGCGGCAACAGCAGGCTGCTGTCGTCGTGATACGGCAGGCGCTGCTGCCACAGCGCATTGAACTCATCCAGGATGTACACGTCGGCCCAGCTGTCCTGCAGCCGGTAGAACAGCTGCAGGCACTGCGGCTGGCCCTCGGGCAGCACCAGCGCCAGGTCGTGGTCTTCCAGCACGTTGGCGTCCAGGTGCAGCGGGCTGTACGCGGCACGTTCCTCGCTCAGGTAGGCGAACAGGGCTGTCTGGCTGTCCAGGCTGACCAGGTTGACCGCGCCCTTGTGCAGCTCCAGCACGTGGGTGTGTTCCTGCACCTGTATCAGGTAGCGATGCCCCAGCCCCTCGGCCAGCAACCCCTGTGCGCTGGCAAACAGCGCTTCGACCCGCTGCGCGATGGCCTGCGCACGGTTGTGGCAGAAGCAGCGCACGCTCAGGGTGGGCGTGTGGCCCTTGCGGTCCAGGGCATTGAGGTAGTCGCGCAGGCTGCGCATCAGGGCGTGTTCGCCGTCGTAGCGGTGTACCTGCACTTCGTTCCAGCTGTTGAGGGTGACCTGGTCCAGGGTCAGTACCAGGTTCTCGCGTACCCCGGCGTAGCTGAGCGAGTCGGTGCGCTCGGTGGTCATCAGGATGTTCAGGTCGCGGTGATGGCGCAAGGGGTCGATGCCCACATTCACCAGCAGCAGGATCTGGTCCGCCACACTCGGCTGCAGCAGGCGCGCCTCGCTGACCTCGGCAAACGGCAGGGCCACGCTCTGTTGCAGGCTGCCCAGCAGGTTGAACAGCTCGAATTCGCTCAGGTCGCTGCTACCCGGGTTCAGGGCTACCCGGGTGCTGCTGTCGATCACCCCGTTGCGGTGTGCCCAGGCCAGTAGCTCGAGCAGTTCGCGGCAGCGCTTGAACGGCACGAACTGCTCCCATTCGTGGGCAGTGAGGTTGCCGCTGTACAGGCTCCAGTAATGCTGCCCAGGCTCCTGGCGGTTGGGTGACTGCACCAGGGTGACGGTGTCTTCGGCGATGTCCGGGGCAATGCCCGGGTTGATGAATTCGACCTTGCCGGCGCGCCGCTCGAACGCCGCGTACAGGCGCCGGCCAAGCACGTTGAGATCGCGCTGGTCGAGGCGGCTGGCGGCCTGCGGGTTGCGTGCGAACTGGCCGAGGAAGCGGTAGCTGTGGTTCAGCTCGGCCACCAGGATGCGCCGCTCGGCTTCGACCTGGCGCACTTTCCACTGGCTGCGGCTGTCGAGCAGCATCAGCTGGCGTTCGTCCCAGCCCCATTCGCGGGTCAGGCGCTCAAGCAGGTCGCGTTGCCAGCCGCTGCTGCGCTGGCGCGCCAGCAGGCTGATCTTCTTGTTCACCTTCAGGTACAGGCTGCGCCGTACCAGTTCCAGGCGCTGGGTTTCGCCGCGGTGCTGCAGGTACTGCTCGATGCGCCGGTACACCATCATGTACGGGTCGAGTTCGTCGAGGTCGAGGCGGTTGGCGAACACGGCTTGCTTGAATTGCAGGCTCAGGCACTGGACGTTGGGGTGTTCGCTGGCGTAAACCTCGGTCAGCAGCAGCTTGAGCAAGGATTTGTAGGGCGACTCGATGCCCTTGAACAGTTGCCACAGCCCGGCGCCGACGAACTCGCCGGGTGGGATATGCGCCAGGTGGCCCAGGTCGAGGTTTTCGTCGGCGCGGATGAAGCGCTTGGACAGCAGCGTTTCGGTGTAGTGGGCGTAGGTGCCTTCCTCGTACACCGGCACCAGCCACCACAGCGGTGTGCGTCCGGCCAGCCACAGGGCGGTGCGGTAGAACTCGTCCAGCAGCAGGTAGTGCTGGGTGGTGCCGCAGTCGTCGGAACTGAGGGTGGCGTTGCGTTCGCCCGTGACAAAGCGCTCGGGTTCGATCAGGAACAGGTGCAGCTCGGCGCCCTGGGACGCGGCCCAGACTTCCAGTAGCAGGCACTTCTTGCGCAGCTCGGCCAGTTCGCTGTCGCTCAGGCCCGGTGCGTGGCACAGCCACACGTCCATGTCGCTTTCATCGGCCTGGGCCAGGGTGCCCAGGCTGCCCATCAGGTACAGCCCCAGCAGCGGGCGTGGTGGTTCACCGTGGCGCTTGCGGTAGCTGAACGAACGGGTCAGGCGCAGGGCTTCGGCCAGGGCGTCGTCGTCCGGCTCGTAGCGCGAGATGCCTGCCGGGGTGGTGCCCGAGACATAGCCGGGCAGCAGGGGATGATTGACGTGAAAGAACAGCGCCAGCAGGTTGAGCACCTGTTGCTGGCGGCTCGACAACCCGTCCATGGCCCGCGCCAACCGACCCTGGTTGATCGCCAGAAAGCGCTTGCGCAGCTGGCTGAGCACCTTGCGGTCGATGCCTTGGTCGAGGTCGGGTCGAATTTCGTGGGGGTGGTTCATTGCGGGCTCTGACTGGCCGTCGGGGACACTGGCGAGTTTAGCCGCTGCGGGGCGAGGGATTAAGGCCTATTTGATTTTTGGCGCCATTTCTTCAACGCACCGTTCAAGTGCTGCGGTGCGTCGATTCGCCGGCAAGCCAGCTCCCACAGGGGGTTGCAGCGCTCACAACACCCTGTGGGGGCTGGCTTGCCAGCAAATGGGGCAAAGAAGGGGTCAGGCCGCCTCGGCCACCGTGTTCAGGATGATCAGCAACTGCTGCACGTTCTGCGCTGCATCACGCCCCAGTGGGGTCAGATAGCCGCCGTCTTCCAGCGTGATCAGGTGTTTGGCAAACAGACGCCTGGCGGCGGCAATCGCCTGGGGTGCTGCGGTGGCGTGGACCTTGAGGCCCTCCTGTGTACTGTCCAGGTTGAACAGCGCAAGTATTTCCAGTTCGGCAATCAGCTCGGGGGTCAACGACATAGGTACTCCGGACTTTCCTGAATTGGACGGCAGCACCCCGCAGGGGTACATGGAATTGCAGTGTAGCCACGCTCGATGGTTGTTGTCTCAGTTCTTTTCGGGGGGCAATTCAGGCAGCGCGCGCAGGGCCGTCTCGTACCACTCGGTGTCGAAGGCACGGTCGTCTTCGAGCATCGCATCGATTTCGCAGGCCAGCACGTGGGCCATGAGATTGAGGATGTCCTCGCGCTCGTAGCCTACCAGGGTCAGCTTGTTGAAGGTGGCCTTGGCTGCCGGCGGGTTGTCGCTTTCGATCTGGTTCTCGATGGCCTGGGTCAGCGTCGATTCGGCGAATTCTTCTTCATCATTGTCGATGTCGGTGGGCTCGCTCATGGGCGCTCTCCTTGGAATGGGCCTCCAGTTTGCCATGGGGCAAGCATCAATGCCGCGCTATCGACACGTAGCATGATGCTGGTCAGTGCCCGCGCTTGCGTCTATAAATGCCCGGCCAACCCCTTTCGGCCTGGAGGCAGTTACATGCTCAAGCTTCATGGTTTTGCAGTCAGCAACTACTACAACATGGTCAAACTGGCGTTGCTGGAGAAAGGCCTGCCCTTCGAAGAGGTGCTCTTCTTTGGCGGCCAGACCCCCGAAGCGCTCACGCTCAGCCCGCGCGGCAAGGTGCCGGTGCTGCAGACCGAGCACGGCTTCCTTAGCGAAACCAACCTGATCATCGATTACATCGAGCAGACCCAGCCCGGCAAGGCGCTGCTGCCCAACGACCCGTTCGCCCAGGCCAAGGTGCGTGAGCTGGCCAAGGAAATCGAGCTGTACATCGAGCTGCCGGCGCGTGCGTGCTACCCGCAGTCGTTCTTTGGCATGCACGTACCCGACGCGATCAAGGCCAAGGCCCGCGACGAGCTGATCGCCGGCATCGCAACCCTCAAGCGCAACGGCGTGTTCAGCCCCTATGTGGCGGGTGACAGCCTGAGCATGGCGGACCTGTTCTTCTGCTTCAGCGTGGACCTCGCCTGGGCAGTGGGCAAGAAGGTGCACGAACTGGACCTGCTCGAAGACTTCCCGCAGGCCAAGGCGCTGCTGGAGCAGTTCAAGGGCAACCCGAACGTGCAGAAGATTCTGGCAGACAAGGAAGCCCTGATGCCGGCCTTCCTGGAGAGGGTGCGCAGCGGCAAGCGCTGAGCAGGCAGTGCCCGGCCCGTGCGGATGACGGGCCGGACGCAGACCTTAGCGGCTGGCCAGCAAGGCCTGGCCGCGGGCCACGGCCGCACGCACCTGGGCCGGTGCGGTGCCGCCGATGTGGTTGCGCGCATTCACCGAGCCTTCCAGGGTGAGTACGGCAAACACGTCCTGTTCGATCTGGTCGCTGAACTGGCGCAGCTCCTCCAGGCTCATCTCGGCCAGGTCCTTGCCGCTGTCCACACCATACTTCACCGCATGCCCGACGATTTCGTGGCAGTCACGGAACGGCAGGCCGCGGCGTACCAGGTAGTCGGCCAGGTCGGTGGCGGTGGAGAACCCGCGCAGCGCGGCTTCGCGCATGATCGCGTGCTTGGGCTTGATCGCCGGGATCATGTCGGCAAAGGCACGCAGCGAATCGCGCAGGGTGTCGGCGGCGTCGAACAGCGGCTCCTTGTCTTCCTGGTTGTCCTTGTTGTAGGCCAGTGGCTGGCCTTTCATCAGGGTCAGCAGGCCGGTGAGGGCGCCGAACACACGGCCGGTCTTGCCGCGCACCAGCTCCGGCACGTCCGGGTTCTTCTTTTGCGGCATGATCGAGCTGCCGGTGCAGAAGCGGTCGGGCAGGTCGATGAACTGGAACTGCGCGCTGGTCCACAGCACCAGCTCTTCGGAGAAGCGCGACAGGTGCATCATCGCAACACTTGCCGCGGCGCAGAATTCGATGGCGAAGTCGCGGTCGGACACGCCGTCCAGCGAGTTGCCGGCCACGGCTTCGAAGCCCAGCAGCGAGCAGGTCAGCTCGCGGTCGATCGGGTAGGTGGTGCCTGCCAGTGCGGCGCTGCCCAGGGGCATGCGATTGGTGCGCTTGCGGCAGTCGACCAGGCGCTCGTAGTCGCGGCTGAGCATTTCGAACCAGGCCAGCAGGTGATGCCCGAAGGTCACCGGCTGCGCGGTCTGCAGGTGGGTGAAGCCAGGCATGATGGTTTCGGCTTCACGCTCGGCCTGGGCCAGCAAGCCCTGTTGCAGGCGGGTGATCTCGGCCAGGATCAGGTCGATTTCGTCACGCAGCCAGAGGCGGATGTCGGTGGCCACCTGGTCGTTGCGGCTACGACCGGTGTGCAGCTTTTTACCGGTGATGCCGATGCGGTCGGTAAGACGTGCCTCGATGTTCATGTGCACATCTTCGAGGTCGATGCGCCAGTCGAAGTTGCCGGCCTCGATTTCACCCTGGATGGTGGTCAGGCCGTCGATGATGCTGTCGCGCTCGGCATCGGTAAGTACGCCGACCTTGGCCAGCATCGTGGCGTGGGCGATCGAACCCATGATGTCGTGGCGGTACAGGCGCTGGTCGAAGGTGACGGAGGCGGTGAAGCGGGCGACGAAGGCGTCGACGGGCTCACTGAAGCGGCCGCCCCAGGACTGGTTGGTCTTGTCGGTGCTCATGGATTCACTCGTTGAAGGCGTGAACGGGAAAAAGTGCGGCTGATGATAACAGGGTTGCCGGCCCACACGGGGCTCGGCGGTCGGCGCAGCGGTGGGTTTATGCCGCGTGCCGGGGTAGCACGAGCGCGATGGGCAAGGATATTTATCGATTGAACGGCAGCGTGCCGGCAACCGTCTACAGTTGGACAGAGGATCGGCAGGTTTTGCCCTCCCAGTGAATCTTTAGCCATCGTGCGAGTCTGAGCGTGGATCGCCGTGACGGTCGTCACCTCACCTGTCTACGCTTTCCTTGTGCGAGACTCACGCAGGAATCCAGCGCTATATGAATGTCCTGATCGTTGATGACGAACCCCAAGCCCGGGAGCGCCTGAGCCGAATGCTCGGCGAGCTGGAGGGTTATACCGTGCTGGAGCCCAGCGCCACCAATGGCGAAGAGGCCCTGGCATTGATCGACAGCCTCAAGCCCGAGGTGGTCCTGCTCGACATTCGCATGCCGGGCATGGACGGCCTGCAGGTAGCTGCCCGCTTGTGCGAGCGCGAAGCGCCGCCGGCCGTGGTGTTCTGTACCGGTGATGACGAATTTACCGTGCAGGCCTTCCAGGACAGCACCCTGGGCCACCTGCTCAAACCGGTGCAGCCCGATGCACTGCGTGACGCGTTGCGCAAGGCCGAGCGGCCGAACCGGGTGCAGCTGGCGGCGCTGACACGCCCCGGCGCCGAAAGCGGTAACGGGCCGCGCAGCCATATCAGTGCGCGTACGCGCAAGGGCATCGAGCTGATCCCCATCGACCAGGTGGTGTATTTCATTGCCGATCACAAGTACGTGACCTTGCGCCATGAAGGTGGCGAGGTGCTGCTGGACGAGCCGCTCAAGGCACTGGAAGACGAGTTCGGCGAGCGCTTCGTGCGCATCCACCGCAATGCGCTGGTGGCCCGTGACCGCATCGAGCGCCTGCAGCGCACCCCCCTGGGGCATTTCCAGCTGTTCCTCAAGGGCCTCAATGGCGATGCCCTGATCGTCAGCCGCCGCCACGTGGCCGGCGTGCGCAAGATGATGCAGCAACTTTAGGACAAGGCAGCAACGGCTATTTGCCAGGGAAGGCCTGCCTTGCTGACATGGATCTGCTAGCGGCGCGGGTTGAGCTGTTATCATCCGCCGCATCTATCTCGTACGGATCGATCCATGTCCTCTCGTGAAATCCGCATTGCCACGCGCAAAAGTGCCCTTGCCCTGTGGCAGGCCGAATATGTCAAAGCCCGCCTGGAACAGGCCCATCCCGGCCTGATCGTGACCCTGGTGCCGATGGTCAGCCGCGGCGACAAGCTGCTCGATTCGCCGCTGTCGAAGATCGGCGGCAAGGGCCTGTTCGTCAAGGAGCTGGAAACCGCGCTGCTGGAGCAGGACGCCGACATCGCCGTGCACTCGATGAAAGACGTGCCGATGGACTTCCCCGAAGGCCTGGGCCTGTTCTGCATCTGCGAGCGCGAAGACCCGCGCGATGCCTTCGTGTCCAACACCTATGCCAGCCTCGATGCGCTGCCGGCCGGCAGCATTGTCGGCACCTCCAGCCTGCGTCGCCAGGCGCAGTTGCTGACCCGTCGGCCCGACCTCGAAATCCGCTTTCTGCGCGGCAACGTCAATACCCGTCTGGCCAAGCTCGACGCCGGCGAATACGACGCGATCATTCTCGCGGCAGCCGGCCTCATCCGCCTGGGTTTCGAAGACCGCATCACCGACAGCATCAGCGTCGATGACAGCCTGCCGGCCGGTGGCCAGGGCGCGGTAGGCATCGAGTGTCGCAGCGCCGACCATGCGATCCATGCGCTGCTTGCGCCGCTGCATCACGCCGACACGGCCGACCGGGTCACGGCCGAGCGGGCCCTGAACAAACACCTCAATGGCGGTTGCCAGGTCCCCATCGCCTGCTACGCCGTGCTTGAAGGCGAGCAACTGTGGTTGCGCGGCCTGGTCGGCGAGCCGGCCGGTGGGCGTCTGTTGAACGCCCAGGCCCGTGCCCCGCGCCAGGACGCCGAGGCGCTCGGTGTTCGCGTCGCCGAAGCGCTGCTGCAGCAAGGCGCCGAAGAGATCCTCAAGGCGGTGTACGGCGAGGCCGGTCACCCGTGAACCGCTGGCGCCTGCTGCTGACCCGGCCGGCCGAGGAAGGCGCGGCGCTTGCCGCTACCCTGGCCGAGGCCGGACTGTTCGGCAGCAGCCTGCCGCTGCTGGAGATCGAAGCGCTGCCGGCCAGCGCCGAGCAGCACGCGATCATGCGTGAGCTGTCGCACTATTGCGCGCTGATCGTGGTCAGCAAGCCCGCCGCCCGCCTGGGCCTTGCATTGCTCGACGCGCATTGGCCGCAGGCGCCGGCGCTGCCGTGGTTCACGGTGGGGGCGGCGACGGCGGCGATCCTCCAGGCCCATGGCCGCGAGGTGCACTTCCCGCCCCAGGGCGATGACAGCGAAGCCTTGCTGCAGTTGCAGCGCCTGCAGGCTGCCATCGCGCCGCCGGGGGCGCGGGTGCTGATCCTGCGTGGCGAAGACGGTCGCGAGTTGTTGGCCGAGCGATTGACCGCATGGGGTGCTAGTGTCGATTATCTGCCCCTGTACCGTCGGCGCCTGCCGGACTACCCGGCGCACACGCTGGTGCAGCGCATCGACGTGGAACGCCTGAACGGCCTGGTGGTCAGCAGTGGGCAGGGTTTTGAACACCTGCGTCAGCTGGCCGGGGCCGAGTGGCCGCGGTTGGCCCGGCTGGCGCTGTTCGTGCCCAGCCCGCGGGTGGCCGAGCAGGCGCGTGCCTGCGGTGCACAGAACGTAGTGGATTGCCGTGGCGCCAGTGCCGCGGCTTTGCTGGCGGCGTTGCAGGAAACCCCTGCGCCCGCCTCTTAAGGCGCTAAGCTGATTGGCGACGTGCCTCAATGCAAAGGATGGATACGTGAGCGAAACTGCCTTGCCCAAAGATGATCTGCAGCCGGCGTGCGAGACGCCCGCGCAAACACCCGCCGCCCCCGTCAAGCGGGCCGGCACTGGTCTGGCACTGTTTGCCCTGCTGCTGGGCGCCGCTGGCGTCGCGATCGGTGGCTGGGGTGTGTGGCAGGTGCGCCACCTGCAAGGGGCGACCCAGCAGCAGCGCGATCAGTTGCAGGCGCTCAATACCCAGGCGCAGGCCTTGCAGCAAGGCGAGCAGCAGTTGTCGTCGCGCCTGGCCGACTTGCCGCCGGCCTCCGAACTGGAGGACCGCCGGCGCCTGGTGGCGCAGTTGCAGGGCGACCAGCAGCGCCTGAGCCAGCGCCTCGAAACCGTACTGGGTGCCAGCCGCAAGGACTGGCGCCTGGCCGAGGCCGAGCATCTGCTGCGTCTTGCCAGTCTGCGCCTGTCGGCCCTGCAGGACATCACCAGCGCCAAGGCGCTGGTAGAAGGCGCTGACCAGATCCTGCGTGAGCAGAGCGACCCGGCCTCGTTCGCTGCCCGCGAACAGCTGGCGCGCAGCCTGGCCACCCTGAGCAGCGTCAAGCAGCCGGACCGCACCGGGTTGTTCCTCAAACTGGCGGCGCTGCGCGAGCAGGTGGTGCAGCTCACGGCCATGGCACCCGAATTCGAAAGCAGCGGCGAGTCGCTGTTCGGCCTGAGCGCCGAGGGCGATGGCGCCAGTCGATGGTCGCAATGGTGGGCGCAGATTTCGCGCTACTTCCGCATCGATTTCAATGCCGACAAGAACGTCAAGCCGCTGCTGGCCGGCCAGGCCCTGAACCAGGTGCGCCTGGCCCTGAGCCTGACCCTGGAGCAGGCCCAGTGGGCGGCGCTCAACGGCGAGCCGAACGTCTATGCGCAAGCGCTGGATGAAGCGCGCAGCGTGTTGCTGGCCAACTTCAACCACGACAACGAGCAGAGCAAGTCGATGCTCGAGCAGCTCAATGCCGTGGCGGGTGAACCGGTGTCGGTGGTGACCCCTGACCTGGCCCAGAGCCTCAGTGCGGTACAGGCTTACCTTGAGCGGCGCCACCTGCCGGCTGAAGAAGCCCTCACCCGGCAACCGGCGGCCCAGGGCCGTCAGGAGAGCAGCCCATGAAACGTGCCTACCTGTGGGTGGTGCTGGCGATCGTCGCCGCTACCCTGCTGGGTATCGCCGTGGCCCGGCACAGCGGTTACGTATTGATCGCCTATGACAGCTTCCGCTACGAGTCGAGCCTGTGGGCCACCCTGGGGCTGCTGGTGGCCGTGCTGGTGCTGGTACTGCTGGTGCGCTTCACGCTGGGCCTGGTGTTCACCTCCAGCGGAGTGGTCAACCCCTGGTCGCGGCGCAACCGCAGCCGGCGTACGCGTCTGGCCGTCGAACAGGGCCAGTTGGACCTGGCCGAAGGGCGCTGGGCCAGTGCCCAGCGTCACCTGCACCGCGCCGCAGAAGCCGAGCGTCAGCCGCTGCTGTACTACCTCGGCGCCGCCCGCGCGGCCAACGAACTGGGCCGCACCGAAGACAGCGACAACCTGCTGGAGCGTGCGCTGGAGCGCCAGCCCCAGGCCGAGCTGGCCATTGCCCTGACGCACGCGCAGTTGCAGGTTGACCGCGGCGACACCGAAGCGGCGCTGGTGACGCTGCAGGCCATGCACGAGCGCCACCCGCACAATGTGCAGGTGCTGCGCCAGTTGCAGCGCCTGTATCAGCAGCGCGGCGACTGGAGCGCGCTGATTCGCCTGTTGCCCGAGCTGCGCAAGGACAAGGTGCTGTCGGCCGCCGACCTGGCCGAGCTCGAGCGCCGCGCCTGGGGCGAGAACCTGAGCCTGGCCGCGCGCCGCGAGCAGGACGATCAGACTGCACGCCAATCACTGGAGCGTGCCTGGCAGCAACTGACCGCAGCGCAGCGCCAGGAGCCACAGTTGGTGCTGGCATACGCCGAGCAGCTGCGCCAGCTGGGTGCCGAGAGCGAAGCCGAGCAGGCCCTGCGCACCGCCCTCAAGCGTGACTACGAAAGCCACCTGGCGCGACTGTACGGCCTGGTGCGTGGTGCCGACCCGGCGCGCCAGCTGCACACCGCCGAAGGCTGGCTCAAGCAGCATGCCGATGACCCCAGCCTGTTGCTCACCCTCGGCCGGCTGTGCCTGCAGAATCGCCTGTGGGGCAAGGCGCGGGACTACCTCGAAAGCAGCCTGCGCCTGCAACGCAACCCCGAGGCCTGTGCCGAGCTGGCGCGCCTGCTGGCGGGCCTGGGGGATACCGAGCGTAGTAACCAGTTGTTCCAGGAAGGTCTGGGCCTGCTCGACGAGCGACTGCTTGCCCTGCCACTGCCCGAGGCCGTGCGGGCGTGAGCCAAGGCACGGGTCTGGCGCAAGGCCAAACCCGTGCCGTTTATCTGCCTGAACAGGTGGGTAACTTTTCCTCCCGCCGTTGCGGAAGTATCTGCCAAGGCATGTAGATACTTCCCTTGTGTTTCAGGGATTTATCGCTGCCGTCGTGCCTTGAAACATCGCGCGTTCTTCCTCTACCGTTGTTACATGTCTTTCCCGCACCTGGACTTGCCATGCGATTGGCCTGTTTGCGCTCACTGTTCTCCCTGGCTTTTGTTGCGTCAGCCCTGATCCTCGGCGGTGCGTTCTACCTTGAGTTCGCCAAGGGCCTGGTGCCCTGTCCGCTGTGCCAGAGCCAGCGCGCGGTGCTGGGGGCGTTCGCGGTGGTCTGCCTGGTTGCCCGCCTGCGTGTGTCGGGGCAGGGCGGGGCGCGTCGTTATGCCGTTGCAGCCCTGTTGCTGGCACTGGCCGGTGGCGTGCTGGCGGTGCGCCAGATCTGGCTGCAGGGCCAGCCAGCGGCCTCCAGTGTGCCGTGCGCACGGCCGCTGGGGGGGCTGATCGAGCAGGGCGCCTACCGCGAGGTGGTGCAGGCACTGCTGCTGGGCTCGGACGAATGTGCATCGATCAACTGGAGCTTTCTGGACCTGAGCCTGCCCGAATGGAGCCTGCTGGCATTCCTTGTGCTTGGCGCACTGGTGCTGGCCCGATTGCTTCAGGGCGGGCCGCCGTGGGTGGGCAAGTCATTGAAACCCTGACGCTTGCTGACGGGGGTCAGGCAATCGACCGATGGCCGTGGGCGGCGGGATTAAACACTTGTATGAAACTTGTCGCGTGCGTACCTTGAAGGCAAGGGCGCGCGGGAATAATCTCCCTTGCACGCATACCCAAAACACTGCTGCTCGATGCCGTTCTGCTGCTTTCACCCTTTGTTGCGCAACCTCGCGCAACGGGGCGCAGCGGCATGACCCAGAAGGGAAGAGATCGCCATGTTAGATAGTTGTCAGAACGCTCAGGAACGCTGGGGTGGGGTTCACAAGCTCATTGACCGCTGGCTGCAGGAGCGCGAGGAGCTGGTCATCGCTTTCGACACGTTGAGCGATGCCAAGGCCGCCTTCGCCGAAAAGGATCAAAGCAAGGATTTCTGTGCGGTATTGATCGACTACGTGTCTGCCTGGCACTTCGAAGTCAGCGAGCAATTGGTGGCTGAAGCCAAGGCGTTCGGAGATACCGGTGGGTTGGAACTGGCGGAACAGATCAGCCCGCGCATTAGTGCAATCACCGATATCGCTTCCGCGTTCAATGACCATTGCGACAAGGGGGCCTGCAATGATCCTGAACGCTTCGCCAAGAAGCTCAGCGAACTGGGCAGCCTGCTGCACGAACGCTTCGAACTCGAAGACTGCCTGATCGAAGTGCTGCACAACGCGCACAAGCAGGAAGAAGCCGCTCAGGCCTGATACCAGGCGCTCGTTGCCGACACTCAGTCGGCAACCCCCAGCAGTTCGATCTCGAACACCAGTGGCGTGTAGGGCGCAATCAGGTCGCCCGCACCGTCCGCACCATAGGCCTGGGCAGAAGGGATCGCCACGCGCCATTTCGACCCTGTCGCCATCTCGGGCAAGGCCACCTGCCAACCTGCGATCACGCTCTTGAGGCTGAACCACTGCGCCTGTTCGCTCTGATCGAACACCGTGCCGTCGGGCAGCGTGCCGACATAGCGCACCTGCACTCGGCCGCCCGCCTTGGGTGATGCGCCGCTACCCTTGACCAGCTCGGTCGCCAGCACACCCTCAGGCAATTCACGCACACCGGCACGCGCGCGCTCCTGGGCCATGAAGCGTGTTTCCATCGCCATCATCTGTTCAACCTGGGATTGCTGCGCGGCCTGTTCGGCCTGGGCTTCATGTTGGCTCAGGATCGCTTCGCGCCGGGCCTCGCTGAGGGCCAGCGGTTTGTTTTCATAGGCGCTCTGCAAGCCTTCGATCAATGCCTTGAGCTGCAACTGGGGCATCTCGGTGCGCAGGCGCTCGCCCAGGCTTGCGCCGACGCTGTAGGACAGGTCGTGGGCAGTGGCCGGTTGCTCGCCGGTGTCTGCAAAAGCGCAGGGCAGGACGAGCAGCAAGGGCAATAACAGGTAGCGTGACACAGCGTACTCCTGACGAGTTTTGTGAGGGGGTATGGAGCAAATACCGACAGCCTTTTTAACAGCATCTACACTTGTGCGCAGCTGCAGCCATAACAACTTTGCCCAGGCATGCAACGCGGCGTCCTACTTACTGTCAACATGCCCTAGCGGCGGTAGCAGCAGAAGGTCTAGTATGAGCCGCATTCTCGTCAGCCAGGAGGTAAGCCATGTCGGCCAGTAAGAAGCCAGTCAGTACGCCATTACACCTGCTACAACAACTCTCGGGCAGTCTGCTCGAGCATCTGGAAAGTGCCTGCTCGCAAGCACTGGCTGATGCTGAAAAACTGTTGGCCAAGTTGGAAAAACAACGCGGCAAGGCCCAGGAAAAACTGCACAAGTCGCGCCTCAAGCTGCAAGACGCAGCCGCTGCCGGCAAGGCCAAGGCCCAGGCCAAGGCCAAGAGCGCCGTAGGCGAACTGGAAACCCTGCTCGATTCGCTCAAGGATCGCCAGTCGCAAACCCGCCTGTACATCGTGCAGCTCAAGCGCGACGCCCAGGAAAGCCTGAAGCTTGCCCAGGGTGTGGGCAAGGTCAGAGAAGCCGCCGCCAAGGCACTGACCTCGCGTGCGGCCAAGCCTGCACCTGCCACCGCCGCCAAGGCGCCGGCACGCAAGGCTGGCGCAAAACCTGCCGCCGCAAAATCGGCTGCCGCCAAGCCAGCCGCCAGAACTGCCGCTGCCAAGGCGCCAGCCAAACCGGCTGCTAAAACTGCCGCCGTCAAAGCCCCGGCCAAGCCAGCTGCCAAACCGGTCGCCGCCAAGCCAGCCGCCAAAACCGCCGCTGCCAAAGCTGCAGTTGCCAAG